>JAUUMM010000001.1:0-157355 GCA_030839365.1 Collinsella sp.
AGCACGCGGCTGTTAACCGCGCTGTTGTAGGTTCGAGTCCTACCCGGGGAGCCAGAATTTTTCAGCCCTTTCTGTTGGGCTTTAAATTCCTCGGTAGCTCAATGGTAGAGCACGCGGCTGTTAACCGCGCTGTTGTAGGTTCGAGTCCTACCCGGGGAGCCAGGTTGTAAAACCCGTCGCTTATGCGGCGGGTTTTTTCATGCCGCGATCGCTGTTCGCGAACGTTACCGTATCAACATTTCGTGTCGAGGATGTAATCCCGAGGCCCGCCACCTCAACATGGCGCGGTCGTTGTAGAATATTCCAATGATTGCTCCCACGAGATGGTGCCGCGAGCACCAGATAAGGAGATTCTTGTGTCTGAGACCATTAACGGCAGCCTGAGCGTCTCGAACGACGTTATTGCCGATATTGCCGGTTATGCCGCGATGACGTGCTATGGCGTCGTCGGTATGGCCGAACAGCTCCAGGGCGCCGAGAGCGTGCGCCTGCTTGCCGGTCAGCGCCTCCGCAAGGGCGTGCTTGTCTCCGCCGACGAGAACGGCCTTACGGTCGATCTTCACGTCGTGCTCGAGAACGGCGTCAACATGAAGTCCGTCTGCCACAATCTTTCGAGCTCCGTTGCCTTTACCCTGCAGGAGATCGCCCAGATCGATCCCGCCAGCCTTAAGATCGGCATCCATATCGACGCGCTCAAGAGCCGTCTGAACTAGCATCCGAAAACGGAGATTCAAATACCCATGATTGCAAAGACCATTCGCACCTGTTTTCCGATCGCTGCGGCTGCCGTTTCCGACAAGGCCGAGGAGATCAACAAGCTCAACGTCTTCCCCGTACCCGACGGCGACACCGGCACCAACATGTCGCTCACGCTCGCCTCGGTGACCAAGGAGCTTTCCGCCCTTCCCGCCGATGCCGATATGGAGGCCATCGCCGGCGCCATCACCCACGGCTCCCTGATGGGTGCCCGCGGTAACTCCGGAGTCATCACCTCGCAGATTCTGCGCGGCGTGGCCGAGGGTCTTGTCTCTGCCGACGAGCCTATTACGTCCGCCAACATTGCCTTCGCCTTCCGTCGTGCCGTCAAGGTTGCCTTCCAGGCTGTCCGCAAGCCCATCGAGGGCACGATCCTCACGGTCCTGCGCGATGTCTCGACCAAGGCCGATGAGTGCGAGAAGAAGAAGTTCTCGGCCGAGGATGCGCTCGATGCTATCGTCGTCGAGGCGTACCAGTCCGTCGCCCGCACGCCCGACCTGCTGCCCGTTCTGAAGGAGAACGGCGTGGTCGACTCCGGCGCCTTTGGCTTCGCCATCTTCCTTGAGAACTTTGTGGCTGCAGCACTTGGCCGCAGCACCGTTGTCGAGGATTTCTCCGCCACGTTTGATTCCGCTGTCTCTGCCCGCGACGCGGCCCTTGGTCGCGTTGAGATCGAGGCCAACGACGATTGGGAGGGCTCGGAGTTCCGCTACTGCAACGAGTTCCTGTTTAAGGCCGACGCCCCGTTTGACGAGGACGAGTGCCTTAAGTTCCTGGGTTCCATGGGCGACTGCGAGCTTCTCGTGGGCGCCTATCCCGACTACAAGATCCATGTGCACTCCAACACCCCCAACCTGGTGCTCGAGCACATGCTGCAGCTCGGTCAGATCTATGAGGTCTTTATCCACAACATGGAGATGGAGGCCCACGACCGTACCGCCAAGATCCACGAGGATCAGGAAAAGGCCGCCGAGCCCGCCAAGGCGCTGGGCTTTGTCGCCGTTGCCGCCGGTTCGGGCGAGGCCGACATCCTCAAGTCCCTCGGCGTTGACGTGATCGTCTCGGGTGGCCAGACCATGAACCCCTCGACCGCCGATCTGCTGGGCGCCGTCGACCAGGTCAACGCGACCTCGGTCATCATCCTGCCCAACAACGGCAACATCCGCATGGCTGCCGAGGCCGCTGCCTCTGCCTGCACCGATAAGAAGGTCGCCGTCGTTCCCACCAAGACCGTTCCCCAGGCGTTCTCCGCGCTGTTCGCCGTCCTGCCCGATTCCGAGCTCGAGGACGCCGTCGCCGCCATGGTCGACGCCATCAGCGAGGTCCGCGATGGCGAGGTCACCCGCGCCGTGCGCGATTCCAGCGCCTCGGACGGCTCTCCGATTCACTCCGGTGACGTCATGGGCATCATCGCCGGTTCCATCGACGTGGTCGGCTCCGATGTGAAACAGGTCACCCTCGACTGCATCAACCGTATGCAGGAGGAAGAGGAAGGCGACGCGCTGACGATTCTGGCCGGCGAGGAGCTGTCCGACGAGGCCTTCCAGGAGATCGTCGACGCCATCGAGGAGGCTCAGCCCGACTTGGAGATTGATGCCCATCGTGGCGAGCAGCCGCTCTATCCCGTGATCTTCTCGATCGAGTAGGCATCTGAGCATGTCCGAGCTATGCTCCGTGCCGCGCGTCTCGGAGCGCTTTGCCCAGAGCAATGCGCTCGGCGAGGATATCGCGCGACTCAAATATGTTTCGGGTAAACGTGAGGAGGCCCTTCGCCGTCTGGGAATCCGGACGGTGGGGGACCTCCTTCTCCATATCCCGCATCGATATCTGGACTTTACCCGCTCATGGTCCATCGAGATGGCGCCCATCGGGACCGTGTGCACCATCGTTGCCACGGTCGACCGCATTGTTCAAAAGCAGCCTCGTCCGCGCATGCAGGTGACCGAGGTATCGCTCGTGGATGACACGGGTGTGCTGCAGGTCGCCTTTTTCCGCCAGCCCTGGATTGCCCAGCAGCTTAAGCGGGGTGACCGTCTGGCCGTGATGGGTAAGGTCGAGTTTGCCTACGGCTTTAAGCAGATGGCCTCGCCGCATTTTGAAAAGCTTGAGGATGGTCGTGCCGCGGGTACCATTTTGCCGGTCCACTACGTAAGTGATGGCGTAAGCCAGGCATGGATGCGTCGCATTGTGAGCGGTGCTCTTGAGCTCGTCGGCAATCCCTTTGATCCCATCCCGGCACCGCTGCGCGCAAAGCGCAAGCTCATGAGCAATGCCCGTGCGCTTCGTTCGATTCACTTTCCCTCGAGTATGGCCGAGCGCGACATTGCGCGCCGCCGTTTGGCCTATGAGGAATGCCTGTACCTGCAGCTCGCGCTTCGTCTGCGCAATGACGGCGGCTTGGTCGAGGTGGTTCCCTACGCCCACACCGCGGGTGAGCACCTTGTTGCTCTTAGGCAGGCCCTGCTGTTTTCGCTGAGCGACGAGCAGGAGGCCGCATTCCAGGATATTTTGCACGATATGTGCGATGATACGCGCGTCATGAACCGTCTGCTGCTGGGCGATGTCGGTACCGGCAAGACGGCCGTTGCCGCCTGTGCGTTGGCCGTAGCCGTCGATAGCGGCACCCAGGCCTGCGTCATGGCGCCTACGGGCGTGCTGGCTCGTCAGTATGCCGATATGACCGGCCCTTTGCTCTCTCAGGCCGGCATGTCTTGGGCGCTCCTGACGGGCGCCACGCCGGCGGCGGAGCGCGAGCTCATCCATTCGCAGTTGGAATCGGGCGAGCTTGACGTGCTCTTTGGTACGCATGCCGTGCTTTCCGAAGACGTGAATTTTAAGCACTTGTCGCTCGTGGTCATCGACGAACAACACCGCTTTGGCGTGGGCCAGCGCAATGCCTTGCGCGCGAAGGGTCCCGGCGCGGACCTGCTCGTCATGACGGCGACGCCCATCCCGCGCACGCTGGCGCTCTCGGTCTACGGCGACCTGGACACGAGCATCATTCGCCATCGTCCCGTCCCGGGTGCCGGCGTGACGACGCGCGTCCTTACCGAGTCGAGCCGCGACCTGGCCTATGGTGCCATCCGTGAGGCACACGAGAAGGGCCAGCAGGCCTACGTGATCTGTCCGCTTGTGGAGCCGAGTGACTCGGCCGACGAGCTCGAGGATGTGCCCGGTATCGCCCGTGACGACGAGGGCCGCGTGACCGTCCCCGTGCCGCTGCACGATACGGCAACCGAGCTCGACCGCCTGCGCCTGGCGCTGCCGGGTCTTACTGTCGAGCGCCTCCACGGCCGCATGCGGGCGGGGGAGAAGGATCGCGTGATCGACGCCTTTAAACGCGGCGAGATTGACGTGCTCGTCTCGACCACCGTGGTCGAGGTGGGCGTCGACGTGCCCAATGCCACCGTGATGGTCATCGAGAACGGTGAGCGCTTTGGTTTGGCCGCCCTGCATCAGCTTCGTGGACGTGTGGGCCGTGGTACCGTGGCGGGCACATGCCTGGTCATGACGCACTCCAAGGGCAACGGCGGTACATCGGCGGCACAAGATCGCCTGCAGTCGCTCGAGAAGACCGCAGATGGCTTTACGCTTGCACAGATGGACCTGCGACTTCGCCACGAGGGCGAAATCTTGGGTTACCGTCAGCATGGTGGCGTGACCCTGCGTTTTGTCGACCTTGATGCCGATGAGGAGCTCATCGAGTGGGCGCATTTGGACGCGGTCGAGCTCTTGCGGTATGCTAGTAATCTTGACTCTGTGGCGACGCGTCCCCTGCGCGATGCGGTCGCCAAGCGATATCGACATATTTTTAAGGAGGTCAGCGGAGGATGAGAATCATCGGCGGTGAATGGCGCGGTCGCAAGATCGAAGAACCGCGCGGTCGCGATGTTACGCGTCCGACGACCGACCGCGTGCGCGAGGCGTGTGCATCCATGGTCCTATCGGCCTTCGGCTTTGATTTGGACGAGGTTCGCGTACTGGATGCCTTTGGCGGCTCCGGTGCCCTAGGCATCGAGATGCTCTCGCGGGGCGCCCGTTCGCTCACGACGTTCGAGATCGATCGCAATGCCGCGAGGCTCATAACCAAGAATATCGAGTCGCTCTGTCGCGATCGCGCGCGTTGGCGTGTGGTGACGGGCGATGTCCTTGCGAGCGCTTCGCGCGGCCGCGTGCCGGGCGGCCCCTTCGATCTGGTCTTGCTCGACCCGCCCTATGCTTTTGGTGCCAAGCCGGTCGATGAGCTGCTGCAGAACCTGGCCCAGCAGGGTCTGCTCACCCCGGGCGCCTATGCTCTGTTTGAGCATGCTGCCGCCGACGCGGGTGCACATCCTGCCGGCTTTGTAACCGTGCGTGAGAAACGCTATGGCATCACCTCGGTCGATCTGCTCCGTTGGGTCGGCGAGGGCGAGGATGACGACATCGCCACCGATGCCGATGACAGCGACGGCACGACGTTTCAGGAGGATGCCCATGAGTGACACCATTAACCGCGTCATCGTTCCGGGTACCTTCGATCCCATCACGTTTGGCCATATCGACGTCATCCGCCGCGCCCGCCGCATTTTTCCCAGTGTGATCGTGGCCGTTGCCGAGTCGCAGGGCAAAAACGGCGTGGGCACCACGTTTACGCTCGATGAACGCGTGGCGCTGGCCCGTGAGGCACTCGGTGATATCGATGGCGTCGAGGTCCTGCCCTTTACCGGACTGCTCGTCGACTTTGCTCGCGAGCAGGGTGCCGGTGCCGTGGTCAAGGGCCTACGCGCCATGACCGACTTTGAGTATGAGCTGCAGCAAGCCGACCTCAACTACCGCTTGGATAACGAGCTGGAGTCCATCTTTGTCATGAGTGCTCCGCAGTATGGCTACATCTCGAGCTCGGTTGTACGCCAGATCGCCTCGCTCGGTAGTGATGTTTCGACGTTTGTGCCGGCTAATGTGGTCGAGGCGCTTAAACATCGCTTTTCGTGACGTTTTTTATTGCCAGGTGGCATGTGGTAAACTAGCACGATGATATGTTACCTATGAAAGGAGACCGGATGCCGGGCGAGAATTTTCCTGGCGACAGGATCGTGAGCCTTGTCGACGAGCTCGAGGGGCTCATCCAAGAGGCTAAGACGCCGTTCGGCAAGAACGCCCAGATGAAGGTCATCGATGCCGACGTCTTCTTTAACATCCTCGATGAGATCCGCATGAGCTATCCCGAGGAATGGCAGAAGTCCCGCCGTATCCTCAAAGAGCGCGAGGAGCTTATGGCTTCCGCCGCCGCTCAGGCCGATTCCATCATCGCCGACGCTCAGCAGCAGGCCCTCACTATTGCCGGTGAGCAGGAAATTGTTCGCCTTGCGCAGCAGCAGGCCGACGATATCCGCGACCGTGCCCAGCAGTATGAGCGCGAGACGCGCTATGCTGCCGAGGATTACGCCGAGCAGGTCTTTACGCACCTGGAGGAGAACCTCAAGAGTCTGACCGGCACCGTCACCCGTTGCCGCCAGCAGCTCAATGAGGGCGCCGCCCAGCAGAATGGTCAGTGGTAATGGCTGAGTTCCCGAGCGTTACCGTCGATCTTTCCGAGCAGCTCGAGTTTCCCGGAGACTCGTATCCGCTGACCGGTAAGGTCGATGTCGCTGCCTACACGGTGGGCGAGAAAGAGTACCAGCTGCAGGACGGTATCGACTATGACGTGGTCTTTACCAATGCCGGCACCGGTGTTCTGCTTACCGGCATGGTTCGCGCGCACGCCACCGGCGAGTGCGACCGTTGCCTGGAGCCTGCCTCGTTTGACATTGCCGGCGAGATCGAGGAGTTCTATCTCTTCCATGAGCCCGAGGACCCCGAGGCCTACGAAGACGGCTATGAGCTCCTGGGCGAGGATCGCGTCGTCGATCTGGGCGAGCCCATCAACGACGCCGTTGTCATGGACACGCCGTTTGTTGTGCTCTGCAAGCCCGATTGCCGCGGTCTTTGTCCCGTTTGCGGCGCCAATCTCAACGTGGAGCAATGCGATTGTGCTGCCCAAGCCGAGGCCGAATGGGCCGAAGCCACGGAAAATCCATTTGCAGCATTGAAGAATCTCAAGCTTGACGAGTAAAACTGTGGTAGTATCGCTACTTGCGCGTAATCGCCACACTGGATAGTTCATAAGGAAGGTCACTATGCCCGTACCTAAACAAAAGCAGGGTCGTATCCGCACTCACACCCGCCGTTCCGCCAACATGAAGATCTCGGCTGCGGCTCAGTCCACGTGCCCCCGTTGCGGTGCTGTCAAGCTCCCGCACCACGTGTGCCCTAGCTGCGGTTTCTACAAGGACCGCGAGGTTATCGTTACCGAGTAACGGTATACTCTGGATACGATGCCGTTCCAACTGGAACCACAATGGCCGGCTCATTGAGTCGGCCATTTTTGTATAAGGAGCATGTATATGAGTAACGTTCGCGTTTGTGTAGACGTTGTGGGTGGAGACGAGAAGCCGCAGGTTGTCCTCGACGGTATTGAGGCTGCACTTGCCGCCGATCCCGATATCGAGGTCTTGGCAGCTGGTCCCGCCGAAATCGTCAATCCCTTTGCAGCTTCCCATGCACGTGTTGAGGCCCTTGAGGCGCCTGACGTTATCGCCATGGATGACGATCCCATTCGCGCCGTGATGACCAAGCGTAAGTCGTCGATCGTGCTTTCTTGCCGCGCCATTAAGAAGGGCAACGCGGATGCGTTCTTCTCCGCCGGCTCCACCGGTGCCATGACCGCCGCCGCCACCGCCTATGTGACGCCGTTTAGGTATCAGGCCGAAGGCAAGAAGCAGCCGGTGCGTCCCTGTCTGACCAATGCGCTGCCCAATCGCGCCGGCGGTCTGACGGTGCTGTGCGACATGGGTGCCAACCCCGATGTGGAGGTCGATGACATGGTGCGTTTTGCCCAGATGGGTAGCGCCTATGCCCGCGTCGTCCTGGGCATCGAGCATCCTCGCGTGGGCCTGCTTGCCAACGGCGCCGAGGACGAGAAGGGTTCTAACTTTACCAAGGCCTGTTTCCCTGCTATGAAGGCCGCCGTTCCCGGCTTTGTTGGTAACTGCGAGGGCACCGACCTCACCTCAGGCAACTTCGATGTCGTCGTTGCCGATGGTATGTCGGGCAATATTGCGCTCAAGGCCACCGAGGGCGCTGCCAAGTTTTTGCTGCAGGAGCTCAAGGGTGTCTTTATGTCTTCGCTCGGCACCAAGATTGCCGCGCTGCTCATCAAAAAGCAGATGCGCGAGATTAAAGCCAAACTTTCGGGCGACGCCAAGGGCGGCGCGATTCTTTTGGGCCTGCGCGGCGTGGTCCTGATCGGCCATGGTGCCACCTCGGTCGAGGCTGTCAAAAACGGTGCGCTCGCGGCGGCCGAAGCCGTGCGCGCCGGGCTGGTCGAGAATGTCGCCAACTCTATGGACGGTATCGTTTTATAAGAGCGAGTTAGAGCGCTGTTATGTGCTTCGCGGTGCACGTCGTGGGGTAGAATCAGAACCGTGTCTTGGTACCGCCCGGGCGGTACCATTCTTTTGGTATTCATGCACTATGAGAGGAAGCGCTATGGACCGCTCCGAAATCTTCGACAAGATCGCCGAGGTCGCTGCTGACGTTCTGGGCGTCGATGTTGCCGAAATTAGCGAGGAGACCACCTTTGACGACCTCGATGCCAACTCGCTCGAGCGCCTGCAGCTGGTTACGGCTATCGAGGACGAGTTCAACCTCGAGATCGATGACGAGACCCTACTCTCGCTCAACTCTGTCGCCGACGCCGTCGACGCGATCGAAAACGCCAGGGAGGCCTAGGTCTTGGCTTTATCCGAACGACTTACGCGTGCCCAGGAAATCCTGGGGCACGAGTTCAATAATAAGGTGCTGCTGCGCGCGGCCCTTACGCATCCCTCGGCAGTCGAGGGCCAGCCGGTTTCTGCCAGCTATGAGCGCCTTGAGTTCTTGGGCGATTCCATTTTGGGTGCTGTGGTCGCACGCTCCCTGTTTGAGTCCTATCCTGAGTTTGACGAGGGCAAGCTCACGCGCCTGAAGGTGTCGCTTGTCTCGGGCGCTACGCTGTCCGAGGTTTCTCACGAGCTGGGCATCGACGACATCATCATCTTTGGTGCCTCCGAGACCGGTACCGGTGCGCGCGGCCTGCATTCGGCGCTCGAGAACGTCTACGAGTCGCTCGTGGGCGCACTGTACCTGGATGCCGGCTGGGACGTTGCGGCGGAGTTTATCCATCGTACGCTTAAGCCGCATTTGGCTTCCGAGCGCGCCGAGCATCCCGCGAACCCCAAGTCGTTTTTGCAGGAGTGCGTGCAAGCCGACGGTCACGAACCCCCGGCGTACAAGCTCGTTGGCTCCGAGGGCCCGGCGCATGCGCCCACCTTTACCGCCGTGGTGTTGATCGATGGTATTCGTCAGGGTCGCGGCTCCGGCTCCTCAAAGAAGGAAGCCGAGGGAGCCGCCGCGCTCGAAGCGCTCGACCGCATGGGTTACACCACCAACGGCGTGATTCTGAACAAGAAGCACGTGTAAGCGAGGAACCGTGTATCTCAAGTCCCTCACGCTCAAAGGGTTCAAGTCGTTTGCCGACCGCGCCCATATGACGTTTGAGCCGGGCCTGACCGTCATCGTCGGTCCCAACGGCTCGGGAAAATCGAACATCTCTGACTCGATTCTGTGGGTCCTGGGCGAGCAGAGCGCCAAGCAGCTGCGCGGCCAGGCCATGGAGGATGTCATCTTCTCGGGCTCGTCAGCGCGCAAGCCGGTGGGTGTCGCCGAGGTCACGCTTGTGCTCGATAACTCGGACCATATGCTGCCCGTCGATTTTGACGAGGTCGCCATCACCCGTCGTATGTATCGCTCGGGCGAAAGCGAGTACCTCATCAACTCGAGCCCGTGCCGCCTGATGGACATTCAGGACATCTTGCACGATTCGGGCCTGGGCAAGGATACACATTCCATCATCAGCCAGGGCAAGCTCGATGCCATCTTGCAGAGCCGCCCTGAGGAGCGCCGTGCCCTCATCGAGGAGGCCGCCGGCATCTCCAAGCACAAGCGCCGCAAGGAGCGTGCGCTCAAAAAGATTAAGTCGATGGACGAGCACCTGACGCGTGCCCGCGACATCAATAAGGAAATCGCCCGTCAGCTGCGACCGTTGGAGCGTCAGGTCGATCGCGCGCGCAAGTACAAAGAGCTGTCCTCGCGTGCGAACGAGCTTACGCAGATGCTAGCCGTCGACGAGCTGCGTTCGCTGCAGTCGCAGTGGAACGACCTGGAGAGCCGTTCCAAGGAAGGCGCCGCCGAGCTGGAGCTTGCGCAGTACCGCTTGGGCGAAAAGGAGCGCGAGCTCGAGAAGCTTCAGGTCATGCTCGAGGAAAAGGGCCTGTTTGTGGGCGACCTGGGCGAGCAGCGCCGTCATATGCAAGATGTGGTCGGCCGCATTAACTCCGACATGCGCCTGCTCGAGGAAAAGGGCCACAACATGGTGTCGCGCCTGTCTGACATGCGCGGGCAGATTTCGAGCTCCGAGCATCAGCGACGTCGCGTGTTCGAGGAGCTCGAGGACGCGCGTGCGCAGCTTGAGGAAGTGACCGGTGCGCACATGCAGGCCCAGGAGGACGTCGACGCCGCTGGTCCTGCCGCCGCTGAGCTCCACGAGCGGCGCGTGGCGCTCGACAATCAGATTTCGCAGCTTACGCGTGAGCAACGCGATGTGCAGCGCGTGGCCGATAACGCCGCGCTCGAGCTTGCCAAGGTGAAGGACTCGCTGAGCAATGCCGAGGTCGAGGACAACATGTATGCCTCGCGCCTGGAGCAGATTGACGAGCAGCTCGAGGAGGTCATGGCCTCGCTCGAGAGCCGTCGCGACCGCGCCGAGGAGCTTGAGGGCGCTCTTGAGGAAGTGCGCCAGGCTCAGGTTGATGCGCGTGAGGCCACCGAGACGGCACGCGCGGCCCTGAAGGACCTGCGTGCCCGCGAGAGTGAGGCGCGCAACAAGCTATCCGAGGTGCGCTCGGAGCTTGCCAGCCAAAAGAAACTCGATGCCCGCATGGCCGACAGCTCGCCGCTCGTGAGCCGTCTGGTGGGTGCGCTGGGCGACGATGTCTTGGGTCGTCTGGGCGACGTGCTGGAGGCCCCGCGCGAGCTTGAGGGCCTGGTTGAGCAATTGCTCGCCGGCGATATCGATGCGCTGCTGTTTGATGACGCCGCCACGCTTGAGCGTGCCGGTCGTGCGGCTCTGGACCAAAAGAAGGCCTCGGGCGAAGCACTGCTGGTGGCGCGCGGCGTGAGCGGCTCTACCGCCGCTGAGGGCGCTGCCGGTACCCGCCTGGTTGATCGCCTGTCCGTGCGCGCAGGCTACGGACCCGTCGTCGAGGCGCTGCTCGGCGGCTATTACGTCGTTGACGATCTTGCTGCCGCGCTGTCGGCGCCGGTCGTTGAAGGCGTGACTTACGTGACCCCCGATGGCGCCCGCGTCGCCTGCGGCGGCCTGGTGCGCGTGGGGCTTGATGCCGGCGAGGCTTCGGGTGCCTTGGAGCGCAAGCGCCGCATCCGTGAGCTCGAGGGCCTGGAACCCGATCTGGCTGCCATCTTTGAGCATGCTTCGGACCAAGTCGTTGAGGCCAACGCTGCCGTCGAGGAGGCCCGTGCCGCCGAGGGCGATGCCGCCGGTGAGATCGCCCGTCTTGAGGGCGAGCGCCGCTCGCTGCTTTCCGAGATCGGCCGCTTGGAGCAAAGCGCCAACAATGCCGAGGTCGAGCGCGTGCGCACCTCCAAGCGCCGCGAGCAGGCCTCCGAAGCCGTTCGCGCTGCGCGCCCGCGCGTTGACGAGCTCACCCGTTCGCGTGACGAGGCCCGCGCGCAGGCAAGCGATCTGGGCTTGCAGATTTCTGAGGCCAACGACGAACTCGACCGCGTTCGCCGTGACGATTCCGAGGCTGCCGGCAAGCTCGCCGACGCCAAGGTTCGCCTAGCCCAGACGAGCGAACGCCTGCGTTCGCTGAAGGGCCGCGTGCCCGACCTGGAGCATCGTCTTGAGGGCATCGACCGTCGTATCCGCGGAACACGCCAGGCCTCGCGCTCGCTCGAGCTGCTGCGCCTGCGCGTCGATCCCATGCACGAACGCTATTCTGCCCTGTTGGAACGCGCGTCGGATTGGGCAGCGCGCCTGCGTGACCAGGCCTCTCTGGAGGAGGCGGACTCCGCTTCGCTCAAGAAGACCATCGAGGATGCCAAGGCAGAGGTTGCCCGCGCTAAGGAGCGAGTCGATACCGCCTCTGCCACGCAAAACGAGTTCAAGGTCGCGCGTGGCAAGCTCGAGGTGCAGGTCGAGGCTGCCATCAAGGCCATTACCGCCGATGGCACGACGGTGCTCGAGGAAGCGCTCATGCTTCCGGCGCCCACGGACCGCGATGCCGCCGAGCGCGAACTCAACCAGCTTGTGCGCCAGATCAACAACCTTGGTCCCGTTAACCAAGTTGCCATGGAGGAGTACGAGCAGCTCAAACGCCGCGCCGACTACATCGAGGAGCAGCTGGCCGATTTGGAGAGCGCGCGCAAGGCGCTCACCAAGATCACGGTGGCCATTGATCGCAAGATGCGCAAGGCGTTCCTGGTGACGTTTGAGAAGGTCGACGCGAACTTCCGCGAGATCTTCGCTATGCTCTTCCCGGGCGGCCAGGCTCATCTGGAGATGACCGATCCCGAGCATCCTGCCGAGACGGGTATCGAGGTCGTGGCGCAGCCGCGCGGCAAGCGCATCACCAAGATGATGCTCATGTCGGGCGGCGAGAAGAGCCTGACGGCGCTCGCCCTGCTCTTTGCTGTGTACCGCACGCGCACGGTGCCGTTCTATGTGCTGGACGAGGTCGAGGCGGCACTCGATGACGCCAACCTGTCCAAGCTCATCGGCGCGCTCGATGTGTTGCGTTCCGATACGCAGCTCTTGGTCATTTCGCATCAGCGCCGTACTATGGAGGACGCTGACGTCCTCTATGGCGTCTCGATGCAAGCCGACGGCGTCAGTCGCGTCGTCTCGCAAAAACTCGATCGCGAAACCGGAAAGGTCGTGAATGCATAATGGGATTCTTTGACGCTCTCTCGCGCGGACTTGAGCGCAGTCGCGAGGCCCTCAACGAGGTCTTTTACTTTGGCGGCGAGGTCGACGAGGATTTTTGGGAGGACTTAGAGGACACCCTCGTCATGGGTGACATGGGTGCCGAGATCGCCATTCAGGTCTCCGATGACCTGCGCGACGCCGCGGCCAAGAAGAACCTCAAGACCGCTCCGCAGCTTCGTCGTGCCCTGGCCGAGCAGCTCGAGCAGCACTTTGTGCCCATCGAGCGCGATCCGTTTTCCGATACGCCGAGCTGCGTGCTGTTTGTGGGCATTAACGGTGCCGGCAAGACCACTACGGTCGGCAAGATCGCGAGCGCCATGGCCGCCCGCGGCAAGAACGTGGTGATCGGTTCGGCCGACACCTTCCGCGCCGCCGCTATCGAGCAGCTCGATGTGTGGGGCCAGCGCGCTGGCGTACCGGTTATCAAGCGTGACCGCGGCTCCGATCCGGCGAGCGTGTGCTATGACGTGCTCGACGAGGCCGATAAGCGCGGCAGCGACCTGGTGCTTATCGATACCGCCGGCCGTCTGCACACGAGCCCTGAGCTCATGCGCGAGCTTGCCAAGGTGGTTAACGTGACGCGTAAGCGCGCCGCCAATATGGCCGCCGGTCCCATGCCGGTTTCGGTCGTGCTTGTGATCGACGCCGCGACGGGTCAAAACGGTCTGAACCAGGCGCTCGAGTTTAACGAGGCGCTGGGCCTGGACGGTATTATCATGACTAAGCTCGACGGCACGGCTAAGGGCGGTATCGCCATGGCCGTGGCCGAGAAACTCAAGCTCCCGATCCTGCGCGTGGGCGTGGGCGAGCAGGTCGATGACCTGCAGGAGTTCAATGCCAAAGATTTCTGCCGCGCCCTGGTGGGCGAGTCCAATTAAGGAGTGACTAGTGTTTGATTCCCTGAGCGATCGCCTCAACGACACATTTGACCGCCTGCGCGGCAAGGGCAAGCTGACCGAGGCCGATATTACTTCGGCCATGCGCGATATTCGCATGGCGCTGCTCGAGGCCGACGTTAACTTTAAGGTCGTCAAGGAGTTCGTCGCCAAGACCAAGGAGCGCTGCATGACCGCCGAGGTCATGGAGTCGCTGTCGCCGGCGCAAAACGTCGTCAAGATTGTGCTCGACGAGCTCACCGAGATGCTCGGCTCCACCGAGAGCAAGCTCGTCTTTAGTAACCGTATTCCCAACGTCATCATGCTCGTGGGCCTGCAGGGCTCCGGTAAGACCACGGCGGCCGTAAAGCTGGCCTACCTGCTCAAGAAGCAGGGCCGCTCGCCGTTGCTCGCCGCGTGCGACGTCTACCGTCCCGCTGCTGCCGACCAGCTGGCCACGCTCGGTGGCGAGATCGGCGTACCGGTCTTCCGCGGCGACGGTGCGCACCCGGTCGATATCGCCAAGGGCGCCATCCAGGAGGCCGTCGATCACCTGCGCGACGTGGTCATCGTCGATACCGCCGGACGTCTTCAGATCGACGAACAGATGATGCAGGAGGCCGTGGACATCAAGAAGGCCGTCAAGCCCGATCAGGTGCTGATGGTCGTCGATGCCATGACCGGCCAGGATATCGTCAACGTCGTCTCGACCTTCGCCGAGCGCACCGACTTTGACGGCGTGATCATCTCCAAGCTCGATGGCGACGCCCGTGGCGGCGGCGCGCTTTCCGTGCGCCAGGTGACCGGCAAGCCCATCAAGTTTGTGAGCATGGGCGAGAAGCCCGATTCGCTGGAGCCGTTCTACCCCGATCGTATGGCCAAGCGCATTCTGGGTATGGGCGACGTTGTCGGCATCATCGAGAAGGCCCAGGAGGCGGCCGACGCCGAGCAGCTCGAGGCTGCCGAGCGCATGCTGCGCGAGGGCTTCACCATGAACGACATGCTCGACCAGATGAAGGCCGTCAAGAAGATGGGCGGCATGAAGGGCATTCTGGGCATGCTCCCCGGTGGCCAGCGTGCGCTTAACCAGATGGGTGGCAACCTGGACGAAGGTATCTTCGATAAGAACGAGGCCATCATCATGTCGATGACCAAGGAGGAGCGCCTTCGCCCCTCCATCATCAACGGCCAGCGCCGTGCCCGCATTGCCAAGGGCGCCGGCGTGACCCCCACCGAGGTCAATAGCCTTATGAAGCAGTGGGGCGAGATGAATAAGATGATGGGCCGCATGCGCACGATGGCCAATCAGGCGCAGGCCGGCGGTAAGAAGGGCAAGAAGGGTAAGAAGGGCAAAAAGATGCGCATGCCCAATATTCCCGGTTTGGATGCCATGGGGCTGGGCGGCATGGGCGGCCTGGGAACGGGCGGCCCCAAGTCCGATATGGACCTGCTGCGTCAAATGGAAGCGCAGATGCGTAATAAGAAATAGTGCTGTAATTCCAGCTTGATATGGCAAAGGCCACTCGGAAGCTACCGGGTGGCCTTTGTTGTTGGCTTTGATTGTTGGGTTGCGTTCTGTGTCGCGCCCCGAGTTCGCGGTGCCGTGCCGCTAGTGGCAGCCGCAGCCCTCGTGGCCCTCGTGCTCGTGATGGCCGTGACAACCACAGGACTCGCCATGCTCATGTGCGTGCTCGTGGTCATGGCCGTGGCAGCCGCACGTGGCCTCGCCGTTCTGTGCAAGCGTGCCGGCGATAAGGGCCTCGACGCAAGCGTCGCAGCTGCCCTGGGCGCCTGCGTATACCGTGATGCCGGCTTGAGCAAGCGCGTTGATAGCGCCACCGCCGATGCCGCCGCAGATGAGCGTGTCAACGCCACCGTTGGCAAGCAGGCCCGCCAAGGCGCCGTGGCCGGTGCCACCGGTGCCTACGACCTGCTCGTTGAGCACCTTGTCATCCTGGATGTCATAGATCTTGAACTGTTCGCTGCGGCCAAAGTGCATAAAGATGTTGCCGTTGTCGTACGTCGTTGCCACCCTCATGGTGTCAGCCTCCTTTGCTGGCCATGCGGCCGTTGTCGTGGTGATGGGGGAGTACGCGATGTTTCCGCCTTCGATGACGATCGCCCGTCCATTGACCAGCGCGTTTGCCACCTTGCGATGCGCGCGGCTGCAGATTGCCGCCACCGTGGCGCGGGCAATGCCCATGCACTGGGCGACTTCCTCCTGATTGAGGCCTTCCAGGTCGCATAGGCGCAAGACCTCGAGCTCGTCGACTGTCATATCGATAGCGTCTCCGCTGGCAAGGCCGTCGGGGGTAAAGCAACGATATTCGGGGATGATCCCAACACGGCGCAATTTTTCGCGTCTTCCTGCCATACACTCTCCAAATCTGACATATGTCAACAATAGAATAGCGAACGTGGGGATTTGCGCAAGGAATTTCTGTCATATGTCAGAAAATGAGGGCTTATGTTTGGGCTGTGGGGCTGTGCGCGCCTGGGCTACAATAAAAATCGCTTATAGGCGACTGACAGGAGGGTCAATGAGCAAGGCTGATCAACAGTTTGTATCCATGTGCCGCGACATTCTGGACCATGGCACCACCACCGAGGGCCAAAAGGTCCGTCCGGTGTGGGAGGACGGCACCCCTGCCTATACCATTAAAAACTTTGGCGTTACGGCGCGCTACGACCTGCGCGAGGAGTTCCCTGCGCTCACCCTGCGCCGCACGGCGCTTAAGTCTGCGATGGACGAGATTTTGTGGATCTATCAAAAGAAGTCCAATAACGTCCATGACCTCAACAGCCATATTTGGGATGAGTGGGCCGACGAGACCGGCTCCATCGGCAAGGCCTACGGGTACCAGATTGGCCAGAAGAGCCATTATGCCGAGGGCGATTTCGACCAGATGGACCGAGTGCTGTACGATCTTAAGCACACACCGTACAGTCGCCGCATCATGACCAACACGTATGTGTTTAGCGACCTGTCCGAGATGCACCTGTATCCGTGCGCGTACAGCGTGACCTATAACGTCACGCAGCGCCCGCAGGACGACAAGCCGACGCTCAACATGATTCTCAACCAGCGCAGCCAGGACATTTTGGCCGCGAACAACTGGAATGTGTGCCAGTACGCCATCTTGCTGATGATGGTTGCGCAGTCGATCGATATGATTCCCGGCGAGCTGCTGCATGTGATCGCCGACGCCCATATCTACGACCGTCATGTCGATATTGTCCGCGAACTTATCGAGCGTCCGCAGTTTGCGGCGCCTAAGGTAACGCTTAACCCCGACGTGCACGATTTCTATGCGTTTACGACCGACGACCTGATTGTGGAGGGCTACGAGCACGGTCCGCAGGTCAAGAACATTCCCATTGCGGTGTAGGTGGTGCTCATGACGTGTAAGCTATCTGCTATCGTTGCCGTGTGTGACGATTGGGGCATTGGGTGCGAGGGCGACATGGTGGTGTCCAATCGCGCCGACATGCGCCATTTTGTGGCCTGCACCAAGGGCTGCCCGGTCATCATGGGACGCAAGACGCTGCTGAGTTTTCCCGGTGGGCGTCCACTTAAGAACCGTCGCAATATCGTGCTTACCCGCGACGAGGATTTTGCTGTCGAGGGCGTCGACGTGGTGCATAGCATCGACGAGGCGCTCGCCGCGGTTGCCGATGAGCCCGTTGCCTGGGTGATCGGTGGCGGCGAGGTGTATCGGCGGTTTTTGCCGTATTGCGCCGAGGCCGAGGTCACGCACGACCATTGCACTCATGCCGTGGACACGTACTTTCCCGATTTGGACGCCGATCCCGCGTGGGAGATTGCGTGGCGTGGCGGTGTTGCCACGATTGCCTCGGGCGAGGGCGACGAGGGTGTCGATTATGAGTTCGTGACGTATCGTCGCGTTGAGGCGTAAATCGCCTGGCGTGAACGGTATTATCGGGTTGATTGAATGTATGGGGCGGCGCTTAGCGTCGCCTCGTTTGGTATAGATGTGCTGTAAAGAAGGGTGCGGGCAGGCTGCTATGACTGATGCCGTTGAGGTTCTGCGAATTGATTCGCTCGAGGACGAGCGGCTCGATGCCTACGTGCGACTGACCGAGCGTGAGCTTCGCTGCGTGCTGGAGCCGCAGAAGGGCATTTTTATCGCTGAGAGTGCCAAGGTCATCGAGCGTGCGGTTCGCGCCGGATATGAGCCGGTGAGCTTTCTTCTGGGCGAGCGCTGGCTCGACCAGATGATGCCGCTGTTTGACCAGCTTGTCGTGCGCGAGGGAGCGGGTCCGGTTCCCGTGTTCGCGGCCTCCATGGAGCTCATGGAGCAGTTGACGGGCTTTAACGTGACGCGCGGCGCGCTGGCGGCGTTCCGTCGCCCGCGTCAGATTCCGGTTGATGAGTTCTTGGGCGGCGTTGTCGAGGCGGCGGGGGGTCGTCCGGTGCGCGTGTGCGTGCTTGAGGGTATTGTCGATCACACCAATGTTGGCGCGATTTTCCGCTCGGCTGCCGCATTGAACGTTGACGGTATTTTGGTCAGCCCGACGTGCTGCGATCCACTGTATCGTCGCTCGGCCCGCGTGAGCATGGGCACCGTGTTTCAGGTGCCGTGGACGCGCATTGGCAGCGAGGCTCGTGTGTGGCCGCATGATGGTCTGAGCGCGTTGCACGATGCCGGTTTTTCGTGTGCCGCTATGGCGTTGACGGACGACTCTGTTTCGCTTGATGATCCTGTACTGCGGAAGATTGATCGCTTGGCGATTTTTATGGGCACCGAGGGTGCCGGCTTGGGCGCCAAGACCATTGCCGGCTGTGACCACGCGGTGCGCATTCCGATGGCGCACGGGGTCGATTCGCTCAACGTGGCCGCGGCGAGCGCCGTCGCCTTTTGGCAGCTGTGCCCGCACGTGAGCAATGAGTATCACTACCAGCCGGGTTTGTATCACTAGGCAGATATTTTGCACTGGGCTCTGATTCGGGGTGTTTCGGTCGACGCCGGTCGGTGCTAAGCTGGTATTTGCTTTGGTCTTAAATTGCCGTTTTGTTGTTTAACATACGTTGGCGGGGAGGGCGTGTGGCTAAGAAATCTACGGCTATCGATGTAACGCAGGGTGTCATTTGGCAACAGCTGCTGTCGCTGTGCGTTCCCATCTTTTTTAGTTCGTTTTTTCAGCAGGCCTACACGCTTATCGGTACGTATATCGTTGGCCAGTTTGGCGGCAAGCTCGCGCTGGGTGGCATTCAAGCCACGATGGTGCTCACCGAGCTCTGCATTGGCTTTTGCGTTGGCGTCGGCGCCGGCTGCGCGGTCATTACCGGTCAGTATTTTGGCCAGCACGATGATGAGCGACTGAGTCGTTCGGTCCATACAGCCATGACGCTCGCGCTGGTGGGCGGTATCGCTTTCTCGATTCTTGGCATAGTGTTCGTTGAGCCCATGCTGGTGCTTATGAACACGCCGCATGAACTATTGGCCGAGGGCGTGGCCTATGCTCGCTGTTATTTTGCCGCGATGGTTGCGGCACTGCTGCTTAATATGGGAACCGCACTGCTGCGTGCCGTGGGCGACACGCGCGGCCCCGCCGTGATCATTGCCTCTGGCTGCCTGGTTAACGTGGTGCTGGATATCATTTTTGTCGCTGTGTTGCATATGGAGGCGCTGGGCTGCGGCATCGCGGTGGC
The DNA here is from genome assembly GCA_030839365.1 of Collinsella sp. Taxonomy (GTDB): domain Bacteria; phylum Actinomycetota; class Coriobacteriia; order Coriobacteriales; family Coriobacteriaceae; genus Collinsella. Next base: position 19,430 of record JAUUMM010000001.1, read on the forward strand.
GCTGACCATTTGCTCCAATGCAACGATGATCGTGTTGCGCATGATGCGCGCTCCGGGTGCATGGCGTTTTTCGCTGTCTAAGCTCGGTATCGATCGCGGTATTTGCAAGAGTATGATCTCGTGTGGTCTGCCACTCGGTTTTCAATCGGCTGCCTATTCGATCTCGAACGTGCTGATCCAGGTATCGGTTAATTCGTTTGGCGCCGATGTCACGACTGCTTGGGGTCTATCTGGGCGCCTGGATGGCATTATCTGGATGGTGACCGAGGCGCTCGGCGTATCGATCACTACGTTCTCGGCGCAGAACTTTGGCGCGCGCAACTACGAGCGCATGCGCAAGGGCTACCATACGTCGCTCGTGCTGTCGTTTATGCTCATTGGTGGCCTGTCTGCCGTGCTGCTGGTGTTCTCGGGCCCGCTGTCGCGTTTGTTTGTCGACGATGCTTCGATTTCGGCGTACACCACGACTATCCTCCATTTCATTGCGCCGTTCTATGCGATTTTCTCGATTATCGAGAACGCCTCGGGTTCCATCCGCGGCGCCGGCGTGAGTTTGCAGCCTATGATGCTCACCATCTTTGGCACCGTTGTCTTGAGGGTGATCTGGGTGTTTGCGATCATGCCCTTCGATCCGTCGCTCGAGCATCTACTGCTGGTCTACCCCGTAACGTGGCTCATTACGGCCACGATGTTCACCATCTACCACCACAGCGGCAACTGGCTCGGCCGCGCCACCGCCTAGCCATTCGGGACGTCCCCAATGGCTAGTATTCGATGCCTTGGCGGGCTAGGAGTCCTTCGTCGAAGTAGTGTTTGATGGGGCGCATTTCGGTGACAAGGTCGGCGAGGTTCGCGAGGGGCAGCAGGCCGCGGCCGGTTAGCACGAGCTCCGTGGTGGCGGGCTTCTGCGCGATCAGCCCCTCCACATCCTTGCGCGTTACAAAGCCGCGGCGCATCGCTTCGCCGAGTTCGTCCAGGATGAGCACATCGACCTGCGAGATCTGCTCGCGTGCTAGCTCCAGAATCTGTGCCGCGCAGGCCTCGGGCGTGTCGCGGTCGGCTTGTACGATGCGCAGACCCAAACGGGGCGCCGCATCATGCTCGGCGCAGTGAAGTTTCTTGGCAAACTGCAGCCTAAGAACGTCGAGTCCGTAGCCCGTCGCGCGCAGCGCGAGCCCCAGCGCAGCCGTCGTCTTGCCCTTGCCGTCGCCTGTATAGATTTGAACCTTGCCGACTTACAGTGATGCCATCTCTGTCCTTTCGTGCCCGGCGTCGGTTTATCGCCGTCCGGGTTGGGTATTCTAGAAAGCATTATCAACCCCAGTAGATGGAGTTCAAGCAGATGGAGATGGATGACAACAAACGTAGACGGAATATGATTCTCTACGTGCTCATCGCCTTCGTCGTCTACCTCGTGCTCTCGACCGTTCTGTTCCCCAACATCGGTCACACGCAGCAGATTACGAAGACCGATTACTCGACGTTTGTCAAAGCGCTCGATAAGAAGAGCGTCGACAAGGTCGAGTACAACACGGACGATTACTCGATTTATTACACCAAGAAGGGCGAGGACGAGAACATCGCCTACAAGACGACCGGTGTGCCGAATGACGCGGGCTTTACCGATCGCGTGCTTGAGTCTGGCGCTTCGCTGGAGTCGGTCGTTCCCGATAAAAACTCGGGTTTGATGACCTACTACCTGCTCACACTCATTCTTCCCATGGCGATTTTCTTCCTCATCGGTTGGTGGCTCAACCGCCGCATGAAGAAGGCTATGGGCGATGACGGCCCGTCGATGAACTTTGGCGGCGGCGGTTTTGGCGGCGGCGGACTGGGTAAGTCCGGCGCGCGCGTGATCGCCTCCAAGGACGTGGGCGTGACCTTTAAGGACGTCGCCGGTCAGGAAGAGGCCAAGGAGTCTCTCAAGGAGGTCGTCGACTTTCTGGAGAAGCCGCAGCGCTACGAGGAGATCGGCGCCAAGCTGCCGCGTGGTGCTCTCCTTGTTGGCCCTCCGGGTACCGGTAAGACCCTGCTTGCCAAGGCTGTTGCCGGCGAGGCCGGTGTTCCGTTCTTTAGCATTTCGGGCTCTGAGTTCGTTGAGATGTTTGTCGGTCGCGGCGCTGCTAAGGTTCGTGACCTGTTTAAGCAGGCCAAGGAAAAGGCACCGTGTATCGTCTTTATCGATGAGATCGATACCATCGGTAAGAAGCGCGATGGCGGCGGCTTTAGCGGCAACGACGAGCGCGAGCAGACGCTCAATCAGTTGCTGACCGAGATGGATGGCTTCGATAACCATAAGGGTATCGTTGTCCTTGCCGCAACCAACCGCCCCGACAGTCTCGATCCCGCTCTACTGCGCCCCGGTCGTTTTGACCGCCGCATCCCCGTCGAGCTGCCCGATCTGACCGGCCGCAAGAACATCCTCGAGCTGCATGCCAAGAGCGTGAAGACCGAGCCGCCGATCGACCTGACCGCGATTGCCCGCGCCACGCCCGGTGCCTCGGGCGCCGACCTGGCCAATATCATCAACGAGGGTGCCCTGCGCGCCGTTCGCGAGGGTCGCAAGCGTGCAACCCAGGACGACTTCGAGGAGTCGGTGGAGGTCGTCATTGCCGGCCAACAGCGTAAGTCCACGGTGCTGTCCGACCACGAGAAGCAGGTCGTTTCTTATCACGAGATCGGCCATGCCATCGTTGCCGCTCGCCAGAAGGGCTCTGCGCCGGTCACGAAGATCACCATCGTGCCGCGCACGAGCGGTGCTCTTGGTTATACCATGCAGGTCGAGGAGGACGAGCGCTTCCTGACGACGCGCCAGGAGGTCTTGGACAAGCTCGCTGTCTATTGCGGTGGCCGCGCAGCCGAGGAGCTCATCTTTGGCGAGATGACGACCGGCGCCGCCAACGACATCGAGCAGGCCACCAAGCTCGCCCGTAATATGGTGACGCGCTTTGGTATGTCCGACGAGTTTGGCATGATGGCGCTCGGTACCGTGCAGAACGCGTATCTCAATCAGGACACGTCGCTCACCTGCGCCCCCGGTACGGCCGAGCGCGTGGACGCGATTGTCGCCAAGCTGATCGAGGATGCGCACGACCGCGCTTTGCAGATTCTGAAGGAGAACAAGTTTAAGCTCCACGAGCTGGCTCGTTATCTGTATAAGAAGGAGACCATCACGGGCGAGGAGTTCATGAACCTCCTCACGCGCGAGAATCCGCTGATGCCCAAGCAGCAGTAAAGCCGCGGCCGAGCCAGTAAACGCCGACGCCCCATTTGAGCAGCTTTCTCAAATGGGGCGTTTTGCTTGAGAGGGATGGAAATGAAGATCATGGTGAGCGCCTGCTTGATGGGCGAGAGCTGCAAGTATAACGGGCTCGACAACTACCATCGCGAGTTGGTCGAGGCCTGCGAGCGTACAGGGACCGAGGTCCTCTTGGTGTGCCCTGAGGTCTTTGGGGGCCTGCCCACGCCGCGCAAGCCGTCCGAGATTGTGAACGGCGAGGTTCGTACCTGCGAGGGCATCTCGGTTGATCGCGAATTTCGCCTGGGTGCCCAACGTGCGCTCGATATGTGCGAGCAGGCAGGCGGACCGGAAGAGATAGTCGCGTGCATCCTTCAGGACCGCAGCCCCTCGTGCGGTGCGGGTCACATCTACGACGGCACCTTTAGCAGTACGCTCACCGCGGGCAACGGTGTTTTCGTCGACCTGCTCCTGCGCCACGGCTACCGTGTGATCCCGGCAAGCGAGTTCGACCCCAGCATGCTGGAGCAATAAAAAACCACCACAAAGGTGCCTGTCCCCTTTGTGGTGGTTTTGGGCTAGGCCTAGAGCGTGTGGCCGTAGGCGTCGGCGGCCTTGATGGCGGCGGCGAACTTTTCGTCGGTGAAGGGCTCGGGGTTTCCCTGCTTCCACTCGTTGGTGGCGTGTGCGAACTCGCACAGGGCCGGGATGTCTGCCTCGGAAAGCCCGACCTGCTCAAGCGTTACGGGCAGGCTCATCTGCTTGTTAAAGGCCGCGTAGTGCTCAAGGTTCTCGGTATCGCCCGTATAGGCGAACAGCACGAGCACGCCCAGGCTCACGACTTCGCCGTGCAGGTAGGTGCCCTCGCGCGGAATGCTGCATGTGGCGTTGTAGAATGCGTGCGCCACGCTCGAGTTGTAGTAGTAATCGTTCTGGTTGGTCAGGTTCGAGACATAGCCCGTGTTGACCACGATGTCGAGCGCGATCTGCTTGACGGCCTCGGTCGACAGGTCCTGGCGCACGTCCTCAAGACCCTGGACGCCATAGGTAAACAGCGGCTCGGAGCAGGTGTGGGCGAGTGCCAGGCCAAGACCGGCGGTGTGCTCCAAATTACCGGCGCTCGTGGCGTACTCGACCTCGGGCTGCTTAGACAGGGCATCGCCCACGCCGGCCCAGAAGTACTCTGCCGGTGCCTCGGCGATGATCTTGGGGTTGATGAAGATGTGCGCGGGGCGGTTAGGATATGAATAGCCCTCGAGCGAGCCGTCGTCGTTGTACACGACGGCAATGGCGGTTGCGGCGGAGCAGTTGGAGCAGATCGTCGGCACGGTGAAGACGATCTTCTTGAGCTCGATTGCCGCGGTCTTGACGGTGTCGAGCGCCTTGCCGCCGCCGCACGCGATGAGCACATCGGCTTCCTGGCAGGCAGGGGAGTTCACGACCTTGGCAATGTTGGCACGCGTGCTGTTGGTGCCGTAGACGCGCGTCTCCAGAACCTCGACATCGGTGCCCTCAAGCGCCGCCTCGATACCCGGCAGCGCTGCAGCCAGGGCTCGCTTGCCGCCAATGATGGCGACCTTGGTCGCTCCGTACTCGGCCAGTGCGGCGGGCAGCTCGGTAAAGCAATCCTCGCCAACGGTATAATCACTCATTCCAATCGTGCGCATGGCAACCTTCTTTCTTTCGATAAAGTGCTTTCAGGTATTTTGCTCCTAGAGAAGGTCCACAGCCGCGAGAAATTTCGAACGTATAAAACCAGTGTTGAGGGTTTTTCGCCGGCGCGGAACGTGCTAGCATACTCCGCATAAGCGTTGATGGGGACGAGTAGTCGGCCGTCCGCATGTTACAGAGAGCGGGGAGCGCTGAGAACCCGTGCATGCGACCGATGAAAATCACCCCGGAGCTGCGGTCCCAACGGACGCGTCGCACAGGCTCGTCTTAGTAGATATCGCCGAGATGGTCGTCGATACAGGCCAGCCGAGTAACGGATGCGAGTGCGCGAATACGCGGGCGAGGGCATCTAAGCTGGGTGGTTAAACGAAGAGCTTTTGCGGGCGTACAGTCCGTTTTGTGGCGCTTCGTCCCAGCTTGTAGGGACGGGCGCTTTTTTGGTGCCCAACGGGCGTGCGCGCCCACGACATGAAAGGGGTACCGTGGCAAACGAGTACAAGCAGACGATGAATCTGCCCAAGACCGGTTTTCCCATGCGTGCCGGTCTTTCCAAGTCCGAGCCCAAGCGACTCAAGGACTGGCAGGACAACAAGGTCTACGAGCAGGTTCTGAAGAAGAACGAGGGTCACAAGAAGTTCGTGCTGCACGACGGCCCTCCGTACGCCAACGGCCCGATCCACATCGGCCACGCCATGAACAAGATCTCCAAGGACATAATCAACCGTTACTGGATGATGCAGGGCTATGAGGTTCCCTATGTCCCCGGTTGGGACTGCCATGGCCAGCCGATCGAGCATAAGGTCGAGGAGAAGCTCGGCACCGAGAAGTTCAACCAGACCTCCACGGCTAAGATCCGCGAGCTTTGCAACAAGTTCGCTGTCGAGAACATCGAGCTGCAGAAGGCCGGCTTCCGTCGCCTGGGCGTGCTCGGCGATTGGGACAACCCCTATCTGACGCTCTATCACCAGCATGACGCCGCCGACATCGAGGTTTTCAAGGCCATGTTCGACAAGGGCATGATCTATCGCGGCCACAAGCCCGTCCACTGGTGCAAGCACTGCCATACCGCACTTGCTGAGGCCGAGATTGAGTACTCCGACGAGACGAGCCCGTCCATCTTCGTGCGCTTTGAGATGACCTCCAAGCCCGCCGGCCTCGAGAACTTCGACGGCCCGGTTGACTTTATCATCTGGACGACCACGCCGTGGACCATCCCCTCCGACCAGGCAGTTTCTCTCAAGCCCGGTGCCGCCTACGTCGCCGTTGAGCACGACGACCGCGCCGAGGTCATGCTCGAGGACCTGGCTCCCAAGTGCTGCGAGGAGTTTGGCTGGGAGTACACCCCGGTTGTGGTCGACGGCAAGCCCTATGTGGTTCCCGCCGAGACCTTCCATCACATTCACTATAAGCAGCCGATCTTTGACGGTGTTGAGGGCGTGGCACTGTTGGCCGATTACGTCGGTGTCGATGACGGTACCGGTATCGTCCACAACTCGCCCGGTCACGGCGTCGACGACTACTTCGCCTGCCTCAAGGAGGGCATCACCGACATTTGCATGCCGGTCGATGACGACGGCAAGTTCTACACCGGCGAGGAGTTTGGCACCGGCGGCCCCTTCAGCGGCATGGATACCGGCGAGGCCAACCCGCACATCATCGAGTTCCTGCGCGAGCGCGGCACCCTGGTCCTCGAGAAGAAGATCACGCACAGCTATCCGCACTGCTGGCGCTGCAAGCACCCGGTGCTCTTCCGTGCTACCGACCAGTGGTTTGTCTCGATGGACAAGACCGGCTTGCGCGAGCAGGCTGGCAAAGAGGTCCGCGAGAACGTTAAGTGGTATCCGGCCCACGCGGCCAACCGCATCGGCGCCATGGTCGAGCAGCGTCCCGACTGGTGCATCAGCCGTCAGCGCAACTGGGGCGTGCCTATCCCCAGCTACACTTGCGCCGACTGCGGTGAGAAGGTCATGAACGACGCCACGCTCGACGCCGTCATCAAGCTCTTCCACGAGAAGGGCTCCGACGCCTGGTTCACCGACGCTCCCGAGAGCTACCTGGGCGAGGCCTGCGTCTGCCCCAAGTGCGGCGGCCATCACCTCAAGGCCGATAAGGACATCCTCGACGTGTGGTGGGATTCCGGCGTCTCTTGGAAGGCCGTCTGCGAGTACCGTCCCGAGCTGGAGTATCCGGCTGATGTGTACCTCGAGGGCTCCGACCAGCACCGCGGTTGGTTCCAAAGCTCGCTGCTCACCTCGGTGGGCGCCAACGGCCACGCTCCGTACAAGGCGGTTGTCTCGCAGGGCTTCACCCTCGACGGCCAGGGCCGTAAGATGTCCAAGTCGCTCGGCAACGTCATCGACCCCAATAAGGTCTGCGACGAGATGGGCGCTGACATCATCCGTCTGTGGGTTGCATCCGTCGATACCAGCTCCGACGTGTCCATCGACCACGAGATCCTTGCTCGTACGTCCGATGCCTACCGTCGTTTCCGCAACACGCTGCGCTTCCTGCTCTCCGAGCTCGAGGGTCAGTTTGAGCCCGAGACCGACGGCGTCGCCTTTGCCGACCTGCTGCCGCTCGATAAGCTCATGGTTGCCCGCCTGACTCAGGTTCAGGCCGAGGTCGACGACGCCTACGCCAGCTACGAGTTCCCGCGCGCCTACCGTGCGCTTTATGACTTCGTGGTTACCGAGCTCTCCAACGTGTACCTCGACGCCCTGAAGGACCGTCTGTACTGCGACAAGCCCGGCTCGCTCGAGCGTCGCAGCGCCCAGACCGTGCTGGCCGAGCTCTTCTCGATGCTCATGCGCGACCTGCAGCCGATCCTGTCCTACACGGTTGACGAGGCCATGGCATATGCGCCCGCTGGCTGCGTCGATCACCAGAAGTACGCCGCGCTGCTCGATTGGTACAAGTCGCCCATCACGGTCGACGAGGCCAATGAGTTCGAGGGCGTGCTCGAGGCTTCTCTTGAGCTCCGTAGCGCCGTGACCAAGGCCCTTGAGGATGCCCGTTCTGCCGGCACCTTCACCAAGAGCCAGCAGGTTCGCGTCAAGGCGGTCGTTCCCGCCGAGATGTACGCGCTGCTGACTGGTGACAAAGCGGTCGACCTGGCCGAGTTCTACATCGTCTCCGATGTTGAGCTGACCCAGGGCGAAGAGCTTTCCGTCTGCATTGATGCTGCCGAGGGCGTGTGCTGCGACCGTTGCTGGAACTATCGCACCACCGTCGGCGAGTACAACGGCCACGCGCATATCTGCAAGCGCTGCGCTGACGCGCTGTAGGTTACGGCGTTCGTAGAACGCCGTAACCTACCGACGCTGCAAACGCCCCTAAGCGGCAATCTGACGTTCAATCGTCGGTCGCGTACCAAAGTACGCTTCCCTCCTCTTTCACGTCACCTTGCTCGCTTAGGGACGTTTTCGCTGTTGGCGACGGCAACGCGGCTTTTCCATTGTTGGAACTAGAGCCTTCTCTTTCGACCTGTGCTCTTAGTCGAAAGCTATTTAGCGACATTCCGTTATTCGGAATGTCGCTTTTGTTTTGTGCTGGTTATTTCGCTTGCGTTGGTGGATATGTCGTGCGCTCTGCGTATGGCAATATAAGATGGTTAATTGCGTTCAACGGAATTCGATGTTCTTGAGGGTAGGGGATTGATTTGGGTCGTGCTGGGGATATGACGCCGTCTTTGCGTTGGCGGTTGGGTGTTGCTGGTGGGGTAGCGCTCGTTGTGCTGCTTGTTGACCAGCTGACCAAGCTTGCGGTTCGTGCCGTGGGCGAAGCTTTGCATGTGACTGCCATCCCCGGTGTCATCGACTTTATGTTTGTCCGCAATATCGGTGCTGCCTTTAGTATGGGCGAGGGGCATGGCATCGCGTTTGCCGTGCTGGCGTTGGCGGTCATTATCGCTATTGCCGTGTACCTCGTTCGTGCACCCCAGCTCGCCCATCTTGAGGTTGTGGGCATGGCGATGGTTGCGGGCGGTGCTATCGGCAACGCTATCGATCGTTTGGCCTTTGGCTTCGTGACCGATTTTATTGCCACCACCTTCGTCGACTTCCCCGTCTTTAATGTGGCCGATATCGGCATTACCTTGGGCGTCGTGCTCGCCCTCTTCGGTTACATGTTCTTGAGCCCCGCTGCCCGTGAGGTCGATGCGACCGCCGAGCTTAACGCCCGTGACGAGGCCCGCGCTAAGCGCAAGGCCCAGCAGCGTGGGGAGCGTGCCCGCAAGATTCGCGAAAGGAATGATCGTTAATGGCCGACATCCATATTCTTGTTGCCGACGATTGCTCTGGCCAGCGTCTCGACGCCTTTTTGGGTGCCAACGACGGCTGCCCCACGCGCTCTGCCTGCGCGTATCTGATCGAGGGCGGCGCCGTAATCGTGAACGGCGAGACCTGTCTGTCAAAAAAGTATGCCGTACGCGCCGGTGACCGCATCTCGGTCGACCTGCCCGAGCCGCACGATCCCACCGATGTGATTCCCGAGGCCATCCCGCTCGACATTCGCTATGAGGACGACTATCTCATTGTGCTCTCCAAGCAGCGCGGGCTGGTGTGCCATCCCGCCCACGGCCACGAGAGCGGCACGCTTGCGAACGCCTTGGTCTACCACTGCGGTATCGATCATCTTGGTACCGTGCAGGGTGAGGACCGCCCCGGCATCGTGCATCGCCTGGATCGCGATACCTCGGGCCTTATGCTCGCGGCAAAAGACGACGACACCCAGCGCGCGCTTCAAAATCTCATTCGCACGCGTGCGCTCGACCGCCGCTATATCACGCTTGTCCACGGGCACATCGCCATGGACGAGGGCACCATCAATACCGGTATCGCCCGTTCTACGCGCGACCGCGTCAAGATGGCGGTTTCGGACGACCCCTTTGCCCGTCAGGCCATTACGACCTTTAAAGTCCTCGAGCGCTTTGATTCCACGCGCTTTGACGATGGTTATACGCTCGTTGAGTGCCATCTGTTTACCGGTCGCACGCACCAGATTCGCGTGCATATGCGTCATATCAACCACGCCTGCGTGGGCGATCCACTCTACGGCAAGTGCGATGCGCGCGCCGACCAGGGCCTGACCAGGCAGTTCCTTCATTCCTGGCGCGTGGCGTTCGACCATCCCGTGACGGGGGAGCGCATTGAGTGCCGCGACGAGTTGCCGTGGGATCTCGCTGCGGTTCTCGACGATCTGGCTCCGCGCTCGCTCGGTCGCACGGCCGTTGGAGATGAAATCGTTCCGCAGCTCGGTCTTCTCGAAGCCTAGCCAGTATTAGGTGGTTTCTTGAACTCGGTAAGCCTGCGGTAAGATATACGATTGTTTACGTTACGCGTTGCTGGGAGCCTGCATGCTCGCCTTTTTACAAACCAACACACCCATCGTGATTTTCAACCAGATTGTCGTCACGCTGCTCACGGTCTGCTTTCTGTACCAGGTGGTCTTCTTTGTCATTGGCGCTCTTCGTGGCGAGGTCGCGCCTCCCAAGGCCAAAAAACTCCATCGCTATGCCTTTTTTATCGCGGCGCATAATGAGGAGGCCGTGATCGCCAACCTCGTTCGCTCCATCAAGGACCAGGATTATCCGTCCGAGCTCATCGAGGTTTTCGTGGTCGCCGATGCCTGCACCGACAACACGGCGCAGCTCGCGCGCGAGGCCGGTGCCATTGTTTACGAGCGCAATGACCTGGCCCGCAAGGGCAAGAGCTGGGTCATGGACTTTGGCTTCGACCGCATTCTCAACGAGTATCCCGACACGTTTGAGGGCTACTTTATCTTCGATGCCGATAACGTTATCTCCCGCGATTACGTTTCCAAGATGAATGATGCCTTTGACCAGGGCTTCCATGTGGTCACGAGCTATCGCAATTCCAAGAACTTCGGCAGCTCGTGGATCTCGGCTGCTAATGCCACGTGGTATCTACGCGAGGCGCGCTTCCTCAACAACGCGCGTAATATCTGCAAGACGTCCTGCGCTGTTTCGGGTTCGGGCTACCTCATCTCCGCCAGCGTTATCGAGGGCATGCACGGTTGGCAGTTCCACACGCTGACCGAGGACATTCAGTTCACCACGTTCTGCGCCATTCACGGCATTCGCATTGGCTATGCGCCGGCGGAGTTTTTTGACGAACAACCCGTGACGTTTAAGGCGTCCTGGAAACAGCGCATGCGTTGGACCAAGGGCTTCTACCAGGTGTTCTTTACTTACGGTAAGCACCTGGTCAAGTCGACCTTCCGCTACCATCGCTTTGCCGCCTACGACATGTTCATGACGATCGCCCCGGGTATGCTGCTGTCGCTCATCTCGATGCTCGCCAATGCGACGTTCCTGATCGTGGGTGGACTCTCGCACGGCTTTTTGGCTACCGAAGTCGAGATGCAGGCCTGTGCCGCTTCGCTCATTATGACCTTCGCCATGATGTATCTGACTTTCTTTATCCTGGCGCTGCTCACGACTATCTTTGAGTACAAGCACATTCACTGCGCGCAAAAGTGGCGTCTGGTGACTAACCTGTTTACCTTCCCGATCTTTATGTTCAGCTATATCCCCATCACGGTGGCCGCGCTGTTCCTGAAGGTCGACTGGGTTCCTACCCAGCATGCCGTAAACGTCACCCTCGACGAGGTCATGCAAGGCGCCAAATAACCACCACCAAAACCACCGCAAAGGGGACAGGCACCTTTGTGGTGGTTTTTGCTTTTGCGATGCAGCTCGAGGAGGCGTCCGATGGTCTATATCCCGTTTTGGATTTGCATCTTTGCCGGCGTGGCAATTGATGCCCGAGAGCGACGGTTTCCCAATGGGCTTGCCGGCGCATGTGCGGTGGCGGCTCTTGCAGGCGTCTGGCTCGACCTCGGTTTGAACACAGCGCTTGACCACGCGGGTCTTGCCGTCATTGTGTATCTTGCTCTCGTGCTGACTGAGTCCCTCTGGCGTCGTCTTCGCCAAATCCCGGGCATCGGCATGGGGGATGCCAAGGCGCTCTTCGCGCTTTGCACGCTCGACCCTATGGGTGGCATCGTGGCATTTGCCGTCGCACTCCTGGCTCTGGCCCTTTCCTGCCTCTTCACAAAATCGCGCTCCCTGCCATTGCTCCCGTTTTTAGTGCCGATTTTTGCCATAATCGAGGTCGTGGGCTGCACTTTGTAACCGATTGCGCATCCTTCTTAAGGAGCATGCCATGGAATCTAATCAAGAAACGGCCGTCATTAAGGCGCGCATGGACCGTATTCCCTCAGCGTTGTCGCCCGAGCTTGTCGAGCGCATTGCCGCCGATCGTGCTTCGGGCTATGTCAACCCGTATCGTTGCAACGATGATCAGGTCATTCGTCGTATTGATCGCACTACCGACAAAGGCACGCTTATGCGTCCGGCGTTTATGCACGATACCGAAAAGATACTTCATCTTCCGGCTTACACCCGGTATGCGGGCAAAACGCAGGTCTTTAGCTTTCGTAGCAATGACGATCTGTCACGCCGCGGTTTGCACGTGCAGCTTGTCTCGCGCATTGCGCGCGATATCGGTCGCGCCCTGGGGCTCAATTGCGATCTGATCGAGGCGATTGGCCTGGGCCACGACTTGGGACACACGCCTTTCGGCCATTCCGGCGAGCGCTTCCTCAACGATATCTATCACGAGCGTACGGGGCGTTATTTTTTCCATAACGTGCAGTCGGTCCGCGTGCTCGACGCGTTGTATGGCCGCAACGTGTCGCTCCAGACGCTCGACGGCGTGCTATGCCATAACGGCGAGTACGAGCAGCGTGTGTTTGAGCTCTCGGACATGGGCTCCTTTGACCAGTTTGACCAGACGGTTGAGGATTGCATTGCCACGGGCTATAGCGCAATTGAGCATCTGCGTCCCATGACGCTCGAGGGCTGCGTCGTTCGCATCTCGGATATTCTTGCCTACGTCGGTCGTGACCGTCAGGATGCGATCGCGGCGGGCCTGCTTTCGCCCGACGCTTTTGATGATGGCCGGGGCGGTGCCTACAACAGTTGGATCCTCACGCATGCCTCTATCGATATCGTTGAGCACAGCTATGGTAAGCCGCGCATCGAGATGAGCGAGGACCTGTTTGAGGAAATTCGCCGAGCCAAGCGCGAGAACTACGAGAAGATCTATAGCAAGGGCGGTATCGAAGGCGATTCCGAGGCGGAGCTGCGCGAGGCGTTCGTAAAGCTCTACGACCGTTGCCTGCGGGATCTAAACGGTGGCGACGAGTCCTCTTACATCTTTAAGCACCATATTTCGCGCATTGAGCAGCAGCTTTCCTACTATGATCGCACCTATGCCTGGCAGGACGACAAGGATCAAGCCGTGGTGGATTATATCGCGAGCATGACGGACGGTTATTTCTGCGAGCTGACGAGCAAGCTGTTCCCTGGTCTGGAGTTTCCGCACCGTACCTATATTAACGAACGGTAGTTCGTATAAATTCGGTATACTGTTAGTGGAAAACGTTTTTGATTGATACACGGGATGGCTATGGACGACCTTTTTTCTGCTTCGACGCGCGAGCGTTCCTTTCAGAATGCGCCGCTTGCGGTGCGCATGCGCCCCAATTCGCTCGACGAGTACGTGGGCCAGCAAAAGGCTGTCGGTAAGGGTTCATGGCTGCGTGCCGCGATCGAGCACGACGTGCTTTCGAGCGTGATTCTGTACGGGCCTGCCGGTACGGGCAAGACGACGCTGGCCCACATTATCGCCAACCATACCAAGAGCGAGTTTGTCGAGGTCAGCGCCGTCACGGGTACCGTGAAGGACCTGCGTCGTGTGATTGATGAGGCCAAGACGCGCCTGAATACGTACGACCGCCGCACCATTCTATTCATCGATGAGATTCACCGCTTCTCTAAGTCGCAGCAGGATGCCCTGCTGCATGCAGTTGAGAACCGTACCGTCATTATGATTGGCGCTACGACGGAGAACCCGTACTTCGAGGTCAACTCGGCACTGCTCTCACGTGGTCGCGTCGTGGAGCTTGAGCATCTGAAGGATGAGGATATCGCCACGCTTATTGAACGTGCGCTTGAGGCGCCGCAGGGCTTGAACGGTAAGTTCTCGGCCGATGAGGATACGGTCAAGACCATTTGTACGCTGGCTGCGGGTGATGCACGCTCGGCCCTGACGACACTTGAGCTGGCGAGCGAGATTGCCGTTACGCGTCCCGATACCGAGGGGACGCCAGCGCCGGCGGCGGGGGAGCGCTATCCCATCACCGTGGATGACGTAAAGATTGCCAACCCGCGTCGCGGCTTTACGTATGACAAAAACGGCGACATGCACTACGACATCATCAGTGCGTTTATTAAGTCTATGCGCGGTAGCGACCCCGATGCCACGATCTATTGGCTCGCGCGCATGATCGATGCTGGGGAGGATCCTAAGTTTATCGCTCGCCGCATTATGATTCAGGCCTCGGAGGACGTCGGTAACGCCGATCCGCAGGCGCTTTTTGTGGCGCATGCTGCCTTTAAATCTGCTGAAGTTATTGGCTATCCTGAATGTCGCATTAACCTTGCACAAGCTGCGCTCTATGTGTGCTTGGCGCCCAAGTCCAATGCGTGCGAGGCCTCGATCGATGCGGCGCTGGCCGATATCCATTCTAGTGGGCTTCGCGAGGTGCCCAGCTACCTGCGCGATCGCCATCGCCCGGGCAGCGATGAATACGGTGTGTATAAGTATCCGCACGATTATCCCGAAGGCTGGGTCGACCAGCGCTATTTGCCCGAAGGCTTGGAACGCGGTGCATTTTGGCAGCCTGCCGGCCGCGGTTGGGAAGAATGGCGCGTAGAGCAAAGTGAACGCGACCGCAGCGGGAATGCACCGAAGTAGCTGCTGATAATTTTGTCCCACGTTGCTGCTCATGGCATGTTCGGTCCCCTTTGGGGTACCATGGAAACCGTCTGTATATCGATTCCTTTGGGAGGCTTGTATGAGTCCCATTCAAATCGCCCTGCTGCTGCTCGCTGTTGCCGGCGTGTGGGCCATCGTTGAGCTCGCGCTTACCCTGCGCAAGACCCGCACCGTTGTCGACTCGCTCGATAAGACCGTTAACGACCTCAACAACACCATCGCCGAGGCTCAGCCTGTGGTGGCAAAACTCGACGGCGCTGTCGACGAGCTTACGCCGGCACTTGCCCAGATGGAGCCGCTGCTTAAGTCGAGCAAGACGGCAGTTGATGCCCTTACCTCCAACCTCGTAGAAGTCGAGGCGGTCGTCCGCGATATTTCCGAGGTCACCGGTAGTATGGCCGAGGCCAGCAATGCCGTGTCGAGTGTGACCGACTCCGCTGCCGGTGCCGTGCAGAAACTCTTTAACAAGGTGAAGACTCCCGCGGCCGACGCCGAGCGCAAGCTTTCCGCTGCCGAAGAAGCCGAGCAGCCGACCGAGCGTGTCCTGATTGGCGAAGCCGCGGACGATGTCGCTGCTGGTGACAATGATGCACAGAAGCCTGCTGCTAAAGCAGCCCAGTATTACACCTACACGCCCGCCGAGACCTCTGAGGAGTCCTGCGATGAGTAGCGAAGCAACCTGCCCTATCACGCTGACCGTTGCCGGTGACCCGCGTCTCGCTCGCCTTGTGCGCATGACGGCAGCCAACGTTGGTGCCCTGTGCTCTATGTCTGTCGATCGCATCGAGGACATCCGCATGGCTGCTGAGGAGGCTTTCATCTTTGGTTGCACCGCGGTCGACTGCGATGACATCACCATCAAATTCGATGTCGATGAGACCCACGTTGGCATGACTATTACCTTTGGCGACCAGGCTACGGTCGATGAAGACGACCAGGCTGCGGTGTATGCCGAGCTCATCCTCGCGAGCGTGTGCGACTCCTACGAAAAGACTGCGGCGCCCCTGACGCTTTCCCTCGACCTCAAGGCGGATATTTAATATGACCGAACGTTCCCGGAGCGGCAAGACCGCTTGGGACAAGGAGAAAACCCGCGAGCTGTTTCGTCGCTACAAGGAGACCGGTGATCCGGACGCCCGCGAGCAGCTCGTCATGTCCCATATGAACCTGGTAAGGTTTCTTGCCAACAAATTTAAGAATCGCGGCGAGCCGCTCGACGACCTCATGCAGGTCGGCTATCTGGGTTTGCTCAAGGCTATCGACCGTTTTGATCCCGAGCGCGGACTCGAGTTCACGACGTTTGCGACACCCACTATCCTGGGCGAGATCAAACGCCATTTCCGCGACAAGGGCTGGAGCGTGCGCGTACCGCGTCGTCTGCAGGAGCTCTCGGCCAAGGTCAACCAGGCTACTGACAAACTTACCAACGAGCTGCAGCGTTCGCCCAAGGTTGAGGAGATCGCTGAGTATCTAGATGTGACTGTCGATGAGGTCCTCGAGGCTATGGAATCGTCTTCGGCCTATACCTCGGTGCCCATCGAGGCTCCTGGTGCGTCCGATTCCGACGATGCGCCGTCGATTCTCGACCGTTACGCCGACGATGACAACGAGCTCGACTTTACCGATGACCGCCTGGTGATCGAGGAAGCCATCCGCGATTTCTCGCCGCGCGAGCGCGAGGTGATCGAGCTGCGCTTTGTGAAGGGCATGACCCAGATCGAGATCGCCAAGAAGCTGGGTATTTCTCAGGTGCAGGTTTCGCGTCTGCTGCGCCGCACGCTTAAGAAGATTCAGGACAAGATCGACCCCGACGGAGTGATGATTCGTTCATGAGTGAGCACCCCCAACAAACCGATCGCGTGCTGCGCGACACCCGCATTCTGACGCTGCGCATTTGGGCTGTTGTCGGCTGCATTGTTATTGCTGCTGTCATCTTTAACCTTATGGGCATCCTGGCACCGGTTATTGAGTTTCTTGCCGTCGGCTCCATCATTGCTTTTGTGATGTCCCCGATCACCAACTGGCTCGAGCACCATGGCGTGAATCGCGGCATCGGTTCGCTTATTGCGCTTATTGTTGTTGTTGCCGTGCTCGTCGGTGTCGTTTGCATCTTGTCGCCGATTCTCTTTGGTCAGATCATGGAAGTCCTGAGCCGTCTGCCCGAGCAGCTTCGTGTTGCGGGTGGCGATCTCAACGAGATGATTTCGCATGCCAAGACGCTCAACAACACGCCGCTCAAGGAGTATTTGGACGATAATCTTTCGTCGCTTGTTACTGTGGCATCAAAGTACGTGTCTCAGATCGCTGCCGAGCTTGGCCGTGGTGTGTTCCCGCTCATCACCAATACGGCCTCGCAGTTGTTCGTGATCTTCCTTGGTCTGGTGCTTGCGTACTGGATGGCCTGCGACTACCCTCGCATGCACCACGAGATTTGCACCATCATCGGTCAGGAGAAGGAGACCTCGTACCGCTTTATGGTCGCCATCCTTTCTCGCTCTGTCGGCGGCTACATGCGCGGTATGGTCGTGACGTCCATCTGCGGTGGTTTCCTCGCCTTTATCGGTTTTATGATCATCGGCCATCCGTATGCGGCGCTCATGGCTATCTTTACCGGCATCATGCATTTGGTTCCAGTCGTCGGTCCTTGGGTGAGCGCAGCAATCGCCACAGTGCTCGGTTTCATGTTCAGCCCCATGTTGGCGTTATGGACGCTCGTCGTGACGATGGTCGCGCAAAACGTCACCGATAACGTGATTTCGCCTAAGGTTATGCAGAGCTCGGTGCAGGTGCATCCCATCATGAGCCTCACGGCGCTCGTTATTGGCTCGGCACTCATGGGCCCCATCGGCATGATTATTGCCATCCCGCTTTGTGCGGCCCTCAAAGGTATCTTCGTGTTCTACTTCGAGAATGAGACCGGCCGCCAGCTTGTGGCCTATGACGGCGCCGTGTTTAAGGGCACACCGTACCGCGATGCCGATGGCAACCCGGTCGCCGCCTACGACGCGCTCGGCGACGACACCTTCATTTACGAGTCCGAGCTCATCGGCAACGAGACTGCGCCCGAGGCCCAAGCGATGCCTAAGCCCGAGTTCGATAATCCTTGGATCAAGCTCTCGGGCTTGCAACCCGATGCCACGGGCTTCTTCAAGAATCCCTTCGCCAAGGACGATGACTCCAACTTGGACGACGATACCAAAACCGGCATCGACGGCTCCATGGACGATTCGGATTCTAAATAGGCCCTATTAACGTTTCTTGAAGTTGTAAATGACAATAAACGCGAGCAAAGCGATTGATAAGGGGCCGGCTACATAGAAAAAGAGAACGTCAATTGCGCGTAGAGTGTAATAAGCCTTATCGCCGGACATTACTGCATACAATACGTAGCCAAATGCTGGTTGGTTTGCGTACCAGCAGGAGAAGGCCAAGAGCGCTAAAAGTGCTAGTACCAGAAGTGCATTCAGGACAAATCGTTTACTTTTCATCGATTGCTCCTTCCGGGTGATTCTTATATGTAATTCTACAGCAGTCCTTTTTCAAAGGATCGCACAGTACTGAATAACGTGCACTTTCGCTGGAGGGTCGCTGTTTGGCGGCCCTCTTTTTTGCACTTGCGCGGCGGGATGGTAATATCGTTACGTTTGAACTGTTTCGATGTGAAACCGAGGAGATTCCCTCTATGAGTGCTGACTACCCGTCAATGACTACGGCCGAGATCCGCTCCAAGTTCCTCAACTTCTTTGAGGAGCGCGGTCTTAAGCTCTATCCTTCTTCGTCCCTCGTTCCCGACGATCCTTCGCTGCTGCTTGCCAACGCCGGCATGAATCAGTTTAAGGAGTACTACCAGGGCAAGAAGACCATGAAGGAGATCGGCGCGATTTCCTGCCAGAAGTGCGTCCGCACCAACGACATCGATTGCATCGGCGAGGACGGCCGTCACCTGTCCTTCTTCGAGATGCTCGGCGACTTCTCTTTTGGCGGCGTCTCCAAGGAGCAGGCTTGCGCCTGGGCCTTTGAGCTCATCACCAAGGAGTTCAAGCTGCCGCTCGACCGCCTGTACTTTACCGTTTTTACCGAGGACGACGAGACCCACGACGTGTGGCGTTCTCTGGGCGTTGCCGAGGACCACATCTCCCGCCTGGGCGAGGACGACAACTTCTGGGCCGCTGGCCCCACCGGCCCCTGCGGTCCGTGCTCCGAGATCTACTTTGACATGGGCGAGGAGGTCGGCTGCGGCAGCCCCGACTGCAAGCCTGGCTGCGACTGCGACCGCTTCCTTGAGTTCTGGAACCTCGTCTTTACCCAGTACGACCGTCAGGAGGACGGCTCCATGCCGGAGCTGCCGCACCGCAACCTCGATACGGGCATGGGCCTGGAGCGCATGGCCGCTATCATGCAGCACAAGACTGCTAACTACGACGGTGATCTGATGCAGCACCTCATCAAGCTGGGCGAGGAGATCAGCGGCAAGACCTATGACGCCGACGATTACTCCGGCGCCAGCCGTTCTCTTCGCATCATCGCCGACCACTCCCGTGCCGTCGACTTCATGATCTCTGACGGCATCCTGCCCGGTAACGAGGGTCGCGAGTACGTCCTTCGCCGCCTGCTCCGCCGCGCCGTGTTCCACGGTCGCCTGCTGGGCATCGAGGGCGCCTTCCTGACTAAGTTCATCGACGAGGTCAACGCTCAGATGGGCGAGGCCTATCCTGAGCTGCTCAAGAACGTCGCGCTCGTCAAGGGTATCGTCGCCTCCGAGGAGGAGCGCTTCTCCACGACGCTCGACTACGGTCGCGTCTACCTGGATGAGGCCCTGGCAGCGCTTGCCGAGGGTGCTGCGCTTCCGGGCGATGTTGCCTTTAAGCTGCACGACACCTTTGGTTTCCCCATCGACCTGACCGTCGAGATCGCCGGCACCGCTGGTCACGACGTCGACATGGACGGCTTCACTGCCTGCATGGAGGACCAGAAGGCCCGCGCCCGCGCCAATGCCAAGGGCGACGCCTGGGGCAGCTTCAACGACGTGTGGGTCGAGCTTTCCGACAAGGTCGCAGCGACCGAGTTCGACGGCTATGACAACGATGTGATCGAGGGCGCCAAGGTTGTCGCCATCGTGCGCAACGGCGAGTCCGTCGAGTCCGCTGCCGCCGGCGAGGACGTCGAGGTCGTGCTTGACCGCACCCCGTTCTATGCCGAGATGGGTGGCCAGCAGGGCGATGCCGGCGAGCTTTCCGCTGAGGGCGTTTCGCTGACCGTTTCCGATACCAAGAACCACAACGGCCTGTATGCTCACGTCGCCCACGTTGCCGAGGGCACGCTGACTGTCGGTGCCGCTGTTACCGCCGCGCTCGACGCCGAGCGCCGTGGCTTCCTGCGCCGCAACCACACCGCCACGCACCTGCTCGACGCTGCCCTTAAGCAGGTCCTGGGCGAGCACGTCTCCCAGGCCGGCTCGCTGGTGACGCCCGAGCACCTGCGCTTTGACTTTACGCACTTCGAGGCCCTTTCCTCCGAGCAGCTCAAGGCTGTCGAGGACTTGGTCAACCAGCAGATCTTCGCCTCCAAGCCGGTCGTGACCCGTGTTATGGGCATCGACGAGGCTAAGGCTGCCGGCGCTGTTGCTCTGTTTGGAGAGAAGTACGGCGATGTCGTCCGCGTCGTCTCCGTGGGCGCCGAGGACCAGCCGTTCTCTCGCGAGCTCTGCGGTGGCACGCACGCTGCCAACACCGCCGAGATCGGCCTGTTCAAGATTATTTCCGAGTCCTCTACGGGCTCGAACGTCCGCCGTATCGAGGCCGTGACCTCTAAGGGTGCTCTCGACTATATGGCCGACCGCCTGGCACTCGTTGACGCCGCCGCTGCTGCGCTCAAGTGCCGCGTCGACGAGGTTCCCGCCCGTGTGGAGAACCTGCAGGTCGAGCTGCGCGAGACGTCCAACAAGCTCAAAAAGGCTCTGACCGGTGGTTCCTCCGACGCCATTTCCAGCTCCATCGAGGGTGCTGTCGAGCTCGGTGGCTACAAGCTCGTCGTTGCTGAGCTCCAGGGCCTTGAGGCTGCCGACCTGCGCAACGTATGGGATACCGTGCACCAGAAGGTCGCCGGCCCTGTCGCTTGTGTCGTCGCCAGCGTGACTGAGAAGGGCACTCCGGCCCTGCTCGCTGCCGGCTCCGATGACGCCGTGAAGGCCGGGTTCCACGCCGGTAATGTGATCAAGCAGATCGCGGGTCTGGTCGACGGTCGCGGTGGTGGCCGTCCCAACATGGCCCAGGCCGGTGGCAAGAATGCTGCCGGCATCGCCGATGCCCTCGCGGCCGCCAAGACCGCGCTCGGCGCCTAAGAATCTAAGAAGTTGCTGTGGTTGCGCTCGCGCTGGACATAGGGGAGACCAGGATCGGCATCGCCATCTCGAGCCGTGATGGCAAGATGGCGATGCCCGTCAAGGTGCTTCCGGCTGCCGAGGTCACCGGTATGGCCAAGACGTTCCGCTACCTGGTTGAGGACTATGAGCCCGACATCCTGGTAAGCGGACGTCCCCTGACCATGGGCGGTGAGCCCGGCCCCCAAGCCGAGCGCGTTGCCGCCGTGGCGCAAAAGATTGCCGACGAGCTCGATCTTCCGCTGGAGTTTGAGGACGAGCGTCTGTCCTCGCAAGAGGCCAAGCGTATCCTGCGCGAGCAGGGCCTCAACGAAAAGCAGATGAGGGGCAAGATCGACATGATTGCCGCCAGCCTTTTTTTGCAGACGTGGCTCGATCGTAAAAACGAGGAGGTTTCGCATGCCTAGTGCTTCCGATCCGCGCCAGCCGAATCGTACACGTCAGCCGGCGTCGCGCCCTGCCCAGCCTGGCCAGCGTCCGGCACAGCCGACGCAGCGCGCAGCTCAGCCTGCCGCGCGCCCGGTGCAGTCCTTCTCTCGTTCGGCCCAACCTGTTCAACGGACGGGTCAGCAGCCTTCTGCTCGTTCGGTTCAGCATCCGGCTTCTCACGCGGCTCAGCAGCCCACTGCTCGTACGGCCCAGCCTGCAGGCGGTACCCGCTTTAAGCAGCAGGCACCTACCCAGCGAACGCAGGCCCCCCAATCGCATTCTCATCACGCCCGCGGTTCGCATGGCGTTGCTCCGGCGACCCGCTCGAGCTACAACACGCATACTCGTCGCGGTGCTCAAAAGAAGAGCTCTCCGGTTCCCATGATCATCGGCGTTGTGGTGGCGGTGCTTGCGCTTGTCGCGATCGTTTTCTTTGTCGTGCCGGCCGTCAAGGGCTTCTTTGCCGGTGAGGATACGAAGGTCACGGCTGGTCAGCAGGTTACGGTAACCATTCCCGACGGTGCTTCGGGCGATACGATCGCCTCGATTCTCTCCGAGAACCATATCGTCGAGAATCCCAAGGATTACTATGCGGCGGTGAAAAAGCTCAACGCCGATATGTCGCTCAAGCCTGGTACCTATTTGTTCACCACACTCATGGACGCGACCAAGGTTGTTCAGCAGCTCATGGAAGGTCCCAACGCGGGCTCCAATGCGCTAACAATCCCTGAGGGCCTGACGGTCGATCAAGTCGCCGATCGTGTGGCCCAGGCCTACGATGGCATCTCTAAGGAAGACTTCCTCAACCAGGCTAAGGCCTCCAACTACGTGGACGACTATAGCTTCCTTAAGGGCGCCGCCAACGACTCGCTTGAGGGTTTCTTGTTCCCCAAGACTTATTCGTTGGGCGATTCGCCGACGGTCGATGACGTGATTCGCGCTATGCTCGATCAGTTTAAGACCGAGTACAAGTCGCTTGACTTTGCGAGCTGCGAAGCCAAGATCAAGGAACGCTACGGTGTGGAGATGTCCGACTACGACATCGTCAACTTGGCCTCTATCGTTGAGCGCGAGGGCCTCAACGCCGACCAGCGCGCGCACGTGGCCTCGGTCTTCTACAACCGTCTTGCCGGCAAGCTCGATGGTCTGCGCTATCTCAACAGCGATGCGACCATGATGTATGTCACCGGTGGCGAGGTTACCGCCGACGACCTGCAGAGCGATAGTCCGTATAACACCTATAAGCATGAGGGTCTGCCATCCACGCCCATCTGCTCTCCGTCGCTCGAGGCACTCAAGGCCACGCTTGAGCCGACCGACTCCGATGACCTGTATTTCTACATTACGCAGGACGAGGAGTACTTCTCGCAAACCTACGAAGAGCATCAACAGTCTTGGAATTAGCATGAGGATTTTTAGCCCCAAACGTTACGTTGCCTCGGTCGATCGCATCGACCTTGATACCCTTTGGGCCGACGGCAAACGCGCCATTCTGCTCGATCGCGATAACACCCTGGTGCCGCGTGACACCGAGCAGGTTCCCGCTGCGGTTTCCGCTTGGCTCGATACCGCCCGCGCCAAAGGCTTTAAGCTGTGCATGGTGTCCAACAACTGGCATCGCGACCAGGTCATGGCATCAGCACGCGAGCTGGGACTCGAGGCCATCAGCCATGCCATGAAGCCGGCGCCGTTTGCCCTCAAGGCGGGTCTTAAGCGCCTCGGCGCCACGGCCGACGAGGCGGTGCTGATCGGTGATCAGCTCTACACGGACGTGTGGAGCGGCAACTTCGCCGGCGTCGATACCATCCTGGTAAAGCCGCAGGCCACGCAGGACCTGTGGTATACGCAGATCTTCCGTATCTTTGAGCGCCGGGCCCTGCGCGACCTTCCCTGCGAGGAATAGGTCTCGTCATGTCCCAGCACACCAAACACGGCTGCGACCATATCTTCTTTATCGGCTTTTTGGGCGCGGGCAAATCGACGCTCGCGCGCAACGTCGGCACTATGTTCAAGCGGCGTTTTATCGATACCGACCGCCTAGTCGTCCGCCGTTGCGGCAAGTCGGTAACCGAGATTTTTGAGACCGAGGGTGAGGATCGTTTTCGCGAGCTCGAGACCTCGGCGCTCCGTTCGCTCCAAAGCGAGCGCAGTCTGTTGGTTTCGTGCGGGGGCGGTATCGTCGAGACGCCGGTGAATATTGAGCTGATGCACGAAATGGGTACGTGCGTGTACCTCGAGGGCGACTTTGAGGATTCGATTCGCCAGATTCGTCGGTCCGACACGCGCCCCGATTTCCGCTCGCCCGAGCATGCCGCGCGCTTGTTTGAGCATCGCCGTCCGCTGTATCGCCAGGCCGCCGATATTACCCTTGATATTCGCAACAAGTCCTTCGAGGACGTTTCCTACCTTTGTGCCGAGATGCTTTTGGAGCGTGGACTGCTATGATTCGCCGCCAACTGATCAATTTCCAAAACCGCAGCGTCGATGTCCGTGTCGGATTGGGCGCGTTCGATGAGCTGTCGCGTATGTTTGCCTCGGCTGTGGGCAAGCCTAAGCGCGCGATGGTGGTTTGGAACTCCGCCTCGTCAGAACGTTTTGATGAGGTCGTCGAGCATGCGCTGGTCGACGCCGGTTTTGCCGTGTCGCAGTTCTCCCTTGAGGTTTCGCCTGCTGGTGCCACGCTGGCCGATGCCGATGCTATCTTTGGCGCCTTGTCTGCCAACGGCATTACCTGCGACGATCTGGTTGTCGCCGTTGGCGATGCCGCAACCTGCTCGGTTGTTAGCTGGTGCGCCAACCAGTGGTGTGGCCGAACCGAGTGCGCGCTGCTGCCGACGACCTTTGACGCCATGCTCACGGTCGCGACGACCATGAAGCCGCTCATTGCCTCGTCGTCGAATGCGCTTCCCGCTATCGCGTTCCGTCCCGAACCGGGCTTGGTCGTGTGTGACCTCGACCTTGTTCGCGAGGCGGACCCCGAGGACCTCAAGCTCGGCTATGTGGTACTTGTTGGCACCATGCTTTCGAGCAGTAAGTCCCGTTGGAATCAGTTTACTGAGACCGTCCCCGAGATTCTCGCGGGCGAGGAGGTCGCGCTCGTCAATGCCGTTCAATGGTCTCAGACTGCCCGCAAGGACGTACTGATGGCCACGAACCCGAGCGCTCGCCGTGCGCTCGATTTTGGCAAGACGGGGGAGCGTACCCTGCGCGCCTGCTTGGGCGATGCCGCTTCGCAGGCCCCTGCCTACCAGCTGTTGTCCGAGGGCATTCGCTTTGAGGCACGCCTTGCACATGATGCCTGCGATTTCGATATCGATTACGTCTTTGAGGTCGATGACTGCTTGGAGGACTTTGGTATCGAGGAACTTGCCTTCGATCTGGAGTCTGCCGCATATATCGAGGAGTTCCGCAAGCAGCAGTTTGCACGCTCGAACCGCAGCATGTTGCCGCTGCCCGCGGCACTCGGCGCCATTCGCCTAACGAACGTTGAGGACGAGGTTCTTAAGCGCCATGCTCACGCCTACTTGGCTTCTCGTAAAGAACTTCTCTAAGATTTATTGACTTCCATCCTCTTTCGTATCATGTTGAGGGGCGGGTTTCCAATCGGTTGCGGATCGCATGCGATTCCGTCGTTCGGTTGAGACCCGTCCCGTCTATATAGAGACAACAAGAAAGGAATCTGCATGTCTGAGTTTGCTGCCGGTCCTGCCGGTCGTATCGAGCGTGTCCGTGCCCTGATGGCCGAGCGTGGCTACGACGCCATCGTGGTGCGCGACGAGGCCAATCTTCGTTGGCTTACGGGCGTGAAGGGCGTTTTCGATTACACCTTTGAATTCCCGCACGCGGCGTTTATTACGGCCGACCAGTGCCTGTTCCATACCGACTCGCGCTACCTCAACAGCTTTGAGGAGAACACGCCCGCCGGCAGCCCCTGGGTTTACGACATGGACGAGGGTACCATCCCCGGCTGGGTCGCCGGCAAGATTGCGGCTAACAAGTGCCGTGTCTGTGCTGTCGAGGACGATATGCAGATTAACTTCTACCAAGGTATTCAGCGCGGCCTGGAGGACCGTTCCGTCGCCTGCATCCTACCGCTGATGCACGACGACATCCGCAAGATGCGCGCCATCAAGGATGCCGAGGAGATTGAGCTTATGCGCCATGCGCAGTCGATCACCGATGCCGCTTTCCAGCATATGCTCGGCTTTATTAAGCCCGGTATGACCGAGAAGCAGGTTCGCAACGAGCTCGAGAACTTTATGTTCGCCAACGGCGCCGACAGCCTTGCCTTCGGCTCCATCGTGGCGAGCGGTCCCAACACCGCCAACCCGCATGCTGTGCCGAGCGATCGCGTGATCGAGAAGGGCGATTTCGTTCTCATGGATTACGGCGCGGGCTACTGCGATTACCGCTCCGACATGACGCGCACCGTCGTGATGGGCGAGCCCACGCAGGAGCAGCTCGACCTGTACGCGCTCGTGCGCCGCACGCACGAGGAGTGCGTCGCCGCCATCCATCCGGGCGTTGAGGGTAACGACATCTTCAAGCTTTCCAAGAAGATCATCGGCGATGCCGGCTATGGCGATTACTACAATCATGGCCTGGGCCACGGCGTCGGTATCGACATCCACGAGCTGCCCAACTTCAACCGCAGCAAGAACACCATCGCGATCGGCTCGGTTGTCACCATGGAGCCCGGCGTTTACCTGCCCGGCGTGGGCGGCGTGCGCCTGGAGGATTACGGCGTGGTCACCGAGAACGGCTACGAGCCTTTCACCAAGACCCCGCACGACCTGCACGTCATCGATTGCTAGCCCATTTCGATAGATTTTTGGGGCGGGGCGTCCGAATCGATTCGGACGCCCCGCGTTCTCTTTTTATGCGCTCGCCGCAGGCGCCGTCTGCAAGTGTATAATTTCTGTCGTATGTAATTTGGACGCTTGTGCGTTCTGCCCATAACAAGAAAGGTCGCTATGCCTACCATTTCTACCGCCGACTTCAAGAACGGCCTCGGTCTCCGTATCAAGGACAAGGTCTACACCATCGTCGAGTTCCAGCATGTCAAGCCGGGCAAGGGCGGCGCGTTTGTGCGCTACAAGACCCGCGACATCAAGAGCGGCCGCGTCGTCGAGAACACCTGCAACGCCGGCACCAAGTTCGAGAGCGTCATGCTCACCACCCGTGAGTTCCAGTACCTCTACAACGATGGCACCGACTACATCTTCATGGACAACGAGTCCTATGAGCAGGTTCCCGTTCCCGAGGACATGGTGGGCGAGAACTCCAAGTGGCTGCGCGAGAACGACATCTGCCAGCTGCTCTTCGCCGACGATGAGCTCATGGGCGTGACCCCGCCGATGTTCATCGAGACCACCATCGTCCAGACCGACCCGGGCTTTAAGGGCGATACCGTCCAGGGTTCCACCAAGCCGGCCACGATCGACACCGGCGCTGTCATCCAGGTCCCCATGTACCTCAACGAGGGCGAGGTCATCAAGGTTGACACCCGCGACGGCAAGTTCGTCTCCCGCGTCTAGCAACCAACTCTTCTAGGAGGACTCATGCCCCAGGAAATCAAGATTGACGGCATCGGCATTTCGCCCGATGTTTTGACCGCCATCGTCTCGCGCGCCGTGTCGGATGTCGAGGGCATCGCCTCCGTTGGCGTCAAGGACCTTGCCACCAACCTTGTCTCCATGATGCTCTCGTCCAAGGCCCCGGCTTCCGAGCCGGCTGTCGAGGCCGAGGTCGTTGGCGACAAGCTCGCACTCACCGTGCGTGTCGTGGCGTTCTTTGGCTATCCGTTCAAGAAACTCGCCGAGGCCGTTCGCGCTGCCGTGGTCGCTGCCATCGATGCCCAGGTTGGCGTTGAGGTTGAGCGTGTTGACGTTTGCATCGACGGCCTCGTTTTCCCCAAGGAGTAACCTTTGAGCCTTAAGGTTTATCGCGGGCGTACGCTTGCCCGCAGTCAGGCGCTGCAGCTGCTGTTCCAGGCCGAGGCCACGGACAGCCCGCTCGAGCGCGTCCTCGAGGGTGATTTCCTGATCTCGAAGGGTCCCCTCGACCCCTATGCGCTGGAGCTGTGCCGCGGTGCCTACGAGCATATCGACCGCATCGACTGCGCTCTGCGCTCCGTTGCCAAGAACTGGGATCTTATGCGCATGCCCGGTGCCGACCGCAATCTGCTGCGTATCGCCGTTTACGAGATGCGTTTCCTCACCGACGAGGAGGTCTCGGACGCCATCGTGATCAACGAGGCCGTCGAGCTTGCCAAGGCCTATGGCACCGACCAGTCCGCGTCGTTCGTCAACGGCGTGCTGGGCAAGATCGCTCGCAGCGAGGAGCTGCCGGGCGAGGACCTATACCAGGAGCTGCTGGCCGAGGATCGCGCTCGCGAGGAGGCACAGGCTGCCGAGGCTGCCGCTAAGGTTGCGGTTGCCCAGGCTGAGGCTGGTGTGTTGGCCGAGGATGCGGACGCTGCTGAGGCCGTCGAGGCCGACTCCGTCGAGGAGTAGCCATGCCAGAGGGTTCTGTCCGTAACTTTGATGAGATTTCGGACCGTCTGGATCAGATCATCGCTACCGTTCGCTCCAAGGATACCTCCTTGGAGCGTTCGCTCGATTTGTTTGACGAAGCGATTGAGCTGGGCTCCCGCGCGGTCGATATGGTCGACAAGTTTGAGTTGACGCCGCGTGAGGCCGACAAGCTCGAGCAGGAATACGATGAGGATGCGGCAAACGAATCCCAGGATAGCTAGGCCGCATCTCCGGATACGAATGGTTGATGGCATTCATGAAACGCGTGCGTCTTGATGACGAACTGATTTCACAGGGCATCTGCGCCGATCGCGCGGATGCCCTTCGCACTCTTATGGCCGGCTTGGTCTCGAGTGGCGGTGAGCGCTTGACTTCGCCGGGCCTTAAGGTGATCCCGGGGCTGCCGCTGCATGTGAAGGGGCGCATTCCCTATGTTGGCCGCGGCGGTCTTAAGCTCGAAGGCGCGCTTGATGCGTTTGGCATCAATCCGACGGGCCTTGCCTGTCTGGATGTGGGCTGCTCTACCGGCGGCTTTACCGATTGTCTGCTCAAGCGCGGAGCTGCGACCGTTGTCTCGGTGGACGTGGGTCGCGCCCAGTTCGATTGGTCGTTGCGCCAGGACGATCGCGTGACGCTGCATGAGCGCACAAACGTGACGCAGCTGCCTGAGCTTGGCTATGCCGGCACTATCGACCTGGCTGTGTGTGATGTCTCGTTTACCAGCATCGCGAACATTATCGATGCGGTACTGGCGTGCCTGGCGCCTACGGGTGCATTCTGCACGCTCGTAAAGCCGCAGTTTGAGGCTCCGGCGGCGCTGGTGGGCGAGGGCGGCATTGTGACCGATCCCGCCGTGCGCCGCGATACACTCGTGGCGGCGGTTGAACTCTTTGCTGCCAAGGGCCTGTTCCCGGTCGATGTGTGCGTGTCGCCCATTCATGGTGCCAAGGGCAACGTTGAGTTTTTCCTGTACGGCACGAGATTTGACCCCGGCGATCGCTCGCAAGACGAGCTGCAATCCCAGGTATCGGTTATGAGCGAGAAAGCTGCAACGCTATGAAGGTCTTTCTGGTTCCCAATTACTACAAGCAAGAGGCGGTCGAGAGCGGCCTGATGCTCGAGCTTTGTCTGACTCGCCAGGGCTATGAGGTCGCATGGGCTGCCGACCAGCGATCCAAGATTCAGAGCACGCCTGATATTGACGGCTCCGATCTGGTCATTACGCTCGGCGGCGACGGTACGTTGCTGCGCGCTGCCCGCATCCTCAACCATCGTGAGATTCCTATCCTCGGTCTTTCCTATGGTCACCTGGGCTTTCTAACTGCTGCGAGCCCCGAGGAGCGCGACATCCTGCAGGTCGTGAGCGACGCCCTGTCCGGTGAGCTGCACGTGAGCCGTCGCGCCACCATCGCCGCGGATATCGTGTCCGTGCGCGAAGACGGTACGAAGGATGTCGTGCGCACCTTCGCCCTCAACGACATGGCGCTTACCCGCGGTCCGCTGTCCGATATGGTCGAGTTCGACATCACGGTGTCCGGCCATCATATCGACCGTCTGCGTGGCGACGGCGTGGTCGTGTCCACGGCGACTGGTTCTACGGGTTACGCGCTCAGTGCCGGTGGCCCCATCGTGAGCCCCGACTATACGGGCATGGTCTGCGTACCCATTGCGCCGCACACCATTCAGGCTCGTGCCTTTTTGACCTCGCCGAGTGATGTCGTCGAAATCTTTATGTCCGATGATCGCCCGAGCGTTCCGGCGATCGCTATCGATGGACAGTTTATTACCTGCGATGGCACCGTTGAGAGCGTGGCGGTGCGCCGCGGGCCCGGAGATGTGTTGCTGCTGGATTACGGCCCCGAGAGCTTCTATAACTCGGTGAGCCGCGTATTCTACGGAGTCCGTCATGATCGATGAGCTGCAGGTTTATAACATTGCACTCATTCGCGAGGCGACGCTGGTGCCGAGTGCCGGCCTGACTGTCCTGACTGGCGAGACTGGCGCCGGCAAGACCGCGCTGCTCTCGGCCCTCAAGCTAATTTTGGGCGAGCGTGCGGATTCGTCGACGGTGCGCGAGGGCGAGGCACTGGCGAGCGTCGAGGCGCGACTCTTCGACGGGCCTCACGACACGGAGGGGTTCACCGTACAGCGCAGCCTTTCTGCCGAGGGCCGCAGCCGCGTGAAGATTGACGGTCGCATTGCCAGTGTGCGCGAGCTTTCGGAGCGCGTCGGCGTGATGATGGATCTGTGCGGCCAGCACGAGCACCAGCGCTTGCTCGATCCGGCGCATCACGTTGCGATGGTCGATGCCTGGGCGGGACGCTCTGCGCTCGAGGCGCTCGAGCACTACCGTGCTTGCTTTAAAGCCTCGCGCGCGGCTGCCAAGGAGGTCCGTCGCGTCGAGGAGGCCTCACGTGCGCGGGGGAGTCGCGTCGAGGAAGCGCGCTTTGCGCTCGAGCGCATCGGCGAGGTCGACCCCAAACCGGGCGAGTATGAGGAACTCGAGGAACTGCTGCCGCGCTCCGAACATGCCGAGGTACTGGTTGCCACAGCTAACGATGCCCATGCATCGCTTGCCTCCGAAGGGGGAGCGCTCGACGCCGTGAACAGCGCCGTGGCAGAACTTTCCCGAATGGCTACCGTCGATCGCAAACTGGGCGACATTGCCGATGCGCTTTCGGATGCCTGTATCTCCCTTGAGGATTGCGCGAACGAGCTTCGTACCTATCGCGATGGCGTCGCCTTCGACCCGCGCGAGCTCGCACGCATGCGTGAGCGATATTCCGACCTCAAGGGCCTGTTGCGTCAGTGGGGTCCCACCATGGACGATGTTTTTGCCATGCGCGATCGCTCGCAAGAGCTGCTGTCCCTGGTCGATGATGGCGATGAGCAGATCAAAAAGGCGCGTGAGGCACTCGGGAGCGCCGAGCGCGAGTTGTTTGCCGCTGCCAAGGCACTTAAGCGCGCACGCAATACGGCGGCCCCGCGCTTCTGCCACGAGGTTGGCCGCCAGATGGCGCGCTTGGAGATGGGTAGTGCCGAGCTCGTCTGGGAGTCGCGCGATCTTCCCCGTGCTGAGTGGACGCCCGTTGGTCCTTCGAGCTACGAGCTGCTATACCGCAGCGGTGCCGGCTTGACGCCACGTCCCCTGCGCCGCATTGCGTCGGGCGGCGAGCTCAGCCGCGTCATGCTTGCAAGCAAGGTTGTCCTCGGTAACGCGGACGGTGTCGATACGCTGGTGTTTGACGAGGTCGATGCCGGTGTCGGTGGCTCCACGGCGCGTGCACTCGCGGGCGTGCTGGCAGATCTCGCCTCTACGCATCAGGTGATTGTCGTAACCCACTTGGCGCAGGTCGCCGTCATGGCCGACAAGCATTATGTTGTCAGCAAGGAACCAGGCGATGTTCCCCAGACGCATTTGGACGAGGTAACCGGCGAAGCGCGTACCGCCGAGATCGCCCGCATGTTGAGCGGCGATCAGTCCGAGGCTAGCCTGGCGCACGCAAAGCAGATGCTCGAAGAAGCTCGAGGTTAGGTCGTATCAGCGGTGTTGGTGGGACAAAATAGACTGAATTTTTTGTCCCACTTCGCGTTTTACTCCACGACCTTATCCGGTTGGATGAGCTCTTCGTAGTAGCTGATATGCTCTCGGGCGTCCTCGATTTCGGGCAGCAGGAAGTTGTAGATGACCTCTATGATCATCGTGGCGCTCATCTTGGAGAATGCGAAGTCACCCGTTGTCAGCAGCGCTTCGTGATTGACGGTATTAAAGGTGTAGTCGGCGAGGCGCGCAAGTGGAGACTTGCTATCGCTGCTGATGACGACTACGGTTGCGCCGCAGTTGCGAGCCGCTTTTGCCATGCGATTCAGTCGGCGCGATTTGCCAGAGTTTGAGATTAGCACGATGACGTCACCCGGGCGTAACGTGAGCGCAAAGCCGACTGATGTCTCGCTAATGGTGCTCGCCATGCAGCGCAGGCCCAGCTGCGAGAACTTGAACGTCGCGTCGAGCGCGACGGCGTTGGTGTTGCCTACGGCCGCAAACTCAATAACGCCGGCGTTCTTAAGCGCGTGTACAACTGCGGCCAACGTGTCGTGATCAATGCCGTCGATGGTCGCATTAAGCTCACTCACCTTGGCGGCGAGGATATTTTTAAGGCTCTGCTCCATGTTGTCGAGCGAGACCTCGTCGGTCAGGCCCTCGTTGCGCTGACTCTCTAAGTCGCGCGCCAACGAAAACTGAAAGCTGCGGAAGCTGCCAAAGCTCAGCTTGCGGCAGAAACGCGAAACGGTCGCCTCGGACGTGGCGGCAGCGCGCGAGAGCTGAGCCGCCGTGAGGCGTGGCGCCTCGGACTGGTGCTCCAATATATAGTCGACAATGCGCTGCTCGGACTCGCTGTATCCCTGGTGGGTACTAATGAGGGAAAGTGCGCTTTTGCTACTATCGGTCATGGATGGCTCCTGGTTGGCATGAAAATCTAACTTGATTTGCAATGCCATAGTATACGGGCATTTTCAATTACAAGATACACCTTGCTGTTTCAAGTGTTGATGGTAAACTTTCACTTGCCGTTTACGGTTATGAAAGAACCTTTCACCGGAGAATTGCGCCTTGTCTCTTCTCACGCGGACGGTAGGTTGGTATCTTTCAGTTGTGGAAAAACGCGCATCGAAGCGCGTGTAGGGGAGCGCCCGAGGGCGCTGTACTCAAGAAGGAGGGACACATGGCTAAGTTTGACATCATCGCCGCGACCGGTTGCCCGACCGGCATTGCGCACACCTTCATGGCGAAGGAGGCGCTGGAGAAGGCAGCTGCCGAGCGCGGTCTGACCATTAAGGTCGAGACTCATGGCCAGGTCGGTGTCGAGAACGAGCTCACCAAGAGCGAGATCGCCGGTGCCAAGGCCGTCGTCGTCGCAGCCGATAAGGATGTCCAGGCTGAGCGTTTCGCCGGTAAGCCCATGGTTTCCGTTGGTGTTTCCAAGGCCCTGTCTGTCGAGGCTGCTGGTAAGCTGATCGACCGCGCGCTCGCCGCCAAGGGCGACGACACGGTTGCCGCTGCCGCCGATGTCGAGGACGAGGTCGAGGAGAAGGAGTCCATCGGCCACGTCATCTACAAGCACCTCATGAACGGCGTCAGCCACATGCTGGTCTTCGTCGTTGCCGGTGGTGTTCTGACCGCCATTTCGTTCCTGTGGGGCATCACGTCCTTTGATTCGACGGCTGCCGACTACAACAGCTTTGCTGCGATGCTCAAGATCATCGGCGGCATCGCCATGAACCTTATGGTTCCGGTGCTTTCCGCCTACATCGCCGAATCCATCGGCAAGCGCCCGGCGCTCGTCCCCGGTTTCGTTGCCGGTATGATTGCCATCCAGGGCCTGCCTGTTAACGCCGAGACCGGCATGATCGACGCCGGTGGCGCCGGCGTGGGCTTCGGCTTCCTGGGCGGCATCGTCGGCGGCTTCCTCGCCGGCTATGTCATCCTGCTGCTCGAGAAGGTTTTCTCTAAAATTCCCGCGAGCCTTAATGGCCTGAAGGCAATCTTCCTGTATCCGCTGTGCTCTACCGCCATCGTCGGCCTGGTCATGCTCGGTATTTCCGGCCCCATGGCTGCCATTAACCAGGGTATGATGGATTTCCTGCAGAGCCTCGGTAACTCCGGTCCGGTGATTCTTGGCCTGGCCATCGGCTGCATGTGCGCCTTTGATATGGGCGGCCCGGTCAACAAGGCTGCTTACGCTACTGGCACCTTCCTGCTCGGTACCGCTCTCGAAGCTGGCGTCGGCACCGAGACCTACAACTTCGGCACCAACTTCATGGCTGCCGTCTCCGCCGCTTGCATCGTTCCGCCGCTGATCACCACCTTCGCCGTCGTTGTCGGCAAGAAGTACTTCAGCCAGGAGGATCATGACGCCGGTATCGTCAACCTCATCCTTGGTTGCACCCACATCACCGAGGGCGCCATTCCGTTCATGACCAAGAACATCTGGCCCGTCATGCCCATCATGATGCTCGGTTCTTCCATCGCTTCCATCTTGACCATCTTCTTCAACGTTCACGATCCGGCGCCTCACGGCGGCTTCCTGGTCCTGCCTGTTGTCGAGAACGGTCCGCTGTGGGTCCTCGCGATCCTCATCGGCGCTGTGGTCGGTGGCATCCTGTTCGTGGCCTTCAAGAAGTACGACTTCGAGAAGAATCAGAAGGCCGCTCCTGTAGCCAAGCCCGTTGAGGCCCCCAAGGCCGCTGCCGTCGAGGCCCCCAAGGCCGAGGCTGCCGACTTCGTGAAGGTCGAGAATGTCTTTGTCGCCGAGGACTTCGCTTCTCGTGACGAGGCTCTGAGCTTCGTTTCCAACCAGGCCGTCAAGGCAGGTATCGCCAGCGACGCCGACGCCGTGATGAACGCCTTCCTGGCTCGCGAGGCCGAGGGCACCACGGGCATGATGGAGGGCTTCGCCATCCCGCATGCCAAGTCCGACGCCATTACCGAGGCTGCCGTCATCGTCGTTAAGGACGAGTCCGGCGTGACCGGTTGGGACACCATGGACGGCGCTCCCGTTAACGTGGCTATCGCCCTGCTCATCCCGGGTGCCCAGGCTGGCACCACGCACCTCAAGATCCTGTCCAAGGTCGCCGAGGCGCTCATGGACGAGGACTTCCGTGCCACCGTCAAGGGTTCCACCGACGCCGCCGAGATCGCCAAGACGATCAACGCCCGCCTGGTCTAATCCCCCAGCCCGCGAATAACATCGCCCCCTGTATATAAGGCGGAGTCCCTCCCCAGGGCCTCCGCCTTTTTTCTATCCCTCCCATAAGTTGCGGTGAAATAGGGACTGTTTAAACGATTCAACCCCAAATTCAGTCCCTATTTCACCGCAACTTACAAAAGGGCATAGAGGGGGCTACCTATCGAGTCTTTGTCGCGAACAGATCATTAGCCAGAATTCCGTTCGCACGATATTGCTCTGGACCGACCGAGTTTCTGCAGCTTGCTCGCCCACAGGGGGCCGGGCGCGGCCTGTGAGATTTATCGCGAGTTCCGCACGAGCCGAAGAGCACTTAATGTGCTCTTCGTGCGAGCAGGACTGTAGAGCAGGAAATCTCACAGGCCGCGCACGGGCCCCTGTGGGCGAGCAAGCGGACGACAAACACATCTGTCCAACAATTCGTCCGAAACATAATGAAAAACCGTTTGATGTGAGTTAATATAAGCAACGTCGTGAATCTGACTCCTGCCACATACATGACAGGGGTTAAACACAAAAAAGGAGTCAACTATGGTTTCTGAGAAGGCTACCCTCGTTAATCCTCAGGGTCTGCACATGCGTCCGGCTGGTCTGTTCGCCTCCACCATGGGCAAGTACGCCTGTGACGTGACGGTCGTCACCCCCGAGAAGGAGGTCAACGGCAAGTCCCCGATGGCCCTCATGGCTGCTGGTATCCCCTGCGGCACCGAGGTCGAGGTCAAGTGTGACGGCGCTGACGAGGCCGAGGCTCTGGCTGCTGCCATCGAGCTCATCAAGAGCGGTCTTGGCGAGTAGAACTCAAACGGGTCGCATGTTGAACAACTAAGTTCATATTTGGGGGCGCAGTGACCTGTTGTAAGGTAACTGCGCTCTTTTGTCATGGATATGGCAAAACGCTTTATCACATGACACGGAGAGAGGAATGGGAATGTATCAGGGAGTCAACGCTTCCGAGGGCATCGGTATCGGCACCGTCATGGTCGCCGTCGATCCCGACTTGACGTTTGAGCCGCATGAGGTTGCTGATTCGGCAGCAGAGAAGGAGCGCTATCAGTCCGCTCTTTCGGTCTTCTGCGAGAAGACCCAGGCTCAGGCCGACCACATGAAGGAGACGGTGGGCGAGGCCGAGGCCGAGATCATGAGCGGACACATTGTCCTGGCTCAGGACCCGGGTATGACCGACGCCATCAACGCCGCCATTGACGGCGGTACCTGCGCCGAGCAGGCGCTCATGGACACCTCGACCATGTTCGAGAACATGTTCCTGTCCATGGACGACGAGATGTTCCGTCTTCGCGCGGCTGACATCGCCGACATCCGCACCGGTATTCTGGCCGAGCTACTGGGCAAGGAGGTCGTCGACCTCTCCGTCCTGCCCGAGAACACTGTCGTTGTCGTGCACGACCTCACGCCGTCCATGACCGCCACGATCGATAAGGCCCACGTTGCCGGTATCGTCACCGAGACCGGTGGCCGCACGTCGCACTCCGCGATCATTGCGCGAGCCCTCGAGATCCCGGCTGTCCTTTCGGTCTCCAACAGCTGCACCGCACTGCGCAACGGCA
Source organism: Collinsella sp. (assembly GCA_030839365.1). Classification (GTDB taxonomy): domain Bacteria; phylum Actinomycetota; class Coriobacteriia; order Coriobacteriales; family Coriobacteriaceae; genus Collinsella. The sequence continues at coordinate 55,857 of JAUUMM010000001.1, forward strand.
TGACCGTTGTCGTCGACGGCGGCAAGGGTATCGTCGAGGCCGATCCCGACGAGGAGACGCTCGCTGCCTACACCGCCAAGGCCGAGGCCTTCGCTGCCGAGAAGGCAGCCCTCGAGGCCTTCCGTGGCAAGCCGTCCGTGACTGCTGATGGCATCAAGAAGATCATCGCCTGCAACATCGGTAACCCCGATGACGTGCCCAACGCGCTCGATCACGACGCCGAGGCTATCGGTCTGTTCCGCTCCGAGTTCCTGTTCATGGACTCCGCTGAGCTTCCTTCCGAGGAGGAGCAGTTCAACGCCTACCGTAAGGTCGCCAGCGCGCTCAAGGGTGCTCCGGTCATCATCCGCACGCTCGATGTGGGTGGCGACAAGGAGATTCCGTATCTGCACATGGTCAAGGAAGATAACCCCTTCATGGGCTTCCGCGCCGTGCGTTACTGCCTGGCTAATCCCGACCAGTACAAGGTCCAGCTCCGCGCTCTGTTGCGCGCTAGCGCCTTCGGTGACGTCAAGATCATGATCCCGCTCGTCACCTGTGTCGAGGAGGTCTTGGCTGTCAAGGAGCTCGTTGAGCAGTGCAAGGCCGAGCTGACCGAAGAGGGTCGCAAGTTCAACGAGAACATCGAGGTCGGCATCATGGTCGAGACGCCCGCCGCTTCGCTGCTCGCAGACCGTCTGGCCGAGGTCGCCGACTTCTTCTCCATCGGCACCAACGACCTGATCGGCTACACCATGTGCGCCGACCGTGGCAACGACACCATCTCCAACCTGTACCAGGTGTACTATCCCGCCGTGCTCCGCTCGCTCAAGAACATCATCGAGAGCGGCGTGAAGGCCGGCATCATGGTCGGTATGTGCGGCGAGGCCGCTGCCGATCCGCTGCTCGAGCCGCTGCTGATCAGCTGGGGCCTGGAGGAGTTCTCGATGAGCGCTCCGTCGATCCTGCGCGCCCGCAAGACCATCAGCCAGTGGACCAAGGCCGAGTGCGACGAGCTCGCCGAGAAGGCGCTCGCCTGCAACACCGCCGCCGAGGTCAAGGCACTGCTCGAGTCCGCAGCTCGCTAATTTGGTATCAGAGGTAACCGCGTGGTTGGAATGGGCCGGCCACGCGGCCCTCACATATACAGGGGGTACTGTAAATGTTCTACACGCTAACCGCTAACCCGGCTGTCGACATGACGGTTTCGAGCTCTCCGCTCGAGCCCGACGAGAACGTCCGCACCGGCTCGGCCAGCTACACGGCTAACGGCAAGGGCCTCGACGTGTCCTTCGCCTTTAAGAAGATGGGCGTCGACACCGTCGCGCTCGGCTTCTTCGCCGGCTTCACGGGCAAGTTCATCGTCGAGGAGGTCATGAACCTGGGCTGTCTCTGCCGCCCGGTCTGGACCGACGGTATCACGCGCATCAACACCTACGTCAACGATGGCCAGCACGAGTACGGCATCCTGAACCCGGGTGCTCCGATCACGCCGCAGCACCAGGAGGAGCTCTACAACATCCTGGACACCGCGGGCGATCTCGAGTGCCTGATCGTTTCCGGCTCCGTGCCTCCCAAAGCTACGCCTGACTTCCTGGCTAAGGTCATGGAGCACGCTCAGGCCCGTGGCGCCGACGTCGTCCTGGACCTGTCCTCCGATAAGCTCAAGGAGCTCGCTCACAAGAAGCCGCTGCTCATCAAGCCGAACCATCACGAGATGAAGGCCATCTTCGGCGTGCCGGTCGACACCGACGACGAGGTCCGCGTTGCCATGAAGATGGCTCACGACGCCGGCGTTCAGAACGTGCTGCTCACCCGTGGTAGCCGCGGCGACGCTTACTTCTCCAACGGCGAGGACATCTGGTACGCCAAGCGTGAGTTCAACATCAAGCTGGTCTCTTCCGTCTGCGCCGGCGACTGCACCCTTGCTGCGTTCCTGCACAAGTGGTACAGGGATCGCGACAACGTCGAGGAGGCCATGAAGCTCGCTATGGCCACCGGCGCCAACGTTGCTGAGTCCGTCGGCATCGGCGACTTCGGTCACGTCGATGAGTACAGCAAGCGCGTTGCTGTCCGCAAGCTCGATCGTCAGTAATCGAAACGCGACATATTCGTGCGCATGCGGCGCCCCGGTTTCGGCCGGGGCGCCTTTTTTGTTCCGCCATGGGGGAGACGTGTCCTGCCGTACTTCATCGCTTCCACACCGTTCACCGAGTTGTCCTAGCCTTTTGTCTATGCGTGGAATATACTTTCATTAACACGTTGCTTCGTGAAAGGAACATTCATGATTTACACGCTCACTGCAAATCCCGCCATTGACTACAACATTGCCTGCGACGGTCTTTCCGCCAACACAGTCACGCGTACCCGCAACGCGGTCTATACGCCCAACGGCAAGGGCCTCAACGTCTCGTTTACGCTTGACCACTACGGTGTCGACACCACGATCCTGGGCTTCTTCGCTGGCTTCTCGGGCGAGTTCATCGTCAAGGGCGCCGAGGCCCTGGGCGTGCCCGTCAAGCCCGTGTGGACCGACGGCATCACGCGCGTCAACGTGTTCCTCAACGCCGGCCCCGACACCGAGTACAACATGGTCAACGCCGGTGCCGCCATCAACGAGGCCAACGAGCAGGAGATGTTTGAGCTCATCGATTCGCTCGATGACATGACCTGCTTGGTCATCAGCGGCTCGCTGCCTCCCAACACTTCCGAGGGCTTCCTGGCCGAGGTCCTGCGCCGCGTCAAGGCCAAGGGGGCCGAGTTCGTCCTCGATATCTCGAGCCATCAGCTGGCAGACCTCATTGCCATGGAGCCGCTGCTGATCAAGCCCAATGATGACGAGCTGCTCGACATCTTTGGCATCAAGGTGAGCGGTGGCGACGACGAGTCCGTCAAGGGCGCGATGGCCGAGCTGCACGCCAAGGGCGCCAAGAACGTGCTGCTGACCCTCGGTGGCGACGGCGCGTACTTCTCCAACGGCGAGCATATCTGGTTTGCCAACCGCACCTTCGACGTCAAGCTGCTGTCGACGGTGTGCGCCGGCGATTCCTCGCTCGCTGCCTTCCTGTCCGTGTGGCACGACGCCCCCGAGCGCGTCGAGGATGCCTTGCGTCTTTCGATGGCCACCGGCGCCAACGTGGTCGAGTGCCCCGGTCTGGGCGATTTTGCCAAGGTGGACGAATATAAGAAGCACATTGAGGTTCGCCAGGTCTGCTAGCAGCATCGATACGTCGTTGCCGAACACCCGCTTTGGATTACCAAAGCGGGTGTTTTTTGCGCGCTGAACGTATGTGGCGTCTGCTGTCTCGTTTTATCTAATCGACGACGCGATTGCGTGTGCGTGCTTTCTCGTTTCTTGTTAGACTTCTTGAGAACCATCGATTTACGCTCACAAGTGCAGGAGGCCATAGGCATGTGCAATGTTTCGCTCAACGATACGCAACCGTCCGATGCGTCCCTGCGCGTCCTGCGCGCGCTTGAGGCGGCTGGTCTTGAGGCTTGGTACGTGGGCGGTTGGGTGCGCGACGCCCTGATGGGGTGCCCCAGCCACGATGTTGATATGTGCTGTAGCGGCCTGTGGCAGGAGTCCAAAGCGGCGCTCGAGGCCGCCGGCATCGCGGTTGTGGAGTCGGGCATTAAATTTGGCGGAATCACGGCTATTTCCGATGGCGAGCGTATCGAGGTCACCACGTACCGTTTGGATGGCTTTTACACCGATGGTCGCCATCCCCAGAGTGTGGAGCGTGCCGCCTCGCTCGAGGACGATCTGGCGCGCCGCGACTTTACCGTCAACGCCATGGCCTGGCATCCCGAGCGCGGGCTTGTCGACCGCTACGACGGCCAGGGTGACTTGGAGCGCAAGCTGATTCGCGCTGTCGGCGATCCCAAGCGTCGCTTTAACGAGGACGCCCTGCGCATGCTGCGTGCGGTACGCTTTGCCTGCCGCCTGGACTTTATGATTGAGCCCGAGACTAAGCGCGCGCTTGCCGAGTGCGCGTCGCTGCTCGATGCCGTGGCGCGTGAGCGTGTGGGTATTGAGCTCGAGGGCATTCTTTCGACCGGTCATGGGGGAGACGCGATGCTCCGCTATCCCGAGCTCATCTGCGCCGCTGTGCCCGAGCTGGCCCCGGCCCGTGGCTTTGACCAGCGTAGCGTCTACCATGCCTTTAACGTCTACGAACATATCGCCCGTGTGCTGACGGTGGCAGGGGAGCTGGCGCTGTGCGACGGCGTCGCGCCCTCGTCGAGCCTTATGTGGGCGGCGTTTTTGCACGATGTGTCCAAGCCCGATTGCTTTACGGTCGATCACGCCGGCAGCGGACACTTCTACGGTCATCCCGAGCTCGGCGCCAAGAAAGCGCGCGTCATTATGGATCGCCTGGCGCTTTCGCACGACTTGGTGCGCGATGTGTGCCTGCTTATCAAATACCATGACAAGCCGCTGCGCCCAGAGCGTACTTGTCTGCTCAATATGATGCGCGCGCTTTCGGGCGAGGGCGTCGATACGTCGCGCCTGATTGACGAGCTCATGGACCTCAAGCGTGCTGACACGCTTGGCAAGGCCCCATCGTGCTTCTATTACGTTGAGACGATTGAGGAGATGCGCGCGATGGCGCACGAGCTGCTGAGGGCGGGGGAGCCCTATACGCTCAAGATGCTCGCCATCAACGGCGGCGACCTGATCCGTGCTGGAGTCAAGCCCGGGCCGGAACTGGGGCAGCTTCTCAACTCCGCCCTCGACGCCGTGATCGAAGACAACATTCCCAACGATCGCGAAGCTCTTTTGGTCCATCTCAACTTGAATTAGCTACCTAGTTTACCTGCGTGTTCCATAACCTGCCGACAATTTTTCGGCAATTTGGAATTTCTTCTTGCGCTGACGTTTTTTGTCCAGTAATATATTACTCCGCAGCACGGCAGTGCAGATGTCATGTGGCCCGTTCGTCTAGCGGTTTAGGACGCCGCCCTCTCAAGGCGGAGATCACCAGTTCGAATCTGGTACGGGCTACCACTTCTTTTCTGCTGAGGCTTATGGCCCGTTCGTCTAGCGGTTTAGGACGCCGCCCTCTCAAGGCGGAGATCACCAGTTCGAATCTGGTACGGGCTACCACTTCTTTTCTGCTGAGGCTTATGGCCCGTTCGTCTAGCGGTTTAGGACGCCGCCCTCTCAAGGCGGAGATCACCAGTTCGAATCTGGTACGGGCTACCACGCATCTGATACCCGGACTTCCTATGGAAGGCCGGGTTTTTTATTTTTAAACAACCGTCTGCAATTCCCGTTTGAACCAGAGCTTTGCGTTCTGCCTATGGCCCTTACGGGTACAATATCCAAGATATTTTGACTGTTAGAAGGAGTCTCATGACGGAGTCCTCTCAGCATACGTCTAAGCCCCAGGTCGAGGTTGAGGCCTCGGGCGGAGATGACAATAAGAGCGCACGCCGCGGCGCCATCTTTATCGGCGTCGTGCTGGTAGGTTATATCGTCTATCTGGTGGTAACCGGGCAGATGGGGCAGTTCTGGGCCGCTATGTCGAGCGTCCAGGCGTCATGGCTCATTGTCGCGTGTCATTGCATGTTCATGTACCTGTTCTTTGGCATTGTGGCCTATGCGATCGCCGTCTGGCTCGATCCCAATTCGCCCGTCGGCATCCGCGACCTGATCTCGGTCGAGGCGAGTGGCATCTTCTTTGGCAACCTGACGCCCATGATGATGGGCTCCACCCCGGCTCAGATCTATCGCCTGACCAAGGCCGGCCAAAACGTGGGCGAGGCCGGCGCCACGCAGTTCACGCGCTTTATCGTGTATCAGTTTGGCCTCGTTGCCTGGGGCGCTATCCTACTGCTTGCTCGCATGCCTTTTTTTGCCGAGCGCTATGGCGACATGACGCTGCTGTGTGTCTTTAGCTTTGGTGGGCACTGCTGCATCTTGCTTGGCATCTTCGCCGTCGCGCTCATGCCTAAGACCGTCACGCGCGTCGCCCATTGCATCATCAATTGGCTCGAGCGCATTGGTGTCTCGGCCACTAAGATCGAGGGTTGGCGCACGTTTGTCGATGGCGAGATCTACTCGTTCTCTGAGAAGTTCAAGCTTTCGGCTGGCCACTTTTCGTCCATGCTGCTCACGGTGGTCATCACCATGCTGCAGCTCGCGTTTTTCTACCTCGTGCCGTATTTCCTGATGCTTGCCTTTGGCCACCATGAGGTCGACTTTTTCTCGGTCATGGCCGCGAGCGCCTTTGTCCAGCTGTTGAGCTCTGCGGTCCCCCTGCCCGGTGGAACTGGTGGCGCTGAGGGCGGCTTTGCATTGTTCTTGGGTCATTTCTTTGGGTCGGCTTCGACCGCCGGCTATCTGCTGTGGCGTCTCATTACGTTTATTGCGCCGACCATTTTGGCTGCGCCCCTGTTGGGACTTAAGAGCGCCCACAACGAGAGCATCCATGCGCGCTGGGATCGCGTGATGCGCAAGCTCGGCCGCACGCCTCAGACGCCCTCTGCGCTCACTAAGCCGCACCCCACTAATGCTGTTACCGTTGATCCCAAGAAGCACGCTCAGAAGGCTTCTGGGACCGCTAAGCCGGCTCATAAGGCCTATGTGCGCCAGACAGGCGATGGTATTCGCGTATCTCCGTCGGCACTCAATAAGAAGAAGCACCCTAAGTCGCAGTAGGGCAGTCGTGCGTTCTTCATGATGCGGGGCATATTTGTACTGTATGGGGGATAATCCTCTTACGTAGATTATCTCTCATCTGTTGATGAATGCTCGCATATCGAAGGGACATGCCCATGGCAACCAGCAAACCGCGTCTTGACCGCCGCATCGTTCGCAGCCGCAATGCCATCCTTTCCGCTTTCGAGCGCCTGCTCATGGAAAAGCCGCTGGCAGACATTACGGTGAGTGCCATCGCGCGCGAGGCCAATGTCGACCGCAAGACCTTTTACGTTCACTTTGGCACGGTTGACGGCCTGCTCGATGCCATTGCCGTCGATGTGGTGGAGATGATTGTCGACTCGGTCGAGAAAACGCTTGCTTCCATGGACGGCGACACCAACGAGCGCGCCCTGGGCGCGGCGGCGACCTTCTTTAAAACCGTTAACGAGGCACTGTGCAACAACTTGGTGCTCAATCGTCAGCTGATCGAGAACATTCCGCTCGATGATTTTATGGCTCGTCTTCGTGCGCCGCTCGAGCACGAGATTGCCGAGCGCGATCTGCTGCCTCAAGGTCTCAAGGACGAGATGTTCGACTATTATCTGTCGTTTTTGCTGTCGGGTATTATCGGTATCTATCGCACGTGGGCATTGTCTGATGGCTCGGTTCCTATCGAGCGCGTCTCGGAGGTTGCCAACGACCTCACGCTCAACGGCCTTTCGAGTCTGGAATCTCGCTTGGATTAGGCCTAGTTGGGCTCGTCGGCGTGGAAATTCCTGTTCACGAGGTTCTCCGGCGCCTTGGAGACCTCGCCGGCGTAGGAGCTGTAGCCTGAGGATCCTTAAAAAAGTCCAGTTTATCCTTCCCACTCCAATTGGGAATCCTCCGATGCGCCTTCGCACGCTCGCATGACCTCGATACCATGCGAGCGTGCGAACTCGACGAGCTCTGCGTTGCGGGCGTTTATGGTGCCGAAGGCGGCGGGGCACACGATAAGGCGCGCACAGTGGACGAGGAGCTCTTTGGCGTGGGCTATGGTTTTATCCCCGATAGGCTCGAAGGCGCGCTCGGCCACGCATTCCGCCGCCAGGTCGCGCGCGAGCTCACAGTCGATGTCCCCTTCGTGCAGAACGCCCGCGTAGAACGCCTTGCCCTGCCGGATGAGCTGGCGAAACACAGCCGACCCCGTACCCGCGCCGGCGATGACGAACGTGTGCGCATCGCCGTGCGGGCGCCCAATTTCCACGCTGCCGAAGCGCTCGTTGAAGGTGCCATGTTGAAGGCCGTAGAGCTCGCCAATCGTCTCGCGCGTGAATATGTCCTCGGGTGCGCCGGCGCGGAAGACCCGACCGTCCTTCACGCAAATCACCTTGTCGGCGCTTTTCTGCGCGAGCTCGAGTTCGTGGATGGACATGATGACAGCCACATTCTGCGATTTCGCAAGGTGGCGAAGTATTCGCAGCAGGTCGATCTGGTAGCGGATATCGAGATACGATGTGGGCTCGTCGAGCACGAGCACACGCGGATCCTGCGCGATGGCGCGTGCGAGCATGACGCGCTGGCGTTGCCCGTCGCTTATCTGCATGAAGTCGCGCTCGGCGAGCTCTTCCACATGTGCGGTTTTCATGGCCTCGTCGACCCGACTATGGTCGTCGGGCAAGAGTGTGCCCATTCGCCCGGTGTAGGGATGCCTTCCTGCCTCTACGATATCGCGGCAGGTGAGGAGCTCGGTCCGGGGGCGATCTGTCAGCATAACGGCAAGGTTCCTTGCGAACTCCGCCGTCTTCCATCGGGAAATCTCCCGCCCGTCGAGCTCGACCGCGCCGGCAAGCGGTGCCAGATGGCGTGTGATGGTTTTCAAGATGGTCGACTTGCCCGAGCCGTTCGGCCCGATGAGCGCCACGACGTCGCCCGCGCGAACCTCCAGATCGACGCCTTCGACTACGACCTTCTTGTCGTAGCCCGCCGACAGGTCGCTTATGCGGAAAAGCGGTGCTCCGTCAGCCTGCGTTTCGACCGGGGTTTCGAGGTTCGACTCCGCTCGGAGGAGGCGTTCCGCGCGCAGTCCCGCACGAGCCGAAAGTGCCTTCTGGCGCTTTCGCGCGAGCTCAGGACTGTCTAAGCATGGAATGCCCCCTCCGAGCGTTTTGGGCCGCGGCATGAATTCCCCCATCTACCTCACTCGTTTCTTCAACATGAGCGCGATAACCACCGGCGCGCCGAAGATGGCGGTGACGGCGCTGATGGAAAGCTCGACGGGAGAGAACAGCGTGCGCGCGATCAAATCGCAGCCCGCGCAGAAGATGGCGCCTCCCAAGAAGCACGCAGGAATCACGCGGATGGGCTTCGACGACTTCAGCGCCGACTTCACGAGATGCGGAACTGCGATGCCTACGAACGACACCGGACCAGCGAAAGCGGTCACGCAGGCGGAGAGCATGCTCGCTAGAAGGACGAGCACCACGCGGAAGCGTGCGACGTTCACGCCGACGCTTTTCGCGTAGGCTTCTCCCAGCTGGAAGGCGGAAAGGGGCTTCGATATCGCGAATACGCATGCGCTCACGGTGATCACCACGACCGCGATGACCGCGACGTCGTCCCAGCTCGAACCCGAGAAGCTACCCAAAGACCAGTTGTGCAGGTTCACGATGGACTGGTCGTCGGCGAAGGCGATGAGGAAGTTCGTCGCCGCCGAGCAGATGTATCCCACCATGACGCCCGCCACGATGAGCATGGCCATGGAACTTATGCGCCGTGCGATGAGGAGCACGAAGCCGATGGTGATAAGCGATCCCAGAAACGCTGCGGCCACCATGACCGGCGAGGACATGGCCTGGTTCGCGCCCAGAAGCACGATCATCGCAAGCGCGACGACGAACTTTGCGCCCGAGGAGACGCCCAAGATGAACGGGTCGGCGATGGGGTTGTTGAAAAACGTCTGCAGCAGGAACCCGGAGAGCGAAAGTGCCCCGCCGAGAAGTATGGCTGAAAGCACGCGCGGCAGGCGAATCTCCCAGATGACCTGGCTTTCCATGGAATTGGCCGCGCCGCCCGAAAGGATGTCGGGGATGTGGTCTGCGGGCACGAGCACGCTCCCGATGCACAGGTTGGCCCCGACGAGCACGATGAGGGCAACAGCGAGCAGCGCCGTCACGACGCGACACCGCGCGGCGCGCCCCGATTCGTCGTATGCCATGGTAAGCCGGCTTCTCATGGCGCTAGCCGAGCTTCCTCAGATAATGGAAGTCACTCGTGTCATCGCCGGTGAACGCCCCGTGCAGCTCGTCGATAATGTCGGCGGTAGAAGTCATCTGCTGGTACATGTCGGCGCTTGTGACCCAGACGTTGCCGTTCTTCACGGCTTTGAACTGCGACAATAGCGCGTTTTTGCTTACGAAGTCGCTCAAGGTGGCAACCGATTCGTCGATGGTGCCGTTGTAGACGATGATGTCGGCATCCTTCGCCGTCGCATAGAAGCGCTCCATTTCGAGCGTTACTGACGAACCTGACGTCGACGCCGTCTGTGCGTCATCGAGCGCGTAGCTGCCGCCTGCGAGCTCGATCATCTGCGCCACGTAGTCGCCCCTCCGCCGCGTGACGGCGGCCCCGTTCGAGTTAATGTAGAAATACGCCACGGTTTTACCTGACGACGCGAGCCCCGACGTTTGCTCGACGCGGGCCTTCTGCTCGTTGAACAGGTGCGCGGCCTCCTCTTCCTTGTCGAACAGGACGCCGAAAAGCTTAATCCACTCGACGCGTCCGAGTGCTTCGGGCTCGCTCGACGACTGTTCGGTGAGCACGACGAGCCCGAGCTTCTGCAGCTTTTCCTTCACATCGGGCGTGTGGTTGATCATGGTGTTCTCGATGGCGAGCGTGCAGCCCGAGGCCGATATTCGCTCGTAGTCGGGCGCGCTGTACTTGCCGCCGTAGGCGATCGCCCCACTTTCGAGCGCGCTTTTGAAGCCCGCGACCGAGCAATCGTCGGCCTTCGTGCCCGACATTAAGATATTGTCGTTCGCATCGAGCGCGTCGACCAGGCACATCGTCGCCGACGACACGAGGTACACCTTGTCGGCGGGGCGTCTTATGACCGCGATGTCGGAGCTCAACCCGTCAGGTACCTTCGCATCTTGCGGCACCACGAGGAAGCGCTCCCCGTTCGAAACGCAGATAAGCCGCAAGCCGCCTTCGAACTCGTCGACAGTGAAGTGCTTGGCGTATTCAAGCTGAAGCGCCCCCGTCGGCTCCCAGCCGCAGCCCAAATCAGCGTTGTGGAAGTCGGCCGCGGCGCTTGAAGCCGTTCCCGCAGGGGAGCCGCCGCTTGCATCGTCGCCCGATTTCTCCTTCATGGTGGATGAGTCGAAGTGGAGCGTGTAGTCGATGGTGTGCGGCGTCGACATGGCGACGGTCTCGGCCGACACGGCGATGTCCTCGTCGAGCGTGACGGGTATCTCGAACGTGGAGTTGCCGCCGTCGTTTACGGGCGCGTAGTCCACGCCGTCGACGGTCATCTTGTCGTAGTTCGAACTCGACCAGGTGATGGTCGCGGTGTAGGTGTCGCCATCCTTCACAATTGTGGTGGGCGAGGCGATGCTTGCGCGCCCTGACCCGCCGGAAAGCGAGACGCTCACAGTGTATTCCTGAGAGCCCGCCGTGGCACCGGTCACGTTCGGGCTCGCACTGCACCCCGCGAAGGGAAGCGCGAGCAGGGCGACGAGAACGCAGGCGATCGCGCGCGCCGCGATGCTGCGGCGCTTCCTGTTTTCCCCCTTGGGAAGAATCGACCGCATGGCGTTACTTCAGTGCGTCGGCGCGCAGATCGACGCCGGCGGATTCGAATACGAGCGTGCGGTCGTACCACCGCTCCCTTTTAATGCTCCACGCGGCGCAGGCGGTGTCCTCGTCGAGCGCATCAACGGGCACGTCGTAGGTGTACTTGCCTTCCGCGTTTTCCACATAGGGGATGAAGTCGGCCTCGCTCGCGGCGGCAGCCTCGTCGCCCGTGCCCATGAAGAGCTTGCCGTAGCCCGTGCCGGAAAGTGTCATCACGCAGTGCATGGAGCCGTTTTCCACGATGAGCTGGGCATCCACAATCCTGAACATGTTCGAGCTGGAATCTACGGTGATCGGATAGGTGCCGTCGGCCACCTTGTCGGCGGTGATGGGGGCAGCGCTTGCGCCCTCGGGCGCATCGGCCGCCTGTTCGGTCTTTTCCTGGGAATCGGCATCGCTTGCCTTTGCGCTGTCGATTGAATTTCCGCCGCAGCCGGCGAGCGAGAACGCGAAAAGCGCCGCCGACAGGGCGAAGGCGAGGGTTTTCTTCAACATGGAGGGGGTTCCTTTCAATCGCTTCGACCGCCCGCGCCGTGCGGTGGGCGGGCGGGATGCGAATGCAACGGGCATGCGCCGTCGGTCGGGGAAGGCGCATGCCCGTTGCACGGGGACGCGACCGGCGCCCCCGTGCGCGGCGAGTTTACAGCTTGGCGATGGCGTCGTCCACGTGCGAGACGTAGATGTCGTCGACCGCGGCGTTCTGTCCCAGACCCTGGAGCAGGCACGTCACTTCGAAGCCAGCGGCCACGAACTTTGCAGCCCAGCTGTCGGGGTCGGTCTCGTCTGCCATGTCGTTGTTCGCGTGGTCGCCCGCGACCACCATGAACGGCGCGAGCACGGCCTTCTTGTACCCTGCGGCGCTCGCGGCGGCGATAACATCCTCACAGGTCGGCTCAGCCTCGACGGTGCCGACGAAGAACTGCGTCAAGCCCTCGTTCTTAAACACTTCCTGCATCTTGGCATAGTCGGCGTTGGAATCGGCTTCGGTGCCGTGGCCCATGAGGCACAGCGCCGTCTTGCCGTCGTCGAAGGACGCCATGTTCTCCTTAATGGCTGCGGCCACCTTCTTGTAGTCGTCGTCGGAGGTGAGCAGCGGGTCGCCGAGCGAGATTTTGTCGAACTTGTCGGCGTACTTGTCGAGCTCGTCTTTCACGTCGGTGTATTCCAGGCCACCCATGAGATGCGTCGGCTGCACGACGATTTCCTTCACGCCGTCTTCCACGCAGCGGTCGAGCGCCTCGGTCATGTTGTCGATCGTGATGCCGTCGCGCTTCTTCAGCTTGTCGATGATGATCTGCGCGGTGAAGGCGCGGCGGATGTCGTAGTCCTGCCAGTACTTCTCGCGGATAGCGTCTTCGATGGCGCCGATGGTGATGTGGCGCGAGTCGTTGTAGCTCGTGCCGAAGCTCGTGACGAGGATGACCGGCTTCACGGCCTTCTCCTTTTCACTCGATTTCTCGGAACTCGCGGAGGTGTTGGAGCAGCCCGCGAGCGCGACTCCGGCGAGCGCGAAGGCTCCGGTTGCTGCGGCGCCCATGAAGCCGCGGCGTGACATCTGGTCGGACATGGTTTTTCCTTTCCTCGGTTTGCCGGTCCCCCGGCGACAGTTGCTTGTCGGCACAAGCGAAAGAAAAGCGCACCCCTCGGGGTTCACAAGGAGCTAACGCCACGGCGATGCCGTGAGGAAAAGGCGAAGCAGTCTGGCTTGGGGCGCGAGGCGGTTCGCCCGTGCGTCCTATACAGTAATGTCCCTTGCCCAGGATTCCCACCTGGTTCCCTCCGCAAGCCAGCGCGGGCTGTGCGGGCGCCGCGCCGGTCATTTCCTTTTATCCGATTGTCATATGCTCGTTGCCGAATCTTTTACTATGATAGTGGGCACTTTTGAACGTGTCAAAGCCAGGGCGGGCGGCATTGCGCCTCCTGCCTGCGTATTTGCGCCGATTGCCGCTGCGGGCGCCGTGTTTTGGCCGCTGCGCGAATGGCAGCGTAAACGGTTGCGATGAGAAACGGGAAGGGAAGGCTCGGATGATTCATATCGTTGGCGCTGGCTCGGGCGCCGCCGACCTTATCACGCTGCGCGGGGCGCGCCTTTTGCGCGCGGCCGACGTGGTCGTTTGGGCGGGAAGCCTTGTGAACCCCGAGCTGCTCGCTGAGTGCAAGGAATCCTGCATCGTCTACGACAGCGCGCACATGACCTTGGAGGAAGTGCTCGACGTGATGTGCGCGGCAGATGCGCGGGGCGAGGACGTGGTGCGCCTGCACACGGGCGACCCGTGCCTGTACGGCGCCATCCAGGAGCAGATGGACGCGCTCGACGCGCGCGGCGTGGACTACGAGGTGGTGCCCGGCGTGTCGAGCTTTTGCGGTGCCGCGGCGGCGCTTCGCCAGGAATACACGCTGCCGGGAATCAGCCAGTCGGTCGTGATCACGCGGCTTTCCGGACGTACCCCCATGCCCGCGGGCGAGGGCATGCGCACCATGGCGGAAAGTGGCTCGACTATGGTCATCTTCCTGAGCTCGGGTATGCTCGCCGAGCTTTCCGCCGAGCTTTTGGCCGCGGGCCGCAGCTCCGACGAGCCGGCCGCGCTCGTGTACAAGGCGACCTGGCCTGAGGAGCGCGTGGTGCGCTGCACAGTGGGCACGCTCGCCGATGCGGGCGCGCGAGAGGGCATCGACCGCACGGCGCTCGTGGTGGTGGGCCGCGTGCTCGGAGCTCGCGGCGGGTTTTCGCACAACGGCGCGCAAGCAGAGTCGTACGAGCGCAGCAAGCTTTACGACCCTTCGTTTGCCACGGGGTATCGGAAGGCGAGCAGCTAGCGTGGCCTTCGAGCACTACATATATACCGGGACGACCCGCCTGCGCTGCGGCTACACCACGGGGAGCTGCGCCGCGCTCGCGGCGAAGGCGGCCTGCGAGATGCTTTTGTCACGAAAGCCCCTCGGCCGCGTGTCGATCGTCACCCCCGGCGGGCTGCCCGTCGAGGCGAACGTGGTCGACGCATGCATCGGCGAGGGGTGCGCCCAGTGCGCCGTGCGAAAGGACGCAGGCGACGATGCCGATGTGACTGACGGCGTACTCGTGTACGCGCACGTGGAACATGCGGGGTCGGGCACGGGTGCTGCGGGCAGCAAGGACGTGCCCGCGCGCGAATCGGAAGTTTCCGTCGATGGCGGCGTGGGCGTGGGGCGCGTGACATTGCCCGGGCTCGAGCAGCCGGTGGGGGCGGCCGCCATCAACGCGACGCCGCGCGCGATGATCACTTCGGCGGTGCGCGAGGTGTGCGCCGCGCACGGCTTTTCTGGAAATATTGCTGTGACGATTTCGGTACCCGAGGGTGTTGCCCTTGCCAAAAAGACCTTCAACCCGCATCTGGGGATAGAGGGCGGCATCTCCATCCTGGGCACGACGGGCATCGTCGAGCCGCGCAGCCTCGCTGCCTTGCGCGACAGCATCGAGCTCGAGATCCGGCAGCATGCGGCTATGGGGCGGCGCGGAGTCGTGCTCACGCCCGGCAACTACGGCGGGCAGTTCATCTCGGGGCATTTCCACCTAAACGGTGCGCCGGTGGTCTTCATCTCCAACTTTGTGGGCGATGCGATTGACTGCTGCGTTCGCGAGGGATTTACCAATGTCCTTCTTGTGGGACACATCGGCAAGTTGGTGAAGGTCGCGGGCGGCATCATGGACACCCATTCGCGTACCGCCGACTGCCGCGCGGAGATTCTGGCCGCCCACGCGGCCATGGCCGGCGCGGGCGCGAAGACCGTGCGCGAGATCATGTCGTCCGTCACGACCACGGCGGCGCTCGAGGTAATCGAGGCCGCCGGCGTTGGGGACGCTGCGCGCGCCTCGCTCGCTGCGGCAATTGAGGACAGGTTGCGCCGACGCGCGGCGGGCGCATGCGACATCGCCGCGGTCGTGTTCGACGCCGAGCGCCGCGAGCTTTTCCGCACGTCGGGCGCCGATGCAGTTATCGGGAAATTGGGGGCGACGTATGAGTAAAGGCGTTCTGTACGGGGTGCGCCGTGCAATCGGCTGGCCGGGGACGAAGGTGGTCATGAAGGCGCGCCGCTCGCTTGCGGACACGAAGCGCTTCCTTTGCGAGGAGGGTGCCTTCGACGGTGCCGAGCTTGTAGAGGACTGTGGGCTTCCGGGCGAGCGCGTGTACCGCTCGCTCGACGATGTGCCCGATCGGGGCAGCTACTTCTCGACGATGGTGGTGCGCTAGATGAGGGTTTCCTGCATAGCGTTCACTGAGAGGGGGTATGCGTTGGCGGTGCGCACCGCACACGCGCTTTCCGATTGCGCGCAGACAGGTGAAGACGACCTTGGCTGGGACGTTTCCGTTTCGCGCGGGTTCGGCGAGGGGAAGGCCGACCTGCGCGCATGGACGGCGCTCGCGTGGGAAGCGTCGGACGCGCTTCTGTTCGTGGGCGCGGCGGGCATCGCCGTGCGGGCGATCGCGCCGCATGTCGCCTCGAAGGCAAACGATCCCGCGGTTGTGGCGATCGACGAGGCGGGGCGCTTTGCCGTCCCGCTTTTGTCGGGGCATTTGGGCGGTGCGAACGAGCTTGCGCAAACTGTGGCACGCGCGGCAGGGGCCATCCCCGTCATCACCACGGCGACCGACGTCCGCGGCGTGTGGGCGGTGGATACGTGGGCGCGCTGTGCGGGGCTCGCCGTTTCGAATCCCGAGGCCATCAAGCGAGTGTCGGCGCGGCTGCTTTCGGGCGGGCGCGTGGCGCTCTATTCCGACATGCCGATTTCGGGACAGCCGCCTGAGGGGGTTGACATTGCGTCCGACCGCGCTCGGGCCGATATCGTCGTGTCGCCGTTCGCTGGCGCGAATGCAGGTGCGTCCGTTCGTGCGGCGGAGACAACGGGCGAGGTCGTGCCCGCCGGTGAGACGGGGAAGCCGGCGGGCGTGCGGGCGCAGGCGCCTGCGCCCGAGCCGCTTCGCCTTGTCGTGCCCTGCATCGTTGCGGGCATAGGATGCCGTCGCGGTGCGTGCGCCGAAGCGATCGAGGAGGCGTTTCTTCTCGCGTGCGGGCAGGTGGGTATCTCGCCTTCGGCCGTGCGCGAGGCGGCGACGATCGACGTGAAGGCGCACGAGGAGGGTCTGCTCGCCTTCTGCTGCGCGCGCAATATCCCGCTTGCGACGTATTCCGCAGAGGAGTTGTCGCAGGTCGAAGGCAGCGTTTCGCCATCTGATTTCGTGCGCGCGACGGTGGGGGTCGACAACGTGTGCGAGCGGGCAGCGCTCGCGGAGGGGGGCAAACTTATCTTCCCGAAGCTCGCTCACGGCGGCGTGACCGTCGCGTTTTCCAAGGTAACTATTAAACTTTCGTTTAAGGAGCGGTGATGGGAAAGCTCTTCGTGGTGGGAATCGGCCCGGGCGGCCCCGACGGCATGACGATTGCGGCTCGGCGTGCGCTCGAGGCGTCCGACGTCGTTGTGGGTTACACGAAATACGTGGAGCTCGCGCTCGCCGCCGTGCCCGACGCGGCGCATCTCGCGACGCCGATGATGCACGAGGTCGAACGGTGCCGCCTTGCGCTTTCGCGCGCGCAGAGTGGAGACGCCGTGGCGCTCGTGTGCAGCGGCGACGCGGGCGTGTACGGCATGGCGAGCCCCGTGCTGGAGCTTGCGGAGGACTACCCCGATGTAGACGTGGAAGTTATCGCCGGGGCCACCGCGGCTCAGAGCGGGTCGGCGGTGCTCGGCGCCCCGCTTGCCCACGACTTCGCGGTCGTGTCGCTCTCCGACCTGCTCACGCCATGGGAGGTCATCGAGCGCAGGCTCGCCGCCGTGGCGAGCGCCGACTTCTGCATCTGTTTGTACAACCCGCGCAGCAGAAAGCGCGCCGACAGGCTCTCACGCGCGGCGAAGATTATGCTCGAATGGAAGGCCCCCGACACGCTCTGCGGCTGGGTACGCAACATCGGGCGCGAGGGGCAGCAGTCGGGCATGTGCAGGCTCTCTGAGCTGGGGGAGATCGACGCCGACATGTTCACCACCGTGTTCGTCGGCAACGCGGACACGAAGCTCGTAGGCGGCCGTATGGTCACGCCGCGCGGGTATCGGGAGATTCCATGCGAAAGGTAACGATCATCGGGGCGGGGCCCGGAAACCCCGACTTGCTCTCGCGCGCGGCGCTCGACGCTATCGACATCGCCGACGTGGTCATCGGCGCTCATCGCGCACTTGCCGGCATCGACGTGCCGCCCGACGTGGTGAGATGCGAGCTCGTGAAGATGGCGGACATCGTCGCCGCGCTCACCGATGCGGCGTCGTGGCAGCGCGCCGTGGTCGTGATGACGGGCGATGTGGGGCTGTTCAGCGGCGCGCGCCGCCTGGTGGAGGCGCTCTCCGGCGACGCGCAGGTGGACGTGCGCGTCATTCCCGGCATAAGCTCAGCGTCGTATCTCGCCGCGCGCCTTGCGCGTCCATGGCAGGATTGGCGCTTTGCGAGCGCTCACGGCGTGGCGTGCGACATCGTGGCCGAAGCCGAGCGCGCAGGTGAGCTCTTCCTCGTCACGTCGGGCGGGGAAGACCCCTCGCGGCTTTCCGGCGAGCTTGTGCAGGCGGGCTTCGGGGACGCGCGCGTGACGGTGGCCGAGCGCCTGTCGTACCCCGACGAGCGCATCACCTGCGCGACCGCAAGTGAAATCGCAGGTCAGACGTTCGACGACTTGAACGTGATGCTTATCGATTTCGCAGGCGGCGCCGGGTCGCCTGTGGGCTCTAGCGCATCTCGCGCCGCGAGCTCCCGCTGGCCGTACGCTTCCTCGGGCATTCCCGACGAGCTCTTCATCCGCGGCGACGTTCCCATGACCAAGCAGGAGGTACGCGCCGTCGCGCTCGCGAAGCTGCGCCTTGCCGCGACCGACACCGTGTGGGACGTCGGCGCCGGCACGGGGAGCGTGTCGATCGAGGCGGCGCTCGTCGCGCGAGCGGGGTCGGTATGGGCGGTCGAGCGCAACGCGACCGGCGTTCGGCTCATCCGAGAGAACGCGGATGCATTCGGGTGCGGCAACGTGCATGCGGTCCCCGGTGTCGCCCCCGAAGCGCTCGCGAAACTGCCCGTCCCCGACGCCGTGTTCGTCGGCGGGAGCGCGGGCGAGCTTCCCTCCATCGTGGAGGCGGCGCTCGAGAAGAACTCGCAGGTTCGCCTGTGCGTGCCATGCGTCACCGTTGAGACGCTCACCGAGGCGTGCGCGCTCCTCTCGGGTTCGCGCTTTAAGGGGTTCGAGGCGTGCCAGGTGTCGGCCGCCCGCGCCGAGGCTGTAGGCTCGCACCATCTTATGAAGGCGCAAAACCCCGTGTTCCTCGTCAGCGCGCGTGGTGCAGGTGGGGAAGGCGGCGCCCGGTGAGCACGTCCATCCCGCGCTTCATGGTCGCTGCGCCCTCGAGCGGGAGCGGCAAGACGGTCGTAACGTGCGCGCTCCTGCGCGCGCTCGCGCGCCGCGGCCTTGCATGCGCGGCCTTCAAATGCGGCCCCGACTACATTGACCCGCTCTTTCATCGCCGCGTCGTGGGTGCGCGCTCGGGCAACTTAGACGGCTTCTTCACCGACGCCCCGACGCTGCGCGCCCTGCTCGCACGCGGCGCCGCGGGCGCGGATGTCGCGGTGCTCGAGGGGGTCATGGGCTTCTACGACGGCATTGCGCCCGGCGTGTCCGATGCGAGCAGCTACCAGGTTGCGCGCGACACGGAAACGCCGGTTGTTTTAGTGGTGAACGGGCGCGGGGCGTCTTTATCGCTCGCCGCCGTAATCCACGGCATCGCCGAGTTCCTGCCTTGTGCGAACGTGCGCGGCGTCGTGCTGAACAAGACGAGCGCCGCTGCCTGCGCCTACGCAGCGCCTGCGATCGAGAAGCACACGGGCGTCGCGGTTTTGGGGAATATCCCCGCCGACGAGGCGTTCTCGCTCGAAAGCCGGCATCTGGGGCTTGTGACCGCCGGCGAGGTCGAGCAGCTCTCCGCGCGCATCGACAAGATGGCCGAGCTGGTGGAAAAGAGCGTCGACGTCGACCGCTTGCTCGAAATAGCGGCGACGGCACCCGATATCCGCGAGGAACCTTACCGGTTGGAGCCGATCGCGGGAGCGCGGCCCATCGTCGCCGTCGCGCGTGACGAGGCGTTCTCGTTCTACTACGAGGAGAACCTGCGCGCGCTCGAGGACCTGGGTTGCGAGCTTGCCTTTTTCAGCCCCCTGTGTGATAGCGATTTGCCCCGGGGGACAAGCGCCCTCTATCTGGGAGGCGGCTACCCGGAGCTCCATGCGCGGCAGCTCTCCGAGAACGCGCCGATGCGCGAGGCGGTGCGGCGCGCGGTGGAATCCGGCATGCCGACGGTCGCCGAATGCGGTGGGTTTCTGTACCTGCAGCACGAAATCGCCGATAGCGAGGGGCGGCGCTGGCCTGTTGCGGGCGCCCTTGAGGGCTCAAGCGAGAACGGGGGAAGGCTGTCCCATTTCGGGTACGTGGAGCTCACTTCTCAACGCGACGGGCTCTACGGGCCGCGCGGCACACGCATCCGTGCGCACGAGTTCCACTACTGGCAGTCCACCTGCCCGGGCGGCGACTTCTGGGCGCAGAAGCCCCGGCGCGACAAGGGCTGGCCGTGCATGACGACCACCCCGTCCCTGGTTGCGGGCTTCCCGCATGTGTACTATCCTGCGAACCCCGACGTTGCGCGCGCGTTCGCGTCTGCCGCAGCGTCGTTCGCAGAGAGGAGACGGCATGGCTGAAGCAACCGAAACCGCGCTTGCCTGCATCCGCGAGGAAGTCGAGCGCGCGTTCTCTTCGGCGCCGGGCGCCGTGCTCGAAGCCGCGCTCTCCCGGATCGCGCCCGCAGACGAGTGCGCCCGCGCCGCCGCGTACGCCGCGTGGGACTCCATCGCGCACCCCTTGGGGGGATTGGGCGACTTTGAAGACGCCGTCGCGCGTATCGCCGCAGCTCAGGGGAGCGTCGATGTGGCCGAGTTTCCCCGTGCGCTCGCGGTATTCTTCTCCGACAACGGGGTCGTTGCCGAGGGCGTGTCGCAAAGCGGGCAAGACGTGACGCGAGCCGTCGCGCGCAACATGTGCGAGGGGGCCACGAGCGCCTGCCGCATGGCGGCGTTCGCGGGTGCCGAGGTCGTGCCCGTCGACGTGGGTATGGCCCGGGGCATAGAAGACGCGCGCATGGTGCGCGCGAACGTGCGGCGGGGGAGCGGCAACATCGCGCACGGCTCCGCCATGTCTCGCGATGGGGCCGTGCGCGCGATCGAGGTCGGAATCGCCGTCGCGTGCGGGCTTGCCCGCGCCGGCGTGCGCCTTCTCGCCGCGGGCGAGATGGGTATCGGCAACACGACCACCTCGGCGGCGGTGGCCGCAGTGCTCATCCGGGCGGACGCGCGGAGCCTCGTCGGGCGCGGCGCGGGGCTCTCGGACGCCTCGCTCGCGCGCAAGCGCGACGTGGTCGAGCGCGCTATCGATGCGAACTCGCCCGATTCCGCCGACCCGATCGATGTGCTCTCGAAGGTGGGCGGCTTCGACATTGCGGCGATGTGCGGCTTCTACCTGGGGGCCGCGGCCTCGAAGGCGCCGGCGCTCCTCGACGGGGTCATATCCTGCACGGCGGCCCTGTGCGCGGCGCGCCTGTGCCCCAACGCCTTAGGTTACCTCGTGGGCACCCACGCATCAAGCGAGCCCGCAAGCCGGGAGCTCCTTCGCGAGCTCGGCATAAAGGCACCCCTCGACGCAGGCATGCACTTGGGCGAGGGCGCGGGCGCCATGGCGTATCTGCCCCTTCTGGATTCGGCGCTGCGCGTGTACCGGGATGGGAAGACGTTCACGGCGACTGGCATGGCTGCTTACGAGCATTTCGAGGCTGGGAAATGACGGTGACGTTCGTTATCGGCGCCGCCGCGAGCGGCAAGAGCGCCTATGCCGAGTCCCTGTGCCTCGGGCACGACGGCCCCCGCGTGTACCTGGCAACGATGGAGCCCTTCGGGGAAGAGGGCGCCCGCCGCATCGCGCGCCATCGGGCGCTGCGCGAGGGCAAGGGGTTTTCCACCCTCGAGCGCACGCGTGACGTGGGCGCCGCAGTGCCCGGGCTTCCGTGCGGCTGCACGCTTCTTTTGGAGGACGTGGGCAACCTGGTTGCGAACGAGCTCTTCGCGGAAGGCGGCTTGTCCCCACGTGACCCCGACGCTGCGGCGCGCGAGGTGCTCGGAGGCATCGAACGGCTCGCTCAGGCCGCTGCGTATACGGTGGTGGTCACCGTCGACGTGTTCGCCGATGGGATGCGCTACGATGAGGGGACCGAGGCATGGAGGCGCGCGCTCGCGCCCGTGAACGCGGGTGTGGTGGCGCTGGCCGACCGCGCAGTCGAAGTGGTATGCGGGATTCCCGTGTGGATGAAAGGCGAAGGACCTATAAGGTGAAGATAGCAGAGGCAATCGGCGCGGCGTTCGGAACGTTCTCGCGCATCCCCGTCCCGAAATCGGCCTGGACCGATTTCGGGTCAACCCATGCGCTTGCCGCGTTTCCCCTGGTGGGCCTTGCGGAAGGCTTCCTCATGACGGCGTGGGGGTACGTGGCGAACCTGCTCGGCGTACCCGCGACCATCGTCGCGGCCGTGCTCGCGGCGCTGCCTGTGGCGGTGACGGGAGGCATCCACTTAGACGGGCTCTGCGACACCTCCGATGCGCTTGCAAGTTGGGCCCCGCGCGAGCGAAAGCTCGAGATCATGCACGACCCGCGGGCGGGCGCCTTCGGGGTCATCGGTGTTGTCGTGTACCTTATTCTGCAGTTTTCCCTGTTCACCGCGCTGCCGCTTACGGCGGGGGCGTTCCTCGCGCTTCTGTGCTCGCTCGTGTTCTCCCGCGCGCTTTCGGGGCTCGCCGTAGAATGCTGGCCTGCCGCGCGGGCGGACGGCATGGCCGCGGGGCTCTCGCCTGCGAAGAAGCGCGCGGCGATCGTCGTGCCGCTTTGCGCTTTCGCCGCGGCTTCGGCTGCAGGGATGGTCGCGTGCGCTCAGGCCGTCGGCGTCCTTATGGCGGTGGCGGGGCTTTTGGCGCTCGCGTGGTACCGCCATGTTGCCCTGTCCCGCTTCGGCGGGGTGACGGGGGATTTGGCCGGATGGTTTCTGCAATGGGCCGAGCTCGCGATGCTTGCCATGCTGGTGGCGGGGGGCATGCTCCTATGATTCTCGTGGTAGGTGGCGCGCATTCGGGGAAGAGGACCTTCGTGCGCGAAAAGCTCGGGTTCGCGGCGGACGATTTCGTCGATGCGGCGCAGCTTGCGGAGGGCGGCGTGCCCGCGGCTTTTGCCGGCCGTGTCGCGTACCGTGCTGAGGAGCTCGTACGCGCGCTCGACGCAGACCGGGCGCTCGAGCGGCTGATTGGCTTCGACGCAGTAATTCTGCCCTTGGTCGGCTCGGGGGTCGTCCCCATGCGTGCGGAAGACGCCCAATGGCGCGAGCGCGCGGGGCGCTTAGGATGCGCGCTCGCTGCGCGTGCCGACGTCGTCGTGCGCATGACGTGCGGGATTCCCCAGGTCATCAAAGGAAACCTTGCCGATGCGCCTCGAGGGACGCAGGGCGCGGGCGCGCCTTTGGAAGTCGTCTTCGTGCGCCATGGTGCCACGGCGGGCACGGAAGACCATCGCTACAGCGGGGCGGGCACCGACGAGCCCCTGTCGAGCGCGGGCGAGCGCGCTTTGCGCGACCTCGCGTGTGATCGTGACATGTTCCGTGTTATCACGAGCGGCATGGCCCGCACCGACCAGACGGCGCGCATCCTCTTCCCGAACGCGGAGCTTATGGCGTGCCCCGGTCTGCGCGAGATGGATTTCGGCGACTTCGAGGGGCGAAGCGCCGCCGAGCTTAAAGAGGATGTGCGCTACCGCGCCTGGGTAGACTCCTGGTGCGAGACGCGCTGCCCGCATGGCGAGGGCAAGAGCGATTTCACCCGCCGCGTCGTCGCGGCGTTTCGGGAGGCGTGCGAATCGGAGCGCGCCCAGGGGAGTGGGCGCGCCGTCTTCGTCGTTCACGCGGGTACCGTGAAAGCGCTGCTCTCCGAGCTAGCTGTCCCGAAAATGGGATATTTCGACGTGCATACCGAGCCGGGCGGCGCATGGGCCGCCACCTGGGATGGGCGCTGCCTTCGCGACGTTCGTCCCGCTTCGGGGGGCGATGCCCGGTGATGACGATTCTTGCCGCCGCCGCCGGGTTCGCAGCCGACCTTGCCTTCGGCGACCCGCGCTGGCTTCCCCATCCCGTTGTCGCCATGGGGCGCGCGATCACGTGGGCCGAAGGCCGCCTGCGGGGCTCATTCCCGCAAACGTCCGCGGGCACGCGCGCCTCAGGGCTTGTGCTCGCCGTGGCGCTTCCGCTTGCGTGTGGGCTTTTGACCTTGGGAATCCTGCATCTTTGCGGCATGGTTCACCCCGGCTTGCGCTTCGTGGCCGAGGCATGGGCGAGCTATCAGATTCTCGCGGCATGCGAGCTGCGCCGCCAGAGCCTGGCCGTGGCCCGCGCGTTCTCGAAGGGCGGCCTTGTCGCGGCTCGCGAAGCCGTCGGGCTCATCGTGGGACGCGACACGTCTGTTCTCGACGAGCAGGGCGTTGCGCGCGCCGCCGTGGAAACGGTGGCGGAGAACGCGAGCGACGGCGTCATCGCGCCGCTTTTCTACCTTATGATCGGGGGTGCGCCCTTGGGCATGGCGTACAAGGCGGTGAACACGCTCGACAGCATGGTGGGCTACAAAAACGAGCGCTACATCGACTTCGGCTGCGCCTCGGCGCGCCTCGACGATGCGGTGAACTGGATTCCCTCGCGCTTATCGGCCCTGTTCATGATCGCCGTGTGCCCGATCGTCGGGCTCGATGCTCGCGGGGCGGCGCGCATCTGGCGCCGCGACAGGCGTCGCCATGCGAGCCCCAACTCGGCGCAGACCGAGTCAGCGTGTGCGGGCGCGCTCGGGCTGCGCCTGGCAGGACCCGCGGTGTATTTCGGCAAGCTCGTTGAGAAACCGACGATAGGCGACGCGTCCCGTGAAATTGAGTGGAGCGACATCGCCCGGGCGACTAGGCTCATGCTCGCCGCGTCCGTATGCGCGCTCGTCGTCTTCGGTGCCGCACGCGCGGCGGTCGTGCTCGCCGTGGGGGCGATGGTATGAGGGAAGACCACGCCGCGTCCCGGGCTGCCGGGGGAATCCTGCGCGCCCGTGCGCATGGGGGTAGCACGCAATCGCTCGGCATCGCTTGCGAAGGGGGCGCCTCCGACCTCATTGACTTCTCGGTGAACGTGAATCCGGCAGGCCCCTCGCCGCGCGCCGTTGCCGCAGCTTGCAAGGCGCTTTCTCGAATCGACGCCTACCCCGATAGGGAAAGCCTCGCCCTCGTTCGCGCCCTAGCGCGTGCCCAGGGCATTCCCGAAGATACTATCGTCTGCGGCGCGGGCGCGTCCGACATCATTTGGCGGCTCGCCGCGGCGGTGCGCCCGAAACGCATCGTCGTGTGCGCGCCGACGTTCTCTGAATATGCGGAGGCGGCATCGTACTACGGCGTATGCGTGCAGGAGTTCCCGCTCTCCGAAGCGGACGACTTCGACGTGCCCGCCTCCTTCGCCCGCGCGATCGAGGGGCCGGGAGACGTGGCGTATATCTGCAATCCGAACAACCCGACGGGGCGCCTCGTCGACCCCCGCGTGATCGATGCCGCGGCTTGCCGCTGCGAGCAGGTGGGCGCGCTGCTCGTCGTGGACGAGTGCTTCCTCGGATTTGCGCCCGACGCCCGCGAAAGGAGCGTGGCCGCACGCGCCGCGTGTTCGCGCCATGTGGCCGTGCTCTCCGCATTCACCAAGCTCTACGGAATGGCGGGGTTGCGGTTAGGATATCTGATCAGCGGAAACGCCCAACTCCTCGAGGGGATTCGCCGGGCGGGGCAGGCGTGGCCCGTCTCCTCGGTCGCCGAGGCCGCGGGTATCGCCGCCCTGGAAGACGTCGAATACGTCTCGCGCACGCGCGATGTATTGGCGGGCGAGCGAGCGTGGCTTTCCCACGAGCTCTCCTCGCTCGGGCTTTCCGTCGTGCCGTCGGATGCGAACTTCCTTTTAGTCCGGACACCGGCGAAAGACATCCCCGAGCGCCTGTATAAACAGGGGGTTTTGGTCCGCACGTGCGACTCGTTTTCGGTACTGTCCCGTTTCTGGTGCCGCGTCGCGGTGCGCACGCGCAAGGAGAACGCCCGGCTTGCGATGGCGTTCAGCCGCGCGCTTCGGGCGGAAGGCGCATCGGGCGAAGGCGAACCCGACGAACGGGGCGGCGCTTCTTGCAGCGACGCTATGGCGGGCGCGGATGGCCGAGGCTCGGCGAAGGAGGTCGATACCCGTGGGTAGGGCGAAGCCCATCATGATCCAGGGCACCATGTCGAACGCGGGGAAGAGCCTGCTTGCGGCGGGGCTGTGCCGTGTGCTTTCGCAGGACGGCCTGCGCGTGGCTCCCTTCAAGAGCCAGAACATGGCGCTCAACAGCGGTGTCACGGCCGATGGGCTCGAGATGGGGCGCGCCCAGATCATGCAGGCCGAGGCGTGCGGCATCGCGCCCGACGTGCGCATGAACCCCATCCTGCTCAAGCCCGAAAGCGACCACCGAAGCCAGCTCATCGTGGCCGGCAAGGAGCAGGGAGCCTTCGCTGCGAGGGACTACTTCGCGCGAAAGAAGGCGCTCATGCCGCAGATTTTGGAGTCGTTCGATTCGCTCGCGGAGGAAAACGACGTCATCGTCATCGAGGGCGCCGGCAGCCCCGCCGAAATCAACCTTGCCGAAAACGACATCGTCAACATGGGGCTCGCGCGCGCCGTGTCCTCCCCCGTGCTGCTCGCGGGCGACATCGACCCAGGCGGGGTGTTTGCCCAGCTCTACGGCACGGTCGCGCTCTTTGCGCCCGAGGATCGCGCTCTTTTGCGGGGGCTTGTGGTGAACAAGTTCCGCGGCGATGTGGAAATCCTGCGCCCGGGTTTGGCCCCGCTCGAGAAAATGTGCGGGGTTCCCGTCGTGGGGGTCGTGCCGTATCTTACGCTCGACCTGGACGACGAGGACTCGCTCGCGCCGCGCCTATCTGCCCGCGAGGCGCGCGGCGTCATCGACGTCGCCGTCGTGCGCCTTCCACATCTGTCGAACTTCACCGACTTCGACCCGCTTTCGCGCGTGCCCGGCGTGGGCGTGCGCTACGTTTCCTCGACGACCGATCTGGGCCGACCCGACCTGGTGGTGCTCCCCGGCTCGAAGACCACGCTCGACGACGCGCGCTGGCTTGCGGCTAGCGGCATCGGAGCCTGTGTACGCGCGCTTTCGGGTGCGGGCACGCCGGTGCTCGGCATATGCGGAGGCTACCAGCTTTTGGGTGACGAGCTTTCCGACCCGCACGGCAGGGAAGGCGCTGGCACCGCGCGCGGGCTCGGGCTCATCCCTGCAAGTACGGTGTTCAGGGAGGAAAAGCGCCTCGCCCAGTCGGAGCTGCGCATCACAGACGCCCAAGGTGCGTTCTCGGTGTGGAACGGCATGACGGCTCGCGGGTACGAGATCCACGACGGCGAAACGATCGTCTCCTGCGCCCCTGCGGGCACGATTGGCGGCAAACCAGAAGGCGCGGCCTGCGGAAACGTGTTCGGAACCTATCTCCACGGCCTGTTCGACGAACCGGGGGTGGCGCTCGCCCTCGCGCGCTCGCTCGCGCGCATGCGTGGCCTGCCCGAGAGCGTCGTGGGTGCTGCGGGCGCGGCGTCCGCGGCCGATCACCGTGCGCGCGAGTTCGACCGCCTGGCCGACTCCGTGCGCGTGGCGCTCGACATGGAGTATGTCTACCGCATTATCGAGGAGGGCGTATGATCCACGTGTATCATGGCGACGGCAAAGGCAAGACCACGGCGGCGATGGGCCTCGCCCTTCGCATGCTCGCCGCAGGCCGCCGCGTCGTCGTCGTGCAGTTCCTGAAAGACGGCGAAAGCGGGGAGGTGCGCCTGCTCGCCGAGCATTTCGGCGTGCCCGTGTTCGCGGGGAAGGCGTCGGACAAGTTTACCTGGTCCATGACGTCGGAAGAACTTGCCGCGACGCGCGAGCTGCACGATGGGAACCTCGCTTCCGCGCTCGCCGAGCTCGAGGGCGCGCAGGAGGGGCTGCTCGTGCTCGACGAGGCGCTCGACGCGCTTTCGAAGGGGCTTGTCGACGAGGCGCTCGTGGACCGC
The DNA here is from genome assembly GCA_030839365.1 of Collinsella sp. GTDB lineage: Bacteria > Actinomycetota > Coriobacteriia > Coriobacteriales > Coriobacteriaceae > Collinsella. Next base: position 83,555 of record JAUUMM010000001.1, read on the forward strand.
GCGCTCGATATGTCCGCGCGCGGCGTCGAAGTAGCGTTCACCGGGCGCGCGCCTTCCCGCAAGATCGTGGAGAAGGCCGACTACATAACCGAGATGCGGTGCGAGAAACACCCCTACGCTCAGGGGATAGGTGCAAGGGAAGGAGTGGAGTACTAGATGGATTCCAAGGAGATGGCGCCCGGCGACATCGAGCGGCGCAGCTTCGAGATCATCACCGAAGAGCTCGGCGGCCGCACGTTCCCGCCGCTTGAAGAGCCCGTCGTGAAGCGCGTCATCCACACCACTGCCGACTTCTCGTACGCCGATTCCCTCGTATTCACCCATGACGCCGCGCACTGTGCTCTCGACGCACTGCGCGCAGGGGCCACGGTGCTCACCGACACGAACATGGCGCTCGCAGGCATAAGCAAGCCCGCGCTCGCGAAGCTCGGCTGCAAGGCCGTGTGCTATATGGCCGACCCTGATGTCGCCGCGGCTGCGCGCGCCGCGGGCACGACTCGCGCCGTTGCGAGCATGGACATAGCTTGCGGCATCGAGGGTCCGCTCATCGTGGCCGTCGGCAACGCTCCCACAGCACTTCTGCGCCTCGCCGAGCTTATGGACGCGGGGAAGATCGCGCCCGCGCTCGTCGTTGGGGTGCCGGTCGGGTTTGTGAACGTGGTCGAGGCGAAAGAGGAGCTACTCGCGCGACGCGTGCCGGCCATCGTCGCGAGGGGTCGCAAGGGCGGCTCGACCGTGGCGGCTGCCATTATGAACGCGCTGCTCTACCAGATCACGCGCCCAGGGGGCCCGAAGTGACGGCGCCCGCATCCGCGCCGGCGCTGCGCATCTTCGCCGGCACCACCGAGGGCCGCCTTCTGTGCGAATGGGCGAGCGGGGCGGGCATCCCCGCCCGTGCCTACGCGGCAACCGATTACGGAGGCGAGCTTTTGGGCGAGCTTCCGGGTATCGAGGTGCATGCGGGCAGGCTCGACGAGGCCGACATGGAGCGCGAGCTTTCCGGCGCGCACATCGTCGTCGACGCCACGCACCCCTACGCTACGCTCGCAAGCGGCAACATCCGGGCCGCTTCGCTCGCCGTGGGTGCACGATGCCTGCGCCTTGCGCGCCCGGCCGAGGCGCTGCCCAAAGGCGTCGTGTCGGTCGCGTCGATCGCCTGCGCGGCGCGCTTTCTCTCCGAGAACCCGGGTCGCGCGCTTCTCGCGACGGGGAGCAAGGAGCTTGCTCCCTACACGCGCGTCGCCGATTTCGCGGAGCGCTTCTTCGTGCGTGTGCTCCCGCTGCCCGGCGCTATAACGAAGTGCATCGACGCGGGGTTTTCGCCGTCGCACGTCATCGGCATGCAGGGGCCCTTCACCCGCGAGCTCAACGAGGCGATGCTTCGGCAGGTGGGCGCCCAGTGGCTTGTGACCAAGGACTCGGGAACCGTAGGCGGCACGGCCGAGAAGCTCGCCGCCGCGCGCGACGTGGGAGCGCGCTGCATCGTGGTCGCCCGTCCCGCCGAGGGAGGCGGCGCCCTTTCGCTTCGGGAAGTGGAAGACGCGCTCTTACGGGAGCTCGCGCGCTAGGCGCTCGCCGCGCCTAGCGCGCCCTCCCGCCCGCGAAGAGGAGCGCCCCGAGCAAGCTCGACTCGTACAAGCCCGTCATCCGCCAATAGCTCGAGGACGACGCCCGGAACTGGCGCAAGCAGCCCTTCAATAAGTTGCGGTGAAATAGTGTCTGTTTTTGAAGCTAGATAGCATATCCAGTCCCTAATTCACCGCAACTTGTTGGTGGTGGCTTACTGGTAGCGTAGGCACTCCACCGGGTCGAGCTTTGCCGCGCGGCGAGCGGGATAGAAGCCAAAGATTACGCCGATGCCGACGGAGACGGCGAAGGCCAGCAGTACCGTGGCGATTGAAAAGCTCGGTGTGATTTGCCCGCTGGCACCGAGCTCGCCGAGAACCCCTGATCCTGCGGCAAACATCGCAAGAGCCCAGGCCAGCAGATAGCCAATCAGGACACCTAGCAGTCCGCCGGTGACGCACAGCGCCGAGGATTCGGCCAAAAACTGCGCAGTGATATCGCGACGACTTGCGCCCAGAGCGCGGCGGATGCCGATCTCGCGGATGCGCTCCGTTACGTTGGTAAGCATCATATTCATAATGCCGATACCGCCGACAAGCAGCGAGATGCTGGCGACAGCACCCATGATGAGCGAAAACGCGCCCATAAAGGAGTTGAGTGCATCGATGGCGCTTTTCATGGAGGTCGCCGATACACTGTTGTACTCATCCTCCTCCTCGATGCCCTTCATCGCGCGCACCTTGGACTCGATGGTCTTGCAGAGCTCATCCATGTCCGTGCCCTCGGCGGCGAGCGCCGTCACGCTGGGGAATGAAGGATTCTCGTCGCCAAACAGGCCGGAGATGGTTTCGCGTGGCATATACAGCGTGAGCGAGCCCATGGAGTCGCTGCCGCCGTCAATCACGCCGACAATCTGCACCTCGCCGTTGGACACCTTGATGGTTTTCCCCAGCGCATCCTGTTCGTTGCCGTAAAGCTGATCGGCGCCGCCGCGGCTGATGAGCGCCACGCGCGAGCCTGATTGAGACTCGGCCTGGGAATAGGTACGCCCCGCAACGAGCTTTCCGGCCCCCACGGCGTCGAGCATGTCGCTATCGACACCCTGTGCCATGACGGTATAGCTTTTATCGCCGGTCTTGTACTCGGTATACGCGCTGTCGACAATGCCGATCTGCTCTATCTGCGGCACCAGTTTTTGAAGCTTCTCGATGTCCGACTCTGTGAGTTCTTGCGACGAATAGATTTGCACCATGCGTGCCGCATTGAGGCCCAGGCTGTTGACCAGGCTGTTTTGGATGCCGCCGATGAGCGAAGTCATGGCGATAACCGAGGCGATGCCGATGACAATGCCCAGGATGGTGAGCAGGCTGCGCCCCTTGTTGGCCTCGAGCGAGTGAAGGGCTTCCTGGATGAGATCGCGGGCGCTCATGCCATCTCTCCTTTCGGCGGGTTGGCGGAGGCGGAAATCATGGGCAGGCTATCCACGGCGCTGCGCAGGGTCCGCGGTGCATGTGGAATATACGCGCCATCGTGAATGCGACCGTCGCGGATGGTCACGGCACGGTCGGCCTCGGCGGCGATGCCGGGGTCGTGTGTGATAAGCACGATGGTTTTGCCGCGCTTCTGGAGCTTATGGAAGGTCTCCATCACAAGCGCTCCGGTAGCGGAGTCCAGGTTTCCCGTCGGCTCATCGGCCAGGATGATGGGCGGATCATTGACGAGGGCGCGCGCGATTGCGACGCGCTGCATCTGGCCGCCCGAGAGCTCGGATATGCGGTGGTCCCAGTGGTCGACGGGCAGCGTGACAGCCTGCAGCGCGTGAACGGCGCGCATTTCGCGCTGGCTACGGGGCACATTGGTGTAGGCCAGCGGCAGCATCACGTTTTCGATAACCGACAGGCGCGGCAGCAGGTTGAAGCTCTGAAAGACAAAGCCAATACTCAGGGCGCGGACTTCGGTGAGCTCGTCATCATCGAGCTCGGCCACGTTGAGCCCTTGCAGGTAATAGTCGCCCGCCGTCGGTTTGTCCAGGCAGCCCAGGATGTTCATGAGCGTTGATTTGCCCGAGCCCGAGGGGCCAGTGATAGCGACGAATTCGCCGGGATTTACCGCCAGGCTCACGTTGTGCAGGATGTGGGCGCAACCTGCCTCGCTCTCAAAGATGCGGTGCACGTTGCGGATGTCGATAACGGGACGCATTACATGTCCTCATCGGCAGACATACTGCCAGAATCTGCGCTGTAGCCGCCGTCAGCCGTTGCGTCCGCTCCGGTGTCCATGACGAGGGTGTCGCCATCGCGCAGCTTGGTAACCGGCACGTTGGGGTTGATCTCGTTGCCCTGGTCGTCGCGCTTGACCTGCGTCTTGCCGACTACGGCTTCGTTGTCGTTTTGCGTCACGACGGTCACCTTCACGCGACGGGATTGCTTGCCCTCGTCGTCGGTTGCCACGTTGACGTAATAGTGTTCGCCGTCTTCGGTCATGAGCGCCATCGTCGGCACCATCACCACGTCGTCGAGCTGCTCGGTCACCACCGATACCTCGGCCGTCATGCCCGGCTTCAGGCGCGCGTCGGGCGCCTCGATGAGAATGTCGACGTTAAAGGTTACGCTGCCGCCGCCACCGTTGGCGGCGTCGGAGTTTGCCACCGACGCGATAGCCGTGACGGTGCCCTGGCTCACGATATCGGGAAACGCGGGATACGTGACGTTGGCGCTCTGTCCAACGGCGATCTTGGCGATGTCCTTTTCGCCCACCTGTACGGTCACCTTCATCTTGGATAGGTCGGCGATCTGCATGCACTGCTTGCCGCCGCTCGTATCGCTTTCGCCCATGATCATGCCGCCTGTTACCGTGGCGCCCACCTTGGCGTTGAGCTCCACGATGCTACCCGAGCTCGGGGCCGTGACCGTACGGCTGGCTGCCTTGGCGTTCGCCTGTTCGAGGTTTGCCTGGGCCGATGCGAGGCTGCGCTGCGCGGCCGATACGGCGTTCGTGTCCGCTGATGCGGCGGAGACGCCAGCCGCTGTGGAAGCTCCATCGACGTCCGTCGTCGGGGTGGCCTGTGCGGCAGCGGCGGCTTTCTGTGCGTTGGTGAGGTCTTCCTGGGCGGCTGCAACTGCACGCTGCGCCTCGGCAACGTTGCGGTCGAGCTCGTCGTTTTTAATGGTCATAAGCACGTCGCCCTCGTTGACGGATTGGCCTGCCTGCACGTTGATCGAATCGACCGTGCCGTCGACAGAAGGGGAGACCACTGAGGACGAAATGGGTTTGAGCTGGCCTTTCGCCTCGACCGTTGTGGTAAATGTGCCCTTGGTCACCATGTCGGTCACAGGCCCGCTAGCGCCCTGTGACTGCGTATTTATAACAAGGGTTGCGACAATGGCAATGAGCGCGATGGCGCCCACGACGCCGGCGGCAATACCGCGTCGAATCAGCTTTTTGCGTCGACGTTCGGCACGTTTTGCCTTGAGCTTGGCATATGCCTCTTCATCGGAAATCTCGGTCGCATCGTTCGCGCGTCCGCTCTGCTTATCGGCATGTACGTTTGTAATCAGAGGAATCGTTTCGGTGACATCTTCGAGCGTGTGCTCGGTATCATCCGGGCCCGGGGTGGTCGTGGGGACATTCGGCATAGCGTCTCCTTTATAGAAAGTACCTCGATAAGTATATGCGCCCACCGGTTGAGGCGGGCGCATAAGACGGTTTCTTTCGGAACTGTTAGATTGGTCGCAGCGGTTCCACGTTGTATGAATGTGCGCGTTGCACTACGAGTGGACAACCACACACAGGCCGACTTTGATGCAGTCGTGAAGTGCCTTGGCGTCTGCCAGGCGCAGGTTGATGCAGCCGTGGCTGCCGCACCATTTGTACGACTCGGCGTTATCGAAGCTCTTGTCGTTTTGCCAGGTGGCATCATGGAAGCCGATCATGTTGCCCTCAAACGGCATCCAGTAGCTCACCGGACTCTCGTATTTGGGCTTGCCGGTCTCGGGGTCCTTGGCTCCGATCAGGGTGCTGCCGCCGTCGTTGCTGTTGATCTGCCAGACGCCCTCGGGCGTGGCGTCCTCGCCCGGCTTGCCCGAGATAAAGTTGGCCTCCCAAACGATATTTCCGCTCTCGTCATAGTAGCGCGCGTGCTGTTCGGACAAGTCGACGTCGATATACGCCTTCCAGTCGGGCTCTCCCTTTGCGGTAAAGGTGTCGGCCTTCTGGGAGTACTTGATCTCGATTTCGCCAGTCTGCTTGTTGTTAATGGCGTCCTCGACCTGCTTGGCGAGCGAGCTGCTGTCGATGGACCAACCAAAGTCACCGCCTTCGACGGCGCACTGCTTGCTATCGGCGCGCGTCCACCAGCGAGTGGAGCCCACGGTATTAAAGCCGTTAGCGAGCTCGGCTGCCCAGCTGCTGATCTGCGTCGTATCGAGCGTTGGGTTGGCGGGATCGGCAAAGCTGATCCACTGCAATACGGAGCTGCCATCAACCTTGCCAGCATCCTCGCCGTTGAGCTTGAGGGTCACGTTGACGCCCAGGAAGTTGTTGGCGGCATCGCATGCGGCCTGAATCTGATCATCGGTCAGCGTTCCATTGAGCGGCTCATAGGCATCGTTGCCGAGCTTGGAAAGATCTACGGTCTCGGCCAGCGAGGCAAGCTCGAGCTCGGCATATTTAATGACATGCTCGCGGTTGAGTTTTTCGTTGGAGCGCGCCTTCTCGACGGTAAACTTGCCGGCCTGCTCGTCATAGGAGCTATTTGCCTCGAACGTGCCCGAACGGCCCTCGTTAAACTCGTCGATGGCGGCGTCCAGATCCTTCTCAAACTTCTTTTGGTCAAAGGTGTCGGAGAGCATGGACAGGTCGACGTCTTGATCAAGATCGACTTCGTTGGAGGTAGCGGTTGTTTTGGTCTTGCCGCTTAAGGATTCCACAAGGCGGACCGGCCATACAAAGGCTTCGTTGTGGCTGATAATCTCTTTTGCGGCAGCTTCACCGTCGACGATGGGCTCATCGGACTCGGGCTGATAGGTCCAGTTAAAGTCATCGCCTGTCACGGTGAGCTTATAGTGCTTCCATGCCGAGTTGACCTTGGTGGCGGCAGACGAAGCGTTGGAGAACGAGACGTCGACGCCGGCGATGGTGGTGTTGGGGTAGGCTACCTGCGAAAATGCTACGACGCCTACGATATAGACAATGACGATTAGACCCAGGACGACAAAGAGCGTCGTCTTTTTGCCCGACTTATTGTTGCCGGCGGACTTGCGCGCGGGGCCGCGATCGCCTCGAGCGTGCGTGGGGGGCTGCTTGGGCGCATTGCCGTTTGCCTGGTGCTGCTGACGTTGTTGACGCTGCTGGTTCGGGCGTTGGGAAGCGTTTGTCGCACCACGCTGCTGACCGTGGCTCGGCGCGATAGGACGCGGCGACTGAACGCCGCCGGTGTGCTTGCTCGGCTGCTGCGGATCGGGAATCAGTTGAGTTCGATCGTTTTGCGACATCGTATGCATATCCTTCGAATTTCGCCTTGCGGCTCATCGTGTTTTTACTGGGCTTGCATTATAGCGATTGCCCTGCTGTTTGTGGTACGGAAACGGTGGCATTCAAAAGAGGTGGGACATTTGTCCCACCTTTGAGTCGTTCTTAGCCGTTATCCGCACACACCGCATTTTGCACAGGCTGAAAGTGCGGCCGGTGCCTGCGCGATGCCGCCCTTTGCCGTCTCGCGTAGCGTGGCCGGCAACGCGTGACCCACCGAGAGCATGACATGTGCCATCTGGTCAAACGGCACCAAGCTCTTAATGCCTGCGAGGGCGAGTTGTGCCGAGCTAAAGGCCGCTGCCACGCCGATGGCGTTGCGGTTTTGGCAGGGCACCTCCACGAGGCCACCGACGGGGTCGCAAACGAGGCCCAGCAGGTTACTCAGCGCGATGGAACTGGCGTCGAGAGCCTGCTCGGGCGTGCCGCCGAGCATCTGCACCAGAGCGGCGGCTGCCATGGCGGCGGCGCTTCCCACCTCGGCCTGGCAGCCGCCCTCGGCGCCGGCGACGCAGGCGCTCGTGGTGAGGTTGAGACCGATGGCGGCTGCGCAGTAGAGCGCGTCCATGACCTGCTCGTCGTCGAGCTGAAGGTGATCGGCGAGCGCCAGCACGCAGCCGGGCACAACACCCGCGGAGCCGGCCGTGGGGGCGGCGACGATCACGCCCATGGTAGCGGAGCGCTCGAGAACGGCCATGGCGCGGGCAACGGCGTCGGTCTGGACGGCGCCCATCAGGCTTGCACTCAAATCGTTGCGGCGGGTTGCTTCGACGAGCTTGGCCTCGCCGCCGATAAGTCCGCCGAGCGAGCGCTGCGGATTTGCGATAGGGGCTGTGGTCTCTTCGCGCATGACGTCGAGCACGCGGCGCATGGCGGCGACGGCGTGGGTCTCGCCGGTCAGACGCGCCTCGCGCACGGCCATGACGGCACCGATGCTGAGTCCCAGTTCCTCGCACGCATCGAGCAGCTGCTCGCCGTCGTCGAAGATCTCCTTTGCCGAGACACCGGGGGAGAGCGACGAGGCAGAACCGGGGAGCTCGATAAAGGTCGCGTAATCGACATTGTCGAGTTTGCGTAGCATGGGGATAACGGTGTCGTCGGGCGCGCCGTCGGTCTCAAAGACGGAGTAGGCCTGGCCGCCCACTTCGGTGCGGTAGGTACGGCAAAACGCGATGTTTACATGGGCGTAGGCGAGTAAGTTCGTGAGTGCGGCGAGTACGCCGGGAACATCCTGGTGCGCCACGAAGAGCGTGGAGTACATGCCCGAGATGTCGACGCCGACGCCGTTGATGCGGCTGATACGCATCTTCCCACCGCCCAGACTTTCGCCGCGGACCTGTGCCGTGGCGCCCGTGTCGTCTACCATGTCAATGTCGACGGTATTGGGGTGGATGGAGGCGTCGTCGCCCTTGATGTCAAAGTGATATTCGAGGCCCTGCTCGCGAGCGAGGTCGAAGGCCTGCTTGATATTCTCGTCATCGGTGTCGAGGCCTAGGATGCCCGCGACGAGCGCACGATCGGTGCCGTGGCCGCGGTAGGTGTGGGCGAAGGAGTTCCACAGGCCAAAGGTGGCTTTGGTGATGCGGCCTTCCAGCAGGCTGGCGGCAACTTGGGCGCAGCGTAGGGCGCCGGCGGTGTGCGATGAGCTGGGGCCGACCATGACGGGGCCCAAGATCTCGAATGCCGAGGTCGTAGCTAGTGTTTGCGGCTTGCCTGCCATGGCTGCTCCTTCTTTGTCCCGTCGTTCCGAGGGCTTTGGTATTTGGTCGCCTGCTCGGGCAGTCCTGCTCGCACGGAGAGCACATTAAGTGCTCTCCGGCTCGTGCGGAACTCGCGACCGACCAAATACCAAAGCCCTCGGAACTAAGGATACATGGTAGAGGCGCGTGTGCTGCAAAATTCATTAGCTGGTGACGCAGCGTGGGCTCATATCGAAGCATCTTCACCACCGTTTAAATAAAAAGAAGTACCGGTTGGGAGCGGTACTTCTTTTTTAAGCGCTTATGTCGTTGAAACCTTGGCGGTTCTTAATTACAGGCCGCAGGCTGCTTTGAGTTCTTCGACTCGATCGGTTTTCTCCCAGGTGAAGTCGGCGTCTTCGCGGCCGAAGTGACCGTAGGCTGCCGTCTTTTCGTAGATGGGGCGACGCAGGTCTAGGTCGCGGATGATTGCGCCCGGGCGCAGGTCGAAGGTCTTCTCTACGGCCTCGACGATCTTGTCCTCGGCAACATGCGCGGTACCGAAGGTGTCGACCATGATTGAGAGGGGCTTGGAAACGCCGATGGCGTAAGCAAGCTCGACTTCGCAGCGGTCGGCCAGGCCGGCGGCGACCACGTTCTTGGCGACCCAGCGCGCGGCATACGCGGCGGAGCGGTCGACCTTGGTGCAGTCCTTGCCGCTAAAGGCACCGCCGCCGTGACGGCCGTAGCCGCCGTAGGTGTCGACGATGATCTTGCGGCCGGTGAGGCCCGTGTCGCCCATGGGGCCGCCCACGACAAAGCGACCGGTGGGGTTCACGTAGATGTCCGCGTTGTCCCACGGCATGTTCTCGGCGGCCATGACCGGGGTGATGACGTGCTCGATGAGGTCGGCCTTGATCTTGCCCATGTCCTCGATCTCGGCGGCGTGCTGCGTGGAGATGACGATGGTCGTGACCTCGACGGGCTTGCCTTCCTCGTAGCGCACGGTGACCTGGGTCTTGCCGTCGGGACGCAGATAGGCGAGGGTACCGTCGTGACGCACGGCGGCCAGGCGCTCGGCCAGGCGGCTTGCCAGGTAGTGTGGCATGGGCATGAGGGTCTTGGTCTCGTTGGAGGCATAACCGAACATCATGCCCTGGTCGCCGGCACCGATCAGGTCGATCGGGTCGGTGGTAGCGCCGGTCTGGGTCTCGAAGGACTCGTCAACGCCCTGGGCGATATCGGGTGACTGTTCGTGGATGAGGCTCATAACGCCGCAGGTGTCGCAGTCAAAACCGAACTTGGCACGGTTGTAGCCAATGCGGCGGATAACACCGCGGGCGATTTCCTGTACGTCGACGTAGGCCTGGGTGCGAATCTCGCCGGCGACGATGACGGTGCCGGTGGTCACGAGGGTCTCGCAGGCGCAGCGGACGTTCTCCACGTTGGCCGGCACGCCGTTGGGGGCGATGTAGCCCTGCTCCTGGAGCTCTATTTCTTTAGCGAGGATTGCGTCGAGGACGGCGTCGCTGATCTGGTCAGCGATCTTATCGGGATGACCTTCGGTCACCGACTCCGACGTAAAAACAAAGGACCCGTGTTGGGGCGGGATGGAACGAAGTTCTTCTGACATGATTGTCCTTTCAAAAACGTGTCCCGGCGACCGTTACCATTCCGCCGGGCTCTCTATGCAAGGGCACATCATAGCGCGTAAATCAAACATTCACACCCTTTCCGCACCTACTCATTGGGGACAGACATAAATGGCCGGCCGGGTACTCATTGGGGACAGGCTTAAACGAACAGTCTTACCTAAATGCCGACAGGTTGCCCAAAGACTGGTCATTTAAGTCTGTCCCCAATGAGTAGGTCGGTGCCCTTTGTGCGGAGGTTGCTTTGATGCTTTATACTGGTGCGGTTAGACATCCATCCTGCAATCGAGGAGATTTCCATGGCATCAGACGTTCGCGTCCGCTTTGCACCCTCACCGACGGGCAAGCTGCACATCGGCGGCGCCCGCACCGCTATCTATAACTGGGCTTTCGCCCGCGCAAACGGCGGCACGTTCATCCTGCGCATCGACGACACCGACCCCACCCGCTCCACCGACGAGAACACGCAGATCATCCTGCGCGCCATGCGTTGGCTGGGCCTGGACTGGGACGAGGGTCCCGAGGTGGGCGGCGATTTTGGCCCCTACGCCCAGACCGAACGCCTGGACCTGTACAAGCAGGCTGCCCAGAAGCTTTGGGACGAGGGCAAGGCCTATCCGTGCTTCTGCACCAAGGAGCAGCTCGACGCCGATCGCAAGGCCGCGCAGGAGCGCAAGGACCCCTTCCAGGGCTATCAGCGCCGCTGCCGCGATCTTGATCCCAAGGAGGCCCGCCGCCGCATCGAGGCCGGCGAGTCCTACGTCCTGCGCATCAAGGTGCCCGAGGACCGCGGCGACGTCGTCATCCACGACGCCGTCCACGGTGAGGTGACCTTCGACGCCAAGGAGCTCGACGACTTTGTCATCTTCCGCTCCGATGGCACGCCCACGTACAACTTCGCGACCGTCGTCGACGACGCTATGATGAAGATCACCCACGTCATCCGCGGTGACGACCACCTGTCCAACACCCCGCGTCAGGTCATGGTCTACGAGGCCCTCGGCGCGCCCGTGCCCACGTTCGCCCACATCTCCATGATCCTGGGCGCCGACGGCAAGAAACTCTCCAAGCGCCACGGCGCTACCTCGGTGGAGGAGTACCGCGACGCCGGCTACCTGTCCGACGCCTTCGTCAACTACCTGGCGCTGCTCGGCTGGTCGCTCGACGGCGAGACCACGATCATCCCGCGCGATGTCCTGGCCAGCAAGTTCTCGCTCGATCGCATCTCCAAGAACCCGGCGACCTTTGACCCCAAGAAGCTCGATTGGGTCAACGCTGAGTACATCAATGGCATGTCCGATGCTCAGTTTGCCGACGAGATCATGGTCCCCGAGCTGCACGAGGCGGGTCTCATCGAGGGCAATGTCGAGTACGGCGAGGATTGGATCGATGCGCTTGCCGCCATCGTCAAGCCGCGCACCAAGATGCCGACCGACGCCGTGACCGTCGCCGCTCCCATCTTCGCTACGGCCGAGACGCTCGAGTATGACGAGAAGTCCGTCAACAAGGGCCTGGCCAAGGAGGGCATGGGTGCCATTCTGGATGCCGCCAAGGCCGCGCTCGAGGGCGTGGACGAGTGGACGGCTGCCAACATCGACGCCGCGCTTGAACCGCTGCCCGAGCAGATGGACCTTAAGAAGCGCGTGGTGTTCCAAGCCGTGCGCGTTGCCGTCTGCGGCAACATGGTGAGCCCTCCGCTGGGCGAGACCATGGCACTCGTCGGCCGCGACGACTGCCTGGCGCGCATCGACCGCGCCCGCACGATGGCGCTGTAGCAGCCGTGTAAACGCACGTATCCGAGCCCCGTTCACCCCGAGCGGGGCTCTTGTTTCTGAAGACGAATGGGATGGGAGGTGCTGGGGCCATGGCCGAGCAACTGTCGCTGTTTGGTTCGCCGGAACCGGAGGAGGCTTCGAAGCCCGCGGCTCCTGCCGCCGCCCCGGCGCAGCCCGGGCCCGCACCCGAACCCGTCGCCGCCTATGCGAGCGTGGTTCTCGACATCCCGACGCGTGCGCTGTCCGAGCCGTTTGCTTACGGCATTCCGCAATCCCTCGCCAACGAGGCCCAAGTCGGGTCTACGGTCCTGGTCCATTTTGGCAACCGTGCGGCCGCGGGCTATATCATTGACATTGCGTCTGAGCTGGGCGACCTGCAAGGCAACAAGGTCCTCGATCCTGCGCGCATCAAGCCCGTCGAGGCGATTCTCAGCAAACCGCTCTTTACCGCGGAGGCTGCCCGTATCGCACGTTGGATGAGCCGCGAGTATGTCGCGACGCTTTCCGAGTGTCTGCGCCTGTTCTTGCCCCCGGGCGGCAGCCCGCGGGTGGTCAAGGGCGACGACGGCGTGTGGACGGTTGAACGTCCCGCCGTCAAGCCTATCCAAAACCGCTGGGTCATGCTCACGCCCGAGGGATTTGACTATACGCCGCCCAAAACCGCCGTTCGCCAGCGTCAGCTCATCGAGGCGCTCCAGTGCGGACCGGTCACGACGCGCGACCTCAACCTGCTCTATAACAGCATGTCGGCGACCATCAAGGCGCTCGAAAAGCGCGGCGTCGTGGTGGTAGAGGAGCGCCGTGCTTGGCGTGGCTGCAACGAGCAGACCACGCTGTCCTCGGCAAGCGGTAAGGCGCCGGTCTCCCTTACCAACGGTCAGCAACAGGCACTCGCACAGATTGAGCGCGCCCGTCTGGACGCTCATGGCGACGTGGTGCTGGTTGACGGCGTCACCGGCTCCGGCAAAACCGAGGTGTACCTCTCCGCCATCGAGCGCGTGCTAGCGGCCGGCCGTTCGGCCTGCGTGCTCGTGCCCGAGATCTCGCTGACGGCTCAAACTGTCGGCCGCTTCCGCTCGCGCTTCGGTGAGACGGTCGCTGTATTCCATTCGCGTCTTTCTGCTGGTGAGCGTCTGGACCAGTGGGATATGGTCGCCAGCGGTGCCGCACGTGTGGTCGTGGGCGCCCGCTCGGCGCTCTTTTGCCCGCTCAGCGACTTGGGCCTCATCATCATCGACGAGGAACATGAGACCAGCTACAAGCAGGGTTCCAGCCCGCGCTACCACGCGCGTGAGGTGGCGGCCGAGATGGCTCGCCGCTATCGCTGCCCGCTTGTGTTGGGCTCGGCCACGCCTTCTGCCGAGGCCCTCGACCGCTGCCGTCGCGGCATGTACAACGGTGCCACCTGGACTCGTGCCGAGATGCCCGAGCGCCCGGGACACGCCGTTCTGCCCGAGGTCCGCATTGCCGACCTGCGGCGCGAGTTTTCGCACGGCAGCCGCTCAATGTTTTCAAAGCCGCTGATGGAAGGCTTGGAACGCGTGGTTGAACGTCGCGAGAAGGCCGTGCTGCTGCACAACCGCCGCGGTTTTGCGCCGTTCCTTATGTGCCGCGAATGCGGCTGCGTTCCCACCTGCAACCACTGCTCCACCGCGCTCACGTATCATGAACGCACGCACACGTTGCAATGCCACACCTGCGGTTCGTCCTGGCGCGTGCAACCCTATCCGGCGCCCACGAGCCGCTGTCCCAAATGCGGCAGTCGTTATCTGGCAAAAATGGGCCTGGGCACGCAGCAGATTGAGGACGCGCTGCACCAGATGCTGCCCGAGGACGTCGCCATCATTCGCATGGACGCCGATTCCACGCGTGGCAAGGACGCGCATAAAAAGCTGCTCGAGCAGTTCGATGCGGCCGATTGCGCGGTGCTGCTGGGTACCCAGATGATCGCCAAGGGCCTCGACTTTCCCGAGGTCACGCTCGTGGGCGTGGTCAATGCCGACTTTGCGTTAAAGCTGCCCGATTTTAGAGCGGGGGAGCGTGCCTACGATTTGCTGGAGCAGGTCGCGGGCCGCGCCGGTCGCGGCGATCGCCCCGGTGAGGTCATCATCCAGACCTATCTGCCCGAGGACCCGGTCATTCGCGCCGTCGCCGAGCACGACCGTTCGATCTTTACCGACTACGACCTGGACCAGCGTCGCGACGCGCTGTATCCGCCGTTTGTTCGCCTGGTCAACATCTTGGTGTGGTCGGCGAACCGAGACGAAGCGCAAGACTACATCGGTCGCATCGCGAAACTCCTCAAGCGCCGCTGGCATGTCGCCGCTCCCGACTTTTTGAGGGCGGGGAGTGCTGCGCCGCAGGTGCTGGGCCCTGCTTCGTGTGTAATCGAGAGAGCAAAGGACCGTTATCGCTTCCACCTGCTTGTGAAGTCGCCCGTGGGGTACCATGTCTCTGATGATATCGATGCCTGCCTCAAAGAGGTGGGTTCCGTGCGTGGCGTGAGCGTGAGTGTTGACGTCGACGCCTATGATTTGATGTAACAACCCGAAAGGATGGCCATGGAAGCCAACGGAATCGTACTGTCGCCCGACCCTCGTCTGCGCCAGGAGTGCGCTGTCATCGAGGAAATCACCCCAGCGATCGAGGCGCTTGCCGAGAAGATGAAGAAGATGATGTTCGAGAACGGCGGCTGCGGCCTGGCTGCTCCGCAGATCGGCGAGCTCATCCAACTCGTCACCATCGACTGCGATTACAGCGACAAGAACGACTATGACCCGTACGTGCTCATCAACCCTGTCATTGTTGAGCAGAGCGACCATCTGGTGCCGTTTAGCGAGGGCTGCCTGTCCATTCCCGGCATTAGCTGCGAGATCGAGCGTCCCGACCATGTCGTCGTCGAGGCGTATGACCTGGATGCCAGCCTGATTCGCTACGAGGCCTCGGGCGATCTGTTCTGCGTGTGCCTACAGCACGAGATCGATCACCTGCACGGCAACACCATGTTCGAGCGACTCAAGCCCATGCAGAGGCTCAAGGCAGTCAAGGAGTACCAGGACGCCTTGGCCCGCGGCGCTCGACCGGGCGAGACGGAGTAGGTCCCTCCGTCCCCTTCCGCCGCAGGGCTTAGGTTATTGCTCCATGCTCAAACAGTCCTGCTCGCACGAAGAGCCCATTAAGTGCTCTTCGGCTCGTGCGGAACTGCGCGTGGAGCAATAACCTAAGCCCTGCGGCGGAAGGGGACTGCGTTTTCGTGCTCCTTTTCGCCCGGGTGCCGTCGGGCCAGGGAGGGGCGTCTTCGCTGATAGTCTTTGTTGAGAGGGAGCTGCTTTTATGCGGCTCTTTCTTTGGTTTTGGGTATATTTGTTCTTGTTGAATTGTTATTGCGGATGGGCTGGGTACTTGGCTTTCCGCTGTTATTTGTAGCCGTCTCGGCTTTGGTTGAGGGGAGACGTTCTCTATGCGTATTGTGTTTATGGGTACGCCTGATTTTGCTGTGCCTTCGTTGGCTTCGCTTGTTGAGGCTGGGAACGAGATTGCGCTTGTCATTACTCGTCCTGATGCTGTTCGTGGGCGTGGTAAGAAGCTTGAGCCTTCTCCCGTTAAGGCCAAGGCGCTTGAGCTGGGGTTGCCGGTTGTTGAGGCTAATCGTATGACGCCGGAGGTTGTTGAGGCGCTCCAGGCTGCGCAGGCTGATATTTTCTGTGTGGCTGCCTATGGCTGCATTTTGCCCGATGAGGTGCTGCATATGGCGCCGCTCGGTATTGTGAATGTTCACGCTTCGCTGCTGCCGCGTTGGCGTGGCGCTGCTCCTATTCAGCGTGCCATTCTTGCTGGTGACGATGTTGCCGGCGTTTCCATTATGCGTATTGGACATGGCGTGGATACCGGCGCTTATTGCGCGCAGGCCTCGACCTCGGTTGCCGGTAAGCATGCCGAGGCACTGACGATGGAGCTTGGCCAGCTGGGCGGTAAGCTGCTGGCCGATACGCTGCCCGCGCTTGCCGATGACACGGCGGTGTGGACCGAGCAGGATGAGTCCCTTGTCACGCATGCTGCCAAGATTTCTAAGCAGGAGATGCGTTTGGATCCTCAGATGTCGGCGCTCGATTGCGTGCGTCATGTCCTGGCTTCGTCTGACACCGCACCCGCCCGTTGTGTGATTGCCGGCAAGACGGTTCGCGTGCTCGATGCTGCGCCGGCTGATGTGTCGCTTGGCGAGGGCACTGTTGCCGTCAAGAGCAAGCGTGTCTACCTGGGGCTTTCCGATGGTGCGGTTGAGCTGCTCGAGGTTAAGCCCGATGGCAAGCGTGCCATGGCTGCTTCTGCCTGGGCTGCCGGCCTGCAGGGTGCCGATCTGACGTGGGGTGTTTTGTCATGAGCAAGCTTTCCCCCGCGCGCAAGCTTGCGCTCGATGTGTTGATGGAGGCCGATCGCCGCGGTATGTACGCACGCGACGTGCTCTCTGCCCGCGCTACAGCTAAGGCCATTGACCAGCGCGATTCTGCTTTTGCGGCTCGTTTGGCACTTGGTGTTGCAGCCACCCAGGGCATTTTGGACGAGCTGCTCGACCAGTTTCTCGATAAACCCAAAAAGGTCGCGCCGCGTGTTCGCATGGCGCTTCGCATCTCGGCCTTTGAGATGCTCTACCTGCATACGCCTGGCCGCGTTGCGGTGAGTCAGGGCGTTGAGCTGGTGCGCAGCGGAGCTAAGTCTGCCGCCGGTTTGGCCAATGCCGTGCTGCATAAGGTCGCGGACAACGTCGAGGACTTTGCCACTGCGGCGGATACCGATGAGTCCGAGCGCCGATTGGTTCGTCTGTCGCGCCTGTTGGGTCTGCCGCGTTGGCTGTGCGCTCGTATTATGGCTTCGTTTGACACACCGGAGGGCGCGCTTAGCTTTGCCGGTAATCTGGCCCCCGCTCCGCTGGCCCTGCATGAGAACGCCTTTGCGACCAAGCCCGATCCGTATATCTCGCAGTTTGTTGCGCCTGTGTTCCCGGGTTGCCATGCGCCGGTCGATGCACAGGCCACAGTTGCGTCGGGTGTGTTTGAACGCGCGGCGGCCGTGGCCTCGGACCTTAACGCTCAGCTCATCGCTACTGCGGCTACTCGTCCCGGGCGCTGCCTAGAGATTGGCGCCGGTCGTGGTACCAAGACGTATGTGATGATGTGCCAGGCTAAGCGTGCCGGCTACGACCGTCAGCACACTGCACTCGATTTGCACGATCGCAAGTGTGATCAGAATCTTGCGCGCCTGCATAAGGCTGGTATCAAGGGCGTTCGTACCGTCTCGGGTGATGCGTGCGAGCTCGATACGGTCCTCACGTCGTTCGATGCGATGCTTGGTAAACCCGTTCTGTTCGATACGGTGTTTATCGATGCCCCGTGCTCGGGTACCGGCACCATGCGCCGTCATCCTGAGATTCCGTGGCGCTTGACCGAAAAGGACGTGACGGTTGAGCTTCCTAAACTGCAGCAGACGATGCTCAAGGAAGCCGCCGCGCGCGTGGCTGCCGGCGGTGAGCTTATCTATGCCACCTGCTCGGTTTTTGCTGAGGAGAACACTCAGGTCGTGGATGCCTTCCTGGCTTCTCCCGAGGGTGCCGGCTTTACCGTGGCGCCGCTCTCCGAGGCGCAAATCCTGCAGCTGCCCGAGTTTGCCCAGGCTAAGAAACTCGTCTCCGTCCGCCAGAACGCTCGAGGCCTCTTCCAAAGCGTGCCGGTAAACGCCGACTCCTACGACGGCCACTTCTGCGCCCGCCTGGTCCACAAGTAACAACTAAGTTGCAGTGAAATAGGGATTGAATAGCGGCTTCTACCCACCAAACAGTCCCTATTTCACCGCAACTCATAAGGAAGATTTTTCTGGAACTGGGATTAATAAATGGGGTATGAAAGTAAGCGGTTGGGTTTGGTAAGTTTCTGGATGCATGAACCGCTCGCAGATTTAATATTGAGGGGTTAAAATGAACGAACTTAATAGTGACAAGATTGACAATCCTGAAGATAATACTCAGGAAAATGAAGAGGTTGAGAATTCTTCGATTAAAAAGCGGGTAATTATTGGTGCCGGTATTGTTGCTCTGCTCATTGCTGGTTGTGTCGGTGGTTATGCTGGTTACAATTACAAACAAGCATGTAGTGAACATAATCAGCAGGTTGAAGTTTTGTATTCAAAGGCTAGCGATAGTGTTGCTGCCTTTAAGGCTGATCCTGGGTTACTAACTTTTGAGCAACGTCTTGATACCATTAAAAATGCTCAAAATAATAAAGAGATTTTGAATAAAGAAATCTCTAATGACAGTTTTAAGTATGCGGATGGCACTTCCCCTGATTGGACGAAGTTGCTCAATAAATACGATTCCATTATTAAAGACTGTCGTAATGCTCAAAATGATGAGTGGAATACTTCTGTAACTGACCATGTTAATTTTGATGTAAATTCTACTGAAGATACTGACTCTCTCCAGCAGCATATTAATAGCCTCAATGGCCTTCTTAATGATATTTCTAATAAAGATAATCAGAAGCTTATTTTTGAAGATGCCAAAAAGGATTCTAATCTGTTCATTGATCAAATCAATGAACAGATTAGTCGTTATCAAACTCGTATTGATGATGTAAATAAGGCAAAAGCAGAGGCTGAGGCGAAGACTCAAGAGGAAGTGGCGCAGACTCAGCAGCAGGCTTCTCAGCAAAACAATTATTCCAACAATTCTTATAGCGGTAATAATTATTCTGGTGGAAGCGGCTATTCGGGAGGCTCCTCTAACGGCGGCGGCAAAGTAGTCATTAAAACTATGGATGTTTATGACGAAAATGGCAATTACGTGGGGTCTACTCATTGGTATAGCGATGGTACCTGTGACGATCCCTATTCTGCTGGTATGGGCGGATTTTAAAATATGCTAATTATTAAAAATTAATTAGCTACCTATAGCGTAAAGAAGCGGCCTCGCGATCGGGCTTGATCGCGGGGCCGCTTGTCACTAGTGGTTATGCGGGCAGTTGGCGCAGCAGCCACTGGTGGCGCTGGTGCTGGAGCCGCCACTGCGCTGGTCGGTGTTGTAGAAACCGCTGCCGTCGAACTTAATGCCGCTGGCCGAAAACGTCTTGGATGCCGGGGCACCGCAGCTAGGGCATACGACCTCGGGCGTCTCGGACATGGGGTGCTCAACCTCAAACACGTTGCCGCAGCTCGTGCACTTGTAATCGTAGCGCGCCATAATACTTCCTTTTCAGCACAAAGCGGGCAGATCGCTCTGCCCGCAAAAATTCAAACAGCTGTAACTGTACCCTATATCGGGGGTTTTATCACGCTTCGCCCCAGAATCTATGGGTGCTGCGCAGGAGCTTCGCAGTTTTCTGTTCGGCCGCAGCAATGTCGGCCTCCTGCGCCTGCCATGTCCAGTTACCCGTGGCCACGCCCGGCACGTTCATACGTGCATCGTCGCCCAGCCCCAGCACGTCCTGCAGCGGCATCATAACGAGCGGAGCATCGCTGGCCAAGGCGTTGCCCATGAGCTCGCCTGCCAATGCAATGCCGCTCGGCTCGTCGCCGCCCGAAAAGGAGTGCGTGCACCAGCCGGCAAGCGTCGAGGTGTCGTGCGTCGAGGTGTACAGGATCTTGCCCGGCGTGGGATGAATTCCGCAGCGAACGTCGTAGTTGCTAAACTCCAGTACGTCCATGCCGGGGAAGCCACAGGTCGAAGCCATCGCGCGAACACCAGGCGTCAAATAGCCCAGGTCCTCGGCAATAAAGTTGAGCGGACCCAGCTCGTCGTAGGCCGTCTGGAACAGGTCCTTGCCCGGACCAGCCAGCCAGCGACCTTCAGAACAGGCCTTGCCGGCGGGGATGCTAAAGTAGCTGTGGAAACCCAGGAAGTGGTCCAGGCGCACGCGGTCGTAGAGTGCGAACGCACGGCGCAGGCGGTCGAGCCACCAGCGATAGCCATTCTCCTTCATGTGATCCCAGCGGAAGGTGGGGTTGCCCCAGACCTGGCCCTCGGGTGCAAAGTTGTCGGGCGGCGCCCCCGAAATCTCAATCGCCTTGCCGGTGTCGGACAGCCAGAAGTTTTCGGGCTCGCTCCACGCGTCGGCCGAATCGTCCGAGACATACATTGGGATATCGCCGATGACCTCGATGCCCTTCTTGTGTGCATAGTTCATAAGCTCGCACCAGGCAAGGTCAAAGCGATACTGCATGTACGCCTGCAGCTCGGCCTCGTCGTGGAATCGCTTGTCATCGATCAGGTACTCGTTGTAGCGCGCGACATCCGCCGGCCAATCGTGGCGTGACAGTCCCTCAAAGTGCTTCTTTACCGCCATGTAGACGCAGTACTTCTCGAGCCAGTCGGCGTTGCGATGTTTAAACGCCGTGTACAGCGGGTCGGCATCCTCGCCGCCGCGGGCCTTCCAGGTGACGAAGTCGGCAGCCAGCTCCTCGTGGCCCTCGGGCAGCAGGTCGATATTGCCTGCAAAGGCCGAGGGGCCGGCGTAGGGGGAGCGGAAGAAGTCCGTGGGATTGACGGGCAGGACCTGCCAGTAACGCATGCCCATGGCGGCCAGATGGTCGATAAAGCGACGCGTGGGCGCACCGATTGTGCCGGGTTTGCCGTCATCGGTCGGCACCGAGGTGATGTGGCACACGACGCCCGCGCCGTGATCGAGCGGCTCCTGCAGGCGCTTCTCGGAATGGTGATAGATGATCGAAGAGCCCAACGGGTACAGGTCGAGCGTGACGGTACCGTTGTGGATCTCGCACTCGTGGCCGCTGATAACGTCGCTTGCACATTCGCCGAGCGCTGGGATCGTCACGCAGTGCGAATTGCGCAGACTGCGGTTGATGATAACCGTCGCGGCCTCGCCGTCTTTGCCCGTGCGGGTGTAAGCCAAGACTTCGTCGTTGAGCGCAAAGGCCTTGATCTCGCCATCGACCATAAAGGGCAGCGCGCGGCGCACGGCAGACGCGTTCTTAACGATGGCCAGCGTGTCGAAGTCGTGGAGTTGGTCCTTGGTCGGCAGGGTACGGCGGTTGCCCGGATCGGTGAGGCCCTCCAAGCCGTACTCATCGCCGTAATAGATTGAGGGTACGCCCGGGAAGGTCATCTGCATGAGCGTCGCCAACCAAAAACGGCTTTTGGCCAGGCCCATCGAGTTATCGTCCAGGCGCCATTTGCTGCGCTCGCTCTCGGGCAGCTGTGACTCGTCGGGGCCACCGCCGAGTACTGAGATGATGCGAGGACGGTCGTGGCTCGAAAGCAGATTGAGTGCGCAGGCCAGTGCCTCGCGCGGGTAGTTCTCGCGCAGGGTCTCGATGTCCTCGGCAGCCTGATATGCGTTCTTGTAGCCCATCAAAAAGCCGATGACCATGTCGCGGAAGGGGTAGTCCATGGCGGAGTCGAGCTCCGAGCCCTGCAGATAGCGACGCAGGTGGCCATAGCTGATCTTGTTGGAAGCGTCCTCCCAGACCTCGCCGAGCAGCAGCGCGTCGGGCTTCTCGGCGAGCACGGCCTTTTTGATCTCGGCCAGGAAGTCGTCGGAAAGCTCGTCGGCCACATCGAGTCGCCAGCCATGGGCACCGGCACGCAGCCATTTACGGATCACGCCGTCCTTGCCCAGGAGCCGCTCGCGCACCAGTTCAGAATTCTCGTTGATGGCGGGCATGTTGCCCACGCCCCACCAGCAGTCATACGAACCGTCCTCATGGAAGTAAAATGCATCGCGCCACGGCGAGTCCTCGCTCTGCCAAGCACCGACGCCGGGATAATTGCCGTAGCGGTTAAAGTAGATCGAGTCGTCGCCCGTATGGTTGAACACACCGTCCAGAATGATGGAAATGCCAAGCTTCTCGGCCGCCTGACACAGCTCGTTAAAGTCCTGCTCGGTGCCCAGGATCGGGTCAATCTTGGTGTAGTCGGCCGTATCGTAGCGGTGGTTGCTCGCGGCCTCAAAGATCGGGTTGAGGTAGATGGCCGTAAAGCCCAGCTCGGCGATGCGGGGTAGGTCATTTTGGATACCCTTGAGCGAACCGCCGTAAAAGTCCCAGGTCTTGATGGAGCCGTCTTCGGCACGCTCGTACTCGGGCGGTTCGTTCCAGTCCTCGACTATGCGGCGTTGGATTCCGTTGCGCGGCTTTTTGACTTCGGCCAGCGTACGCTCGCGCCAGTTTTCGTCGCGGGCATAGCGGTCGGGGAAGATCTGGTAGACCATGCCACGCTCGTACCACTCGGGACGAACTTCGCGGTGCTTGTAGACGGTGATCTGGAAGGACGGGACCTCGGCATAGTTGTAAGTTACGCCCTCGCCACCGGTGCGACCCTGCGGTGCGCCCAGGCGGACCTCGGGCTGGCCCTCGATATTGCAGATAAAGCTGTACCAGATAAGACAGGGCTCGGCGCACTCAAGCTCTACGGTAAATATGCCGTCGCCCTCGTGTGTCATGGGATACAGAGACTCACCGATCTCATCGACCCAGGTGCGCAGCGTAAGCGTTGCCTGGTTGGGGTCGGCATCCTCCAAAATCACCGAGAGCGAAACGGAAGTTCCAGTGGTCACAGCGCCAAACGGAGTACGAAACTGCGGCAGACGGCTGTTGTGAATCAATCTCATAATTCGGTCCAGTTCAATAGAATCACGGCCTGCGGGCCATGGGCTTTACGCACAAGATATAAGTATATCTGTTGTACACAGGCTGTATAAACAACATCCGTTTACCATCGGCGAACGGTTGTCCTAGAAAATCGTTTTACCACTCAAATTATCGCGATATTTAAAACGTCTATACCGATACTATTTGTAGCCAACAAAAGTAACCCGGTTTACTACGACGAATTGAATGATCTCAACCACGGTCATTTTGGTGATATTAAAACCGCAGCTAGAAGCGTTCTTAATTTCGAAGATTACTCGCCGTGGTCGGCCGGAGCCATTTTGTCGTAGTAAACCGGCCCTCTTTTTAATGCGAAGTTCAACGCAAAAGAGGGCGCCTGGTTGGGGCGCCCTCTTTTGCGTTGAGGATTTAGTTTTAATCGTCCGGATTAGCGGCGCTTGCGGGCGGCCGTTGCCTTGCGGACGGAGGTCTTCTTGGTCGGAGCCTTTTCCTCGGCCGAAACGGCGGGGGAGACCGGGGTCTCCTTGGCGGGCTCGGTCTTTGCCTTAGTCTTGGGAGCGGCCTTAACCTCGGCAGCCTTCGGAGTCGGCTCGGCCTTTACTGCGGGCTTGTCCTCGGCCTTACCCTCTGCCTTGGGAGCTGCAGCCTTGGTCGTGGTCTTCTTGGCCGTCGTCGCGGCGCGTTTGCGCGTGGTGGTCTTGGCGGCCGGCTTTGCCTCGACAGCTGCCTTGGCCTCGGGCTCGGAGGGCGCCTCCTCGACCTTGACGGCGGGCTTTGCAGTAGCCTTCGGGGCCGTCTTCGCGGCGGCCTTCGTCGTAGCGGCCTTGGCCGTCGTCGACTTCGTAGCCGTGGTCTTCTTGGCTGCCGTTGCCTTCTTGGTGGTTGCAGCCGTCTTCTTGGCAGCGGTCTTGGCCGGAGCCTTTGCCGCAGGCTTAGCCTCGGCGGCGGCCTTTACCTCGGGAGCAGCCTCGACCTCGTTGGCCTTCTTGGCAGCGGCGGTCGTGCGCTTGCGCGTGGTCGATGCCTTGGCAGTAGTTGCCTTGGCAGCGGTGGTCTTGCTCGCAGTGGCCTTCGTGGTCGTAGCCTTCTTAGCCGTTGCCTTGCGGGTCGTCGTCTTTTTGGTGGCAGGCTTCGCAGCGGGCTTCACCTCAGGCTCGGGCTCGGGAGTAGCCTCGACCTTCACCTCAGGATCGGCCTTAACGGGCTTAGCTTCAACCGGCTTCTCCTCGGCCTTGGGCTCCTCGGCGACAGCGGGCTCCTTAACGGTCGCCGCAGGCTCGGCCTCATCAGCAACCGGCTCCTCTACGGCCGTAGCAGCCTCCACAGCCGCTGGGCGCTCAATCTCCGGATGCATAAAGAAGTACAGGTCCAGATATTTATCGGCCGAGCGCGTCCAGCTAAAGTCCTGGCTCATGGCCTGCGTGACCAGCTGGTTCCAGGCATCGCGGTTGTCCCAGAACAAGCGTGCCGCGCGGAACACGGCATCGCCCATCTCGTCGCCGTTAAAGTTGGTAAACGAGAAGCCCGTGCCCTCGCCGGTAAACTCGTTGTACGGCTGCACGGTGTCCTTCAGGCCACCGGTCTCGCGCACGATGGGCAGGGTGCCGTAGCGCATGGCGATGATCTGCGACAGGCCGCAGGGCTCAAACTTCGAAGGCATCAGGAACATGTCGGCGGCGGCGTACATGCGCTGCGACAGCGCCGGGTCAAACTCGATGCGTGCGGCCATGGTGCCGGGGTACTTGTCCTGGAAGTAGCGCAGGCCGTCCTCGTAGTCGCGGTCGCCGGTGCCCAGCACCGCCACCTGCACGCCGCCGGCCAAGATGCGGTCGAGCGCGTACATGACCAGGTCCATGCCCTTCTGGCGCGTCAGACGCGTGACCATCACCATGAGCGGGCGGTCGTCGCGAACCTCGAGCCCCAGCTCTTCCTGCAGCTTGGCCTTGCACACGGCCTTGCCGGAACGGTCGTCAACCGTGTAGTTGGCGGCAATGCGCTTGTCGGTTGCCGGGTCAAAGGCCGCCACGTCAATGCCGTTGAGGATGCCCTGCAGCGCATAGGAGCGCTCGCGCAGCACGCCGTCCAGGCCCTCGCCAAATTCGGGCGTCTGGATCTCGTTGGCATAGGTGGGGCTCACCGTAGTGATGGCGTCGGCATAGCGCAGCGCGCCCAGCATGTAGTTGATGCTGCAGGCGTCGCAACGCAGCTGCGAGGCGGCCGCCGGAATATGCGCCACGCCCAGGATGTCCTCCATCACGGTGTCGCTAAACTGGCCCTGGAACGCCACGTTATGGATCGAGAACACGGTCTTGACGCGGTCGTACAGCGGCAGGCCCTGGTAGAACTCGCGCAAAAACACGGGCGCCAGCGCCGTCTGCCAGTCGTTGCAGTGCAGAATGTCGCACTCAAAGTCGGCCGGCAGGTGCTGCAGGCTTTCGGTGATGGCCTTGGAGAAGAACGCGAAGCGCTCACCGTCGTCAAAGAAGCCGTACGGATAGTCGCGCGCAAAGTAGCGCTCGTTATCGATGAACATATAGGTGACGCCGTCGTGCTCGAGCTTCTCGAGTCCGCAGTACTCATTGCGCCAGCCCAGACTCACGTAAAAGTCGGAGAAGTGCTCCATCTGCGCCTTGTACTCGTCTTTGATAGTGGCGTACTTGGGCACCATCACGATGACTTCGGCGCCAGCGCGCACAAGCGCCGCAGGCAGCGAGCCCGCCACGTCGCCCAGGCCACCGGTCTTCACAAACGGTGCGCACTCGGCCGAGGCAAACACGATTTGCATCTTCTTGCTGGAATCAGCCATATTGTCTCCCATGTTGCAATTCGAGAATAGCCGCCTGGCGCTAACCGGGCGGCTATTCTGCATGTTACGAGCGATGTTGCGGTGCCAACGTTAACGTACGATGGTGGTGTCGGAAGTTAACGGAGCCTTGCCCAGCACCAAGATGTTCTCGGGCGTGCCGCGAAGCTCGGTGTTGGTGGGAACCACGTTGTTCTTGTCCAGGATGGCGTTCTCAACGCGGGCGCCGCTCTTGATGATGCAGCTCTGGTTGATGATCGAGTTGGTCACCGAAGCGCCTTCCTCGACCACGACGCCGCGAGACAGGATCGAGTTGCGCACGGTGCCCTTGATGATGCAGCCGGCCGAGATGATCGAGTTGCACGCGTGGCTGCCAGTCGCGTAGCGCGAAGGCGGAACGTCGTGGGCCTTGGTCAGGATCGGGCGCTCGGGGTCGAAGAGCTGGTCGGCCACGGTCTGGTCGAGCAGGTCCATGCTGCGGCGATACAGCGACTTCTCGCTAAACACGCCCACGACCTCGCCCTTGTACTCGTAGCTGCACACGTCGATGTTGTCAAAGTCGCCCTGGAGTGCCTCGAGCAGGTCCAGATAGTCGGCGGCCTGGTAGTGGTCGATGATCTCGAGTAGCGTCTCGCGGTTGACGATGCAGCAGTCCATAGAGGCGTTGTCGCCGTACACGACGCCGGCGCTCACGCCCGTCAGACGGCCGTTCTCGTTGATCTGCAGCTTGGTCTCGTCATCGACGTTGCGCGTGGCCTTGCAGTACACCACGGTCATCTGGGCACCGGAGTTCTCGTGCGCGTCGATGATGGTGTTGAGGTCCATGTTAAAGATGATGTTGGTGCCCATCATCACAACATAGGGCTTGTCCGAGCGCTGGAACAGCGTCTTGTTGGAGATAATGTCGCGCAGCAGGAAGCGCATGCCGCCCTTGGTGGTGCCATACGCGTTGCCGGGCACCATGAACAGGCCGCCCTTCTTGCGGTCCAGGCCCCAGTCCTTACCCGAGCCCACGTGGTCGATCAGCGAGCGGTAGTTGCCCGGCATGACGACGCCGACGGTCTTAATGCCGGCATTCATCATGTTGGACAGCGGAAAGTCGATCAGGCGGTAGCGGCCCAAAAACGGAACGGACGCGATGGGGCGGTCCTTGAGCAGCACGCTGCCGTAGGTCGAAGAGTAGTTAGCGGTGATATAACCGATGGCCTTGCGATTGATCATCGGATCATTCCCCCTTCCCGATAACGACGTCATTTCCAACGACGGCCGTATCCTTGGTGGTATCGACAGAGCCGAGCTTCACGCCCTCTTCGACCGTGGAGTTCTCGCCCAAAATAGCGCGGCAGATGTGCGCACCGCTCTTAACGTGCGCACCCGGCAGCAGCACGGAGTCCTCGACCACAGCGCGCTCCTCGATGATGACATCGGTCGAAAGGATCGAGTGGCGCGCGGTGCCGTAGATCTTGCAGCCGTTGGAGACCAGGCAGTCGTCCAGGCGGCCGTCCGGGCCAATGTAGTGCGGCGGACGCGTGGTGATGTTGGACATGATGGGGAAGTGCTTGTCGAACAGATCGAACTCGGGGTTATTGCCCAGCAGGTCCATCGAGGTCTCGTGGAAGCTGGCGATGGTGCCGACGTCCTTCCAAAAGCCGTGGAACTCGTAGCTGTACAGGCGCTTGCCCTCGCCGAGCAGCTTGGGGATGATGTCCTTGCCAAAGTCGTGGCTCGAGCGCTGGTCCAGAGCATCCTCTTCGAGCGCCTCGATCAGCACGTCGGCCGAGAAGATGTAGATGCCCATGGACGCGAGATTCGAATCGGGCTTATCGGGCTTCTCGGTGAACTTGGTGATGCGGCCGTCCTCGGGGTCGGTGGTCAGGATGCCAAAGCGGCTGGCCTCCTCCCACGGCACGGGCATAACGCTCACCGTGAGGTCGGCGTTGTTCTCAATGTGCGTCTTGAGCATCTTGCGGTAGTCCATGCGATACAGGTGATCGCCCGAAAGAATCAGGACGTACTTGGGGTCGTTGGCCTTGATGTAGTCGAGGTTCTGCGTAATGGCGTCGGCCGTGCCCGCATACCATGCGCCGCCGGTCTGCGTCTCGTACGGCGGCAGGATCGATACGCCGCCGTCACGGCTGTCCAGATCCCAGGCCTCGCCGGAGCCCACATAGGCATGCAGCAGGTAGGGACGGTACTGCGTCAGAACGCCCACCGTGTCGATGCCCGAGTTGGAGCAGTTGGACAGCGAAAAGTCGATAATGCGGAACTTGCCACCAAAGCTAACCGCCGGCTTAGCGATCTTTTGGGTGAGTGCCCCCAATCGGCTGCCCTGTCCTCCTGCGAGGAGCATCGCGATGCATTCTTTCTTACTCATCGATTTCTCCTTCTGTCATCGATGTTCCTAAACCCATTAGCGACGGGCGCGGCGCAACGTCACGCCCGTCGAGTAATGCCGTGCTGGCATAGGGGAGCTCGCGCGCCTTTACGCGTGCCAGATCTCGTCGCGGTACTCGCGAATGGTGCGGTCGCTCGAGAACCAGCCGCTAGAGGCGGTGTTGAGCAGGGCCTTGCGGTTCCAGGTCTCCTGGTCGCCATAGCTGCCCGTGAGTTTCTCCCACGCATCCACGTAGCTGCGGAAGTCTGCCATGACCAGGTCGGGGTCGTTGTTGTTCATGAGCTCGTTGTAGATGCTCTCGAAGTTGCCCGAAAGGCCGGCAAACGTGTTGTCCTTGAGCTCGTCCATCACGCGGCCCAGGCGCTCGCGGTCGCCGTTGAGGGTATCCCACGCAAAGTAGCTGTTCGACGCCCAGAGCTGCTCGACCTCGGGGGCGGTCAGACCAAAGATGGCCTCGTTCTCGCGACCGGCCAGGTCGGCGATCTCGATGTTGGCGCCGTCGAGGGTGCCCAGCGTAATGGCGCCGTTCATCATGAGCTTCATGTTGGACGTGCCCGAGGCCTCCTTGCCGGCCGTGGAGATCTGCTCCGAGATCTCGGCGGCGGGGTAGATGAGCTGGGCGTTGCTCACGCGGAAGTTGGGGATAAAGCAGACCTTCATGACCTCGTTGACGCGCGGGTCGTTGTTGATGACGTCGGCCACGGAGTTAATAAGGCGGATGGTCTCCTTGGCAAAGGTGTAGCTCGAGGCAGCCTTGCCGCTAAAGATGAAGGTCGTCGGCGTTACGTGGAAGTTGGGATCGGCGATGCGACGGTTGTAGATGTCCATCACCTTCATGATGTTCATGAGCTGGCGCTTGTAGGCGTGGAAGCGCTTTACCTGAACATCGAAGACGGTGTTGGGGTCAATGACCAGACCGGTCTCGGCCTTAACGTAGGCGGCAAGACGCTCCTTGTTGGCGCGCTTGGAGGCACCCACGGCCTTCAGGAACTCGGTATCGTTCTGGAACTCTTTGAGTTTCTCCAGCTCAAAGGCGTTCTTCAGCCAGCCGTCGCCAATGGCCTCGGTCACGAGCTTGGCGTAGGTGGGGTTGGCCTCGGCAAAGAAGCGACGGTGCGAGATGCCGTTGGTCTTGTTGTTGAACTTCTCGGGCGTCAGGGCATAGAAGTCCTTGAGCACGATGTTCTTGATGATGTCGGAGTGGATCTTGGCCACGCCGTTGACGCTGTGGCTGCAGATCACGGACAGGTTGGCCATGCGAATCTCGCCGTCCCACAGGATGGCGGTCTGACGCAGGCGCTCCTGCCAGCCCTCCTGCGTGGTGTCGAACGACTCGTGCCAACGACGGCTGATCTCGTCGATAATCTGGTACACGCGGGGGAGGAGCTTGGAGAACATGCCGATGGGCCACTTCTCCAGGGCCTCGGGCAGGATGGTGTGGTTGGTGTAGCTCACGACCTGCGTCACGATGTTCCAGGCGTCATCCCACTCGAGCTTCTTCTCGTCGATGAGGATGCGCATGAGCTCGGGGCCGCACATGGCGGGGTGCGTGTCGTTGGTGTGGATAGCAACAAACTGCGGCAGCAGCTCCCAGTTCGCGCCGTGCTCCTTCTCAAAGGTGTCGAGCAGGCTGTAGATGCCGGCCGAGACAAACAGGTACTCCTGCTTTAAGCGCAGCAGACGGCCGTGCTCGCCGGCGTCGTTGGGGTAGAGGATGGCGCTGATGGCCTCGGCCTCGGCGCGCTCGGCATCGGCCAGGGCGTAGTCGCCGCGGTTGAAGGCCTCCAGATCGAAGTGCTCCTCGACCGGCTCGGCGGCCCAGACGCGCAGCTTGTTGACGGTCTCGCCGGCATAGCCCACAACGGGGATGTCATATGGGACGGCCAGAATGTCCTGCGTGTCCACCGTGCGGTAGAACGTGCGGCCGTTCTCCTCAAAGCCCTCCACATGGCCACCAAACTTAATGGTCACGGCCTTGTCCTGACGGCGGACCTCCCAGGGATAGCCGTGGGTGAGCCACTCGTCGGTGGCCTCGACCTGGCTGCCGTTGACGATTTCCTGCTTAAACAGGCCGTAGCGGTAGCGCATGCCGTTGCCGTAGCCGGCAATGCCCTCGGCTGCCATGGAATCCAGGAAGCACGCTGCCAGACGGCCCAGGCCACCGTTGCCCAGAGCCGGATCGGGCTCCTGGTTCTCGATGACGGACAGGTCAAAGCCCATGTCGTCGAGCGCCTCGGCGACCATGTCGCGCACGCCAAAGTTGAGCAGGTAGTTGTCGAGCAGGCGGCCGATCAAAAACTCGATCGAGAAGTAGTACACGCGCTTCTTGCCCTCGGCGGTGGCACGGGCGTCACTCTTGGTGGCAACGGTGCGGGCCTTCTCGGCTACGAGCTTGGCCAGGGCGTTAAAGCGATCGAGGTCGCTGGCGGCCTCGACGCTCTTGCCGCTAATGCTCATGACGGCATCGCGATAGAGCTCGGTAAACTCCTGCTTGTTGTCGAAGATCTTATTCATACGTTCCTTTCCCCCGGGGATGTTTCTCCCGGAACGGTTATGACTTGTATCCTACGCCCTTGTGGGGCGGGTAATTACAGTGGTAACGCCTTTGTTACGCTTTCTTGGCCTGAGCCTTAACAGCAGCTGCCTTGGTCTTGGAAGCAGCCTTTTTGGTGGCTGCCTTCTTGGCCGTGGTGGACTTGGCCGGAGCCTTGGCAGCAGACTTGGCAGCCTTCGCCTTAGCCGGAGCCTTTTTAGCAGCCGCGGACTTGGGCTTTACCGAGGACGTGCGCTTGCGCGTCGCCTTCTTGGGCTCCTCGACCACGGGCGGCTTATAGCTGCTGGGGCCGAGGCGCTTAAGCACCACGCCTGCCAGGCCGGGCACCTTAATCTCAATGGAGTCCATCTGCCCGTTCCAGGGATAGGGCTCGCTCGAGCAGGTGTAGGGCTCCTCGCCGGCATAGCCGCTACCGCCAAACTCGGGACGGTCGGAATCGAAGATGACCTCCCAGTCACCCTCGCGCGGCACGCCCACGCGGAAGCTCTCATAGCTCGCCGGATCAAAGTTGATCAGGATCACAAGGTCGTCATCGATGTCCTCGCCCTGACGCACAAAGCTCACGATGGACTGCTTGGAGTTATCCGCGTCGATCCAGGTAAAGCCGTC
The DNA here is from genome assembly GCA_030839365.1 of Collinsella sp. Taxonomy (GTDB): domain Bacteria; phylum Actinomycetota; class Coriobacteriia; order Coriobacteriales; family Coriobacteriaceae; genus Collinsella. The sequence continues at coordinate 114,731 of JAUUMM010000001.1, forward strand.
GTCGGTGTAGCCGCGCTCGTATAGAGCGGGCTCGGCGGTGTACAGGTGGTTGAGCGCCTTGATAAAGGCCTGATGATGACGGTGAGTCTCGTACTCCTCGGTCAGGAACCACTGAATGGACTCGTAGTAGCGCCACTCAATAAACTGGCCGATCTCGTTGCCCATAAAGTTGAGCTTGGCACCGGGGTGCGTCATCTGGTAGAAAGCCAGCGTGCGCAGACCGGCAAACTGGCGCCACCAGTCGCCCGGCATGCGGCCAATGAGCGAACACTTGCCGTGCACGACCTCGTCGTGGCTCAGCGGGCAAATAAAGTTCTCGGTAAAGGCGTACATGATGGAGAACGTCAGCAGACCGTGGTTGCCGGGGCGCCACGGAAAATCGGTCTGCATGTAGTGCAGGGTGTCGTTCATCCAGCCCATGTCCCACTTGTAGTGGAAGCCCAGGCCGCCGTCCTGCGGCGGATAGGTCACGAGCGGCCACGCGGTGGACTCCTCGGCCATCATCATCACGTCGGGGCAGTGCGCCTCCACGGCGCAGTTGACCTGGCGGATAAACGCGCTGGCGTCCAGGTCCTCCTCAGTACCGTACTTGTTGAACTTCTTTTGGCCGGGATCGTCGATGCCAAAGTTTAGGTACAGCATGCTAGACACGCCGTCCATGCGAATGCCGTCCACGTGGAAGTTTTCGATCCAATACAGCACGTTGGAGACCAGGAAGGAGCGGACCTCGCCGCGGGCGAAGTCAAACTTGTGCGTGCCCCAGTTGGGGTGAATCTCGTGCTCAAACAGCATGTGGCCGTTAAAGGTGGCAAGGCCGTGGGCGTCGGCGCAAAAACCGCCGGGCACCCAGTCCATGATCACGCCAATGCCCGCCTCGTGGCACGCATCGATAAAGTGCATGAGCTGCTGCGGGTTGCCGTAGCGCGACGTGGCGGCAAAGTAGCCGGTCGTCTGGTAGCCCCAGGAGCCATCGAAGGGATGCTCCATAAGCGGCATGACCTCGATATGAGTGTAGCCCATGTCGCGTACGTAGTCCACGAGCTCGACCGATAGGTCGTCGTAGGTGTAGAACTCGCCGCGCTGCGCGGGGAAGGGGTCCATGGGGCCGGGGTAGTTGCCGTACTCGTCCGGCTCGCCCTGCGGTGCGTCGCCGTGGCGCTTCCACGAGCCAATATGCACCTCGTAGATGTTGAGCGGCTGCGACATGTGGTTGTGGTCGGCGCGGCGCTTGAGCCACGCGGCGTCGTTCCACTTGTAGCCATCGAGGGTCCACAGCACGCTGGCAGTACCCGGAGGGCACTCGGCCTTAAAGGCATACGGATCGGCTTTGTAGAGCTTCTCGCCCTCGTTGGTCTCGATGAGATATTTATAGAGCTGGCCCTGCTCGGCGCCAGGAATAAAGCCTTCCCAAATAGCGCTCGTATGCACGGGCACCAGCGGGTTGGCTTGCTCATCCCAGTCGTTAAATTCACCAATGACATGGACGCTTTTTACATCGGGCGCCCAAACGCAAAAGCGCCAGCCACGCGTACGGTTCTGCGTGTCGGGATGCGCGCCCATCTTTTCCCAGCTGCGCTCCCACGTGCCAATGCCAAACAAATAGACATCGTCTTTGGTGAGCTCCGGTGCGTGCGGGGCGGCTTTACGGGTAGCGGGCTTTTTGGTTGCTGGCTTTAGCTTTGTATCGCTCACGTTTGATCCCATCATGACGCGGCAGCGTGTTGCCTTGGTGACTAGATGCGAAAGGTCCAAGGCTGCACGAATCGAAGGGACGGCGAAGTTTCTGTGATTCGTTCCACCTCGCGTGCTCGGTGGAACTTTCGGCAGAAACTACGATAACACCTGTGCGTTAGTTTTATGGACGAAAGCGGATTTGCTGGAGCGTTTAATCGGTAAGCGACATGTTTATACCACTGGCAGAATTGCCGTGGTAAAACTCTTGACAGTTTTACCAATTTGGGTTTCAAAATTGTTTGGCTGACGTTTGGTAAAACGTTTTTAGCAGGATGTTTACCATTTGATATCGAAAGGTTCGTTTATGTCCCAGACCGCCGCCCACAATGTCGCTTTTATTTTCGATTGCGACGGCACGCTGGTTAATAGCACCCCCGTTTGGGCCTATGCCCAGCCCGAGTTATTGCACCGCCACGGAGTTGACGTGACCGTGGATGACTTTGCCCAATTTGAGCACCTGTCGCTGGAGGACGAGTGCCAGGCCTACCACGACACGTGGGGCATTGGCGCGAATGGCGAAGAGCTGTATCGCGAGCTGCGCGAGATTTTGATTGATGGGTACTCCAAGGTGCCGCCGCGTGAGGGGCTCCTGGCATTTTTGGAGCAGGCAAAGGCGGCGGGCATTGCCATGTGCGTTGCCACGTCCACGCCGGCCGAGCTGGTACAGTCCGCGCTCGCTGGTGCCGGGCTTGACGCTTACATGGAGTTTGTTACCACGACGGGCGAGGCAGGACGCTCCAAACAGTTCCCCGATGTGTACGAGCTGGCGCTGCGTCGCCTGGAAGAGCGCCACGGGTGCAAGTTTGAGCGCGCATGGGTGTTTGAGGACGCTGTCTTTGGCCTTAAGAGCTCTGGCACCGCTGGCTTTAAGCGCGTGGGCATCTATGACCCGCACGGCCGCATGAAGCGCGACGAGGTTCGCGACAACTGCGATATCTTTATCGACAGCTATGAGGAGCTGGATCTGGCCCGCGTGCTTTCGTTTGAGGGATAGGCGATGGCTGTGGCTTGCAAGGTATTAGTTGTCTGCGGCTCGCCCGTGGTGGCGAGCACAGATCTGTTGCGAAGGCTAGCAGGGGAGTGCGACCACGTTGTCGCCGTGGACCGCGGGCTCGACGCACTGCTGGGCGCTGGCCTGGGCTGCGACGTATATGTGGGGGATGCCGACACGGTAAGCGATGCGGGCCGAGAGTTGGTCGATGCCGCCACCGACTTTGAAGTTGAGCGCCACGACCCGTACAAGGACTATACCGATCTGGCGCTGGCGCTCGATTCCGTCCGCCGTCGCTGGCCGGGTGCCGAAGTGGTTGCGACCTGCGCCACCGGCGGCCGTCCTGATATGGCGCTATCCGTACTGGGGCTGCTCACAGGCTACGAGGATGCCCCTGTCTGGATTGCCGAAGACAAGGTGGTCGCCCGCATCCTTCGCGCAGGCGAGTCGTGGACCATCGAAGGCCACGAGGGCAGCACCTTCTCCATCATCGCCATAGCCCCTGGGACGGCGGTAAGCGAACACGGCCTAGAGTGGGAACTAGATCACGCCCCGCTGGGCCTGCTAGCCGACACGGGCATCAGCAACGTCGTCAGGTCAACAGCCACGATCAAAGTCCGCACCGGCTCCGCCATAGCTTACCTCTACATGTAAGGTCTATCGCATCAGGGTTTTATCGAGACGGTGGATAGAAATAAGCGCTCGAAGAGTGATTATTTCTGCCCCGTCCCAGGAAAACCCGTAAGTAAGAGATTCAACCCAAAAAAGTCCTTGCATCAAAGAAAGTCTTCCCTTATAGTACTACTTCGTCACGGGGGCGTAGCTCAGCTGGGAGAGCGCTTGACTGGCAGTCAAGAGGTCAGGGGTTCGATCCCCCTCGTCTCCACCATCGTGAATGCAAAGGCCTTCGGTATTCCGAAGGCCTTTTTTCATGCCAAAATACCTTGCGCCGCAATCCCTTCCTATGCCAACAAGAAGTTGCACAATTTATTTCACATGTCTGTACATAGTTTGTTAGACAAACGCGATTAACAGTGCATCTCTCTGCTCCGTCTGGGCTTCAGGAACGCCCCTAATCACCGCCATTACCTCAATAAGCTGCATCAATGTGAACAACATCCCAAAACAACACCGTTGAACACGCTAAATGAACGATATGTTGTCCGTCATTAGCCAAATCAGTTTTGCGACCAGCTTGTGCTAAGATACCTAACGTTACATGAGTTCAACTGCGCTCACGGCTTTAGCAAGCCACAAAGCGCAGGGTCGATCAGCATCCGGCCGTAACGGCGGTGCTAGAAACACCACGAGCTCCAATAAGAAGGTCATGCGGCTCTTTTAATTTGCGTTGATTTATTTATGAGATGCAAATTCTAGAAGTTCGTATGACAAATCGTAGCAGTCCTACAGCTGTTTGCGTGCGGTCCAGTTTTGTTCCCGCTTGACTGGTTCGCACGCAGCCAGCTGGGGTCGCGGTCATTTTGCGATACACGTCCGCGTCTCTAGCAACTGCACTCATACATACCGTTCACGGTGGGGCAGAGCCACGTGCTTGTCTAACTGGGCTCAGGGTTTGAATATGGAGCGCCTTCGCGCACAAGCGCCCTGGCGAAGCCATACCCAAACCCCGTGAGCCACACGTAAGACAGCAAGGGGGTGGTGCTCGTGTGGTATGTGATCCAGGTCATTAACGGTCGCGAAGACGTAATGCGCGAGCGCATCGAGCATGTGGTGCCGGCTGGCGCCATGCAGGAGCTCTTTTATCCCCAATTTCAAACCGAAATCAAGGTACACGGCGAATGGGTCAACACAACTAAGCCGCTCTTTCCCGGTTATCTTATCTGCGATACTGCAGATCCCCGCACCGTGCAACAGTCTTTGTTGCGCATGGACGATTTTGCCCGGGTGCTATCCCAGGACGGTCAGTTTGTGCCGCTGGCAAAAGAAGAGACCCAGCTTATTGGCGGCTTTACGCATAGGGGAGACCGCGTGGTGCCCATAAGCGAGGCCCTAAAAGACGGCGACCAAGTCGTAGTTACGGCAGGTCCGCTGCTGGGCCACGAAGGCCTTATCAAAACCATTAACAGACGCAAGAGCACTGCTTATTTGGAGCTCGACTTGTGCGGCCGACGCGTAACCACCCGCGTTGGCCTTGCGGTGCTTTCAAAAGAGCAGCGCGTTATGCGCAATCGCAGAAGAGCGATCGCCTAGCTGCAAGCTCGCAAGCGGACGACCGAAGGCAAAAAGTATCGGGGGAGGGGCTCTTGGAGCCTACGATGATGACCATGGCACAGGGCGCGCGGGAGACGCGCATGGCCGCCACGGCGAATTCCGTCACTGCCGCAGCCGGTGCTGCGGGGGATTACCTTACAAACGAAGAAGCGTACAAGATGCTGCGCGGTGCCAACTCCGGCGTGAAGCCCGAGCTTGGGCACAGGCTCTACCGCGTTGTTAAGCGTACGGTGGACATTGTCGCCGCCGGCGGAGCCCTGGTGTTGCTCTTTATTCCCGGGGTAATTCTGAGCGTGGTCATTTGCATAAAGAGCCCGGGCGCCAGCCCCCTATATTCACAGTGGCGCGTGGGCCGCGTGCGCAAAGACGGCACGTTCTACCTGTTTAAGATCTACAAGTTCCGCAGCATGGTTCCCAACGCAGACCAAATGCTCAAGGACTTGCAGGCCCAAAACGAGGCCACTGGCCCCATGTTTAAAATGAAGCACGACCCGCGCATTATTCCCGGTGTGGGTAACTTCATTCGCAAGCACAGCATCGACGAGCTGCCCCAGCTCATCAACGTGTTCTTGGGCCAAATGAACCTCATTGGCCCGCGCCCCGGCCTGCCGCGCGAGGTTGCCCTGTACAGCGAGCACGACATGAAGCGCCTGGCGGTAAAACCCGGCTGCAGCGGTCCTTGGCAGGTAATGGGCCGCAGCTACCTGGGCTTCAACGAAATGGTTGAGCTGGATCTTGACTATATAGAGAATCGCAGCCTGCGCCAGGACCTGCGGTTGATATTCGGCACGCTGAAGACGATGTTCTCTGGGGAAGGTGCCGTGTAGCATGCGCATCGCCATGATAGGCCAAAAGAGAACGGGTTCGCGCGAGGGCGGCGTAGAAGTGGTGGTAGGCGAGCTTGCTCGCCGTATGGCAGACCTTGGTCACCAAGTAACCTGCTACGACCGTATGGGCGAAGGAGCTCCTTCCGAGCCCTACGAGAAGGATGGCTACCGCATCGTTCCCGTAAAGGCTCTGGACATCAAGGGGCTCTCTGCGCTCACGAGCAGCTTTGCCGCAACAAGGGCCGCCATCAAAGACGGGGCAGACGTAATTCACTATCACGCAGAGGGGCCGTGTGTCCCCCTTCGTTTTGCGCGTTCCGCGGACATCAGGACCGTGGCAACGATCCACGGCCTGGACTGGCAGCGTGCAAAATGGGGCGGCTTGGCTTCCAAGTACATCAAGTTCGGCGAGGCGACGGCGGCCAAGTGCGCGGATGCGCTCATCGTGCTTTCCCGGGGCAATCAGGAGTACTTCAAGGAGGCTTACGGCCGCGAGGCTACGCTCATTCCCAACGGCATCACTCCCGAGGCGGATCTTCCCGCGAAGGAGATCTCCGAGCGCTTGGGGCTCACCCAGGGCTCCTATGTCCTCTACCTCGGTCGCATTGTGCCCGAGAAGCGACCGGAACTGTTGGTGGAGGCGTACAAGCAGGTAAAGACGGATAAGCGCCTGGTTATCGCGGGCGACTCCTCCGATACGGACGACTACGCCGTGGCGCTCAAAGAGGCTGCCGCGTCCGACCCCCGCGCGCTCTTTACCGGCCACGTTGAGGGCAACCTGCTCTCCGAGCTGTACTCCAACGCGTATTGCTACGCGCTCCCCTCCGACGTTGAGGGCCTGCCCATGAGCTTGCTGGAGGCCATGTCTCACGGTGCGGCATGCGTTACCTCGGATATTCCCGAGTGCGCGGATGTTCTGCAGGGTTGCGGGCTCACGTTCCCACACGGAGACGCGGGGGCGCTGCGCGACGTGCTTGAAGGCCTGATAGCGGATTCTGCCCAAGCGGAGAGGCTGGGCGCCATGGCACGTGACCGCGCGATTAATGGCTATGACTGGAACAGCGTCGTCCAAAGGACGCTTGCTTTGTATGAGGGTGTTGCGTAATGAAGATCCTTCTTGTAAATAAGTTTCATTGGCGCAAGGGTGGAAGCGAGACGTACTACTTTGCTCTTGCCGATGGTCTTCGCGCTCTTGGGCATGAAGTTGCCTTCTTCAGCATGGAGGATGAGCGTAATGAGCCGACTGAGTGGTCGCGTTACTTTGTAACGAATCGCGACTATAACGGACCGAGCTCTATTGTCGATAAGGCGAAGGCCGCGCAGGCACTTGTGTATTCCAAAGAGGCGCGCGAGAAGTTCGATGCGCTGTGCCGTGAATTCCAGCCCGATGTAATCCATCTCAATCTCACTCATAGGCAGATTACGTTTTCCATCTTGGACGCTCCTTGGCTAAAGCAGCATCCAACGCCGGTTGTGTATACCTCGCACGACTTGATTCTTGCTTGCCCGAGCTATCTTATGCTTGATTCCGAGGGCAACGTTTGCGATTCGTGTCTCGAGGGTCATTTTGGCAATTGCCTTAAGAAGAAGTGCGTAAAGGGTTCGATCGCAAAAAGCGCGTTAGCGGTGGCTGAGGCGGAGTGGCTTAAACGGCACAAAACCTATTCACGTCTCGATCGCATCATCTGCCCGAGTGAGTTCATGCGGAACAAGTTTATTGAAGCGGGGCTTCCCGAGCGTCAGCTTGTCCTCATGCGGAATTACCTGAATCCCGATTCGATGTCACGGGAAGTTGCCAACCAAAATAATGAAGATCCCTACATGCTGTATCTGGGACGCCTTTCTCGCGAGAAAGGCGTGTTAACGCTCGTGCATGCTTTTGAGAAGGCGGCACCGGTGATCCCTGATTGGCGTCTTGTTATTGCAGGCGATGGCCCTGAATGTGATGCTGTGAAGGTCAAAGTTTCCGCAATGCCAAACGAAATAAGCTCGAGGATTGAGCTGGTTGGATATAAAACCGGTGACGCCCTGCGCGGACTTGTGAATCGAGCCACTCTGGCGGCTGCGCCGTCAGAGTGGCTCGAGAACGCGCCATATGCGGTTCTCGAGGCACTCGCCGCGGGCAAGCCCGTTATCGGTACGAACATGGGCGGAATACCCGAGCTGGTACGTGAGGGTGAAACGGGCTTCCTGGCTGAAGCCCACGATGAGGCAGGACTCGCAGATGCAATCCGTAGGGGTGCGGCGGTGGCCGCCGATCCTGCGGCTTACGCCGCGATGAGCGCGCATTGCCGTTCATTCGTGGCAGAGAACTGTAATCAAGAGAAATACATCCGGAATCTCGTCTCCCTGTATCAAGAACTAATTGACCGGAAGGTGGTGGCCTAACCCATGGCCGAGAAGAAACTCAACGGAACCGTAATCGTAACGTACCGCTGCAACGCGCGCTGCACCATGTGCAACCGCTACAAGGCTCCCAGCCGTCCGGAGGAGGAGCTCTCCCTCGACGTGATCAAGAAGCTCCCGCGCATGTACTTCACCAACATCACCGGTGGCGAGCCCTTCATCAGGACCGACCTTGCGGATATCGTGCGCGAGCTGTACAAGAAGTCCGACCGCATCGTCATCTCCACCAACGGCTTCTTCACCGACCGCATCATCGCCCTTGCCGAGGAATTCCCCCAGGTGGGAATCCGCATCTCCATCGAGGGTCTGCAGCAGACCAACGATGAGATCCGCGGTCTCCAGAACGGCTTCAACCGCGGCTACGAGACGCTCAAGAAGCTCGTGGAAATGAAGCACCCGGACGTGGGCTTTGGCATGACGGTGCAGGATCGCAACGCTGCGGACTTGGTGCCGCTGTACAAGCTTTCCGACGAGCTCGGCATGGAGTTCGCCACCGCCAGCCTGCACAACAGCTTCTACTTTGTCGAGGCGAAGAACATCATCAAGGACCGTCCCATGGTGGCCCAGAACTTCGAGGACCTGGTAAACGAGCTCCTCAAGTCCAACGAGCCCAAGAAGTGGTTCCGCGCGTACTTCAACATGGGCCTCATCAACTACATCTATGGGCAGAAGCGCCTGCTCCCGTGCGATATGGCGTTCGACACGTTCTTCATCGACCCCTACGGCGACGTCATGCCCTGCAACGGCACCAAGGAGAAGCTCGTTATGGGCAACCTTAACGACGAGTCTTGGGATGAGCTGTGGGAGAGCGCCCAGGCCGAGAAAGTGCGCGGCTGCGTGCGCCACTGCGACCGCAACTGCTGGATGATCGGCTCCGTGTCTCCTGCCATGCACAAGTACATCTGGAAACCCGCGTCGTGGGTGCTGGCGCACAAGCTCAAGCCCGGCAAGAAGTTCGACATGCACGAGCTCCCCATCGTGCGCGACTACGAGTCGGGCAAGGTGACGAAGGAGGAGCTGGACGCTCTTTCCACCTGCGACATGCACGCCGCGATCAACGACGGCCTTTCCGACGCAAGCCGAGCCGACGCGCACGTGTACGAGACTGAGGAGGCGCTGTAGTGCAGCCGGGTGGAAAAATCGAATGCAAAAATTCAGAAATAGCGGTTGCTCGATATCAATCGGAGGAAACACGTGAAAGTATCCTGCATAACCAGGCACGCAATCTCTAATTATGGCTCCCTGCTCCAGGCATATGCGACACAACGAGCGGTAGAGAGCTTGGGGCATGAGTTCGAGATTATGGACTATGTACCTGCTTGTGAGGACGTATCCCAGCAGGTGAGGACGCTTCTTTCGACAAAGCCGTCCTGGAACGGGAACCCGTTGAAGAAGTCTGTCTACAGACTTCTGATGGAGCCTGAGACAAGGGTGGCGGGCAAGCGGTTTGCGCGTGAGCGTTCCCAGCTGCTTAAGATGAGCCCTCACTATGCATCCCTGGAGGAGCTGAAGGCTAATCCGCCCAAGGCCGATGTCTATATGACTGGAAGCGATCAGGTGTGGGGTCCCATCAGCTCGGGCGCATACGACCTGTCATACGCGCTTGAGTTTGCTCCCGAGGGCGCAAGGCGCATCTCATATGCGGCAAGCTTTGGTAAGAAGAATATCCCGGATAGCGTGCGCCCCAGGTTTCTCGAGGACCTTCGAGCATATGAGGCCGTGTTCGTACGCGAGGATGCCGCGCGCGAGCAGCTTGCCTCGTGGGGCATAGAGGCCGGACAGGTTGTCGATCCCACGCTGCTGCTTGATGGCGAGGCGTGGAGAAGGATGGCGGCACCTGCCCCGAAGGGCGAATACATCCTCGTCTACCAGATTCACAGCGACCCGACGGTGGGGCAGTACGCCGTGAAGGTTGCCAAAAAGCTTGGCTTGCCCCTGATACGGATCTCCGCAAGCCTGCACCAGGCCTCACGCGAGGGCAAGTTCAAGTGGCTGCCGACGCTTGCTGAGTTTCTCTCGTATGTCGACAACGCAGCATGCCTAGTCACGGACTCGTTCCACGGTACGGCTTTTGCCATAAATCTCAATACGCCGCTGGTAGAAGTGCTGCCCAAGAACGGAACCTCGAGCAGGAACGTGAGTATTCTGCGACTCACGGACCTCACGGACAGAGTGCTTCAGAATCTAGATGATGTCGAGTTAGCATCCAAGCAGATTGACTTTGGTCGGGTCAACGACGTGATGGGTGCGGAGAGGGAGAAGTCCCTAGCGCAGCTCAAGAGCATGATTGAGGAGTAGGGCATTGTCAAACGTTGGCACTAGGACGGTATGCAAGAAGGATATGTGCGCTGGCTGTATGGCCTGCGTCGATTCATGCCGACATGGAGCGATTGCCATTGAGGATACGATTGAGGCGTATAACGCCCGTATTGATCCTACAAGGTGCGTGGGATGTGGACTGTGCGAGAAAACGTGTCCCCAGATGGTATCCCCATCTTCGTTGCGTCCTCTCGAGTGGCTACAGGGGTGGGCGAAAGATACATCGCTCAGAATGTCATCTTCGTCCGGGGGTCTGGCTACGGCCATCTCGGAGGCGTTTGTGGCGTCAAATGGATTAGTGTGTTCATGTGCACAGGAGGGCGGTGAGTTCCGGTTCCACCTCACTTCTGATACGGATTACTTGAGGAGGGCCCAAGGCTCCAAATACGTCAAAAGCAATCCGCTTGGTGCGTACCGCGAGGTTAGGGAGGCCCTGCAAGGTGGTCAAAGGGTTCTCTTTATCGGTCTTCCTTGTCAGGTTGCTGCGATGCGTAACTTCGTTGGAAGCCGTTTAGCCGATTCCCTTTACACCATCGACCTTATCTGTCATGGTTCACCGTCCCCCAAGGTCCTGAGCCGATTCTTGGAAGAGACAGGTAACAACCTGTCTAATGAGCTGATACTGGACTTTCGAAAGAAAGTCCAGTATCAGCTCCGCTATCGCGGAGCTGAAACTGTGGGTAGGACGGGTGTCCGCGATCGCTACTCGATTGCTTTCCTCTCGGGTTTACCGTATACGGAAGGCTGCTACTCCTGCCGCTACGCCAAGGGTGATCGTGTCTCCGATATTACGCTTGGCGATTCATGGGGTAGCGAGCTTTCTGATGAGGTCGCGAACGGGATATCCCTCGCACTTGTGCAGACAGACAAGGGTCGAGAACTGTTAGAAATGACGGACCTTGAGCTTTTGCCGGTTGATCCTGGTCTAGCTGTGGCCAACAATGAACAGCTTCAACGTCCTTCGACGAAGCCTATAGAAAGAAATACCTTTATGGACGGCTTTCGTAACGGCGTACGGGTTAACCGACTCGTTCTCAGGGCGAGGCCAAAAGACTGCGCCAAGTACTTGGTCAAGGATATACTGCTTGCACTGGGTTTGCTCAGGGGTTAACACATCGAGAGCGTTTGCTTTAGGCATTAATGATAAGGTAATCCATATGTTGAGTAATTCCAAGGTGCCAAAGTGCGTCGTATTAATGGCGTCATACAACGGCATCCCATTTATTTCAGAACAAATTGACAGCATTCTCTCGCAGGCTGAAGTTGACGTACGTCTTTTTGTCCGTGATGACGGGTCATCTGATGGTACTCGTGATCTTCTGCAGCGCTATGCAGATGAGGGCAGTCTGACTTTGTTAACAGGAGAAAACCTAGGACCTGCTTTAGGGTTTTTGACGTTGTTGCGGAATGCTCCCGAAGCTGATTACTATGCGTTTTCCGACCAAGATGATATTTGGGATAGCGATAAACTGATAACTGCGATTAAACAGCTTAAGAAGCAGGAGAATTTGGCTCTTTATCATTGCAATTCAAGACTTGTAGATTCAGCTGGTAATGAGATGGGCCGGTTAACCTATGGGCAACAAAGGTGCATATCTTATCGAGATAACGACCCTCTCAACCAGCTTTGCATTGGGTCACCTATGGGATGTACGCAAGTATTTGATAGGCGTATTTGGGAAGTTGTTTGCTTGCATGAGCTGCCCCATCCCGTCATCATGCATGATAAGCTGATAGCTAATCTATGCGTGCTGCTGGGTTATCGGATTGTTTTCGATGCTTCTCCTCATATGGGATATCGCCAGCATGGTCGTAATGTGGTCGGTGTGAGTACTGATTTACCATCTAAAGTGATTGAGAAAATCAATAGTTTTTGTCATCCGCGAGAGATTACTCTTGCAAAGCAAGTTACTGGACTTCTTTCAACTTATTCCGACTGCATTCTTCCTCCAGAGCGTGCTCTTGGAGAGTTGGTATCGAAAATGGACGCTTCTTTCATGGCTAGGTGCAGGGTTTCTTTCTCTTCGAGGCTGAATTTCGGCAGTCTACAAGAGGGCCTTTTCAATAGATCTCTCCTCTTGTTTGGGAAGCGATGATATGAGTAAAAGCATCCCCAAACCGCACAATAGTGGGTACGTCCTAGCGCTTGCCTTTTGCGACTATCTCAAGGACAAGACCGGCACCCCAAAGGCTATTATGGCGAGTCAGCAGGCCATGGCGTCGCACGGCATAAGTTACGTCTATCTCCACTCGGTTAAGAAGACCCTGTTCAGGGACGACCAGATGCTATTTTGCGAATTCGGGGTTACGGTCGACGGGGTGGAGGCTGGTGTTTTCAGTATTGCCCAGGTGTGCGAGGCCCTTTGCAGCTGGCAAAAAAGCGGCTTCAGCCTTCTTGAGCTTCATATCCACCACCTTCTGTACGTGAGCCTTGAGAAAGTCTCCGAACTGCTAAAAGTTACAGGCAAAACACCGGTCAGGGCCTTTCTCCACGACTATTACCTGTGTTGTACAAGCTATAACCTCCAAAATAGGAGCGGCTTTTGTGACAGCTCAAGGCTCGGCGACGCTCCCTGCGAGAAATGCCCCCACTTCAGTAACAGCCTTCGTGTGGAGTCGAAGATCCAAGGGCTGTTTGACTCCATCAAAAATCTCCGTTTTGTTGCACCTTCGACCTATACGAAGAATCGGTTTCTCTCATTCAGGCCCCAATACGAGGGCCTTGTTGATGTAATACCGCACCAAAAGCTGCTTGGAGAGTATCTGGGCAACAGACGTCCTCTGAACGCAGGGGAGCGCATCAGGGTTGCCTTTCTGGGGATGCCGAGGAAGACAAAGGGCTGGGAGACCTGGCTTCGCCTCGTATCTGCGGTCGATGAACAAGAGTACGAGTTCTTCGTCTTCAACAGCTCGAACGATATGTATCCAGGGATGAACAAGCGGTTTGTCGAATTTGATGAGAAGCACCCAAATGCCATGACCGACTCTCTCAGGGAGTGCGAGATTGCCATCGTTGTCATGTGGCCATCTTGTCCAGAGACCTATAGCTACACCTGTATGGAATCTTACTCCGCAAACGCTTATACGATTTCGAGTGCATGTGCAGGCAATGTCGCCGACTTTGTCGTTGAGCATGGGTCCGGTTTGGTGCTGAATAACGAGGAGGAGCTAATCGGGCTGTTTAGGGATAAGAGCCGGCTTATCAGGGAGGTCAATCGTTTCAGGAGCGGAAAGCCTGGTCCGCTCGATCTTGTCGATTCAGATGAGATCGTAGACCTGCTTCCATGCTCCTCGGTAGGTCTCAACACGGGAGTTCACATGCACACGAGGCTGATTGAACGTGTGCTGCTGGAGGTACTCAATGCAAGATCATAGGCATGCGAGGCTCGTTATAAATAAAGCGGAGGAGCGGGCTGGTCGAAGAGGTCGTTGGTATCTCCCTAATAAGCAAGGCGTTCTAACCGTTTGCATGGGTGACCTGGCGGATGCGACGATCGTTATAGGTATCTTGGCGCAGGTTTTCTTCCTTGAGTACTATGGTCTGGGGCGATACCTCAACTGGGTAATTACCGGCATGATTTGCGTGAGGGCGCTCTTCTCCGGATGGAAATATAGCGGTAGAGCGCTACTACTTGGGCTGATTACCGTTGCAGGGTGGCTGTCTGGTGCCCTCTTGGGTGGCAATATGGAAACGTTTAGGGCGAATATTTTGCTGCTCCTCTACCCGTTTGTCTATACGCTTTACTTCTTTCTTTTGGTCACTAACAAGAGGGATTTTCTTCTTGGACTCTTTGATGCAGGTTTTCCGGTCTTCAACGCCATATTGCTTCTCAATATGGCGATCATGTTTATCCAGTACTCTACCCATGGGATGATCGCTGCGACAACGAACGACATCAGTTACTTCGAGGACAATATCTCCGGCCTGTTCTCTTATGCGTCCGTCCATGCGGTGGCCCTTTACACTTCATTCGTCGTGCTCTACAACTTCGTCTGGATTAGGAGGCTTCGGGGTCCTCTCTGGCCATCCCTTGCCATCGCTTACAACGTCTGCCTTATCGTCCTGTCCTTCTATCTTGCGACACTCAACGATAATAAGGCGCTCTTCATAATCCTTCCTCTCGTTTTAGTGATGTTCTGGCTTATTTCAGTCATGAGAGGAGAAGCGGATGTTTCGGGTCCCTTCTTTTGGCTTGTCGCCTTGTATTTTATCCTGACAATTGCATACGCCTTGGTGCCTGCGTTCCAGATCCTCGTGGATACGCAAGTGTTTGGTCTGTTCGATATGGTTGGCAGTTCAGCTTCCGTCGGTACTGCTGCCGACGGCAGTAACGAGAGGATTGCTATCATCGGCTTCGCTCTCTTGAGACCGGCTACATGGAGTCTCGGAGAGGGTCTTGGAGCCTCAAGCTTCTACGCGTCCGGGTTCATGTCGTTTAACCACTTTGGTCAAGCGGATATGGGGTCTTTCTTGATTCTCATGGGGGTTTGGGAGACGGCAGCGTATGTAGCGTTTTTCCACTCCGTGGTTAGTGAGTTTATGGAGCAGGAAAAAGGATCTAATGGCCGGATTGTTCGTTTGCTCCTTTTGCTAACAATTCTTATTACCTTTCTGTATACGCAGTGCTTTACAAGGGTGAACTGCTGCTTGTGCCTACTGCTGCTCTGTGGAGCGCTGGCTTGGTCGTGGAATTCCTCGGCTGCAGACTATTTGATTATTGATAGAGACGAAGAACAGGTTTGAACATGAAAATAGGCATTTCCACATTTACGCATGGGGACAACTATGGGCAGAGGCTCCAGAACCTTGCTGTCCAAGAAACTCTCAAACTCTCGGGTGCAGATGTCCTTACGTTCAGACAGAAGGACTCGAGATCTGCCAAATACAAGCTCAAGTCTTTGGCTTCGCTCATTCCAAAGGGGCTTGCCGTTGCCCACATCCAGAGGCATCGTTCGTTTGAGGATTTCAATTCCCGTAACATTTCCTTTAGCCGGGAGGTTATATCTGATTCCAACCCTCCACGTGACATTAAATCCTATGACTTTTTCGTTGCTGGGAGCGACCAAGTTTGGTCTCCGTATTCCCCTGACGCTAACTCCACTATGTTTCTCACGTTTTCGCCAAGAGAAAAGCGCATTGCTTTTTCGCCAAGCTTGGCAGCTCCGACGATTCCCGAGGAGAAGCGTGAGCTGTTCCACGGCTATTTCGACGGGTTTGATAGGCTGTCCGTTCGTGAGCAGAAGAGCGCCGAGCTTATAAACAGTCTGTACGGCTTAAAGGCCGAGGTGTTGATTGACCCAACACTGATGTTTGACGGCTCCTGGTGGGAAAGGTATGAAAAAGAGCCGCACTGCGGGCTTCCAAATGATTATGTATTGACGTACTTCCTCGGGAGTGCAGCTTACGAAGAGAGGGTTGCCGAAATCTGTGATTCACTTAGCTGCAAGAGGGTCGATTTACTAGGGGATGCGCGCTACTACGCCCTCGGGCCTTCAGAGTTCCTCTATGCCGTCCGTCACGCAAAGCTTGTAGCGACAGATTCATATCACGGATCAATTTTCTCGATCTTGTTCGGGAAGCCGCTGATTTATTGCCCTCGTGAGTCCACTGGTCCAGACATGAGCAGCCGATTCGACACGCTAGCCAGCGAGCTGGGTGTTTCTTTCGTTGAGCGGTCAATTCTTTCCGTATGTAATTCGGAACTGCTCGAGAGTGACTATTCAAAGGCGTATGACAGGTTGGCAGCTCAGAGGAAGATCGTTGTTGAATTCCTCGATAGATGTGGATTGAGCATTCCCTCGGAGGCCGCCCGTGGCTAGCCAGCGTAAGGCGGGCGCCCTCCTCGGCTACGCCAACATCCTCGCAAAGAACCTCGTCAACCTCGTCTACACGCCGATGCTACTGTCCTACGTGGGGCAGGCGGACTACGGCGTCTTCCAGAGCTCGAACTCCTTTGTCTTCTCGCTGACGCTCCTGTCCTTCGGCTTCTCCGAGGCCTACGTGCGCTTCTACACGCAGACGGTGGCGCACGGCGGCGAGCGCGACATCCGGCACCTGAACGGCATGTACCTCACGCTTTACGTCGCCGTCACAGCCGCGGCGGTCGCCCTCGGCATGGGCTTCTCCGCAAACGCCGGCGCGGTGTTCTCGGCCGGGTTCACCGAGGCGCAGGTCTCGCTCGCCCGGGAGCTGCTCGCCATCATGACGCTCAACGTCGCCTCGACGTTGTTCACCGTCGTGTTCAATTCCTACATCACGGCGCACGAGCGCTTCGTCTACCAGCAGACCAGGCAGCTCGTCACCACGCTTGCGACGCCGCTGTGCGCCTGGGCCCTGCTGGCCGCCGGTATGGGGCCCGTGGGCGTTGCCCTAGCACAGCTCGCGGTGAACCTCGTCCTGCTCGCCCTCAACGCGCGCTACGCCATCGTCGTGCTGGGCATGCGCTTCGAGCTCAGGGGTGCCGACTGGGGCGTCATGCGCGGCATCGCCGCCTTCAGTGCCTGGATCTTCGGTAACCAGGTCTGCGAGATGGTCAATCAGAGCGTGCCCAACATCATGCTGGGGGCCATCTCGGGCGCGACTGCGGTATCTCTGTTCGCGGTGGCCGTGAACATCCGCCAAGTCTTCTACTCGCTCTCCACCACGATGTCGAACGTCTTCATTCCGAAGGTCAACCGCATCGTCGCCACCTCGGACGACAACGCCGAGCTCACTCGCCTTATGACGCGCGTGGGCCGCTACCAGATGGTACTGTTTTGCTGGGTGTACGGAGGTTTCGCTATTCTCGGGAAGTTTTTCGTGACGAGGTGGGCGGGCCCGGGCTTCGCCGAGGCCTACTGGCTCGTGCTCGCCATGACGCTACCCGTCATGGTGCCCCTCTGTCAGAACGTCGGCATCGAGATCCAGAGGGCCAAGAACATGCACCACGCCAGGAGTCTCGTCTACCTTGCGATGGCGGTCGGGAACGTTGCCTTCACCGCCGCGGCCGCCCCGGCGCTGGGGCCGTGGGCCCCCGCGATCGCCTATGTCGTCAGCATCGTGCTCGGCAACGGACTGTGGATGAACTGGTACTACCAGAAGCGGGTCGGTCTCGACATGCTCTTTTTCTGGAAGCGGAACCTGCCGGTGCTGCTCGCCTGGGCTGCCGTCACCGTCGCCTGCCTCGCTGGCACGGCGGTCCTGCCCGTCAACGGATGGCCCGCGTTCCTCGAGTGGGGCGCCGTTTACAGCGCGCTTTTCGCCATAGCCCTTTGGCTCGCCGTCCTAACGAAGGACGAACGTATCGCGGTCGTCTCTCGTCTCCCGTTCCTTAGATAGGGTCCATCATGAATGATTCCGAGAAATCCCCGAGGGTCGTCTCGCTTGGCGACCGTTGCTGCGGCTGCGGCGCGTGCGCTGCCCGCTGCCCCAAGTCATGCATCTCCATGGAACCCGATGATTGTGGCTTCCTACACCCCACCGTCGACGCCTCCGGGTGCGTAGGCTGCGGGGCGTGCGACGCCGTATGCCCGGCGCTCAACGCCCCTGGGGAGGACGGGTGCGAGTTCGCCCTCTGGGCGAAGGCTCATGACGTCGGCTTGCTCGATAGATCGTCGTCGGGCGGCGTGTTCGGTCTACTCGCCGGTGACGCTCTCTCGCGCGGCGGTGTTGTGGCGGGCGCCGCGTGGACGGACGGTTGCCGCGAGCTTCGTCACGTGCTCGTGGAGGACAGGCCGGCGCTCGGCGCCGTTATGCGCTCGAAATACGTTCAGAGCGCGGTTGGCCGCGGCGTCTTCGAGGGCGTCCGCGCTGCCCTGCGTGAAGGCAGGCCGGCGCTCTTTGCCGGTACTGCATGCCAGGTGGCTGGCATGCGCTCATACCTGGGGAAACTCGCCGACTCTGACCTCTTCCTCGGCGTCGACGTCATCTGCCACGGTGTTCCGTCTCCAGAGCTCTGGTCGCGCTGGGTCGACTACCGTGGTGAGGCCTTCGGGTCGGACGTCTGCGACGTCAATATGCGGAGTAAGACAACCGGATGGTTGTCTTACTCCGCTATGTACAAGCACATAGCGGAGAAAGACAACACCGGGGACACCGAGTCCCAGATATTCGGCAAAGACTGGTACATGAAAGCGTTTCTGGCCAATGCGAGCCTTCGTTCGTCCTGTCTGGCATGTCCAGCAAAGCGCTCCAGCGGCGCCGATATCACGCTCGGTGATTTCTGGGGGTTCCAGAATACCCATCCCGAGGTCGACAACTCCAAGGGCGTATCTGCCGTCCTATGCAATACCGAGAAGGGCGTGCGGGCATTCGAGGCTATTTCTGGGCTTACTGCAAACGGTCCGGCGACGCTTGATGGGGTAATCGCGGGCAACCCTAGCCTCGTCCATTCTGTCACGCCTTATCCAAAGCGCGACGAGTTCTTGAACGACGTGTCTGCCGGGCTTTCCATCCCAGATCTCATGGACAAGTGGGATTTCCGTCCCACTCTCTGGCAGCGTGTCCGCGGCAAGCTTGGTGGTATTAAACGACGACTAAAGAGACTCGTTGGAAGGAGAGCCTAGATGGCCAAGGATCGCTACCTTCAAGCTCTTCGTGGGCTTGCGATTTCCGCAGTGGTGCTTATCCACTGTCTTCCTCAATGTGCCGCGTCGGTCGCCATTCGCCCATTCCTCAACTTTTCTGTTGCGTTGTTCTTGTTTTTATCCGGTGTTCTTACCGACGAGCGCATATTTAATGCGGGGGGGGGGTCTTCGACGCCGCATTAGCAAGGTTGCCGGACCTTATGCGTTCTGGAGCGTTATCTATCTTGCGGCGTTTCCCGCCCTTCATGGGCGTCTGGGTTTCTGGCGTTCGCCGTGGGCTCCGTATCGGCTCAGATGTACTATCTATTGGTCTATTCACAGCTTGTGCTGCTTACTCCGGTACTGTTCAGGCTCCTTTCACGGTATAGGTTCTTTGTCTATTGTGTGACACCGGCTTGCTTGCTTCTAAGGGAGCTCGCTGCCGTTGCCGGTATCGCATTGCCTCTAATACAGGTTTTCTGCCCCATGTGGCTCATCTTTTATGTTTTCGGTCTCGACTGGAGGCGTTGGGCTGCGCTCATTGAAGGACGAACCACTCAGCTTGTTGCAGTGCTCTTTATATTTTTAATAATTCAGGAGGTCGCAGGCTTCTGGTGGTATTTGACTGGCGATTTCAATATGGCCACAACTCAGCTTAAGCTCGGTTCTGCCGCGACCTCTTTAGCTGTGATCGCGCTTCTTATGGCGGTTCCGGGATCATTCAAGTCGCGATTATCTTCTACTTTGCTTGTTGACCTTGGGAACGCCTCTTTTGGAATCTACCTCTGCCATATACTTGTTCTCAAGGCCGTTTGGAAACTGCTTGGATTATTCGTCATTCCACTTGGTGTTTCGACATTTGCTGTTTGGGCGCTAACTCTTGCCGGATCTTATTCGCTTGTATCACTTTGCGGTCGTTATTTGCCCGAACGAATTCACATCATTGTGGGATTATAAATTGATTTTCGATACTGGCGCTTTTCATAGCGTTGAAGCAAATTGAGTCCATTACCAACATTTGGCACGCGATCATCGGTGAAGATACCGGACTTCCTGTTTTCGAACGAGAAGATGACTTTTTACTCAAAATGGCTGATTGGATTAACCAACCTGAAATAACCGGAATCAATCTCCCTTGGTCGAGCATTGAAAAATGGAAGGGGCAATTCAGGTAGCCATATTCCGCAGTCATTACCTTGCCTATTTCGTTAAGAATGAGGGGGTTTAGCAAAATAGGATACCCAAGTCTTATTTATCACTCGACCTAAAGCGCATTTCGATTGTAGAGGACAGATTAAATGAAAGGCATCATCCTCGCGGGCGGGTCCGGCACGCGACTGTACCCGCTCACTCTCGTGACCTCCAAGCAGCTGCTGCCGGTCTACGACAAGCCCATGATCTACTACCCGCTGTCCACGCTCATGCTGGCGGGCATCAAGGACATCCTGGTCATCTCCACGCCGACCGACCTGCCCAACTTCCAGCGCCTGCTGGGCGACGGCTCGCGCTTCGGCGTGGACCTCTCCTACGCCGAGCAGCCCTCGCCGGACGGCCTGGCGCAGGCCTTCACCATCGGCGAGGAGTTCATCGGCGGCGAGCCGTGCGCCCTGGTGCTCGGCGACAACATCTTCTACGGCAACGGCCTCAGCCGCCACCTGAAGAAGGCCGTCGAGAACGCGCAGTCGGGCCGCGCCACGGTCTTCGGCTACCACGTGGACGACCCCGAGCGCTTCGGCGTCGTCGAGTTCGACGGCGAGGGGAGGGCCGTCTCCATCGAGGAGAAGCCCGCCGAGCCCAAGAGCTCCTACGCCGTCACCGGCCTGTACTTCTACCCGGGCGACGTGTCCTCCCGCGCCGCCGAGGTGAAGCCCTCTGCACGCGGCGAGCTGGAGATCACCACGCTCAACCAGATGTATCTGGAGGAGGGGACGCTCTCCGTGGTGACCCTCGGCCGCGGCTACGCGTGGCTGGACACCGGCACCATGGAGTCGCTCCACGAGGCGGCGGAGTTCGTCCGCGCCGTCGAGCACTCCCAGGACCTACCGGTCTCGGTGCCCGAGGAGATCGCCTGGGAGAACGGCTGGATCGACACGGCGCGGCTGGAGGAGGCGGCCGCGGCCTACGGCAAGTCGGTCTACGGCCGGCACCTGAAGAAGGTCGCCGCCGGCGAGATCGTCAACAGCCCGCGCGAGTACTAAACGATTCAATGGGAGATACAGATATGTCTGAAGAGCTCTTCGAGCCCAAGAACATCATCGTCACGGGCGGCTGCGGCTTCATCGGCAGCAACTTCGTGCACCACGTCGTGAACAACCACCCGGGGGTGCACATCACCGTCCTGGACAAGCTGACCTACGCCGGCAACCCCGAGAACATCGCGGGCCTTCCCGCCGACCGCGTCGAGCTCGTGGTGGGCGACATCTGCGACTCCGAGCTGCTGGATAGGCTCGTCCCCGGCCACGACGCGATCGTGCACTACGCCGCCGAGAGCCACAACGACAACTCCATCGCCGACCCGGAGCCCTTCCTGCGCACCAACGTCGAGGGCACCTTCCGCCTGCTGGAGGCCGTGAGGAAATACGGCGTCCGCTACCACCACGTCTCCACCGACGAGGTCTACGGCGACCTGGCGCTCGACGACCCGGCGAAGTTCACCGAGGAGACGCCGTACCGGCCGTCCTCGCCGTACAGCTCCACCAAGGCGTCCTCCGACATGCTCGTGCGCGCCTGGACCCGCACCTACGGCCTGCGCACCACGATCTCCAACTGCTCCAACAACTACGGCCCCTACCAGCACGTGGAGAAGTTCATCCCCAGGCAGATCACCAACATCATCGACGGAGTCCGCCCCAAGCTCTACGGCCGCGGCGAGAACGTCCGCGACTGGATCCACACCGAGGACCACTCCTCGGCCGTCTGGGACATCCTCACCAAGGGCCGCATGGGGGAGACCTACCTCATCGGCGCAAATGGCGAGAAGAACAACATCACGGTCCTGCGCATGATCCTCACGGCCATGGGCCGCGACCCCGAGGACTTCGACTGGGTCGCCGACCGCCCCGGCCACGACCGCCGCTACGCCATCGACTCCACCAAGCTCCAGCGCGAGCTCGGCTGGAGGCCGGCCCACACCGACTTCGCCGAGGGGCTCAAGGCCACCATCGACTGGTACGTGGCCAACGAGTCCTGGTGGCGCCCGGCCAAGGAGGCCACCGAGGCCCGCTACCGCGCGCAGGGGCAGTAAGGAGAGCAGAGACATGGCAGACATCGCATTCGAGAAGGACCTCTCCGTCGCCGAGACCGGCATCGGGGGCCTCAAGGTCGTCGACCTGGCCGTCCACGGCGACTCGCGCGGCTGGTTCAAGGAGAACTGGCAGCGCGCCAAGATGACCGCCCTGGGCATCCCCGACCTCAAGGTCGTCCAGAACAACGTCTCCTACAACGAGAAGAGGGGCGTCACCCGCGGCATCCACGCGGAGCCCTGGGACAAGTTCATCTCCGTGGCCCGCGGCAGCGTCTTCGGCGCCTGGGTGGACCTGCGCGAGGGCAGCGAGACCTTCGGCAAGGTGTTCACCTGCACGCTCGACCCGTCCAGGGCCATCTACGTCCCGCGCGGCGTGGGCAACTCCTTCCAGGCGCTCGAGGACGGTACCGCCTACACCTACCTGGTGGACGCCCACTGGTCGCTGGAGCTCAAGAGGACCTACACGTTCGTGAACCTCGCCGACCCCGAGCTCGCCATCGAGTGGCCGATCCCCCTCGACGAGGCCACCGTATCCGAGGCCGACCTCAACCACCCGTACCTCAAGGACGTCGTCCCCATGGCTCCCAGGCGCACCCTCGTCACCGGCTGCAACGGCCAGCTGGGCCACGCGGTCCGCGCGCTGGCGGAGGAGCGCGGCGTCGCCAAGGACTTCGACTTCTGCGACATCGACACCTTCGACATGTCCGACCCGGACGCCTACACACAGTACGACTGGTCGCTCTACGGCACCGTGATCAACTGCGGTGCCTACACGGCCGTGGATAAAGCGGAGACCCCCGAGGGCCGTGTCATCGCCTGGAAGGCCAACGCGACCGGCCCGGCGCTCCTCGCCCGCACCTGCGCCGAGCACGGCATCACGATCGTGCACGTCTCCTCCGACTACGTCTTCGACGGCACCGCCGAGGTCCATGACGAGGACGAGCCCCTCAGCCCGCTTTCCGTCTACGGCCAGACCAAGGCCGCGGGCGACATCGCCGTGGCCGGGTGCCCCCGCCACTACATCATGCGCTCCAGCTGGGTCATCGGCGAGGGCCACAACTTCGTGAAGACCATGAAGGGGCTCTCCGACCGCGTGGCCGACCCCGAGGACGGGCTCACGCAGGTCACCGTCGTGGACGACCAGCTGGGACGCCTGACCTTCACGCGCGACATGGCCGAGGCCATCTTCCACGTGCTGGGGACGCACGCCCCCTACGGCACCTACGACTGCGCGGGCTCCGGCGCCGTCAAGTCCTGGGCCGACATCGCCCGCGCCGTCTTCGAGGCGGCCAACGGCAACGGCGAGAAGGTCTTGCCGGTTTCGACCGCCGACTACTACGCGAACGCCGCGGGCCCCATCGCCCCGCGCCCGGTCCACTCCGCTCTCGACCTGTCCAGGCTCGAGTCGGTCGGCTTCCACATGCCCGACTGGGAGGAAGAGCTGGGGGAGTACCTCAAGACGCTCTAGTCGCTCTTAATAAATATGCGAGAATCAAAGCCGCCGTTCTTTAACGGCGGCTTTTCTTGTGCCTGGCGTATAGCTCTGTGCCGGTAAGTGCGGCGGTGGTCACCAAGTGAGAACAGCCTGTCGAGCTCATGCTAGGAGTTCGCGACGGGGCGGTTGACGGCGACCTGCCCGTCCCGGGTGAGCATTCGGGCCCAGTGGAAGGACTTCCCGACATCGAGCTAGAGGACGGCCCTCCTCGCGGGCGCTGCGTTGTTGGCCATGGTATCCTCCAATCGTCGGTCGATCGGAAGCCGTTTCCCGCGACACCCACATTACCTGGCCGTGGCCATCTTCCCTGAGGTCCGGCAGTTTCCTATCAGTTGTCTGAAACGGCGACGCCTGCGTCGGCAATACCCCCCGGGCCCTCTTCGGGGCAGGGAAAGACGGCCGTACGCGGGCGCCCGATCGGCGGCCCAGACGGGCTTGCTTGCATCGTATGCGACACCGGGAAATGCATCAACGGGGTATCGAATAGCTCGTTTCTGACTGTAATGGGGCTTCGTCGCCGGTCGAGCAAAGTAGCCGGACCTTATGCGCTCTGGAGCGTTATCCATCTCGTAACGTTTCCCCGCCATTCATGGGCGTCTGAGTTTCTGGCATCGCTGTGGGCACCGCATCAGCTCAGATGTACTATCTATTGGTCTATTATGGCGAGGCTGTGGACGAGTTCATCGACTCGAAGTCGGGGGCGAGGATAGACGCGAAGACAGGAGGGATTCTCTGATGGATAGCGTGTTCAATGACCATGTGTTCCCTAAATACAAGGATCAACAGGTCATGAAGCCTCAGATGCATGGCTTCAATGACCCCACTTTGAGGAATTTCATGCTGTTGGACTCGTCTGCCCTGGTGAAAGACGAGCTTAAAGCCGACAGGTTCGACGATGAGTTCATTAGATCCTTCCTCAATGCCGCCAAGGAGCTTGCGGCCGCCGGGAGGAGAGCGACCGACAGGCCGGGCATGTATGTGATGCTGGAACATTCCTACGCGATTCCGGTGATATTCCTCACAAGGCACTGTATTGAGCTTTCAATCAAGAGGGCGATAAAAAGATGTGGGGCTGATCCTAAGGAGTTCCACAACCTAACGAGCCTGTGGAACTCCTTACTCTCAAGGTTTCCGAGGCAAAAGTGCCGTGAAGACAATAGAACCATCAAGAACATGGGTGCTTTTGTAAATGCCATTGCCGACATCGATGACAACGGCATCAGTCTCCGCTATCCGCAGGACAAATCAGGCGGACTGACGCAGGACAGGCCGCTATTCGTGAACGACGAGGAAGTCGTCTCGTATTTGGAGAAGTTCGTAGAGCAGCTTCAACTGATTGACTTCGATTATCTTGTCGAGAATGGTAAATAAGTGGCTGGAGACCGCTCTTTATCGTTTGTAAAACCATTGGTTGGAATTATGGTTTCAGATCAAATCCTGCAAAAGCCCTGGTGAATCCAGACACGAGGTTTTATAAGGTCACGATAAGGCGGAATCTGTAGAGGAAGGAGACGGTGATATCGTGCGCCCCGACGATGATATGCCTGGAGAGGGGTTTTACGAGCTCTACCGTGTGCTCTTTTACCCCTGGCTTCACGAGAAGTCTGCAGCCAGAATGCGGGATGTGCGACGGGAGCAGCGAGCCGTTTGCCAAGTGGGGCCCGAAGACTGGAATTCTCTCTTTAAGACGGTGGCGCTGGCGGAAGGGCTGACTAAATGATCACGGATGGCGTTGTGATTAGTTTCAACGGTCAAATCGATTTCGGCACGGTTGTTGCTCTCCTAGCTCTGGCACTCACTCTCCTCCAGTGGATTGTCTCGCTGATACGTGGCCGCCGGGAGGCCGCGCGGAGCCAGGCCTCGACCATCTGCGCCCGCGTGGTCAGGATGCCCGAGGGGGAGACGGCCACGGTTGGCAGGTGCAGGGTTGATTTCGGGCCGCAGTTCGGACTAGAAGTGATGAACAATAGCAACGACGTCATTTACCAAGTTATCCTCACTGCCGTGCTCGTCCAAGGTGCCGGGCCTCAAGACGGGAGGGACGTCGAGGGGTGTGGCGGCAGAGTTCTACTCTCGTCCGTTGCTCCGGGCAAAACCGTGAGGCCCATCGGGTATCTCGATTGCTCGATGCATAAGACCTTCGGCTGCGAGGTGGCTTTCACCGATCGCTATGGACGCAGTTGGGTGCGGAAGAGTGACGGTCATTTGTGCAGGATTCGATTCAAAACGCCCGTCGATTATTATGGTCTGATGCTGCCTGTAGAGTGGATGGACTTCGATGAATGGTAATCGACATGCTCTGGTTTTGAACGAAAAGTCCCAGAGACGATCGATAACGATTCTTCTTTTATATTCCGCTCGCAGATAGACCCCGCCATGTTGACCACCGAACGCATCTTGACCGATGTGCTCGTGCCCCTCTTCGGGCACAGGACCATCGATTAAAAGCTGTTTCTCTGCAAGGGACTGCGCGACGCGGGCATTCCCAAGAGCAACTTTCTGAGCGACCGGCTCGGCAAGCACCCGAATAAGCCAATCAACCGGTGCACTTCCGACAGGGTGCTACTTTTGGCAGACATCACCCTGAGGGGCAAATGGAAGATCTCACAGGCAACCGCCTCTAACATGATTCGCTCGTTCATCCTCTGCTCAATCTCGCCGCACAGGGCATCAACTGCCTCGGCGATCTTGGCGGCCCCGGCCGCCCGGCCCTCAAGCTCCTTAATGCGTCCTCTTGCTTGGCGAGATGGACCTTGAGCTCGTCGGGGCCATCGTCGGTGGCGGCCACTTCTTCTTCCGCATGCTGTGCTTGTTCATCTGGTTGCTCTTGCGGGTCCTGCTGCGTCTCTGCCGCCTGCGCACCATCGGTGCCCCCCTTCATGGGAACCACCCTCGTGAATCATGCAGGCAAATGCCCGCTCGAATGCATGTCAAGAGCAGAGTGTTTCTCTGTCGCAAGTTTGAAGTCAGCTCACGCCAAATTTCATGTAACCTTGTGCCACTATTTTAGCTTCTGAAGGCTTTGGCACAATCTAAAAAATACCCGCTGTAACTGTGCTATCTTAAGCATGTTCCATCTTTCTGAGACTGAGAGGTAATGGTATATGGACGCAATAGACTACATGCCTAGGCTGGTGAGAGCCTGTTTAGAGAATGACAGAAGACTCGTAGAATCAGTCTCGCTCACGGTGTCCCGCAAGCTGAGACGCGATCGTCCCGATCTCGCTTCGGAGATTGCTGGGGCGCTTGCCGCATCTGGCATGAGAAGCGAGGCTACCCGTGCAGCCGAGATAAACCCGCTACCGATCGACCGAGAGACCCGCTTCTCTCTCGTAGAGCTCATAGAGCCAACCGAGCTTCCGGATCCCATTCTCGATGCTGCAGCCACAAAAGAGCTTGGCGACTTTCTCAAGGAGAGAAGTCTGATTCAGCGGTTTTTCGAGGATGGGATCGAACCCTCGAACAGCATCCTCTTCATTGGCGCTCCGGGCGTGGGCAAGACATACACGGCCAACTGGCTTGCATACAAGCTCGCTCTTCCACTCATAACGCTCGACCTCGCAACCTCGATATCCAGCTATCTCGGTCGATCCGGGCAAAACATCAAGAGTGTCTTCGACTATGTCCGCGCACAGCCTGCGGTGCTCTTCCTGGACGAGTTTGACGCAATTGCGAAGCGGCGTGATGACGAGGGTGACCTCGGCGAATTGAAGCGCCTTGTGAACGTTCTTCTCAAAGAAATCGAGACATGCCCTAAGGGCAGCATCGTGCTTGCAGCAACAAATCATCCGGAGTTGTTGGATAGGGCGATTTGGCGGCGCTTCGACAGAGTTATAGAGCTGCCGCTTCCCGAGGAGGATGAACGCATGCGACTCTTCGAGAGGCACCTGCCCAGCGACCGCTTCACGCTCTCGTCAGAGGTGCTCCTACTCATGGTCGAGAAGAGCGCGGGCATGAGCGCCGCAGACATTTGCAAGCTTTGCGAGCACATTAAGCGCCAATCAGTGATGAACCCGGGCGAGAGCATAGAAATCATTTCTCTGAGCGAGCTGTACTCCAAATGCAAACCTCAAACGAAGCAGGATAAGAGTGAGGCATGCATAAAACTCAAAGAAATTAAACCAGCTCTTACCGTGCGAGACGTTGCGCGGATCGTCGGAGTCGGCGCCTCGACGGTCTCCCGTTACATGAAGGAGGCATAAGCCATGTTCGACCCGCTGCCAATTCTTGCCCACGGCGAATCGTATGCTCAGCCAGTTCAGAAGAAAACCGGTGGAGGTCCTAGGCCACGGCCACATGAGTACGAAGAGGCTAGGGTCCGCCTCCTTGCTAATATCGGCACTGTGTCCAGGAAGATACAGACCGACCCCGATTCCTATCTTGAGGAAAAGGTGGTTTGTATACGTATGGAGCCCAAGTTCGAAGCAAAGTCCTATGCACCCTCGTCGGTGCTCACCTCTTCGGACGAGTTGCAACTCATCGGCGGCAGGAGATACAAGACAGGCAACGTGCAACCTCAGAAGAACAGCGATGACGAAGACGCAGGAGAGCAGCCTGAGTTCGCAAAGCTCTACTTCCTGCGAACGACCTCAAAGGGCATCGCCGATTTTGAGAACGCGCTTCGCACCGGGTCAAACACATCGGATGCATGGCGCAACGAGGTAATGTCCATCCGTTCCTTCGATCTGCTTGAGCCTGATGAGAAGATACTTGGCTTCGATGCGGAATGGAAAGAGGGCCTGGTCGAGGCCGTGCTTCATCCGCTCCAAGAAAGCGCCGAGGATGCCATAGACCTGTTCTGCAAGGCAGCAGGCCTCGGTCGTGACAAAATCGAGGTACGGACATACAAAGACGGCGTTACATTCATCGCCGCACAGTTGAGCAGGGAAGCCACTATGGCAGCAGCGAGAATCAACCCGCTGCGCACGGTTCACCCGATGGGAAGAATCGCCTTCGAGCCGATACGGAGCGCGATGAGCGCGCCAGCACCGCAGGTTGCTGCAGCCCAGAATGTCCCACCTGTGACCGTCGGCGTCTTCGATGGTGGATGCAATCCCAATGTCCCGCTCCTCGCCGGTTATGTCAATGCGCATGATGCCGTTGCATCACTGCCCGACCAAGGCGGCATCGACCATGGAACGGAAGTCTGCGGAGCCGTGCTGCATGGCGAGCTTTCCGGTAAGGGAGCTAGTGACGTCCTCCCTGCACCCGAGGTGAAGGTTGAGAGCTTTCGAGTGCTGCCGCCGAGCGATCCCGTCGACATTGACCTCTACGAATCGATTGACGCTATCGAGTACGTAGTCGGGCATTATCCTGACATCCACCTGTATAATCTCTCGTTTGGCCCCACTGGCCCCATTCTCGACGACGACATCAGCCGCTTTACTTATGCGCTTGATGTGCTGTCGTACAACTGCGATGCTGAGCCGCCCCTCTTTTGCATTGCGGCCGGCAATGACGGTGATTTGCCAAGTCCAGATAATCGTTTGCAGTCACCAGCGGATCTGGTCAACGGCATCGGAGTTGGCGCGTTTTGTATAATGCCTGATGGTACGAAAGCACGCGCTCCTTATAGCTGTGTTGGTCCGGGAAGAGAGGGTGCCAAAATCAAGCCCGACCTCCTTGAGTATGGAGGGGACATCAACAAGCCATTCGTGGTGGTTGCCTCAAGCGGCAATGCTTTAGGCGCAAGCGCGGGTACCAGCTTTGCATCCCCCTTACTCGTCCACAAGCTTGGCAGAATGATGTCGCGAAGCGAGGATATCTCACAGCATCTCGCCCGGGCTCTGGCCCTCCACAATTCGGAGCACAGTGATAGCTTTGTTCGAGAGGAGTACGGTTTCGGCATTGCTCCAGATGATCCATCGACTTGTCTGAACTGTGACGACAACCGTGTCACCACGCTATATCAAGGCACGCTCAGACCCAAGCAGCTTGTCTCGCTGCCGATATTTGCCCCCGGCATCGAGTCGGCGAAGGGGCTTATCACAATCAGTTGGACCATCGTTGCAGTCTGCAAAACGAATCCCAACGATTCGGATGCCTACACCTCAAGCTGCATAGTAGATACCCTCATTCCCCACGCCAACAAATTCACGTACTCGCTCAAAGGTACAAGCTATAGGCATACGGTGAATCTCGCCACCGAGGAGGGGCGTATCAAGGCGGCTGAGCTTGAACTACAGGGCTACACCTCATCAACCTTGCCGGTGAGCAAGCCTGCAAAGAAGTACTGGGAAGAGTCAGAGTTACGAGCCAACGACATGAAGTGGGACAGTGTCATCAGCAGGACACAACGCATGAAATCAAGCTCATTGTATGACCCGAAGCTGACGCTCCAATCCATATTCCGTAACAATAACGATCCCGATGCGCTCACTCGTTACTATGCTGTCGTGACGGTCGATGCTCCAGGCTACAATGGCAGTCTTTACAACAGTACGCTCCAGGAGTATCGCAACTTGCAGCCAATCAAGCTTAGGATTGAGCCGCGTCTTGAGGCAAGGAGTTAATAGAAGGGACGGCCATCGTGCATAATTGCCTGATGGCCGTTCTGCCACATACAAAGCAATAGATAGTATTAGGCAGACAAAACGATGCCTCTCTTGTCGAGTAACCTGTCTACTGTGTTGAACAATTCTTGAAAGTTTCCAAGGGTCACATTAACGAACTGATACCTTAGGTCTTTGGAATGTAGACTCTCTCTCCGAAGAGCTCAGTAATCCCCAAGTTGAATTGTGACTTGTCATGGCGACCTTCTCTTTCGAGGAAGGTCGCCATGACCCCATTCCGGTCTTGTGATTATTCGCTGATTAATGCATCAGTTTTGGTATGCCGTTCCATGCCGCACTGGCACGAGCTCCACGGTAGGCTGATACACATTGACACTAAGAACCTCTACGCGCCCGCAAGAAGCGTTTTCTTTTCAGAACAATCCAGATGGCACGAAGCGTGCCTTGGCAACGGGTAGGAGCTGATGCTGGCTTAGGTACTGTAAGTGGCAGTAAAGCTGTAGCTAAATCTAGAACTTCGAAGTTGTCTTTGGAGTTGGGCGCATCTATAGTCGAGATTCCTGAGTCCATGGGTCGGACTTTCGCATCGGCGTCGCCTCAAAACACATAACGTGGACTGAGCATGGTTCGACCGCCAGCCTTCAATCAAGCTTATGCCATCATTGTTGTGAAACGGGGCGACCTCGGTTGCGGGTTGATATAGCGCAGTGAAAGAAATCTTTCGCTCTAAGTTGATGCAGGAGGGAATAATGGAGACATGCCGGTCAAAAGAGCCTGCTGATCAGCTCATCGATCATATTGATTCCTATCTCAAGGATAAGGACAATCAATATGCAATTGCACTTGAGGGAGATTGGGGATCGGGAAAGACCCGATTCATCGAAGGGAAACTCAACGAGTATCTCGAAAAGGGCGAATACAACCTTGTCCGCGTTTCCATGTTCGGAATTGCCACTGCTGATGATCTATACGAACGTATTGTGATGGCGCTTGTACACCTTAGCGATAAAGGTATGAAGGCGCAAGCTGCTGCCAAAACTATAGGGGGCGCCCTCAACGGTATTTCGAGGGCTTTAATTAAAAGAACGGGATTATCGGTGAATCTCGCCGTCGGGATACAATCCGTTGCCTGCCTAATGCTCAAAAAGAAGCACTTTCTTGTATTCGATGATGTGGAGAGGCGTTCTAAACATAGCGACGATTTGGCGCTATTCGGAACGATGAACGATCTTGTCGAAAGACTTGGATTGAAGGTCATGCTGGTTTCAAATGCCTGGGAAGGAAGTGATGTGCAATCGATGCGAGAATTCGATAGGGACGTACGCGAAAAGCTAATTTGGAAAGTCTATCCTTTCAAGCCGTGCCCGTCTGCATTGGCCAAAGAAATTCTCGTGGGAGATTGTCGCCCATCGGAAGACCTTGATATGCATAGCGCCATACTTGCGGGGGTAGAGGCCAGCGGATGCGTAAATGCTCGGGCAATGATTCGTGCTCATGAGCTAATCAGAAGAATTTGCAGCCTTGAGGTGCTTCAAAATACAGGAATTGCACTTCAAAACCGGTTTTATGCTCTACGGGACGCAGTCCATTTTGCTTTGTTGACCTCCATGGGGAACGCACCTTCCATGCCACAAAACGGAAAGCCAGAGGAATGGCTCAGTCCGGAGGCGCTGGAATACGATCGCAGAGTGTCTCTTTACGAGCAATACTCTGATTTCTCCGTGATAGGTAAGGCATTCGACCCTTCAGGCGATGTAGATATTGAAGATCTCGAACAAGGGTTTAAAACATACATTTGGAAACGGTACCCGAGCAACCGCGATACCCTCGAAGTTAGGGAGATCGCTAAAAGTATGCGGTGCGCTTACGATCTTGATGACGATAATGTAGATGGCCTCGCGCAGCGTTACTAAGATTTAGTTACTAGAGCACATTATTCAGTCGATTGTTTGCACGACGTGCTCGAGGTTTATTACCTGCTATCTGACCTCAAATGGGAATGTCCATTTTCGCAAAATGACTTTATCAAATATTGCAAGAAAGTGATCGATGCCGATCTAGACAAAGCTTCTGAGCTCCTCTCTGGACCAGTATTTAGTGCAGACGAAAGGCGGAAAAGACGGGCGCTCGCCGAAGAACTTGAGCGTTATGCTCGGACAGAGCTGAATAAAAAGATGTCGAGTCAGTTGATGATATCTGAGGGAGCGGAGGGACTGACGGGCAGGGAGATTGCTCGACTTCTCAACGATGCTGCAGAACGCGATGTCAAAGTGTTGGTTAATGCTAGTCCGAGAGTCATTGTCGAGTCATTTTGTAGAGAAGATGCGGCGAATCAAGAGGCGCTTCGCAAGTTCTTTGTGCATCTTCATAACGTTTGGATTCCGGGTGGGGTGCCATCGGCGGATTTAGTTGAATGGATACTTGAGATAAAGACTGCACTGGAAGAAACGAACGTTGAAACGAAAACTGGATCAATGAGAAGGCGTTTGTTCTTGAGAAATCTGGAGGAGCTTGAGAGCCGATTTGGGTATCCCGTACAGAAGTAGCACCGATGCTCCACTTGCCGTGCGCTTCAGTGCCAGCGGTCTTGTTTTGCGCTTGCGCGGTGCCGGCTTGATTTCATTTGTTGCATAGATTGAAGGATGCGCCAGTCACGTCTTCTTCGCTGTGCTCACGGTCTTCTGTCCGTCTCGGCTGCATGGTGGGTCCGATTGCTTTTTCGGAGTGGCAATGATACGTATGGTGTGAAACGGATGGTACGCGGATAACGAGGGGCGGAAACAACGACAGCCCCACGCTAAAGGAAAGGAGCGGAGGAACTATGCCAGAAAATAATATACCAGGCCTCTTCACCGTCTACTACATGAATCAGCAGAAGGTGTTCGAGACGAGGATGCTCCTGGACAACAAACTCAAGACTACAAGCTCCAAGGAAAACCAGAACGGGACGACAAAGAGAGCATCATTGAACGCCGAAGCGGAGCTCAACCCTCCCTTTCTGACGAAACTCAGGGCAAAACTCGAAGGAAGCGTCAGGCACGAAAAACAAGAGAAGATCGTGGACACCCTCGAATACGTGAACACAAATAGCCGGATGCTCGCCGACATAATGGAGCATTGCAAAGCCCCCGAAAGCGGAACAACGCTTGCAGAAGGCGACCTCGCATACATCGGCGATGTCTCGCTGGAGCTCATCAATGAGGAGGAGATTCGAGGCATCATGGCGATCATGAGCGGGACCTTCGACGGAATCACCGTCCCCGATGCCGGAGACCTCGACATCGGCCACATGATGCAATCCTTCATAGGAGACGGCGCAGCCTTCAAGCTCAGAGGAAACCGCGCAAGAAGAAGAACGCCGCTGTACGCGAAGATTCCCCTCGATGGAGAAGAAATGTTCGAAAGCGGGTACACAATCGACGACCTGCTCATCGGAAAGGTCGGCATCGTCGGGATATGCAAAGGGAAAATCACCCCGGCCCAGATGAAGAGCCCCCTCGATTACTTCCAACAGCCAGACGACCCGAAACGCACGCCGCAGAACGACATTGTTATATGCGGAAAGAACCTGTCACCCACCGCCATGACCGGCGGCGGCAATCGGGTAGAACAGGGCTATTACATAGACATCCTTGCTGTCATTCAGGCAGTGTCCTTCGAGGCTTGATAGGCAACGCCATGCGCAAACTCGTCACATACAACAAATCCCAGTATAAAGCCCTGATCGACCAGCTCGGAGACGGCGGCTTCAAGTTGATGTCGCTTCTCGAACTACACGGAAGCGACCAAATCTCCGAGCTCCTCTCCGAGAAAAAGCTCGTCGTGGACGTTTCATCACTTGTGGGGTTACTCTCGGGCGATCTTCAGCTGGCATCGAAATTCGAGCTCCTCGTCCACCAGCTACCCTTTGGCACCCTCTTCATCGGAGACGATAAAACCGTGAACGAAGGAGCATACCAATTGAGAACCATGTTCGACGACATTATAGAATGCGACATCGAGATCGATAAGGACGCCCAGAAGGACAAAAGAGTAAAGAGAACACTCGTATCCCTCGACGAACTCGAATTCAAACAGGTCCTCACCACCCTCGAAAGCGAGCTCATAGGCCAGATCGAATTCAAACGCTCCTTCGAATCCCGATCGCGCAGCTTCAGGCTCTTCAACGCGCTCGACGAGCAGCCGGTGTTCTCGTTGCTCCTTCTTGGCCCTTCGGGTGTCGGGAAAACAGAAGTCGCCAAGATTCTCTGCGAGGCAATCGCGCCATGCCAGCCCCTCCCTAAAGTCAATCTTGGGAACTACAGCAGCAAGGACTCTCTAAACTCCCTGATTGGCAGCCCGAGAGGATACATGGGAAGCGAAGAAGGCGAGCTGGGAAAGAAGATCGACTCGTCCGATGCCGGAATTCTCCTGGTGGATGAGTTCGAGAAAGCTGAACCCGCCGTCTGGAACTTCTTCCTCGATCTCCTCGAGACAGGATCGTTCACGGACTCCCAAGGGATGGAGCACGATCTCCGCGGGTTCATCATCGTATTCACGACAAACTGCCCCCTCGGGAAGATCAATGAAACTTTCCCGGCAGAACTCCTCTCCCGCTTCAATTTGATGAGCCACTTCTCCAAGCTAAGCGTAAGCGACAAAAAGTTCTTTGTCGAAAGATACGTATCCATGTTTGCCAAGAAGTACAGGGAGACTGCTCCCAGTGGCTTGCCGACATTGCCGGACGACATCGCCGACAGGGCAATGATGGAAATCGACATTGAAGCGACCGAAAACATCCGGATCCTCAAGAACACAACAAGATCTTGGATCAGCGAATTCGTAGAGAAGGCCCGAAAGAGCAGTTCAATCGCGACGCAGCCCTCCATCATCAACGCCCAAACATAACGAATATATGTTCTTATTGCATCGCATCTACATTAAGAAATTCAGATTGCTTGAGATGTCTTGACG
This sequence comes from Collinsella sp., assembly GCA_030839365.1. GTDB lineage: Bacteria > Actinomycetota > Coriobacteriia > Coriobacteriales > Coriobacteriaceae > Collinsella. Next base: position 149,988 of record JAUUMM010000001.1, read on the forward strand.
CAAGTTCAGATTCACTTCGGAGTATCAAGCTGTCAATTTGAAGGATGCTACCTGCGCTTTTGAAGAATCGAAACGGAGGTTGTAAGCCGATTCTTCCTTTCACCGACTGGCAAAACGATTTACACCTAATTGTGGGAGTTGCCCACGCGATTTCTCTTTGCTCCTGCATCGATCTCGCTAAACTAATAAGTGCTGCCACCAGGGCATTTTCTGGTGCATATTCTATTGGCTCCCGCGAAGATCGGAGCGGGTATGTTTGCTGCCGAGTCCCACACCAGCCGTCATCACATTGCGATCGCTGCCATGGCCTGCCTATGCTTTTTGCTGGGCGGGCCTTCTTATGCCGCGGGCGCTGAGAGCCTCATCATCGCGGGCGCGACGTACTACGAGCCGGGCGTGTCGGGCCCCGGCTGGGCTTGGACCGATGCCGACCACCTTGAGCTTAACGGCTACGCGGGCGAGGCCATCGGCGCCGACGGCGACCTGGTGCTGACGCTTGCCGGGCAAAACTCCGTGACGGAGTCACATGCGCCCGATGCGGACATCACGCTATGCGGCATGGAAGTGTGGGGCAACCTGACGCTTCGCGGCACCGGGACCCTGAAGGCGACGGGCTCGCAGTGCGGGATCCACATTTCGCAGTCGCTCGTGGTGGACGGCTGCACCCTCGATGCCCGGGCGGACGGGGCCGATATTACGGACGAGGCGGTCGCCGGCGTGATCGCAGGCGACATGGCCGTGCGCGGCAGCGGGCGCGTCGTTGCCGCGAGCACCGGGTCCGGAGCGGGCGTGCACGCCTGCGGCGTGTATCTGCAAGATGCGGGCCTTGGCGATGGTGCGACTGGCTGTCGGCTTTCTGTCGACGCCTCGTGGCTGGATGCGACCGGTGCCGATGGCGGCGTTGCGTGCACGGGCGGGTCGCTTGTGTCTGCGCGGTTTGTGACGCCTGCCGGCGGGGCTTTTGGTGCTAGCGGCGTGGTGGATGCCGGCGGCGCCGTGGCGACGCATGTGGTGATTGAGCCCGATGTGGCCACGCCTCCGGCGGGGGAGACCGGTGGAGAAGGCGTGCCAGGCGGCGGGACGGGTGAGACTGTCGGTGATCCTGCTGCGGGGCAGCCCGGTGCGGAACCTGCGACGGACCCCACAGTGAAACCCGCAGCTGCGATGCCCAAGACAAACATAACGACCAAGACGACGGTGAGCAAGACCACAGTGCCTACGTCCTCCAAGCCTAAAGCCGCCACCGCGGCCACTGCGTTGCTCCCCAAGACCACCGACAACAACTGGATCGCCGCGTCCGTGGCGCTTTTCCTGCTGGGAACAGTGCTTCTGGGCATCGCATGTCGTTGTTGAGGTAGCTGCCATTTGGAAGAAAGGGACATCCACAAGAATAGCTATTTGCTTGTTTGTTTATAGGCGCCCAATTTTCGAAGGCAGAGGCCATACGGACGCGACCATGGGCTGAATCGTGACAACAAACTCGGAATAATATACGCTAGAACAGATTATCAATAAAGTGGGGCAGACCACAAGCAGCAATAAGGGCACCGGGACCTATGTAGGCTCCGGTGCCCAAGCACAATATCGGCAGTACACGGAGCTCCGCAATACGGCGATCATGGTCGGGCACAAGGCGAATTTAGATTCGCTGAGTTCATTTTTGGTGCGATCAGTATGGTCTAACCCCTCTTTTGCGTATATCCGGCTGATGCAGTCGAGGTCTACGTCCCATGCGTAGAATTGCTTGGTATATAGAATTGCAACACCATTAAGTATTGTAGGAGTTTCTTGTGAAGTGGAACGAATTGGCTGAATTAATATGCGCGTTTATCTCTTTATTTGTAACAGTCATCATTGGCAAGAAACAGTCTTGCCAGAGTAAGCGCATGGAAGAACTCGAGCGTCGCCAGGACGAAAGAGACGAACGCAGACACGCCGAAGGGAATAAGGCGCAGGCGATTGAGTTCATCTCGAAGCATTACGCAGACAGGGGCCTGATTCCGCTATGCGCCGTTGCCGCCATGCACAATGATCTTTTCCATTATTCACGTAAGATGTATTGGGAATTCTGCTGCCTTGTGCCGGAGGTGCAGAATCTGATTCTAAAATACTGCAATCTTGACTTGCGGGTCAGGGGAGAGGACGACCTGTTCGTCCGTTGCATCGCCGCAGTCGAAGCCGCCCTCCGTGACCGCTTTCCAGAAGATGAACCTGTTCTTTATGATGATGGGAAATACGTGCTTCGCAGTCTGGAAAGGTATGCGGGGGAGAGACTGCCAGCACCTCGGGTTGGCCTTCTTCCTGAGTGCTTGGACTCTTCCTTCCTGCCCCCTGATAGCTGTACCCCGGGGTACGATTACCTTATCCGTAAGGTACTTTCCGAGGCCTTCGAATCGAGGGATGCTTCCTTCGCCCCCATTTCCTATCTAAAAAATGAATATCAATTCGAATCGAGCTCCGAGATTGAGGCCTGCCGATTCGCGTCGACCATTGCATTCTACGCGGCGACCTACGGCTCTGGTGACGAGGCCAACGATAAGGACTACGGGTGCCCCGGCGGTTTCGATGGCGAGAGAATCGAGACAATGGAAGACCTATTTCTTCTTACTGTCTTCCAGATATATACCAAGCTTCTGCTTCCGAACGAAGGGTAAGAAATAACACGAGGCATTCGTTATTTGACTCTGCCTAATTCTGCCAAATTCATTTTCGATACCTCACTCATTTCCTTCATTACTTGGGCATACTTAAATCAGAAATTGGTCGTAGGGCGCGACCAACGAAATCAAAAGAAAGCCCACTGAGAAGATGTCTTCAATCTCTTTGGGTTGGAGGCATTTTCTTTTTCGGAGAGTCTGCATGAATTCTAAAAATGTCTTTTTAACAAACTCGTTCTACAAAGAACATCCAAACCATCTAGTCTGCTCTTTATACTCGGATATAAACACTAAGGAGGTAGACGTGTTTTGGAGCTATGTTCAGCTTGATGACGGCACTCAGTTTGCCTACTCAGAGACAAGAGATGACGGGACCGTTCGCGTAGCCGTCGAGCGTCCGGTTGACCTTGGCTTTGACCATGCAGAATGCTTCTTGCCTGCGGTTAATTGGTTCAATGTCGAAGGATTTTCTATTGACGATCTGGATTTTTTGACCGAGTTCGTTAGATCAAACGCCCCATTTATCTTCGAGCTTGCAGAACGGCAAAAAGCCGGACCGGCGGTTTCGGCGCTGGCCCCCTGACGTCTACTGTTGAACGGCAAATAACCCATGATTACGCCTACCGACATATCCACCGCCGCCTCCCGCGTGCTTGCTCAATACGACGTCAGCGAAGCATATTTATTTGGCTCGTTTGCCCGAGGCGAGCAAACGCCCAATAGCGATATTGACTTGCGCCTAGTCTGCGGCAACGCCATGACGTTCGGCACGCTTTACGAACTCTCCCATGAGCTCGAGAGGGAACTTGGGCGAAAGGTTGAAATCGTCACCAACCCACCAGAGCACATGCGCCCAGCATTCCGCAAAAGCATCAAGCAGGAAGAGATACGCCTTTATGTCTCAACATAAACGAAACGATGAGCTTACGGATACAACCCTACAGCCCTGTCCTCCCAAAGAACCTAACGCCGAAAGCCTAGAGGCCATCCGCGAAGGGGATGCGTTCTTTGCCAGTGGAGAACTAGGTCGTTTCGACAACTCCGCCGACCTTATCAATGCAGCTCTAAATGCCCCTGAAATGTGAGAAAAATTATTCACCGAAGAGGCTGTCGACTCGGAGGTACCAGAAGGCTTGGCAACCTGGGTGAGCAGATCATGTTCAAAAGCGAGCGTGCGTTTAAGAATAATCGATTTGCTGGATTTGAGCGCGCGCCGCTAGCCCTGAATGGCCCATTGGCCAGGGAACAAGACGAAGCAGCAAGAACAGTATCGGCAGTTGCTTGCCGAAAACTCGTTTGAGGGGCTCCGTATCGTCGATATCATTCGAGAGGGGATGACGGGCGATGACCCACGCCTACAGTGAGATGTATCTCGAGGACGCCATGAGAACGCTGGGTGAGGCGGTCGATTTTGCCCTTTGCGATCAAGGCTTGAATCCGAACGAACTGACGGCGATCTTGTCAAACCCTCTTGAGATGAAACAGTTTGAGCGCGGTATCACACGCGTTATCTGCGGCATGTCGGGCGATGAGCTTGCGCGCGAATTTATCGCCCGTGCGGGACTAAGACCAGCCGAATGCAGGAAGAGTTATCCATTCGGCCGTTCCCCGCAATACTGGGCGGGATGGGTTTTGGCCTATACGCAATGGATGAGCAACTTGCACTTTAGCGATCTTCTTGAAGTGGCACCACTCGATTGGATTATCGGTTCGTACCATCCGCTTCACGAGGCCTCCGAAGATAAATTCGCCATGATAGTCATTGATAAATGGAACAAAGCCCAGGCAGGCAAAAAGGGCCTCAAGGCAGCACGAAAGGCGTCCGGCCTAACGCAAAAACAGCTAGCCGCCCAATCGGGAGTCAAACTCCGTGCCATACAGCTCTACGAGCAGAATCAACTCGATCTACGCCGTGCCTCGGTCTCCTCGGCATTAGCGTTCGCCAATACGCTAAACTGCACCATCGATGACCTCGTCTGGCAACCGGTCACTCTGGAGTACGACTCCTAATGCCACGGTGTTGTGCTCCCATGTATTGCATCGGACGTATAGAATCTAAGCATCCGCACGCCTGCCATTATCTTGATTGGACGCCACATGGAGATCCCCAGCACCCTGTGCAGCAATGTGTACGACTTCGCGTTTTGCCCCGAGCCCTGCTACGATCACTTGGTCGATCTCGCCGACCCCGAGGACTGGGGTCCCAGCAACCGCATCCTCAAAAACTACCTGTCGTTTTCGTTTAGCCGCGCGGTGTTTTTGACCGAGCGCGACGTAGACCAGACCGCGCCGTCCAACCTGCCGCTAGTGTTCGACGACGACCGCTGCCTGTTCAACACCGGCCTGTATACGCGCCGCTACGAGACCATCTATGGCCTGTTTGAACCCAACACCAAGCCCGACGCGCGCCAGCGCTGGTTTTTGAAGGGCTTCTTTAAGGAGAGCGACCCCATGCTGGTCTCATTTGAGTACCTGCCGTGCCGCGTGCGCTTTGCCGAGGACCCCTCCGAGCTGGTCTTTGACTACCGTCTGCCCATCCGTTCCAACATCGACCACATTCTGGGCGACGAGGAAAACCTTACGCGCATTCCCGCTAGCCTGATGGGGGAGGGCAACTCGCTGCTGCTGCGCCGTGCCTTTGAGGGAGCCGTCGTCGAGGCCGCCCGCCGCGCCGCAGCCAACTATACGCTCGCGGTGCCGCTGTTCTACGGCGGCCGGATCCAGCTACTCCTACCGCTGTGCCTGACCGGCGACAAGCCCGAGCTGGCGCTGACCATCCAACGCGAGGACGGTTTCTACGCCGCGCGCACCTGCCTCACGCTCGACATGGCCTACAACAACGCGCGACTTATCTGCCGACCCGAAACCTCGTGGATCAAGCGATAAAGGGTGGTTTAACTGGTGGTTTGTCGGCTGCCCTGATTGCTGTGGCGCGGTTTGCGCCCGCGAATTTAAAATCGGAAGCAAAAAGTTCTTGGTAAACCACGCACGGCTATGTTAGTATCTCTTTTGCCGAAAGGCGACGGGCGATTGGCTCAGGGGTAGAGCATATCCTTCACACGGATGGGGTCACAAGTTCGAATCTTGTATCGCCCACCATCTAAAGTACAGGTCAGAGGTGTTAAGCCTCTGGCCTTTTTCTTTTTGACACCAAGCTTGACACCAAATCTGACACCAAAATCGAATCGAAATTTTTAAACGCGTTTCTAGCTGATCTCTCCTGAACTGACGTCATCGTGCGTTTTGCATAAAGCTCATGCGCTCTTTCATTGAATTTGCCATGGGATTCACGTACAAATGTGGAGATAGGGACCACGGCCCCAGAACGCCTGCCAGCAGATTTGTGCCACACGGCGATCTTTAGGCGAAATACGTCAAGCTATTTGTCGGCATTTGGTCAGCTTCCGGTACTTACCGGCATGATGCCGCCATTGATAATCGGTCTACCTGCAAACATAACGGCACGCAGCCAAAGCTAGGGGAGGCCCATATGGACGAGATCGTCTGCGCAAACACCGCATTCCGCTACTGGCGCTGCCCGCCCCAAGTGCGCAACCTCTACCCGCGACTGCCAAGCCCAGAAGACGGCTGGCGAGCCCTAGCCCAAGCCCCTTTCGTAACCGATATCCTCAAGACCCCGATTATTACCACAACAGTGCCCGGTGGCGTTAACTACCATTCGGGATTACGGACAACAATCCACTGTGATGATGCTTCGGGGGTGGATAGCACGCTGGAAACCGCGATGAGCTTTAGGGTTACCAATCCACTTGCGACGCTATTTACCATGGCGCGCTTTGTATCTCCAACCGATCTTGTCCTTGCCATGTACGAATTTTGCGGATGGTTCTCAGTCTTTGAGCCCACCGCAGCAGCAGAGGCGGAACTAGACACAGCCAATGACGCCACCGAGAATGCAACCACCGAATCCATCTTTGACCTCGATGAAAGCCAAGACGAACCACAATGGAAACGCGTTTATGCACGCATAAAAGTCAAAGAACAGGTAAATACGAAGGGGCCCAACGGACAAAAGAAAACGAAGGAGATCACAAGGCTAAAGGGCACTTCGCTCTGGATGAGGAAGCCGCTCATCGAATTACACGAGCTTCATGAGTATGCCAGTAAGATGAAAAGACGAAAGTGGGGTACGAAGTTTTACAACGCCGCGCAGCTGGTGACAGGTATAGCAGCTTCTCCGCTTGAAGTTGCAGGAATTTTATTGCTATCGCTTCCTCGCTCTCGCGGCGGTGCCGGCTTTCGAAACGTTTATGTTAACGACCTTACGCCGCTTACCGCGTCGGCGCAGAGCATTGCAGGGCAAAAAGTCTGCTACGGGGATATCGTGATCGTAAATCCAACCATAATGAAAGCAGGCATCGTGGAGATTCAGGGAGAGGTTATCCACGGATCAGGCGCCGTGCTCGACCACGATGCCAAACGCATGACGGCGCTGCAAAGTATGGGGTACGAGGTCTTACTGGTTACGCACGAAATGCTTAACGATGCCGAGCAGCTTGATGCGATCGTGCGAAGTCTTTGCTCGCGCTTGGATTTGCGCTATAGGTGTAAAACTAAGGCGCAAAAGACGACGGAAATGGAATTACGAGCGAACGTACTGTGCAACTGGTTGGAAATCGGTCGTTAGACGGATGCCTTGCTCACTTCCGGGCGCCCTCGGTCGGCTGCCTGCGATGCCGCCGCCACGAAA
>JAUUMM010000018.1:0-43640 GCA_030839365.1 Collinsella sp.
CACATGCCCTGCACCACGCATGCGCGGCGCTGGGATACAATACGCCGATAGCATTATTAGGTTTACAGGGGAGCTGCAATGATAGAGATCGCCGTCAACAACCTCGCGGCCGCAACAGGGGCCCGAACCGTGACGGGAGAAGCCGATCGGGTATGCCGCGGGTGCGTTATCGACTCGCGCCAGGTCGAGGAAGGGACGATTTTCGTCGCCTTTCCCGGTGAAAACGTCGACGGCAATGATTTTGCTTCCCGTGCCGTCCAGTCGGGTGCCGGCGCCGTCGTGATGACGCGTGAGCCCGAGGCCGAGCTGGTCTCGCTGGCGCAGGACAAGGGCTGTGCCATCTTGCTGACCGATGATCCCGAGGAGTTTCTGCTGCGTTTGGCGCACACGTACCGTCTGGAGCTTGGCTGCCTGGTCGTTGGTATTACCGGTTCCATCGGCAAGACGACGACCAAGGACGTGCTCGCCGCTGTGCTCGCCAAGCGCTATCGTGTCTGGGCCACCAAGGGCAATTTCAATAACCTGATCGGCATGCCACTCACGGTGCTTTCCGCTCCGGCCGATACCGAGGTCCTGGTGCTCGAGATGGGCATGAACCATTTCCACGAGATCGAGCGCCTGTCCCAGTCCGCCAATCCCAACCTTGCCATCGTGAGCAAGATTGGTACCTCTCATATCGGCATTTTGGGTAGCCGCGAGAACATCGCCCGCGCTAAGGCCGAGATTGTCCAGGGTATGTGCGCCGCTGGCGACTTCTTGCCGCTGCTGGTTTTGGGCGGCGAGGACGACTTTACGCCGTTCATTCGCGATACGTTCGCCCAGCCTGCTGGTATCGACGTGATGCTGGCCGGCGTCTCGGACGATGATGAGGTCCGTGCCCGCGACGTTCGAGTTGATGACGAGGGCCGTCCGGTCTTTACGCTCGATTTTGGTCAGGGCGAGACAATCGATACCATGCTTGCCATCCCCGGCGTGCAGTCCGTCCCAAATGCCGTTAAGGCCGCCGCGGTTGCCTATCGCCTGGGCGTGACGCCCGAGCAGATCGATGCTGCCTTTAGGGGCCTCACGATCACCGGTCACCGCCAAGAGATCAAGCGCGCCAAGAGCGGTGCCCGCGTCATCGACGATTCCTATAACGCCAGTGCCGAATCCATGGCTGCTGGCCTCGATCTGCTGTGCTCGCTTTCGTGCACGGGGTCTCGCATGGCGATCCTGGGCGAGATGGGCGAGATGGGCGATGAGGCTCCTCGCATGCATGAGCTCGTGGGCGCCTATGCCGCCGCCAAGAAGCTCGACATGCTGGCGTGCGTGGGTGGTGAGCTGGCCCAGCTTATGGCCGATGCCGCGCGCATGATGGGCATGGACGAGGACCGCATCCAGGTGTTCTCCGATTATCAGCAGGTGCTCGACCGCATGGGCGGCGCGCTTGAAAAACATGATGTTGTACTGGTCAAGGGTTCCCGTTTTGTTGAGCTCGACCGCTTTGTGGAAGGTGTGTGCTAGCCCATGTTCGGCAATCCCTCGTATCCAACGTATCAGGCTTTTTTGGGGCTTGGCATCGCCGCTGCCATTGCGCTGCTGCTCATGCCGTGGTGGATCAAGCTGCTCAAGGTCGAGGGTATCGGCCAGCAGGTTCGTGCCGACGGCCCCAAGCGTCATTTGGTTAAGCAGGGAACGCCCACCATGGGTGGCGTTGTCATCCTCGTCGCGATCTCGCTGACCTGCCTGCTGATGGGCAAGCTCACCACCGAGCTCGTGCTCGTGCTGCTCGCCACGCTGGCGACCGGCGTGCTGGGCCTGATCGACGACCTGACCTCCGTTACGCACGGGCGCTCGCTCGGTCTGACGCCTCATGCCAAGATGATCGGCCTAACCATTATCTGTGTCACCTTTACGGTACTTGCCGTCAACTGGTGCGGCGTCGCCCCCGAGATTCGTTTTCCCGGCGGCCTGACGATTGACCTCGGTGTTCTTTCGACCACCATCTGCGGCCTTTCGTTCCCGTGGCTCTACGTTGTCTTTTGCTGGCTGATGATCGCCGGTCTTTCTAATGCCGTGAACCTGACCGATGGCCTTGACGGTCTTGCTGGCGGCACCTCCATGATCGCCATGCTCGCCATGGCTGCCATGGCGTTTTTACACGGAGACGTGAACCTGTCCATCTTCTGCACCGCGTGTGCCGGTGCCTGCTTGGGCTTTCTGTGGTTCAACTGCTATCCGGCGAGCATCTTTATGGGCGATACCGGCTCGCTTGCCCTGGGCGCCGCGTTTGCCTGCACGTCCATCATGACCAACACCGAGGTCGTCTCCCTCATCATCGGCGGCCTGTTTATCGTTGAGACCCTGTCGGTCATGATTCAGGTTGTCTACTTCCACTTTACGCACAAGCGCGTCTTCCTTATGGCGCCCATCCATCATCATTTCGAAAAGAAGGGCTGGGCCGAGACCAAGGTCGTCATCCGTTTTTGGATTATCGCTGCGGCCTTTGGTGCCGTTGGCCTTGCTTTGTTCTTCCAGTTGGGATAGTGGTCTTTCATGCCTCTTGCTGATGTCTTTAGCCTGCTCGTTTTGGGTCAGGGCAAATCCGGTCTCGATGTCGCCCGCTGGGCGCTGGCACATCCCGAGCGCGTAAGCGCCGTTACCGTGTATGGCGGCGGCACCTCTGAGCCCAATGACGCCACGCGTGCGCTCGAGGCTGCTGGTGCGTCGTTTGTCTATGGGGCCGAACAGGTCGAGGGCGCCTATGACGTGTGCGTGACATGCCCGGGTATTTCGGAGTTCTCGTCCTTCTTTAAGGCGGGGCGTGAGCATGCCGCTCAGATTATGGGCGAGCCCGAGTTTGCCTATCGCTTGTCTCCCCAAAATTGGATTGCCATCACGGGCACCAACGGCAAGACAACTACCACGTCGCTGACTGATTATCTGCTCAAGGCCGCCGGTGAAGCCAGCGTGGCCGTCGGCAATATCGGTGAGCCGCCCGTGAACGAGATCGACGGCCGCGCACATAATGAGTGGTTTGTGGCCGAGCTGTCGAGTTATCAGATTGCTACGACCGCCGAGCTTCATCCTCGCGTGGCGGTGCTGCTCAACATCACGCCCGACCACCTGGGCTGGCACAAGAGCCACAAGAACTATGCGCTTGCCAAGATCAAGTTGTTCGAGAATATGGTCGACGACGACCTCGTGGTTATCGACGTTGAGGATGCCGGCATCCATGAGTTCGATGAGTACATCTACATGCCGGGCCGCCGCATCTGCAAGGTCGCTTTTGACGAGCCCGAGGGTGCAGACGCCGCCTTTGTGCGCGACGGCAAGTTGGTCGTCCGCCTGAAGGGCGTCGAGACTCAGCTTGTCGCCACTTCCGAGCTCAAGATCTCGGGCCATCACAATGTCATCAATGCCCTATGTGCTGCCACGGCTGCTTTGGCCGTCGGTGCCGATCCCGAGGGCATTTGCCGTGGTTTGGCATCGTTCCAGCCGCTGGAGCACCGCGTTGAGCCCTGTGGCGAGATCGATGGCGTGCGCTACGTCAACGATTCCAAGGCAACGAACACCGATGCAGTCGAAAAGGCCCTGACGGCGTTTCCCGACGACGATGTGATTTTGCTGCTCGGCGGCCACGATAAGGGTACGCCGCTTGCGGACTTTGCCCGCGTCGTTATGGACAACGTGCGCTCGGTCGTTTGCTTTGGCGATGCGCGCGAGCGCTTTACCGCCGCTATGGACGAGGCCGATGTCGATGGTGACGTGGATATCGCCCAGGCGGATGACCTGCGCGATGCCGTGGACGTCGCCCGTTCGCTGTCGAGCCGTGGCGACGTGATCTTACTTTCTCCTGCCTGCTCTTCGTTCGATGAGTTCTCGGGCTATGAGGAGCGCGGCCGCGTGTTTAAGGACTATGTGGCCCAGCTTGCCGCTGCGGCGAAATCGCAAATGGAATAGGGGTTGCCGGTGAGAGAGGAGAGCCCCCGACAAGGTATGAGGAGGCCCGACTCGGACCGTGCTTCCTCGCGGCGCAGCACACCGCGTTCCGGTCGCGGCAGGCAGACGTTTAGCGAACGCTATATTGCCGGCGTTCCCGCCCGTATCATGCGCCCCCGTTTGATATTCATGGCCTGCCTGTTTACCTTGGTGTGCTTTGGCCTGCTGATGGTGTACTCGGCGTCTTCGGTCGAGGCGCTGCACGAGAATGGCTCGGCGACGTTTTTTCTGTTTCGACAAGCCGCGTTTGCCGGAGTTGGCGTGCTGGCTATGGTTGCCATCGTGCGCGTTTTGCCGGACAGCTGGTTTGGGGAGGATGTGCTCAGGATCTTCCTCATAGGCATGATAGGGCTACTGTTTCTGGTGTTCTTGGTGGGCAGCGGCAGCCGTGGCGCCACGCGCTGGCTCAACATCGCCGGCATTCAGTTCCAGCCTTCCGAGTTTTTAAAGCCATTTGCCATTGCGTATTCGGCCATCATGCTCGATCGCTTCTTTTCGCCCGGTGGCAACATCAACGAATTCCTTCGCAAGATGGGCATCTACCTGGGCATTTCGCTCTTTCTGATCTTTATCCAGCCCGATTTCGGTACTGTCCTGATCATCCTGTTGACCCTCATGTGCATGGCGTTGTTTGCGGGTCTCGACCCCAGATTTATCATCGGCGTGCTAATCTTCGGCATTCTCGTGATCGTGATTGCGCTTGTCGCAGAGCCGTACCGTATGGTGCGTATTCAGGTTGCCTTGAACCCTTGGGCCGACGAGTATGGTGACGGCTATCAGGCCACGCTTGCCATCATGGCCTTTGCCTCGGGCGGTCTGTTCGGCCGTGGCATCGGCAACTCAACCATGAAGTACTCGTATCTGCCCGAGGCGCACAATGACTACATCCTGGCTATCATTGGCGAGGAAGTCGGCTTTGTCGGAACCGTGCTGTTCTTCTTGGTGTTTGCGATGCTGATCTACTCGGCGTTTCGCATTGCCGAGCAGGCGACCGATCGTCGGGGCGCGCTCATGGCGTCTGGCTCCGCGGTCATTCTCGCAGTGCAGTTTTTGATTAACGCGCTGGGCATCCTCAACGTGTTTCCCATGACGGGCAAACCGTTGCCGTTTATTAGCTACGGCGGTTCGTCGATTATTGTGTCGCTTATGCTTGCCGGGTTGATCCTGCGCGTTTCGTACGAGAGCGCCCGCCGCGATGAGTATGACCGCCGCCGTGAGAGCTTTGCCGTTATGGACGAGAGCACCGCCGGCGTAGCCCATGTGCGCGGTGAACGACCTTCGCGTAGCGGCTTTACCGTTCTGGATGGTTCTGCATCCGAGCCGGCAGCTCGTCCACGCCCGCGAATGGCTCCGCAAGGTCGTCCGCAGCGCCCCAGCCCTCGCAACGCGGGCGGCGGATATAATCGAATCGATTTGAACTCGGACCCGTCGGCGCGTCTGCGTACCGACGACCAGGGACCGCGTGTACGAAGGGACTACCATGACCGATAAAATGACCGTTGCTATTGCAGCCGGCGGCACGGCAGGACACATCAACCCCGCGCTCGCCTTGGCCGAAGAGCTGCGTGACCGTGGCCACCACGTTGTGTTCGTGGGCCAGTCGCGCAAGCTCGAGGGTCGTCTGGTCCCCGAGGCTGGGTTTGATTTTGTGCCCATTACGGTCACGGGCTTCGACCGCTCCCGTCCTTGGACGGCGCTGACCTCGCTGTGGCGCGTCAACAAAGCCAAGCGTGCGCTCGCCAGTCATTTCTCAAAGGTCGGCAAGCCCGATGCCGCCATTGGTTTTGGTGCCTATGTCGAGGTTCCGCTGCTGGGGTGGTGCAAGGGCGCGGGCGTTCCGTATCTGCTGCATGAGCAGAACTCTGTTCCGGGCCTGGCCAACAAGATGATGAACTCCCACGCCGCCCGCGTGTGCATCTCGGTGCCGGCAGCGCGTTCGGTCTTTGAGCGCGAAGGTGACCCTGACCACGTGCTCATGACCGGCAACCCCGTACGTCGCTCGGTGATCGAGGGCGATCGCGCTCGCGGCCGCAAGGCACTTGGCGTTCCCGAGGACGCTACGCTGCTGCTCGTCTTTGGCGGTTCACTTGGCGCCCAGCACCTCAACGAGCGTGTGGCTTCGCTCAAAAACGAGCTGCTTTCGCGCAAGAACCTCTATGTGTTGCATTCGACGGGTGCCGACGGCTTTGAGGAGACCGAGCGCGCTTTGGCGCTGACGCCCGAGGAGGCGAAGCATTACCGCGTCCAGCCTTACATCGACAACATGGGCGATATGCTGGCTGCTGCCGATTTGGTGCTCTCGCGTTCGGGCGCATCGAGCGTGGCCGAGATCGCTGCACTCGCCGTGCCTTCGGTGCTCGTGCCGTACCCGCATGCGACGGCCGACCACCAAACCACCAATGCCCGGTATCTGGTCGACGCCGGGGCCGGCGTGCTCTGCGCCGATGCCGATATCGACGGTTCTGCCTTTGCCGATGAACTGCTGCACCTGGTCGATGACGCGGCGGCGCGCGACGCCATGCGTCAGGCGGCGCGTGGTCTGGCTCAGGATAGGGCCGCCGCTCTTCTGGCGGATGCGGTAGAGGGTTTGCGTTAGTTAGACGGGATATCGTCGGTCGCCCTCGCGCTGATGCGGTAGGTGCGGTACAGTTAACGGGTTACAGGCAGTGTTTACGCAAGGAGTACACGAGCACATGGCTGATTCCCAGACTGCAACCTCCGCGCCCGAGTTTAAGAGCGCCCACTTTATCGGTATCGGCGGCGCCGGCATGAGCGGCATCGCCCTCGTTCTGCACGAGCGCGGTTATGCCGTTACCGGCTCCGACCTTAAGACGTCACGTTATATCCGCCAGCTTACCCGCGCTGGCGTGAAGGTGCATGTGGGCCATGAGGCCGCCACGATCGACGAGGTCAAGCCCGACGTGGTTGTTGTCTCCACCGCTATTCCGGAGTCCAACCCCGAACTCGTGCGCGCTCGCGAGCTTGGTATTCCCGTGTGGCCCCGTGCCAAGATGCTCTCTGCTTTGGGCCACGGCTACATCACCGTCGCTGTTGCCGGCACGCATGGCAAGACCACCACGTCTTCGATGTGCGCCACCATGCTCGACCGCATGGGTCTGGATCCGAGCTTCTTGATCGGCGGCATCGTCGAGGGCTATGACACGAACGGCAAGAACGGCTCGGGCGACTACTTTGTCGCCGAGGCCGACGAGTCCGACAGCTCCTTCCTGTTCCTGAACCCCAACGTAGTCATTGTGACCAACGTCGAGGCCGATCACCTCGATCACTACTCGGGTATCGAGGAGATCGAAGCGACTTTCGCCAAATTCATGAGCCTGGTGGGCGAGGACGGCACCGTCATCGTCTGCGGTGAGGACCCGCATCTGGTCGAGCTCGCCAAGTCGACGGGCCGTCACGTGCTTTCCTACGGCTTTGCCGAGAGCAACGACATCGTCTGCATGCACCCGGATGTCAAGGGTATCCAGAGTGACTTTATCGTTCGCTTTGAGGATGGCACTGAACATGCCGTGGAGATCAAGAGCAATCCCGGTCGCCACAACATGCTCAACGCCACGGCGGTGCTCACCGTCGCCCATGTCCTGGGCCTTGACATCGACGCCGCCGCCAAGGCGCTCTCGAGCTTTGAGGGCGTTCGCCGCCGCTTTACCCACGTGGGCGATATCGATGGCATCACCGTGGTCGATGATTACGGCCATCACCCCACCGAGATCAAGGCGACGCTTGCTGCCGCTTCGTCGCTGGGCTACAAGCACGTCGACGTCGTGTTCCAGCCGCACCGCTATTCGCGCCTGCAGGCCCTGTGCGACGACTTTGCCGATGCATTTGCCAATGCCGATAAACTGCTGCTGATTGATGTGTTCTCGGCTGGCGAGATGCCCATCCCGGGTGTCACCTCTAAGATGCTCGCCGATACCGTGCGCGCCAAGCATCCTGGCAAGGAGGTCGTGTACTGCTCCAGCCGTCTTGAGCTCAATCAGGAGCTCGAGCAGATGGTGGGCGAGGGCGACCTGCTGCTCACTATGGGTGCCGGTGACGTTACGACCGTCGGTCCCGAGTTTATCGAGTATCTGACTGCCAAGAAAGACGCTTAAGTCTAATGGGTCTGTTTAACGCCGTCATGGCGCTCTCGGGCATGATCGACACGGATGTGATCGAGGACGAGCGCCTTGCGCGTCATACGAGCTATCGTATCGGCGGCAAGGCCGACCTCTTTGTGACGTGCCATAGCTATCATGCCCTCCGCCGCGCCGTGGCGGTGCTCGATCGCGAGCAGGTGCCGTGGGTCATCATCGGCAAGGGCTCCAATCTGCTGGTTGCCGATGGCGGTTATCGCGGCGCCGTCATTTCGCTCGGACGTGAGTTTCAGCGCACGGTTGTTGCCGATGACGGTTGTACGCTGACGGTCGGTGCGGGCGTGATGTTTGCGCGCCTGGTCAACGATGCCCTGTCGCGTAGCCTCTCGGGCCTTGAGTTTGCCGTTGGCATCCCTGGTTCGGTCGGCGGTGCGATATCTATGAATGCCGGCACACGGACCGAGTGGATTGGCTCGCTGGTTGAGGATGTCGTAACGTTTGACCCGGCATCCGGTATCAAGCATTATGCGGGGTCCGAGATCACTTGGGGCTACCGCGAATGTAGCCTTCCCCGCAATGAGATCATCCTCGAGTGCGTGCTCAAGCTTAAACCGGCGCCCAAGGCCGACATTCGCGAGCGCATGGAGCGGTACCTGACGAGGCGCAAGCGAACGCAGCCCATGGGTCGCGCGTCCTGCGGGTCGGTCTTTCGCAACCTGCCCGATGCGAGTGTGGGCAAGCTTATCGAGGATTGTGGATTAAAGGGTTTTTCGATTGGCGGCGCAGAAGTTTCGCCCGTTCACGCTAATTTTATCGTTAATAACGGAACCGCCTCGGCCGATGACGTTGCCGCGGTTATCAGACATGTGCACGGAAAGGTGAGGGAGGCGTATGGCATCGAGCTCAGACCGGAAGTTAAATTCCTCGGCTTCTAGAGCATCGAAACCCACCTTCCGCCGCGCCGGAGGGCGTTCCGGCGCGCCTGCCAAACCTCAACGCAATACCGTCGCGCGCTCTAAGTCTGTCGGGCATGCTCGACAGACCAGTCGTCCGGTCGTCGGCTCGCAGCTCGGTAATCGTCCGGCCGCAAAAAAGTCCTCGCGTCCCTCGGTGACGTCAAAGCCTGTTATGGGCGCCAAACCTGCCCGTCCCATGGCAACTCCTAAGCCCTCGACGGGAACTAAAGCGCCGCGTCCAGGTCGCACGCTGGGCGCATCGAAACCGCGCTCGCTGACATCGGTGCCGGCTACCGCCAAGAAGCCTTCGGGTAAAAAAAACGTCAACCCGTTGTCTTCACTTGGGGCGATGGTAAATAAAACATCAGACGCTGCTTCTGTCGTTGCAGGCAAAGGCAAAATCGTGGGCGGCGTTCTGGCCGCCTTGGCCGTGCTCGTCGTCGTTGCCATCGTGGTGATCAACTCTGGATTGTTTACCGCCACTGATATTCAGATTCAAGGCAGCGAGCATGTGACGAAGCACGATGCTATCCAGCTGATCGATTTGCCCGAGGGAACGTCGCTTTTTAACGTCGATCCCGACCAGATTACCGAGGACCTCAAGCAGAATCCGTGGGTCTCGGGCGTGGATGTCCAGCGTCAGTTCCCGCATACGCTCATCATTACGCCGATGGAGCGCAAGGTCATCGCAATTGCCTATATCAGTTCCGATGACCTTGCCTGGGCCATCGGGGATGATGACACCTGGATCGCCCCACTGTCGACGTCGGTCGAAGTGGATGACCAGGGCAACGTCATCACGACAGGGCAGGGCTCAAATACCTTGACCGGAATCGATGCCGCGCTGGCGCTCGCTAAGCACTATGGCGCGGTGTTGTTGACTGATGTCTCGGCGGATGTCGCTCCGGTTTCCGGCCAGGCAGTGAGCTCCAAGGCCGTTAAGGCTGGCTTGGATTATGTGCGTGGTTTTTCGAGAGAGTTCTTGGGACAAGTCAAGGATATTTCCACGCCTTCGGTCGAAGCCATCTCGGCAAACCTCAATAACGGCATTGAGGTGTCGCTGGGCGATTCGAACGATATCGTCAAGAAGGAGCGCGTAGTCACCAAGCTGCTTTCGCAGGTAGAGGGCGTAACGTATATCAATGTGCGCTCTCCGGGTAACTATACATTTAGGAACGCTCCGACCTCGTAGCGCTGGTTGATGCTTTGTTGAGGGGCCATACCACGCCGTTTATCTGGTTTGTTTGGTTTTCACGGTCAATTATTTGACTGATACGTTCATAATGTGCAAACATAATACGGTTTACCTTTGCATTTACTTTCAACCTGAAGGTTAATGTGCGCAGGGGTCGACCCATGCTATGGCTATAACCTTTGTTCGGAGGACCGACATGCACGAGACAGAGATCAACAACTACCTTGCCGTCATTAAGGTGGTCGGCGTCGGCGGCGGCGGTACCAACGCGGTCAATCGAATGATCGAAGAGGGCATCCGCGGCGTCGAGTTTGTTGCCATCAACACCGATGCTCAGGCACTCGCGATCTCTGATGCCGATATCAAGGTGCACATCGGCACCGACCTTACCCGCGGCCTGGGCGCCGGCGCCAACCCCGAGGTTGGCCGCAAGGCTGCCGATGAGTCCCGCGACGACATTGCCGAGGCGCTCGCTGGCGCCGACATGGTGTTCATCACCTGCGGCGAGGGCGGTGGCACCGGTACCGGCGCTGCTCCCATCGTTGCCGATATCGCGATGAACGAGGTCGGTGCGCTGACCGTCGCCGTCGTGACCAAGCCCTTCACCTTCGAGGGCCGCAAGCGCAAGAAGAGCGCCGAGGAGGGCATTAAGACCCTCTCCGATTGCGTCGACACCATGATCGTCATCCCTAACGATAAGCTGCTCGACATCGCCGAGAAGAAGACCACCATGCTCGAGGCCTTCGCGATTGCCGATGGCGTCCTTTCCCAGGGCACCCAGGGCATCACCGACCTCATCACCGTCCCCGGTATCATCAACCTGGACTTCGCCGATGTTAAGACCATCATGAAGCAGGCCGGTACCGCCATGATGGGTATCGGTACCTCTTCTGGGGATACCCGTGCCGTCGACGCTGCCCAGCAGGCCATCTCCAGCCCGCTGCTCGAGAGCTCCATCGATGGCGCCACGCGCGTGCTGCTCTCCATCGCCGGTTCCAAGGACCTGGGCATCCAGGAGATCAGCGACGCCGCCGACGTTGTCGCCAACGCCGTCGACCCCGAGGCCAACATCATCTTCGGTACCGTTGTCGACGAGTCCCTGGGCGATCAGGTGCGTATCACCGTCATCGCTACGGGCTTCTCCGACTCCAACGTTAACCGTCAGGACGAGCTCTTTGCTGCTCAGCAGTCTCAGAGCAAGGCCGCTGCCTCCGCTGAGCCGCAGCGCACCGCTCCGGCCACCAGCCCGGCTCAGGCCGCTCCGACCCGCAACGTCGGTGGCACCGAGCTTCCTAACTTCGGCAACGATCAGTTCGAGCTTCCCGACTTCCTGAAGCGCGGTAGCTTCTAAGTCGTTCTTTGCATTGTTGTGCACAGGGGCGTGTCCGTATGGACGCGCCCTTTTTATTTCGACTTTGTAAACTAGAACCTCCAATCTCTTTACGTTCCCTTTACGATTGCCTCCAGCGCAGCAGGTATCCTTTTAGAGAAGTATGACAGCCGTATAAACGCGGGCTGTAGCGGCGATGCCGCGGTACTTGTGTTATTAGGAGGCTTTAGTATGGCAGCACGTGCGGACAAAGTTTCGCGTGTCGACCATGATGGAGTTACGTTGGTGGAGGGCGCGACATCCGATGTTCGCTTTGCCTTCACCGAGCGCGCCGGTGGCGTTTCCGAAGATGCGTACTCCTCACTCAACTTGGGCTCGCATGTTGGCGATGATCCCTTTGCTGTTCAAGAAAATCGTCGCCGCGCACTCGAGGCTATGGGTGCCGCGGAGTGCGAGCACAACCTGCTCGTTCCCAATCAGGTCCATGGTGACCATATCGTTGCGGTGACCTCGAATGGCGCCGATGACCTTGAGGACGTCCGCGAGCAGATTGCCGCGGGCTGCGATGCCATCGTCTGTACGGCGCATAACGTGCCCGTGCTGCTCTGCTTTGCCGACTGCGTTCCCGTGGTGCTGGTGGCCCCTGGCGGATTTGCCGTGGTGCACTCCGGTTGGAAGGGCACGATTGCACGTATTTCTGCCAAGGCGTGCCAGGCGCTTTGCGATGCTGCCGGCTGCGATGCGGGCGACGTTTCCGCCTATATCGGCCCCCATATCTTGGGTGACGAATATGAGGTATCCCAGGAACTCATGGATCGCTTTGCCGCCGAGTTCTCTTGCATCGATGCGAGTACCTCTCGCATGCTCGATCTTTCCGCTGCCATTCGCGAGGCGCTGGTAGATGTCGGTGTCGACGCGGATGATATCGTGGATACCCAGCTTTCGACCGTGCGTCAGAACGACCGCTTTTATTCCTACCGTAACGAGGACGGCACCTGTGGGCGCCATGCTGCGATCGGCGTGATGCTATGAGAAAGATCGTATCGGTCCTGAGCGCCGCTGTGCTTACACTTACGCTGTGTGCCTGTTCTTCGGGATCTTCTACCTCTTCCATTACCGTCGCTGGCTCCACGACCTGCCTTCCTATCGCCGAGATTGCGGCCGAGGGCTTTAAGGAGGAGACCGGCATCGACGTGCTCGTTTCCGGTTTGGGTTCTTCCGCTGGCATCGAGGCCGTCAGCGCCGGCACGGCCGATATCGCCAGCTCCTCCCGTGGGCTCAATGCCGACGAACAGGATCTGGGCCTGACCCCCATCGTAATTGCCCACGACGGTATCGCGGTCATCGTGAACGACGATAACCCGGTCGATAACCTCTCGACCGAGCAGCTCCGCGATATCTACGCCGGCAAGATTACCAATTGGAAAGAGGTCGGTGGCGAGGACCTGAGGATTCAGGTCATCAACCGAGACGAGGCGTCCGGTACGCGCGAGGCCTTCCGTACCATCGTGATGGATGGCACGCCGTTCGATCGCCGCTCGGCTGTTCTTTCGGGTACGGGCCAGGTGCGCGACGTGGTATCTCGTTCGCGTGGGGCCATCGGCTACATTTCGCTGGGCTTCGTCGATAGCCTCAACGCCAAGACCTCGGTCAAGGCCGTCTCGGTCAATCATGTTGAGGCGTCCGAGAAGACGGTCGCGAGTGGCGGTTATCCCATCTCGCGCGACCTTTACTTCTTTGTGAAGGGTGCGCCTTCGCAGCAGGCGCAGGATTACATCGACTATGTGACGTCCGAAAAGATGGACAAGCAGATTCGCGAGGCGGGCTTTATTCCCGTCACCAACGACGAGAAGGGGAGTGAGTAGCATGGAAGCACAGGAAAACTCCCAGACTGAGCAGAATGTTCAGACGCCCAAGAAGCGCGAGCTGGCGCTCGTATCGCGCAGTACCTATATCAAGGAGAAGGCGCTGCAGTGGATCTTCTTTGCCTGCGCGTTCTTGGCGGTCGTTACCGTCATCCTGATTTTTGTCTTTACCACGTACTCGGCGCTGCCCGTCTTTACCGACATCGGTCTGGCGGACTTCTTTAGCTTTACGTGGGCGCCTTCCGAGGGCCACTACGGCATCTTGTCGCTGCTTGCCGGCTCGGGTCTGGTGACCGTCGGTGCGCTCGCCATGGGCGTGCCGCTGGGCGTGGGTACGGCCGTTTACCTGGTCGAGATTGCCAGCAAGCGCGTGCGCAAGCTCATCAGCCCCGCCGTTGACCTGTTGGCCGGCATCCCTTCTATCATCTATGGTTTCTTTGGCATGATCATCATCCGCCCGTTTATCGCACAACTGACCGGCGGCCTTGGTTTTGGTGCGCTGACGGCGTGGTTTGTGCTCGCCATCATGATCGTCCCTACCATCACCACGCTCACCATCGATGCTCTCAATTCCATTCCCATGGGCATTCGCGAGGCATCGTATGCCATGGGCGCCACAAAGTGGCAGACCATCTATAAGGTCGTGCTACCTGCCGCGAAGCTGGGTATCGTTGATGCCATCGTGCTGGGTATGGGCCGTGCCATCGGCGAGACCATGGCCGTGCTCATGGTCGTAGGTAACGCCCCGGTTATTCCCGACAGCATTGCGAGCCCCATCTCGACGCTCACGAGCCAGATTGCGCTCGACATGAGCTATTCCTCGGGTCTGCACCGCTCGGCGCTGTTCGGCATGGGTGTGGTCCTGTTTATCATCTCCGCCACGCTGGTGGGTATCGTTCGTCTGATTTCCAAGAAGAAGAGAGGGTAGGCTATGTCCGATTCCGTTGACACGACGGTCGATACGACCTCGTCGCGCGAGCGCATCAAGCGTGCCCTTTCCCACGGCAAGAAGGGCCGCATCAACAAGGACCTGTCCAACAAGATCATGCTTGGCGTGTTTCGTGCCGCTGCCTACATCACCACGCTGGTGCTGGTCGCTATCATCGCCTACGTGGTCATCAACGGCCTGCCACACATCTCGCTCGACTTTATCTTCGGTTGGCCCCAGGGCGTCAACGCCGAGGGCGGAATTTGGCCCACGATCGTCTCGACCGTCTACGTGACGGCGCTCGCCATGCTTATCTGCACGCCGATCGCTGTGCTGGCAGCCGTCTATCTGGCCGAGTACGCCAAGCAGGGCAAGGTCGTCGAGCTCATTCGCTACGCTGCTGACGCTTTGGCCTCGGTGCCCTCCATCGTTATGGGCCTGTTTGGCTACGCCTTGTTTGTCGAGGCTATGGGCCTGGGCCTTTCGATGGTCTCGGCCGCTCTGGCGCTCGCGCTCTTGATGCTTCCCATCGTCATGCGCACCACCGAAGAAGCCATTCGCGCCGTTCCGCGCTATATCCGTTGGGGCGCGTACGGCCTGGGCGCTACCAAGTGGCAGGTCGTCTCCAAGATCGTGCTTCCTTCGGCCTTTGGCCGCATTGCCACGGGCATCGTCCTTGCCATCGGCCGTGCCATCGGCGAGACCGCCGTGGTGCTCTACACCATGGGCCAGGCCATCAATCTACCTATTTCGCCGCTCGATTCCGGTCGTCCCATGACCGTTCACCTGTACCTGCTTGCCAACGACGGCATCAACATGAACGCAGCCTACGGCACCGCGCTCTTGCTGATGGTGATCATTTTGGCCTTCAACCTGTTTGCGCGCTTCCTGTCGCGCAAGCGTCGCTAGTTAAGGAGTCCCATGTCCGTTTATCAGTCCGCTCCCGCGTTGGAGCAAGCGGCCATTACGGCCAAGGATTTCAACTTTTGGTACGGTGACTTTCATGCGCTGACGGGGCTTGACCTCAACATCGCCAAAAACGCCATCACCTCCTTCATTGGCCCTTCGGGCTGCGGCAAGTCGACGTTTTTGCGCTGCATCAACCGCATGAATGACCTGATTGAGGGCACGCGCGTCGAGGGCACCATGACGCTCGACGGCAACGATATCTATGCCGAGGGTGTCGATCCGGTCGATCTCCGTCGTCGCGTGGGCATGATCTTTCAGCAGCCCAACCCGTTTCCCAAATCCATCTACGAGAATGTCGCCTTTGGCCCTCGTCTGCAGGGCGTGACTAGCAAAAGCGACCTCGATGACATCGTGGAAGAATCGCTCAAGCGCGCCAACCTCTGGAAAGAGGTATCCAATCAGCTCAACAAGGATGGTTTGGCGCTCTCGGGCGGTCAGCAGCAGCGTCTGTGCATCGCGCGCGTGCTTGCGGTGCAACCCGATGTCCTCCTGATGGACGAGCCCTGCTCCGCCATCGACCCCACTTCCGTCTCTAAGGTCGAGGATCTGATGGCCGAGCTGGCGCCCGAGATGACGATTATCATCGTCACGCATTCAATGCAGCAGGCAGCTCGTATCAGTGACTACACCGCGTTCTTCTTGCAGGAAGTTGCCGGCGAGCCTGCTACGCTCATCGAGTATGGTCAAACCGACGCGATCTTCACCAGCCCGGTGGACTCGCGGACGGAAGACTATATCACCGGCCGCTTTGGCTGATCGGTGCGACTAGTCCCAAGCCGATCGGATCTGGTCCGGTGCGTATTCACTGTGCGGGCGGCATGACCGCACCCAACTGATTGGAGTGAACCATGCGCAAACTGTTTTCCCGTCAGCTCATCGAGGCCCGTCACGAGATGCTGAGCATCTACGAGGCCGTCGATCTGGCCCTCCACGATGCCGTGAAGGCCTATGTGACCGACGACCGCAAGCTCGCCACCAAGACCAAGAAGCGTACGCTTTCGATTGACGCACGCTGCGCCAACCTGGAGGCCGTCTGCTACAACCTGATTGCCACGCAGTCACCGGTCGCCTCCGACTTCCGCTTGCTGCAGACGATCATCTACGTCGACTTTAACCTGCAGCGCATGACCGATAAGGTTCGCCAGATTTGCCGCGCCACGCGTCATATGATCAAGGCCGACATCTCGCTGCCCAAGGAGCTTGTCGGCACGGTCGAGGCCGAGGCTGAGGCCGTCTACCAGGTGCTGGGCTCTTCGCTTTCTGCGCTCGTCACCAACGACATGTCCATCATCTGCAACTTGGCCGTCGAGGACGAGCCAGTGCACGCCGCCTACGAGAAGTTCTTCCGCACCTTTAACCGCATGGACACGGGCGATTTTATGGACGACGACAGCAACTATGACGACCTGCGCCGCGCCATCATGGTATCGCGCTATCTCGATCGCATCGCCTCGATTTCCATCGATGCCGCCTGCCGTCTGACCTTCCTGTTGACCGGACAGCGTATGACTGCCGGTGATATCGCCTGCACTGATGAGGATGAGCTCGAGAGCATGCGCGTGCCTTCGGGCGAGGGTGTTATCATGAGGCCCGCCGTCGATGCACGCTACGTTGCCAAGGTGCCCGTTAACGAGGTCAGCGAGGGTCTTCGCTACCTGCTCGATCATCTTGAGGATGAGGACGATGGCGAGGACGACGAGGAGTAAGTAACCCCGTTCGTCGAAAGATTGTAAATACCTAAGTGAGCGCGGCCTTGCACATGCGGGGCCGCGCTCTTGCGTTAGCATGGGACTACTTGTTTGGCTGTCAGCGGAGGCGATTGGCAATGGATAACTATTTGGACTTGATGCGCGCTCGCCGCGAGCAGATTCTGGAACGTTTTTATGCGGCGCTCGATCGCGCGGGCCGTCCCCACGACGCCGCGCGCCTCATTGCCGTGTCCAAGACCGTTGGTGTCGATGAGACCGTTGCCGCCATCCAGGCGGGGTATCGCCATTTTGCCGAGAATCGCCCGCAGGAGCTGGTTCGCAAGCTCACAGGTTTGGCGGAGCATCCGGAGCTGCCCGAGGTGCGCTTCGATATGATCGGCAACCTGCAGACCAATAAGATCAATGCGGTGCTGGGCTCAGCCGAGCTGATTCACTCGGTGGGTTCGCTGCATCTGGCGCAGGCGATCTCGAGCCGTGCTGCCCGCAAGATTGAGGCAGGCGAACTCGCCGGCCCCCAGCGTGTGCTCATTGAGGTCAATGTGAGTGGTGAGGAGTCGAAGGGAGGCTTTTCGCCCGATGAGATTCGCGCCGCCGCGGGTGAGCTTGCGGAACTTGAGGGAATTTGCGTACAGGGGCTTATGACTATGGCGCCCCGGGGGAATAAGGATGTGGCACGCCGCACCTTTGCGGGGCTTCGTGAGCTGAGGGATGAGCTGGAGGCGGCGCATCCCGATTTGAACCTGCCTGAGCTTTCCTGCGGCATGAGCGAAGACTTTGAGCCTGCCCTTGAGGAGGGCTCTACGCTCGTTCGCCTGGGCAGGGTAGTATTTAGCCCGGAGTTTGCAGTAAAATAAGGCTCTGAAGTGCGCACTGATTATCGGGGCGCCTGCACTAAACCGCGAGAGGACACAACCATGGGCTTCCTTGACGAGATTAAAAATAAGATGCACCTGGGCGGCCAGCAGGGTTACGACCAGGGTTATGGCCAGGACGACGACTACGGCTACGATGATGGCTATGACGATGGCTATCAGGGCAACGGCTACAGCGGTGCTTCGGGCGAGGGCTTCTACACCCAAGACGAGCCGAGCAACGGCCTGCTTGGTCAGACGCGCCGTGGTGAAGCTGAGTCGGTTGCCGTGTATACACGCTCCGGGCAGCTGGTCGGCGATGACTCCCGCCATGCCACGACGTATAACCCGCCTTCGCGCTCGCAGGACAGTGTTGCGAGCGGTTATCGTCCTGGTGCCTATGACACGCCGTCGAGCTACGCCGAGAACACCCGCGCCCGTGCCGCCGCTGCGCCTGCGCCTGCACCGAGCGATGCCTCGGCCTATGCGAGCAATATCATCAACGCCACACCGCAGCTGCCGGCCTATGTCCTGCGCCCCGAGAGCTATGACGACGTGGAGACCGTGGTGCGCCGCGTTCGCACCAAGCAGCCTGTCGCACTGATTTTTGTGGGCGTACGCACCGAAGTTGCCAAGCGCGTCTTGGACTTCTCTTACGGCTTTGCCTGCGGTCTGGGTGCCACGGTCAAGGAGGTGGGCGACCGCGTGTTCATGGTGCTGCCCGCCGGTTGCGAGGTCAAAGATTCCGATCTCAAGAAGCTTCGTGCCGACGGCTACCTTAAGTAAAGACAAGACGAGGAGATTCCCATCAACATCTACACTATCGTCCAGCTGGTCAATACGCTGTTCAACTTCTATTCCACGCTCATTGTCGTCTACTGCTTTATGACGTGGATTCCCATGAAGCAGGGTGGTTTGCTTCAGGATATTGCCGCGGTGCTTGATAGCGTGTGCGGTCCGTGGCTCAACCTGTTCCGTCGTTTCATCCCGCCGATGGGCGGTATCGATTTTTCGCCGGTCGTTGCGATTATTGCGTTGCAGTTGGTGCAGAGGCTGGTTCTGCAGCTTCTTATAGGTATACTCGTGTAGAACTGTCTTAGTAACTTACGTCGGGCGTGTAGCGCCGAGGCGATGAAAAAGGAGACTTGTTATGGCTATTACCCCTGCAGACATCCAGGCTCAGACTTTCTCTGAGGCCAAGCGTGGCTACGATCCTGCTGAGGTCGACGTCTTCTTGGAGACGCTGTCCTCTGAGGTTGACGCTATGCTCGCTAAGATCGTCGACCTTAAGGGTCGTCTGACTGCTACCGAGCAGCAGCTTGCCGATGCGCAGGCTCAGCTTGCCCAGGCTCAGGATGCCCCCGCCCAGGCCGTTCCTGCCGCCCCCGTGGCTGCTCCCGCCCCTGACTTCTCCGCTCAGGAGCGCCAGATTTCCGCTGCCCTGATCGCTGCCCAGCAGACCGCTGAGACCATCGTCAACGATGCCAACGAGAACGCTGAGCGTATTCGCAACGAGGCTGACGCCAAGGCCCGCGAGGTTATCCGCCAGGCTCTGACCGAAAAGCAGGCTGAGCTCGAGGAGATCGATCGTCTCAAGGCTTCTCGTGAGGAGTTCAAGGCCGAGTATCTCAAGCTCATCCAGCACTTCATGGACGATGCCCAGAACTCCTTCCCGGCCGACCTCATGGCCTCCACGCCGGTCGGTTCTGCCGCTTCTCCTGCGGTGACTGTTCCCGCCGAGCCGCTGCCCGTCGCTGACCCGGTTGTCCCCGTGGCCGATCCCTTCGCCCCGATCGACAACTTCGCTGCCGACGACCTGGACTAACATTCGGCCTACAATTTAGTGCCTAGAAAGGACCCGCAGCTTGCGGGTCCTTTTTTATGACTGTACCGGGGCGCGCAACATAAAAAACCGAGCCCTGCACATAGTGGCGCAGAACTCGGCGAACCGGTGAGCGGTCAAGGATAGGTTTTAGGGCATGTCCCAAAATCTACTTGAGGAGGAAGTCGGAGAGGGGAATGGTACGGGCCTCGCGATGCTCGGAATCGGCGATGTGGTCGGCAGGATATCCGCAGACGAGCATGTGATAGGGATAGACGCCCTCGGGCAGGTTGAACTGCTCCTGTGCCACCTCGGGCTTAAAATGGCATACCCAACACGTTCCCAGGCCCTGCTCGGTGGCCTCCATCATCATCTGATCGCACACGATGGACGTATCGATTTCACTGGAATTCATCTGATCATACGGGCGCACCCAAGCATCATCGGTAACGCTGCAAATAAGGAAAACAAGCGGAGCCCCAAAGATGGACCCATCACGAGCAAACCGAGGCTGACAAGCAGCTGCCTTCTCCAGAAGCTCAGGCGTATCCAACACCATCACACGGGTTGGATGGTTATTACAAGCAGAAGGAGCAATACGCCCAGCCTCAACAATGGCATCCACCACAGCCTGCTCAACAGAACGATTCTCAAACTCGCGACAAGAATACCGACCCCGAGCCAGATCCAAATAAGACATACAAGCCCTCCAACAATTAAAAATCAAACAAACCCAAAGTAACCCAAAGAGTACCCAAAGCGGCAATCAGCCAATCGCTCATCGAATACCAAAGTAAAACCCCGAGCAATCAAGGGCCATCACAGCAAAGGCCCCACCACGCTCAACCCCTCAGCCAAAGTTCCCAATGGTGGTACGTAAGGGAGCGGGCCCGACCACTAATACCTTTTGAACGACTCTGCTTGCAGCCGGAGTGAAAAAGGTATTAGTGGTCGGGCCCGCGACCGGTGGGATACGTACCCCCAATTAACTGTTCTTCATGACAATCGAATCCACGACATCGGCCACATTCTCGCAGCAGTCGGCGCAGTACTCCAGGAAGGCGTAGACGTCACGCCAAGCGATGACCTCGAGCGGATCCTTGCCGTTAACGTGCAGGTTGCGCATGGCGTTGATGTAGAGCTCGTCGGCCTCGGACTCGATGGTGTTGATCTGGATGACCAGCTCGCGCAGCGTTTTGGACTTGCGGTAGTTGGGAAGCTCGACCATCAGGTCTTTCATGGCGCGGCAGGCGTCAGTCACCTTGTGGGCGATGACGATGGCGTCGGGATGGATGCTCTGAATGTTGGTGAAGTAGACGCGCTGCACGACGCCCTCAATACGGTCGAGCACGGTGTCGAGCGCGCAGCTCATCAGATCCAGATCCTCGCGCTCGAGCGGGGTGATAAAGGCGGTGAGCAGGGCGTCTTCGAGCTCGTGGTGCTTCTTGTCTGCCGCATGCTCAATCGCATGCATCTTATTGAGCATGTCGTGAATCTGCGCGGGATCGAAGTTCTCAAAAATCTTGGTGAGCAGCTCTGCGGCCTGGACGGCGAGGTCGGCGCAAGCGACGTAGTTGTCAAAGTAGAACGAATCGGGTTTCTTTGCCATGGGTGGGTCCTTTCGAGGCGAAGACGGGTGGGCGAAGTGTTGCGGTCCGGATGGACGTTCGGTTTGATTAGAGGAACATCATGAACAGCTTGGCCATGACAAAGCTGATGAGTCCGCAGGCGGGGAAGGTGAAGAACCAGGTGAACATCATGTCCTTGACGACTCCGAAGTTGATGGCCGAGAGGCGCTTGACGGCACCGACGCCCATGATGGCGCAGGTCTTGATGTGTGTGGAGGACACGGGGATGCCGGTAAGGGTGGCAAGCAGCAGGTTCGCGGCGCCCGCGAGGTCGGCGGAGAAGCCCTGATACTTCTCGAGCTTAACCATGCTCTGGCCGACGGACTTGATGATGCGCTCACCGCCCACGCTGGTACCGATACCCATAGTGGCCGAGCACAGCAGCATAATCCAGATGGGGATGCCGGCATCGCCGACGCTGGTCTGGCCGTTTGCGAAGGCCACGCCTAAAAAGAGCACGCCGATGAACTTCTGTCCATCCTGCGCGCCGTGCATAAAGCTCATGGCCGCAGCGCTCGCGATCTGAGCGTATTTAAAGAAGACATTGGCACGTCGCCTGTTGGCGGCGGCGAAAAGAATCGAGACGAGTTTGCACAGGACCCAGCCCATGACAAAGCCCAGGCCGATGGAGAGCGCCAGGCCGTAGATGATCTTCATCCACTCGTGGACGTTGACGCTGCTCGCGCCGCCGAGGGCGATAGCGGCACCGGTCAGGCCGGCGATAAGGCTGTGGCTTTGCGAGGTGGGGATGCCAAAACGCGACGCTGTGGCGCCGTAGACGACGATGGAGAACAGGGCCGCGCACAGGCAGGCGAGCGCCATGGTGCTGTTTACGCCAAAGTCGACGATATGCGAGATGGTATTGGCGACGCTCGCATTAAAGTGCGTCATGATGAGCACACCGAGGAAGTTGAATGCGGCGCTCATGAGAATGGCGGCGCGGGCGGGCATGCAACGCGTAGTGACGCAGGTCGCGATGGCGTTGGGCGCGTCGGTCCATCCATTGACGAAGATGGCGCCGAGCGCGAGGATCACGGTGACGGCAAGGACTGGGTTCGACACAATTTGGCCGAGGAAGGTTGAGAACGTTACGTCCATATATGGGCTTTCTCGAAGTTTGCAGGCACGTTACAAAAACATGATAAATCGTATCACCTCCTGCGGGTTTCTTTACCGAGTTCTGATGGGAGAAGTGAATTTTTTGGCACTAATATTGAATATTAGCCCTGTTGACCGCGGGTGTTCTTTTTGCTAACACACCATGAGGACACGTGTGCGTGCCCCAACATCCCAAAACCACAGTCTGTTCGCTTTACAATATGCAAACATGCGTTCGATAATAGGAGGCATGGAATATCGACAGACAGATGGCAAAACTCGGCGCGTGCACAAGCAGTATGTGGACGTCGTGGCTCGCATCCTCGCGGGCGGACAGGTCGTGCCGGTCACCGTCTGCTGGGTCGACGGTCGTTGCTTTACGATTGACGAAATTATCTCGACCACCGGGTTTGGCCTGATGGTCCACGGCATCCGTACGGCAACCTATAAGGTGCGTTTTGGCGGGCACGCGACCGAGTTGTATCTGGAGGACCAGACGCGCGAGCGGGCGGACGGCTCGCAGGCACACGTGATGCGTTGGTGGGTCTGGGCCTTTGATCGCACGCTCGAGGGCGAGCGCCGTAGGTAAGGACGTACGGCATTCGGGTACAATGACAGGAATCTTGTCAGCTACTGCGCTGTCGCGGCGCTTTTGAAAGGACGAAATTATGAACGATATTCAGGGCTATCAGAACGGCCCCATCGAAACCGGCGCAAGCCGTGCCAAGGAGATGTCGCCGCGTGCGTATAATCTTGCCATGTCTGCCCTCATCTTCTTGGGCTTTTGTGCCATGGGCGTCGGTGCTTACTTTACGAGCACCATGTCGTTTGCGCGCATGATGATGAGCGGGGCTGCCCTACCGCTGGTTTTTGGCTCGTTTATTTTGACCATCGTCGGCATGGTCATGATGTCGGCCGCCGCCAGCAAGCAGTCCGTGGGCCTGTCCCTTGTGGGCTACGTAATCTTTGCGAGCACCTTTGGCCTGACCGCGTCGTTTGGCCTTGCCAACTACGACCTGCCCACCATCAACACTGCCTTTATCGCCACGGCCGCCATCACCTTTGTCTTTGGCGCCTTGGGCGTGACGTTCCCCAAGTTTTTCCAGCGCGTATATGGCATCGGTTTTGGCATTCTGCTCGCTACTATTCTGGTTGAGATCGTGCTGATGTTCATGGGCGTCTCACAGACCATCACCGATCTGATCGTGATCGTGGTGTTCGCCGGCTTTATTGGCTACGACACCTATGTTGCCACGACGGTGCCGCCTACGCTGCCCAACGCCGTGCTCATGGCGTCCAATCTGTTCGTGGATATTATCAACGTGTTCCTGCGCATTCTGAACATCCTCGGCCGTCGCGACTAGTGGCGAATTGCGGCGGTGCTTGCCGTACGTGCAAATCGATGCGAAAGGCGGTCCTTCGGGGCCGTCTTTTTTGTACGCGGCGGGGTATCATGGATGGGAAAAGCCGATAGCGGCAGAGACCGAGAAAGGTGACCACTTATGGCAGACGTCGACAACAGGAACCGTAACCGCAGGTCCAACCGAGCGGGTCAGCCCAATCCCAAGCGCGAGGCCCGTGCCAAGGCCGCCGAGCGTCACGTGGCAACTGTGTCCGAAGCGTGCGCCAAGGATATCGAGCGTTCGCTTGCCGGCGTGTGCGAGTTCGATGGTATGCCTGCCGGTTTTGTCGCGGCGATGAAGGCCAAGGTTCAGAGTGCTGTGGCCGCCGAAGAACAGGTTGCCGAGGACGTCGAGGGCGCGGAGGCTGCCGAGACCGAGACGGCGCCCGAGACCGAGGCAGCGCCTGAGCCTGCCGAGGAAATCGCCGAAGCTGAGTCCGCGCCTGCTGAGGAGCCCGCTCCGGTTCTGCCTGAGGTCACCGTGCTCGATGCCTCCGCCACGCAGGCCATCCTGGACAACGGTCGTGGCTATGCGCAGTTCTGCGACATGGCCGTGCTCGCCTTTGCCTCGTTCACCAACCCGGGCGGTGGCTACATCCAGGGCTATCTGGGCCAGGAGGCCACGCTGTGCGCCGATTCGTATCTGTACAACGTTCTCGATAAGCAGCGCAAATGGTACGGCGAGAACCGTCGCCGCAACATCAACTGCGAGCTTTACCGCAACCGTGCGCTGGTGGTGCCTGCGGTGCGCTTCGACCGCAACCACGTGCATGCATACGCCGACGTGATCGTGGCCGCCGCGCCCAACGTTAAGCGCGCCCGCCAGGAGTATCGCGTGAGCGACGATGCTCTGCTGGACGCCCTGCGCGACCGCATTCGCTTTGTGCTTGCCATCTGCGACGAGCTGGGTCGCGAGAAGCTCGTACTGGGCGCTTGGGGCTGCGACAACAACGGCTTTGACGCCGAGGCCGTGGCCGAGCTCTTCCGCAAGGAGCTCGCGTCGGGCGACTTTAAGGTCAAGCAAGTCTTCTTTGCCGTGCCTTCTACGCGCTGGGATGAGGATTTTGCCAAGTTCGAGCACGTGCTGGCAAACTTCCCCGAGCGCAACGAGGAGTCCTATGCCCAGGTTGCCGCTCGCGCTGCGGCAGCTCGCGCCGCCGAGCAGACCCAGGCTGCTACCGAGGATGATGAGGACGAGGACGATTGGCGCAAGTACCTGTAATTGGTACGTGCTGACAGATGGGTCGAGCCGGCGGGAGAGGCTGCTTCCGTCGGCTTTTTACTGAGCGAGGGGCTTACGATGAAAAACGTTCTATGCTTTGGCGACAGCAACACCTATGGTTACGATCCGGCGGGCATGCGCGACGGCACCGCGGTGCGCTATGCGCAGGATGTGCGCTGGTGCGGCGTGGCCCAACGTGACTTAGGCGAGGGCTGGCATGTAATTGAAGAAGGCCTCAACGGCCGCACGACGGTACGCGACGACATGTGCCATCTGGACACCAATCTTAACGGCATCCGCGCACTTCCGATGCTGCTCGAGGCCCATAAGCCGCTGGACGCCATTGTGATCATGCTGGGCACCAACGACTGTAAGACGGTCTTTAACGTGACAGCTTCCGATATCGCCCGTGGCGCCATGGCGCTGATTCGCGCCGTCCGCGCGTTTCCGTGGACCGACGCTGCGCCTTGTCCGCGCATTCTGCTGATGGCGCCTATCAAGATCAAGCCGCAAATCGCCGATGTATATATGACCGATTTTGACGAGCGTTCCGTCGAGGCCTCGGAGCATTTTGGCGAGTACTACGCACATGTGGCTGAGCAGTTTGGCTGCGACTTTTTGAATGCCGCCGACTTTGCCGAGCCGGGCGATATCGACTATCTGCATATGATGCCCG
Organism: Collinsella sp.; assembly: GCA_030839365.1. Lineage (GTDB taxonomy): Bacteria > Actinomycetota > Coriobacteriia > Coriobacteriales > Coriobacteriaceae > Collinsella. Next base: position 25,727 of record JAUUMM010000018.1, read on the forward strand.
AAAGCCACGAGAGCTTGGGACATGCCGTGGCGGCCAAGCTCCAAGAGATGCTCGGTGAGTAGCACGGCCCCAAACCACCACAATAGTTCTCCTTGCGGTGGCTTGTTTCGTTGATTTGTCTTGATCTGTAACAGTTGTAAGGCCGAAAACGGGCTAGATGTTACAGATTGAGATTATTTTAGGTCGATATCGGTCGTTTGTCTCGATCTGTAACATCTAGGGTCGATTTTGCCGAGTTAATGTTACACATCGAGATTATCTTCTCAATGGAATTTGGATGTCTCGATTTGTAACAGGTGGGCCGAAAAATGGACTCTAACTGTTACAGATCGAGATGTTTGTGGGAACCACCGCAAAGGTGCCTGTCCCCTTTGCGGTGGTTTTGAACTGCGAGTCTTAATACTGCCACATATGGTTAACGGGGCCGGAGCCTTTGCCCATGTCAAAGCCGGCGGCGAGAGCGCCGGTTAGGTAGGCCTTGCCGGCGTTGACGGCGTCGGCAAGATCCATGCCCTGGGCCAGCGCGCAGGCGATGGCGGACGAGAGCGTGCAACCGGTGCCATGCGTGTTGCCGGTCTCGATGCGCTTGTGGCGGAACCACGTGGTGAGCGGATCGCCCAGGTGGTTGCCCTCGTCATCGAGCGGCGCGGGCTCTGCTAGCACATCGTTGGCCTCGTTGACAAAATGCCCGCCCTTAACGAGAGACGCGCAACCAAAGCGGCGGGTGAGGAGCATGGCAGCATTTTGCTGCGTGCGCTCGGAGTCGACCTCGTAGTCGAGCAGGGCCATGGCCTCGGGAATACTGGGCGTGATAACCGTCGCTAGCGGGAACAGGCGGCGGGTGAGCGCCTCGGCGGCATCTTCGGCAATCAGCCGTGCGCCCGAGGTGGCTACCATGACGGGGTCGACGACCACGTTTGTTGCGTTCCAGGCGCTCAAGCGGTCGGCGATGACTTCGATAATCTCGACAGAAGAAACCATGCCGATCTTGACGGCGTTCGGGCGGATATCGTCAAAAACGGCGTCAATTTGCGCGGCTACGATATCTGACGAGATATCCTGTACGGCGGTGACGCCCAAGGTGTTCTGTGCGGTGATGGCGGTGATGGCCGTCTCGGCATACAGGCGGTGCGCCGTGATGGTCTTGATGTCGGCCTGAATGCCGGCGCCACCGCTGGAATCGGATCCTGCGATGGATAGAACGGCAGGTACCTTACTGCGATCCATGTTCGCTCCCTTGTTCGGTCGGAATCAAATGAGTCTATAAGCCAGCATTATAATGATGCCCGGGCCGACTCTATGTCGAACCCGGGCGGGCGATGCAATCTTTACGCAAATGCAAGCAAATGTTCACACGTCAACAATTGACAGGCACCAGCTCGCTGCCAGAAGCGGCCGCGGCGACAGGGCTAGTCCTCCATGCCGAGGTCGATCGTGGTGCCCTCGAAAATCTTGTTGACGGTGCGGACGGCACACATCTTGCCACACATGGTGCAAGTGCCTTCGGTGGCGGCGGGGGACTCCTCGTAGCGCTTCTTGCCCGTAACCGGGTCGAGTGCGCACTTCCACATGGCGTCCCAATCGAGCTTGCGGCGTGCCTGGCCCATCTTGTCGTCCATGTCGCGGGCGTGCGGCACCTTCTTGGCGATATCGGCGGCGTGCGCGGCAATCTTAGTGGCCATGAGGCCGTCGAGCACGTCCTGGGCGTTAGGCAGGCATAGGTGCTCGGCCGGCGTCACGTAGCACAGGAAGTCGGCGCCGGAGCTCGCGGAGATGGCGCCGCCGATGGCTGCGGTGATGTGGTCGTAGCCCACGCCGATATCGGTCACCAGCGGCCCCAGCACATAGAACGGGGCGTTGTGGCACAGACGCTTCTGCAGCTTCATATTGGCGGCGATCTCGTCGAGCGCCATGTGACCCGGGCCCTCGACCATGACCTGGACGCCGGCGGCCCAAGCACGCTTGCACAGCTTGCCCAGTTCGATCATCTCGGCAGTCTCGGCGGCGTCGTTGGAGTCGTAGAGACAGCCCGGGCGGCAGGAGTCGCCGAGCGAGATCGTTACGTCGTACTCGTGGCAGATTTCGAGCACCTCGTCGTAGAACTCGTAGAAGGGGTTCTCGTTACCGGTGACTTCCATCCAGCCAAACAGCAGCGAGCCGCCGCGGCTGACGATGTTCATGAGGCGGCCGGTCTCCTTGAAGGTCTTGATGACCGATTTATTGATGCCGCAGTGGATGGTCATAAAGTCCACGCCGTCTTCGGCGTGTGCACGCACGACCTCGAGCAGATCGTCCTTGGTCAGCTTGACCAGCGGCTTTTCCATGTAGCCGATGGCATCGTACATGGGGACGGTGCCTACCATGAGCGGCGTCTCGTCGATGAGCTGCTGGCGGAACTGGCGCGTCTTGCCCGAGTTGGAGAGGTCCATGATGGCGTCGGCGCCAAAGTCCTCGGCGATCTTGACCTTCTTCCATTCCTCAGCGGCGTCGGCCTTGTCGCCCGAGATGCCCAAGTTCACGTTGACCTTGGTGGACAGGCCCTCGCCGACGCCAAAGGCACGCATGCCCTTTTTGATATGCACGATGTTGGCGGGGATGGCGATGCGGCCGTCGGCCACGCGTTCGCGAATGTACTCGGGGTCGCGATGCTCGCGCTCGGCGACTTCCTTCATCTGCGGTGTGATCTGCCCGGCGCGGGCGAAGTCGATTTGCGTGACGAGCTTGGGCTCGGTCTGTGTGCTCATTGGCACGGCTCCCTTCGTTGGCATTACCCATATCAGGTTTGCGGGTCAGGGCGGGCGCGCCCAGTCTCAGCCTGCCGTCTTGTCCTGCAAGCTCCCCGTTATGTCATGGGCTCAAGTATAGCCTGAATGGGTACGATTGGCCTAACAAGCGTGCCCGTGGGGAGGCGTACATGGAAGACAAGCATCTATATCGAGAGACACAATGGGACGTATCGGCCGAGGAGGGCCGTGCACACCATGGGTTGGTCGCGATTGGCTTTGCGGTGCTTGCCGTGCTGGTGATTGCCTTTTGGATTTGGACGTTTGGCGGTCGCGGCGGCGCCGCCTGGGAGTTTGAGGCCGACGAGGGCCTGCCGATTATGACGGTGAGGAGTACTGGCGGTAATGCCAATACGCTCGCCGTTCCGGGCGATTATTGGTACCCGTGCGATGAGTTTGTGCAGTTGCAGCTGAGTGGTGGGTCTATTCCTGGTGAGGAAATCGAACGCGTGACGTATGATGCGACGTTCAAAACGTTGACGGTGAAGCTCAAAGATCAAGGGGATGTGCCCACGACGATGGATATCGCGCTGACGGAATGGCGCCTGGAGCCCCCGTCGGGTGTTGCGGTGTCCGAGGTCGAGCACGTCAAGATTGTCTATCAGGACGGTTCGACAAACGGGATTGCAAAGGCCGACGGTCTAGCTGAATAGGTGTCGAGCCTAGCAGCCAATTCATAAAAGTTGCGGTGGAATAGTTCCTGATTGTGCGAAAAAGGCTCAAATAGGAATTATTCCACCGCAAGTTATATAGAGAAGGCTGAGCGGGTCAGTGTTGGGTGCCGGCTCTAGAGCATCTGTTCGTTGATGAACACGAGGGTGCCTAGGTATGAGAGCTCGGGGACGTGGCGATAGCCGATGTTGAATGCGGTAAGTTCGCTTGCATCCTCGAGCTTGTTTTCTGCCATCCACCGCACCATGGAGCCGCGCGCCTTTTTGCTGGCGGTCGACCGTTGGATGGGCTTCCCGTTGTGGATGCCCTCGCCAAAGAGGCATGTGACGGCCGTGGCGTCGCCCGCGAGGTGGGGCAGAACGGCTTTGGCATACTCTACGCTGGCGAGGTTGACGATCGTGGTGTTTGAGCCTGCCGGGGCGATAGCCCGCGCGAGCTTATCGCTCCAAAATGCGTAGAGGTCTCGGGCACCGTCGACGACAAGCTTCGCGCCCATCTCCAGCCGATACGGTTCGACGGCATGAAAGGGACGAACGCATCCGTAAAGGCCCGAGAGGATCCACAGGTGGCTTTGCAGCCATGCGAGCTGCGCGGAATCCATCACCTCGGGTGCCATGCTCTGGTATTGAATGCCGTGATAGGACATGACGGCAGGGGAGAGGTGACGGGCGAGTGCGGGATTGTCGAGATCGCCGCTTTTCAGGATGGGCCCGAACTCATGCAGGGTGTTGAGGCAAGGTCCCAGCAGTTTGTCACTCACGTTCCACAGCGCCTGCAGGCCGCCGCTGCCTTCATTCCGCTCGATATCTAGCAGTGCGCGATGGAGGCGAGCCGTCTCGCGCACAAAGGGTGGGATGCCCAGGACTTCAAAAGCATCTTGGGCCGCGCGCATTTGCTTGGCGGGCGAAACGATGACCTGCAGCATGGACTCTCCTCTGCCAAAAAAGAAATTGCGGTGGAATACGGTCTGTTTGGGCTATTGAAAGACCAAATCAATCCGTATTTCACCGCAAGTTACGAGGGTTGGTTAGGCGCGCTCGAGGAAGGCCTTGTAGCCGCGGTAGGCCTCGTAGATATCGGCCTTGTTAGCGACCTCCCACAGGGCGTGCATGGACAGGACGGCAACGCCGGAGTCGATGACGTTCATGCCGTACTTGGCCATGATGTAGGCGATGGTGCCGCCGCCGCCCGCATTGACGCGGCCGAGCTCGCAGGTCTGGAAGTCCACGCCCGCCTCGTCCATGATGTCGCGGACGAGGGCCACGTACTCGGCGTCGGCGTCGTTGGAGCCGCCCTTGCCGCGGCTGCCCGTGTACTTGTTGAAGCACAGGCCGCGACCCATGAAGGCTGCGTTCTTGGTCTCGAACTTGCCGGCATAGCCCGGGTCGAAGCCAGCGGACACGTCAGAGGAGAGCATGCGGCTGCGGGCGAGCGCGCGGCGCAGGGCCAGCGGGCTGTCCTCGCCGGCGAGCGTCATGATCTCGGCGACGGTGTTCTCGAAGAAGCGGCTCGTCATACCGGTGGCACCCACGGAGCCGATCTCCTCCTTGTCGACGATGAGCGTGATGCTCGTGCGCTCCACGTTGGCGACGTCGATCTGGGCAAGCATGGAGGGGTAAGCGCAGACGCGGTCGTCGTGGCCATAGCCCAGAATCATGGAGCGGTCGAGGCCCATGTCGCGGGCGGGGCCGGCGGGCACGACCTCGATCTCGGCGGAGAGGAAGTCCTCCTCCTCGACGTCATACTGCTCCTTGAGGATGTCCAGGAACATCTGCTTGACGGGCTCCTTGGGGGCGTCCTTGTCGTCCTCATCGAACTTGACGGCGCGGCCGCCCACGATCACGTCGAGGATCTCGGCGTCGACGGCGTCCTTGGCGGGCTTGGACATCTGCTCGCTCGAGAGGTGAATCAGCAGGTCGGAGATGGTAAAGACCGGATCGTCTGCCTTGTCGCCGATGTTGATGTCGACGGTGGTGCCGTCCTTTTTGCAGATGACGCCCACGAGTGCAAGCGGGGAGGCCACCCAGTGGTAGCTCTTGACGCCGCCGTAGTAGTGCGTGTCGAGGTAGGCCATGTCGCCGGCCTCGAAGGCGGGATTCTGCTTAAGGTCCAGGCGCGGCGAGTCCACGTGGGCGCCCAGGATGTTAAAGCCCTGCTCGAGCGGTGCGGTGCCCAGGTTGACGAGCATGAGGTCCTTGCCGTGATTGGCGGCGTACACCTTGTCGCCTGCCTTGAGCTCGCGGCCTTCGGCGATCACGGTCTCCAGGTCGACGTATCCCGCCTCCTCGGCCATCTTGATGCCGGTCTTGACGCACAGGCGCTCGGTCTTGTTCTCGCTCAAAAACTGCTTATAGCCGCGGCAAAGCTCCTCGAGCTCCTCGACTTGCTGTGGCGTGTACTTTTTCCATGCGCAGGGACGCTCCATGACGCAGGCTCCTTTCGGATCGATCGTGCTGGTTGATGTACCGTGAGCCATCGTATCACGCGCGGGCTCACGGTGGCGGGGGAGCTTGATGTGAGGTGGCCGCGGGGCGGGGAGCGTGTAAACTGGAGTGAGCAAACCGTGCCCAGCCCAAAGCGAGGTATTTAATATGTCTGACAAGCGCCGCACTTTTGCCGTTATCGACGGCAACTCGCTCATGCACCGCGCCTTTCACGCCGTGCCGCCGACCATGAACGCGCCGGACGGTCGCCCCACCAACGCGATTTTCGGCTTTCTGAACATGTTTCTTAAGATGATCGATGCCTTTAACCCCGACGGTGTGGTCGTGGCGTTTGACAAGGGTAAGCCGCGCGTGCGCATGGAGATGCTGCCGCAGTATAAGGCGCAACGCCCGCCCATGGACCCCGATCTGCATGCGCAGTTCCCTATGATTAAGGAGCTGCTCACCGCGCTCAACGTGCCGATTCTGCAGTCCGAGGGCTGGGAAGGCGACGATATCCTGGGAACCATGGCGCGCCTGGGCGAGCAGGCCGGCTGCGACATGCTACTGGTGACCGGCGACCGCGACATGTATCAACTCGTGACCGAGCACGTCAACGTGGTCTCGACCCGCAAGGGCCTGTCTGACGTGGCGATCATGACGCCCGAGAGCGTGGACGACCTGTATCACGGCATTACGCCGGCGCTCGTGCCCGATTTTTACGGTCTAAAGGGCGATACGTCCGACAACATCCCCGGTGTACCGGGCATCGGTCCCAAAAAGGCGAGTGCGCTCATTGCGAAGTACGGTAGCCTGGACGAAGTCATCGCGCATGCCGATGAGGTCAAGGGCAAGATGGGCGAGAACCTGCGTGCACACATCGATGACGCACTACTGAGCCGCAAGGTTGCGACAATTCGCACCGATGCGCCCGTCGAGCTCGACTTTGAGGCGACGTCCTTCCCGGCGTTTTCTGCCGATGAGGTTTCCGCGGCGCTGGGTACGCTTGGTATCACCGCCATGCAGAACCGTTTCTTGGCGCTGATCGGCGGCGAGGGCGGGGCTGCTGCCTCCAGTGTGTTTGAGATACCTGCTATGGTTCGCGCAGCCGCCGGCGATGCCGACGCGCTTGGTGCCGTTGCGGCTGAGGTCTCCCGCGCGATTGATGCCGGCGAGTGGGTCGCCGCCGTGGTGGACGACGACAAGGAAGAGGGCGCGCTCTTTGGGCTGACGCGCACGCTGTGGTTGGCGACGTCCAAGGGCCTGTTCGCGCTCGAGGAGGGCGACAGCTGTGCGGCGGCTGAGGTTGAGGGCTTCAACTTCGCTCACGGTGTGATCGCCGGCGTGCTTGCGCGCCTGTTTATGGAGGGCCGCGTGGCGAGCCCGGATACGAAAGCGCTGCTGCACGAGCTTTCGCCCATCGATTCTTCTGAGCCCGAGCTCATGGATCCGCTCGCTGCCGATTCCACGCGTATCTTCGATACCGTGGTCGCTGCCTATCTGCTGGATTCCGATCGCTCCGAGTTCGATGAGGCATATCTGGCCGATACCTATCTGCAGATGGCGTTGCCTGCGGCGCGCGGTGCAGAGGGTGCTGGTGAGGACGCTCCGGCGCCTGCCGCCCGTACTGCGGCTCTGACGCTGGCGCTCGTGGCGCCGTTGCGCGAGTGCATGGCCCGTGAGAACGCCGCCAACGTGTTCGATGGCATCGAGATGCCGCTCGTTCCGGTACTTGCCAAGATGGAGCGCGCGGGCATGCTCGTGGACCCCGACCGCCTGCACAGTCTGTCCGAGGGTCTGGCGACCCAGATCACCGAGGTCGAACGAAGCATTCGCGACCTTGCCGGTGACGAGACCTTTAACATCGGCAGCCCCATGCAACTTTCGCATGTGCTCTTTGATGTGATGGGCCTTCCGACCAAGGGTCTCAAAAAGACCAAGCGCGGTTACTATTCGACCAATGCCAAGGTACTGAGTGATCTTGCCCGTGACCACGAGATTGTTCGTTTGATCTTAGACTGGCGCGAGAAGTCCAAGATCAAGTCAACCTATCTGGACACGTTGGGCCCGCTGCGCCGCGGTGACGGTCGTGTGCACACCACGTACAACCAGACCATCACCGCGACGGGGCGTCTGTCTTCGAGCGACCCTAATCTGCAAAACATTCCGACGCGTTCGGAGCTGGGGCGTACCGTCAAGACGGCGTTTTCGGCAGGCGAGGGAAGCGTCTTTTTGGCGGTGGACTACTCGCAGATCGAGCTGCGTCTGCTGGCACATCTCTCGGGTGACGAGCACTTGGTGCGCGCCTTTAACGAGGGCGAGGACTTCCATGCCGAGACGGCGGCGCGCGTGTTTGGTGTGCCGGTGTCCGAGGTAACGCCCGACCTGCGCAGTCGCGCCAAGGCCGTGAACTTTGGCATCGTGTATGGCCAGCAGGCCTACGGCCTGTCGCAGTCGCTGCATATCTCGATGGCCGAGGCGCGCGACATGATCGACCGCTACTACGAGGCCTACCCGGGCGTGCGTACGTTCCTCGACAACGTGGTGGCGCGCGCCAAGCAGACGGGCTACGCCGAGACCATGTATGGCCGCAGACGCCATATTCCCGAGCTCAAGGCCAAAAACCCGCAACTCCGCGGCTTTGGCGAGCGCACGGCCATGAACCATCCCATGCAGGGCACCGCAGCAGACATCATCAAGATCGCCATGGCCCGCGTAAGTCGTCGCCTGGAAGAAGAAGGCTTTGCCGCCCACATGATCCTGCAAGTGCACGACGAACTGGACTTTGAGTGCCCCATCGACGAAGTCGAGCGCCTAACCACCATGGTCCGCGACGTCATGGAGCACGTAGTGGACCTCCGCGTTCCCCTAATCGCCGAAGCCAGCACCGGCATAACCTGGGCCGATGCCAAGTAAAGACATACCAACAACCCCAAAGTAACCAAAACAGAAGGGGGCTCCTTGCCAACAAGGAGCCCCCTTCATTCCAAACTATCAGCCAAGTATCCAGACGCCAAGACGCCATCCATGCGGCAAGCAAGTCACCGCAGGACCTGGCCGGGCGATGCGGGTAAGTTTTTCGTAGATTCCGCACGAGCCGAAGGCCACTTAATGTGGCCTTCGAGCGAGCCCAGGACCTGACCGAACGAAAAACTTACCCGCATCGCCCGGCCAGGTCCGACAGGTTGCGTTAACGAGCCGCCAAGATAGCGTCGATGAGCGTCAGTACGCCCCCGTCGTTGTTGCTCGGAATGCGCCACTTGGCGTGCGCGTTCATGTGCTCCTCGGCATTGTCCACGATAAAGCTGTGACCGACGCGCTCGAGCATGGGGATGTCGTTGTAGGTGTCGCCCACGGCGGCGGCGTCGGCAATATCGATGCCCAGGTGCTCGCACAGGTGAGCGACGCCGGCGCCCTTGTCGACGCCCAGGTTCATAAAGTCGATCCACTCGCGCCCAGCGTTGGTGACGTAGAGCTTGTCCGAGAACTCGGGGCTATAGGTCTCGCGGAAAGCGGGCTCGGCGTCGTAGCCGGGGAAGAAGACCGAAATCTTGTTGGACTCGAAATCAATGCCCTCAAAGCTGTCGACGTAGTTGATTGTGTTGTAGTAGACGCTGATCTCGTCGTGGTATTGATGGTCGCGGGCAAGCACGTAGAACTCGTCGAAGCAGCACAGGACGGGGACAGCGCGAGGATCCTCCGAGGCACGGTTCAAGACCTGCTGATACAGCTCCACGTCAATATTGCTCTTATAGATATAGCCGCCGCGATAGATCACGCAAGCTCCGTTGTCGGGACAAAAGGCGAGGCGGTTCTTGATGCCCTCGAACATCTCCTCGAGCTTGGGGGCGGGACGTCCGCTGGCGGGGCAGAATACGATGCCGGCGTCGGCGAGCTTGTCCAGGCGCTCATCAAGACCCTGGGGCAGCACACGCTCGTCGGTCAGCAGCGTCTTGTCCATATCGACGGCGAGAATCTTAATGTTGCCGATGTTGGCGTCCGATTCGTAAGTTTGCATAAAAATGCGCCTTTCGTTTCGAGATTGTTTCAGACGTTATAACCATCAACTAGTAGTCGAGCGTATTTTCGCAGGAATGGTGCGTATTTGCACCACGCTTCACAAAGTAATGAAAAAACTTTTCAGAAATTTGAATTTGTCGCTTGTGCTGCGGGCACTTTAGCGTAATATAGCGACCATCGAAAACGGAGACGGAAAAACAACCGCTTACCGAGGAAAAGGTACCGTTTACGATATTAGAATTGCGCCCGGCGATAGGTGAAAGGAGAGGCAGATGCAGTTCGTAAAGATCATCACCACTGCAGACAATGCCATCCGACGCCAGCGCGCAATTTCCCGACGACGATAACAATCGTCTCTGTCCGCATGGGGCGAATTGCCTCAACAGAGTCATTTTGAGGTCGTTGGGTTTTAGCACGACATTGCTGCATGTTTCTAGGGCATGTATGTGCTGATTTTTGCTATTTAACCTGATATTGCACGGTATATGACCTTGAAATGACTTGCAACTGACCGATGTTCTAACTAGCTACCAAGGGCGAAAGGAAACAGCCATGAGCAAGGAAAAAGTCGTTCTCGCATATTCCGGTGGTCTTGATACATCCGTATGTGTCAAATGGCTCCAGGACGAGAAGAATCTCGATGTCGTTTGTGTCTGCGGCAACGTGGGCCAGGAAGAGACCGGACTGGATGCCAAGAAGCAGAAGGCGCTCGACCTGGGCGTTCTCGATTGCCAGGTGCTCGACCTGCGCGACGAGTTCTCCGATGAGTTCCTGACCAAAGCCATTGCAGCAAACTCCATGTACGAGAACAAGTATCCGCTGCTCTCCGCCCTGTCTCGCCCGCTGCTTGCCAAGAAGCTTGTTGAGGTCGCCCACGAGTTTGGCGCGACCTACGTCGCCCACGGCTGCACCGGCAAGGGTAACGACCAGGTCCGTTTTGAGGCCGCCGTCAAGGCCCTCGACCCCGAGCTCAAGGTTATCGCCCCGGTTCGCGAGTGGGACCTGAAGTGTCGCCCCGACGAGGTCGCCTATGCCCACGCCCACAACGTGCCGGTTCCCGAGGGTGCCAACGACAACCCCTACTCCATCGACGACAACCTGTGGGGTCGTGCCATTGAGTGCGGTCACCTGGAGGATCCCTGGAATGAGCCGCTCGACGACGCTTGGGTTATGACCAAGAACCCCGAGGACACGCCTGACACCCCGACCTATACCGAGATCGAGTTTGAGGCCGGCAAGCCTGTCGCCGTCGACGGCAAGAAGATGAAGCTCTCCGAGATCGTCATCGCCCTCAACAAGATTTCGGGCGACAACGGCTTTGGCCGTCTTGACCTGGTCGAGGATCGTCTGGTGGGCCTCAAGAGCCGCGAGTGCTATGAGGTTCCCGGCGCCCTGACGCTCATCACCGCCCACAAGGCGCTCGAGGACATCTGCGTCGAGGGCGACCTGCTCAAGACCAAGATCAAGCTCGAGCAGGATTGGGCCACCGCCGTGTACAACGGCCAGTGGTACAGCCCGCTCAAGAACGCGCTCGACGCCTTTATGGCCGATACCCAGAAGTTCGTGACCGGCACTGTCCGTCTGAAGTTCTTTAAGGGCAACTGCCATGTCGTCGGCCGCAAGAGTCCCTTCAGCCTCTACGACTACGGCCTGGCTACCTACGACCGCGACACCACGTTTGACGAGAAGGCCAGCGCCGGCTTTATCGAGATCGATACGCTGTCGCTCAAGACGTGGGCAAAGGTCCAGGGCCCCAGCTCTGCTGCTGCCCAGGCCTAGCGCCTCCTTCCCTTGGTATCCGCGCGGCCCATCCGCGTGATACATAACGGGCGCACGGGGTCCCTACCTTTCGTTATGCTTGCTGACACTTCTTAACATCGGTGGCCCCTACGTTCCGCCCGCATATATGATGCCGCGTCTGCGGCTGAGTCCGAGCCCCGCCGGGGTTGTCCGGCGGGGCTCCTTCTATCAATTTGGCGGCTCTGTGCCTATATATATGAGGAGTATCCATTATGTTCAATGCTATCGCGCATGCTTTGCTTGCCCTCGCGCCCGAGTTCGATGCTGTAAGGGTCGAGGACGTTCCTATGAGCCTGAAGGCCTGGATCGATGGTTCGCAGGGCAACATCCGGAGGGAGACGTTGGGCGCCAAGTGCATGGTGCGTCACTTCTTTGCAAATTAGCCACATGGCCCCGCGCGCGGCAGGGAGTGTGTAAAACTAGCGGTTGATAAATCGCTTTAGCGACAGGGCACATTGCTTTGGACGCTTGTTTTGGTATTTGGAGAAAGGAGACGGTTCCATGGCTCTTTGGGGCGGTCGTTTTGAGGCGGGCGTGGCCGAGGTCACGCAGGAGTTTGGCGCGTCGCTGCCGGTCGACAAACATCTCTATAAGCAGGATATCGCCGGCTCTAAGGCGCATGCCAAGATGTTGGCCGCCCAGGGCATCATCAGTGCCGAGGACGAGCAGGCGATTGCCAAGGGCCTGACCGGAATCGAACAGGATATCGATGCCGGCAACTTTACCTTCGACATCAACGATGAGGACATTCATATGTCCATCGAGAGCGAGCTGACGCGTCGCATCGGCGAGGCTGGCAAGCGCTTGCATACTGGGCGTTCGCGCAACGACCAGGTGGCGACCGATACGCGCCTGGGCGTCAAGGCGCTGGCCAAGGAGCTCATGGAGGCCAATCTTGAGCTGCGCCATGTGCTGGTGGATGCGGCCAAGAAGTACGACAAGGTGATTCTGCCGGGCTACACGCACATGCAACATGCTCAGCCCGTGCTGCTGTCGCATCACCTGCTGGCGTATTCCTGGATGTTCGCGCGCGACTTTACGCGTTTGAAGGCCGCCTTTGATGCTGCCGACAACTGCCCGCTGGGTGCCGCTGCGCTTGCCGGTACGAGCTATCCGCTCGATCGCCAGATGACGGCTGCCGAACTTGGCTTTGCGGGCGTGATCCCCAACTCGCTCGATGCCGTTTCCGACCGTGATTTTCTGCTCGATCTGCATTACGCCGGATCCGTCATGGCGATGCACCTGTCGCGTCTTTCCGAGGAGATCGTACTGTGGTCGAGCTCCGAATTTGGCTTTATCACGCTTTCCGACTCGTACTCCACTGGCTCGTCCATCATGCCGCAGAAGAAGAACCCCGACTTTGCCGAGCTTATCCGCGGCAAGAGCGGTCGCGTGTACGGCAACCTGGTGCAGCTGCTGGTAACCATGAAGGGCCTGCCGCTTGCTTATAACAAGGACTTGCAGGAGGACAAGGAGGGCGCGCTCGATACCGCCCATACGCTCATGCAGTGCCTGTCCGTTATGGCCGGAATGATTTCGACTTGGACCGTCAACGAGGATGCCATGGCGCGCGAGTGCGGCGTGGGGCACCTTGCCGCCACCGATGTTGCCGATTACCTGGCCAAGCGTGGCCTGCCGTTCCGCGAGGCACATGCCGTGGTGGGCCATCTGGTCCTGATGTGCGAGAAGCGCGGCTGCAATCTTGAGGACCTGCCGTTTGAGGTGTTCCAGGAGGCAAGCCCGCTCTTTGAGCGCGACATTACCGAGGCGCTCGATATCCCGTCGATTGTCGCCGCGCGCACGACCGAGGGCGGCACCGCTCCTGCTGCCGTTGCCGTGCAGTTGCAGCGTGCCGAGGCACAGCTCGTGGCTGACGAGGGCGTGTTTGGATCGCTGACCAAGGTCGTCGAGATGGGTCACGGGGCAAAGTAGAGGTTTGGCTGAAGCCGTTTTGGCCATGTATTGATAAATCGTTTTCGCTTTACGGGCGCCTGCTGATGTGGGAGCCCGTATTTTGTTGCTATGGGGGAGGGGCTTGTCGAGAACTTCTGTAGGACCTTTGGGCAGGTTGTGAAGGGGATACGTTCGCGGGCGGCAACCGACCGCCTGCTCTGTTCGGCGCGGTTGATGGGCGGTCGGATGGTACTCTAATCGGGCTTCGAAACAGAAGTGACACATATGGAGCGCTTTAATAAATTGCAACGTTTCAATAAACAGCTTTTTGTTTAACTGCAGCTAAAACTCTGTTACGATGCAGTCCAGGCGGGTGCCGGAATGGGACTTGGGCACGCGCGAACCTACTTGAAAGGCTACTTTTATGGCTATCGAGAAGACCTTCATCATGATTAAGCCCGACGCCGTGCGCGACCGCAAGATCGGCGAGATCGTTGCTCGCATTGAGCGCAGCGGCCTTGTCATCGAGCGCATGGAGATGACCACGCTCGAGCGCGCTACCGTCGAGGAGCACTACGCCCATCTGGCCGACAAGCCCTTCTTTGGCGGTCTCTGCGACTTTATGACGAGCGGTCCGGTCGTCAAGATGGTCGTTTCCGGTCTCTCCGCTGTTGCTAAGATGCGCACCCTCATGGGCGCTACCAACCCGCTTGAGGCTGCTCCTGGTACCATCCGCGGCGACTTTGCCGTCGATGTCAACGCCAACGTGATCCACGGCTCCGACTGCCTGGAGAACGCCGAGATTGAGATCAAGCGCTTCTTTGGCTAAACCAGCTTTGACTCCTTAAAGCTGTTAGCGTGTGGCTTGGGCGCCGCGGAACTCCATCCGCGGCGCCCTTTTATTCCAAAATCTATGCAGGGGCCCGCTCGGACATGTGTTCCGAGCGGGCCCCTGCTGTTAGCTTGTGGCACTGAATAGTTTAGGCTTCGTCGACGATCTTAAGGGCGCGCGTGTGATCGATCTCGTTGAGGAGGTTAACGCGACGCTCGTGACGACCGCCCTCAAACTCGGCGTCGAGCCACTCGTCGACGATCATCTTGGCGAGCTCGGAGCCCACGACGCGGGCGCCAAAAGCGAGCACGTTGGTATTGTTGTGCATGCGGGAGAGCTTGGCGCTGAAGGGCTCGGAGCACACGACGGCGCGTACGCCCTCGACCTTGTTGGCAGCCAGGCTGATACCGACGCCGGTGCCACAGATCAGGATGCCTAGATCGACGTCGCCGTTGGCAACGGCCTTACCCACCTTGTAGCCGGCGATGGGGTAGTCAAAGCTCTCGGAGGTGTCGGTGCCAAAGTTCACGACCTCGCAGCCGCGCTCCTTCAGGTGCTCGGAGATGATGTTCTTGAGCTCGACGGCGGCGTGGTCGTTACCGATACCGATCTTCATGGATAGTTCCTCTCTGGTCTGTGCGGCGAGATTGCTAAAGGTTTTACCGCGTTCGACTGCATGATAGCGCGACTTTTGTGTAAACGCTTGGGCGTTTTTTGGTCAAACGCTTTAGCATGCAACAAGACCGGTTTCTCATGAATGAATGCCGTCAGTTTGCGCCTGAATGCCGTCTACCGGAACCTGGGTTGCGGTTTTTGATGCATTGTTATCAAATAAAAGAGCTAATTATTATTGAGAGCCCAGCCCGTTATACAAGTAGGAGATACCTATGCCTGCCGATTCCCTTCGTGATGCCGCGTTTTGCGATGTTTTGAACCGCGAACTTGTTTGTGCACTCGGCTGCACCGAGCCCATTGCCGTTGCTTATGCAGCGGCGCTGGCGAGCCAGACGCTCGGTTGCGAACCCGATCATATGGATGTTGCCTGCTCGGGCAACATCATCAAGAACGTCAAGAGCGTGACCGTGCCCAACTCGGGCGGTATGCACGGTATTGAGGCCGCGGCCGTGCTGGGTGCCGTGGGCGGCGACGCCAAGAGCGCGCTCGAGGTGCTCGAGAGCGTCGATGACGCGGACCGCGCCCGCGTGGCCGAGCTGCTTGCCGATGCGGACTACTGCGATGTGTCGCTTGTCGAGGGTGTGCCCAACCTCTACATCAAGGTGACTGCGACGGCCGGGGGCCATACCGCGGTCGTCGAGATTACCGATCACCACACTAATGTCACGTGCCATACGCTCGACGGTATTCCGGTATGCGGTAAGTCGGCGGGGGAGTGCGCCGCCTGCGCCGAGCGCGTGGTGGCCGAGCGTGCGGCAGATAACGCCGACACGCCCATGTCGATCGAGACCATCATCGACTTTATCGAGGACGGTGACATTGAGGACGCCCGCGCTGCCGTTGAGCGTCAGATTGAGCTGAATGGCGCGATCAGTGCCGAGGGTCTCGCGCACGCTTGGGGCGCCGAGGTGGGCCGTACGCTGCTGGGTGCTCGTGCCGATGACGTCGCCTGCCGCGCCCGTGCCCGTGCGGCCGCCGGGTCCGACGCCCGCATGAACGGTTGCGCGCTGCCGGTCGCCATTGTGTGCGGCTCGGGCAATCAGGGCATTACCTGCGCATTGCCCGTCATGGAGTATGCCGAGTACCTGCGTTGCGACCACGAGCGCCTGGTGCGCGCCGTGATGCTGTCCGATCTTATCGCCGTGCATATCAAGAGCTATATTGGTGCGCTCTCGGCGTTTTGCGGTGCTATTTGCGCCGCGTGCGGCGCCGGCGCCGCGATTACCTGGCTGTGCGGTGGCACGCGCGAGCAGATTGGCGCGACGGTCTCGAACACGCTCGGTAACGTGGGCGGCATCGTGTGCGACGGCGCCAAAGCGAGCTGTGCCGCCAAGATCTCGGCTGCCGTCGATGCGGCGATTCTGGGCCATGATATGGCCATGCAGGGTCGCGGCTTCCGCGCCGGCGAGGGCCTGATCCAAGATACCGTTGAGCAGACAATCGCCAGTATGGGCTACGTAGGCCGCGTAGGCATGAAGGACACCGACGTCGAGATCCTCAACATCATGATCGGCAAAACCCAGGTGTGCTAGTTACGCGGTTTTACCAAACCGCGTAACCAGTTGACGCTGCAAACGCCCCTAAGCGGCAATCTGCCTTTCAATCGTCGGGCATGGCCAGAAGGCCTATGCCCTCCTCTTTCAAGGCACATTGCTCGCTTAGGGGCATTTTCGCTGACTTGTGCTCAACCTGCGGCGATATTTGGTTTGGAGCAAGGGGTCCTACGACAGTTCGTCGGCTACTTGGTGTTCGTAGAAGGCTTCTACTACGGCATTAAAGTCGCGGGCGAAGTCTTCCATGGTTCCGCGCCAGGTGGCTCGGCTGGGCTTGCCTTGGCCCACAAAGGCGGTTTGGATGCCGCAATCGGGGGACGGGAAGTCGCGTTTGGGATCGTTGCCCACCATAAGGACCTCGTGTGGCTCGAGCCCCATCACCTGAAGCTGCTCGAGATAGTAGGTGGCATCGGGCTTGCAGCGGGTGGTGTTTCCCATGTGCGTGACGAGCTCAAAGGGGGCGTCGGCCAGGTCGCCCCAACCCATGCGGCACTCGATTGCCCCCTGGGGAAAGCTGGGGTTGGTAAAGAGCGCGCAGCGCAGTCCTGCGTCCTGTACGGCCTGGAGAGCGGCGTGTGCGCCCGGCATGGCGTGGGCGTTGATGACATCGTCGTTCTTGTACGGAAGCACTTCGCGGTCGTAGTAGGTAAACGCCTCGTAGATGAGGGGATCGGAAAGGCAGATGCCGCATCGGCGCTCGACCTCGGTGCGGTAAAACTCAAGATTGGTGCGGTTGTCCGTGCCGCTTCGGCGGTTGGCGTTGAGGTCGACCAGGATGGTACCAAGGCGTGCCATCGTGCCACCTCGGCTGCGTCGTCCGATATCCGCGAGCATCGACGAGACATCCTTAAAATAGCGAAGGATGAACGCGTTGAGGTTGATGCTAAGAAGCGTCTCGTCCATATCGAAAACGACTGCTTTGAGCACGCGGGCACCTTTCTCGAAAAATCGTTCCAGAATCGTTGGCTCTGGATACTTTACCCCAAAGATGTATGCCTAACTGTCTATCGTCAACTTATGGAGACGGTCGTCCACAAGATTGCGAAAAAGTCTCCATACGAGTAAAAAATCGCAGTTCGCGCTTGAAATCGAAGTAATTTCCCCGTAATCTATACGAACGTGATTGCATAAGCGTCACATTAGTATCTGTCGGCTCCCGAGTGTTCCTAAACGTTGTGTGCTTGTCGCACCCTTCTGTAGGTCCTAGCAATCGGGGCCCCGTAGTTCGAAAGGGGTCCACCTTTGAGTGAGATTCAGAACTCG
>JAUUMM010000066.1:0-4426 GCA_030839365.1 Collinsella sp.
TGCCGTGAAGTCGAAGGTAAAGTCGTGGCCCGCGGTGCCCAGGCTGTAGTAGCTGCCCCATGCCGGGCGCGACGGGTCGCAGACGCTTTCATGGCTGCCGCCGTCCCAGTAGGTGGGCACGTCCATGCGCGCCTTGGCCTGGGACGAGCCGTTGGTTTGGGTTACGTGGAAGGTCGTCGCGGTGCCCGCCGGGGCGTCGTTCCACGAGACGGTGAAGGTGACGCCGTTTTGGGTTGCCGTGGCGGAGTGGGCGTAGGTGGTTTGTGACGTGGTGGAGATTGCGGCGGGCGTGGGGTTGGTGCGGGCTCGGAGGGATGGGGTGGGGGCTGTGGTGGCCGCGCCGGTTGCGGCGGCGGTGCCGTCGGCGCTTTCCGTGTTGACGGCGCTGGTGCCGGTGGATGTTGCGGGGCTGTCCTCTACGGTATCTGCTGCCGCGATTGTGTTGGTGCCGTCTTCAGCCTTGCCTGTGTCGCTGCTCGTGGCGTCGGATTGCGCCAGCTGCTTGGCTGTTACCGGAGGCTGGACGGCTTCCGCAATGGCCGCCATAGGCAACGTCGCGCCGACTATGGACGAGCACGCGATCGCGCAGAGCAGGTAGTAAAGGGAACGTTTCATAGCGGAGCCTCTCGGTGAGCAGCCAACAGGGTCCGAAGGCAGCTCCCGGCCAGCACTCCGCACATATTTTGTTTCGGTTTATTTTACGGGAACCCCAGTCAACATCAGCGAACTTTCTGGGGAATGTTGGGGAGGGGGAGGGGTGCTTGGTTGCCCAAGTGACGTCGTGGATCGCGTTGGGTTGACTATGCTCGATGCTGTAACTCTAACATGAGGTCGCCTTGCGCCTCTTCAAGGTTCGGCACCGAGACCTTTCAGGAAAAGTCCGCGAGGCTGCTGCTTAGGTCAAGCTCTGCATGGGCGTATTTTTCGATTTTGCAGCCAGGTTGTTTCTCGTCTGGTAAAAGGCGACATTCGACCGGTCACGACCCGATGATTCGATACTCCTTCTGATATACGTACCTGGGTGTTTTGATAACGAGATTGTGCGGGATGCCCTCAAAGATCTCGCGGATCAGTTTTGGCCCGGGGACGCCGTAGGAGACGGGACCGTGGGCGTAGATGCTTTCGTCGTCGGTGGCGTATCTGTCGGCAAGGCGCGCGAAGCTGTCGTACTGCACAATGCCGATCCACCCGTCCACGCACCCGAACTCCTGGATCATGCGTATCGGGATTTTCACGGCGTTGTCGACGATATCGTTCTCGCGGACCGTGTACATGCAGTAGATGGGCAGGGAAGTATATCTGTAGAGGCACACCCCGGGAGCCATGGACGCCTCGAGCGGATCGCCCTGCTCGCCAGGCAGGCCATGGTAGTAGCCGGCCGCGTTCATGTAGAGGCGACCGTTCAGCAGGTCTTCGATGTACGCCACTTTGGGTGCGAACTTGAGTAGATATGCGATGCCGTCGTTGGGCGTGGCGTGTCCTTTCTTGGGTAGTGATATCTCGGACCGCCTTGTGCGGCCAGGTTCTTTGCTACCAAGGTAAGGGCTCCTAGCGGGATCCTTGTGCGGGAGTGGTGCGGGTCGCTGGTGTTGCTCGGGGGTTGTGATCGCTCTCGGCGCCGGGGGGGGGTGCATGTCTGTGGAGCGTTCCGGGGGTTGTTTCCGGGCAGGGGAGTGTCGGCTGCCGTCAGCTAATAACGAATTTGGGGCGAGCTCACAATTGAGGCTGTCCTGCGCAACCTCAGCGGGGCTTCGTTCCTCAGACGCGTGTTGGAAGTGGTGCCGTGTGATTGGGCCTCGCTGTAGTGCCAACCGTTGCGGGCATTGATGCGGGATTTCTGTCAAAGAGATTCTTATTCGTTCTGGTTTGCCTGATGTATGAGGCTCAAGTAGTCCAGGTATTCGTGTCGTGTTCTGTAGGTATGACCGAATTAGCTGAAACAAAGGCCGAACCGTCCTCATCTAGACTCCGAGCCTCGGTTTTCAAGGGCCGACCCCGGATGATGCGGCGTCTCTGCGAGTTGGCGTATCCGGTCGTTTTGACAAAAGCCAATACGATTTGCAAGGAACGGATTGCCAATCAGGTTCTTAGTTGGGGGCGTAGCGTCCCCTGATCGCATAGATGAAGTAAATTGGAAACTGGCAATAGCCGAAGGTGACCGTGCTGCTCACCAAGGATGTTCCCAGCGGGTTGCCTTTAATTGCATATTGCTGCGCGTTGCCATATTCGGCCTGTCGGCATAACGGTTGCCGGGTTTTGGGCTATTGTTTTCCATGATTTTACGTTGACCTTCTTCCTGGTGTTTCGGCAGGGGTAAGGACGCTTTGTGGAGGCGATTATATGTCTGATGTTAAGAAACAGCACTACGTGCCGCGTTTTTATCTGAAGTCGTTTACTAATCAAGATGGCTTTCTTTATGCGGTGAAGCGTGAGCCAAGTGGTTTGGGTCGCATATTTCAAACTAAACCGGAAGGCATTTGTTTCGAGAAGTACCTTCATGAGGTAAAGAGACGGACCCCAATAGATAGGGAGCGATTTATTGAACAGGGGTCTGCTGAAAAGGCATTAAGCAAGATGGAGAATGACCTTGCGTACGATTACAGACTGCTTATAGAGCATTTGGATGCCGGCGTGTTTTCTGACACTGATGAGACCTGTGAGCTGCTCGAACGTCTTATACTTCTCATTTCGTTATTACTCGTAAGGAGCCCAAAATATCTCAAGAGGGTAAGAAGTAATGCTGCATCCTACGCGGTTGAGTTGGAAGCAGAAGGATTCCTTACTGAAGCTGATCGAAAAGAGATGGACGCCGAGGGTTTTGGCGAGGAGTTTGAATCGATTGTAGAGCTTGCTATTCAGGACGCTGCCTTGTTTAAGTTCTGTGAGGGAGCCCCGCTTCATTCGCTGGTTTCTTTGATGCTTAGAATGGATTGCGGCTTTTTCGTGGCGCCTGAGGGGTCAGAGTTTATAACCTCGTCGTTGCCCATCTTTCCTGAGTGGTCGGACATTCAGGAAAGCGATCCCTACAGCATCTACTTTCCGTTGAGCCCTCGATATGGAGTGGTCTTAAAGCAGAGATCAGAGAATGACCGCTTGGTGAGTATTACCCACATTGATGGCTCCGCAGTCGATGCGTTCAATCGCGCGCTTATGTATGGAAATGACTCCTGGGATTTCCTTATCGCAAGAGACCGCGAGTGCTTTGAGTTGCTTGTGAAGGAATGACGGGCCGCGCGATCTTAGCCACACGGCCCACTTTGATTGCATTGTGAATGGTGTTGCAGGCGCGGAGGTGCAAGGTCCCTGATTTAAGCGGCGGCTCTTGCCTCAGCTCAATTCCGCTCGTATCACTTCCCGCCGTGCGTTATCGGCAGTTCGGAACTGGTCGTAACTTCCGAATTCAAGGGATTTGTATAAGGATGCATCGATGTCGAACACGTAATTGTGTCCTGGCACCGAGACGGTGACGGATGCGAAGCGCGGCGAGTAATCGCGGGATTGTATTTCCATTTTCAAGAGTGCTTCGCGAAGCATTTCCTCGTCAGCAAGAATAGTTGACCTGACAAACAGCTCATTTCTTCTAAAGATTTCATAATCGTCGGAGTTGAGTCTCTCCAGTTTTTTGTTAAGGGCTTTATAAACCAGCTCGAACGAATCAGTGCCCCTTGGACCAAACAGAATTCCGCTTTCATAATGCGCGCCGCACTGTTCGATCCGTTCGATTTGGCGTTTTCTCCAAGATTGGTCATCGATGAATGCGAGCCTCGAGTAAAGAGATTCAGCCTCTCTGCTTTCTCGTGATTGGGAATCTGTCACCTCGATGCCCAGAGAACGTGTCCTATCGATCAGATCTGGCTTGTCGCTGTAAGTCAGATTTCCATATTTGTTGCTATCGATAAACTGCAGAACGTGTCTTGCATAGCATTCCCAGATATCGATTTTGGTCCTATCTGGGAGTGGCTTGTCGTAATATACGCTATCGATGTGACTGTCCAAACCGCTCACCTCTGTTATTCGAATTCCTGGCTTTATGTTTTCCTTAATGAGGTTCTAGAGAATCTGTATCCCTTCTTTCCGTTTCGCTGCGGATCTAATCGATTTGGCGAAGAGATATAACTCAGGGGTCAACTTGTTTGAGCTGCGTGATGCTTTCAATCGTGTCTTCAAGGTTATCGGGGCGAAGCTTGGGTTCGCATGTCGTAAATACACCGGCGCAAGCTGCGAATGTTTTTGGAATCTCTGATTCTTGGACGTAGGTTGCCTTTATTCAAACTGGCGTTTTGGCGCTACGCTTGCGCAAGCATTTTCAGCGCGGTAGTTTTTCGGTGTAGGAAGGTGATTGACCATCGCTGAAACGTTCAATCCCAAAAGCATCATCGTCACGGGCGGCTGCGGCTTCATCGGCAGCAACTTCGTGCACTACGTG
>JAUUMM010000019.1:0-42763 GCA_030839365.1 Collinsella sp.
GCGAAGAGCGTTGCTGCCTAGGCTAGCCCCTTGTCACACAAACTACCGAAGCCTCGATTTTTTAGACACACTTGACATATCTATAGATCCTTTTGAATGCGCGCATCGCATCTGGGATCAACTTGACAGGGAGCATCAAGAGCTCGTCTCCTTCCTGATGCTAGGTGGAGAGATTGATCTCGATTCAGAAGTGGCAAAAAGAAGACTGCTGAAAGGCACTGTCGAAACCATAGCCTCACTCGGGCTGCTAAGCGAGCACAGTGGCAATGCCTCCCTTTCCGGTTTATCTCTAATCCGATATCATGGCATCTGGCTTTTTGCCGATGCGCCATCACCCTCGCCTTTACTATATTTTGGCTCTGATTCAATTGGGCTCGCTCGTCGGCTAAGCCCATCCCCCGGAAAGAATGCCTTAGACCTCTGCTCTGGACCAGGCATCCAGGCACTCATACTGGCAAAATCTGGAATGCAAGTCACAGCGATAGATATCAATCCAATCGCCTCAGAAATCTGCCAACTAAACGCACTGGTCAATGGTATTAGCGAAGATTTAACTATTCTAACCGGAAGTCTCTACAACGCACTAAACAATATCGAAAGCTCTTGCAGCTATGAGCTCATTACGGTGAATCCTCCTTTGCTGCCAATCCCAGAAGACGTACCGTACCCCTTCGTTGGCGATGGCGGTCCAGATGGCCTCATCATCACAAGCAAGGTTATTCGAGGTGCAGGAGATAAACTCACTGATAGCGGATATCTCTCTGCAATTGGAATGATTGGCCTTGGAACCAACAATCAATCAGCATTTGAACGAATACAGAACGATTTGTTGCAAGCTGGCCTCAATGGTGTCTTGACAATAATCTCGAGCTTTAACCTCGGACCCCAATCTGGCTGGATCGACAGTATCGCATGCACATCTGTTGCACATGCTCCAGGAAAATATTCCAGCAAAGAGGAGGCTGTAAAAGAGATATCGCGCGCATACAAAAAAATCCACTACGACCGCGTCTGCACCTATCACTTGAAGGCGTGGAGGGAGAGACAGCCCTTTCAAAATCCCATCCTAACGATTCAAGACTGCTCCGCAGATGGCAACCCACTTGGCCCCTGGATCCTCTAAAGCATCCGTCATACGAAAGCAGGTCAATAGGCTGCGCGCCACTCTCTGATGACGCGCAGCCTATCTCATTTCCCCCGCGCTTTACCGAGCCCGACTCACACCTCATAGTTGGCACCGGTTTTCAAAATGCAAGATTCCGCATACAAAATCACTTCTTCTGTCTAGGTGGCAGACCTACGATTTTTGTAGTATAAAGTTCCTCTCAATGCCTTCAATCTATTTCGAGATTGAGAAGAACTTGCATCGGGTTTCATAGAAGCGATATAGATGATACGTTTTGTCCTATCTATATTCCGACATACATCAGGATGCCTCGTCTTTATCGTCATTTCAATAGTCGGCTTGGCCCTTTCCCACATTGCCCCCTTTTTGAACGGTAAATTAATTGACTTCCCGCACGTGGACCTCGTGGACAGGCCCCCTTGTGTAGCTGCACCCGAGGCGCCTCCCCGTCGCCCTCCAGCGCCGGGGTTCCCCTCCATCACGAAGAGGTAATCCCCGTCCGGCCTCGCCGTCTCTGCAACGCCGAGCCTCCCGAGCGACTCGAGGAGGGCGGGCTCGTCCCATGAGAGTTGACAATACTATAGAGACACGTCCCAAATTAGCTGCTCAGTAGTTACTGCTGCTGGGCGCGGCGGGCGGCTCGGCGGGCCCTTGCTTCCTGGATCTCATCGAGGTGAGCGATGATCTCGGAGGCGCTCTCCTCGATCGCCTTGCCGTCGGTACGCACTACAAAGCAGCCCAGGCGCTTCATAAGGGCGCGAGCCTCCTCGAGCTCGCTTCGCACGCTCTCGGGCTCGGCATAGGAACCGGCGACGGCGCGGGCGTAGTCATCGCCCAGGCGGCTATCGCGAATTTCGGAAATCACATCGACGGTCGAAATCAGGCCGAACAGACGCATCGGATCGACCTCGTAAATCGACTTGGGCGGCTCCACACCGTGCGCCAGCGGAACGTTGGCGACCTTGTAGCCCTGATAGGCCAGATACATCGACAGCGGCGTCTTAGACGTGCGCGATATGCCCAGCAGCACGATATCGGCGCCAGACAGATCGTCGCAGCCGCGCCCGTCATCGTGCTCGACAAAGTACTCCATGGCCTCGATTCGATGGAAATACCGGTCGTCTGTCTTATGGATTACACCGGCCACACCTTTGGGCGCAACACCAATAAGCGACGACAGCACCGCAAGCGTCGGTCCGATCAAATCGACCGAGCGGATGTGCAGCATGCCCAAGTAGTCGAGCACGCGGGCACGAAGCGCCGGGTCGACGATGGTGTGAAACACGGCGATATCGCGATGATCAGCATCGACGCGCGGACCGACAAACGACTTGACCTGCTCCACTGAGTTCACCTTGGGCAGGCGCAAGAGACGAAAAGCCCCTTCATCAAATTGCCCGGACGCCGCAAGCACCACCTCGCAAGCGGTATCGCCGAGCGAGTCGGAGATAACGATAACGGTGGGACGAGCGGTGACCGGGCAATCCATGCGGGGCTCCTTTTGCGCTTACGCGCAGGCTAGCTTACTTTTTGCGTGCAAGCTCACCGATGTTGGCGATGCCGGAGAAAACGGCCTCGAAGCGGTTGAGCAGCTTAAGGCGATTATCGCGGAGCTGCTCGTCCTTGTCCATGACCATAACCTCGTCGAAGAAACGGTCGATGGGCGCGCGCAAGGCGGCCAGGGCAGCAAACGCGGCGGGGTAATCCTCGGCGGCGAGAGCGGCATCAACGGCGGTCTGAGCGGCCTCGGAGGCGTCGGCAAGCGCAAGCTCGACCTCGCCCATAAGGCTGCGGTCGTACTCCGCACCCAGCTCGGGCTTGGAGATATGCGCGGCACGGGCATAGGCGGTCGCCAAGTTGTCGAAGGTCTCGGCGTCGTTCTTGCGGGCCTCGTCGAGGGCGGCGCAGCGGGCGAAGAAGACGGACGGGGCGATGATGTGCACCGCGGAGACGGCGGCGACGGTATCGGCCGGAATCTTTTCGTCGCGGGCCATGCTCACCAGACGGCCATGGAAGAAGTCACGAACCTGCTGGGCGACCTCGGCGGCGTCGAACTCAATGCCCTGCTCACTGTAGAGTTCGAGGGCAAAGTCGATGAGCGACGTGGGGTCGATCGGCAGACGGTCGCGCAGGATGTTGATAATGCCGATAGCGGCACGACGCAGCGCGTAGGGGTCGGAGGAGCCGGTCGGGGGCTCGCCGATGGCAAAGATACCGGCGATGGTATCGAGCTTGTCGGCGCAGGCCACGATGCAGCCAGCGGTGCCCTCAGGCAGCTCGTCACCGGCAAAACGGGGACGATAGTGATCGCGAATGGCGTGGGCGACCTCGTCGTTCTCCCCCAACGCGGTGGCGTAGTAACCGCCCATCACGCCCTGCTGACTCGTGAACTCGACGACGGCGTTGGACACCAGGTCGGCCTTGCACAGGTGCGCGGCGCGAGCGGCGTCGGCGGCAAGATGGGCGCCCAGATGAGCCTCGCGGGCAATAGCGAGCGCGAGCTGCTCGATGCGCTCGGACTTGGCGAGCACGCTGCCGAGCTTCTCCTGGAAGGCGACCTTGGCCAGACGCTCACGGAACTCGTCGAGGGAGATCTTCAGGTCCTCCTCGTAGAAGAACTTAGCGTCGTCCAGACGGGCGCGCACGACGCGCTCGTTGCCGTCGATCACGCGCTCGGCATTCTCGGGTTTGCTGTTGGAGACGACCACGAACTCACGCGTGAGCTTGCCCTCGTCGTCATAGATCGGGAAGTAGCGCTGGTTGGTGAGCATGGACTCGCAGATAATTTCGTGCGGGACCTTGAGGAACTCCTCGTCGAAGGTACCAACGAGCACCGTCGGCCACTCGCAGAGGTTGATGACCTCCTCAAAGACCTTCTTGGGCGTATCGACATGGCAGCCGGGACGGGCAGCCTCGACCTCGGCGATACCAGCGAGAATCGCCTCGCGACGGCGCTCAGCAGAGAGCACGCCGGCATCCTCGAGTACCTGCTCGTAGGCGGCGGGGCTGGCGACAACGTGGTCACCGGGGCCGAGCACGCGATGGCCGCGCGTGGTGTTGCCGCTCGTCACGTCGGCAAACGACACAGGCACAACATCCTCGCCCAGAAGGCAGCAAATCCAGCGGACCGGACGCACGAACGTCGCGTGCTCGTGGCCCCAGCGCTGGGAGCGGTAGTTGGGCCACTGCAGGCCGGCAATGGTCTTCTCGCACAGGGCCGTCAGGATCGGGGTTGCCGGTGCGGAGGGAATGTTCTTCTCGGCAAAGACATACTCGCGACCGTCGGTATCCTCACGACGGACCAGGTCCTCGGCAGCCACACCGCACTTGCGGGCGAAGCCCTGGGCGGCCTTGGTGGCGTTACCGTCAGCGTCGAAGGCGATGTTTGCCGCGGGGCCACGCTTGACCTCGTGAACCTCATCGGTCGCGGTGGCAACGTCGGCAACGAGCGCAGCCAGGCGACGCGGGCTCGAGATCACGCGGACCTCGCCGTGGGCCAGACCGGCCTCGTCGAGACCCTTGGCGATCATGGTACCAAGCTGCTTGACGGCATTGTTCAGCGGTGCAGGGGGCATTTCCTCCGTACCGATCTCAAACAGGAAATCCTTAGCGTCTGCCATGGCTTACGCCACCTCGCCTTCCTGGTCGGCATTCTCGTTGACTCCGGCGACCTCGGCCATATAGGCCTCGCAGCACGCCTTGGCGACGGCGCGGACGCGCAGGATGTAATTGGCACGCTCGACCGCGGACAGCGCGCCGCGGGCATCGAGCAGATTGAAAGCGTGGCTGCACTTCATGACGCAGTCGTATGCGGGCAGCGGCAGCTTGCGCTCCAGGCAGGAATGGCACTCGGCCTCGTAGTCGTCAAACTTCTGACGCATCATCTCGACGTTGGCGACCTCAAAGTTATAGGCACTGAACTCGCGCTCGTTCTCGAGGAACACGTCGCCATAGGTCATGGGCGTACCGTCGGGCAGGTAGCTCCACACCAGGTCGTAAACGGAGTTGACGCCCTGGGCATACATGGCGATACGCTCCAGGCCATAGGTGATCTCGACTGGCACGGGGTCGACCTCGATGCCGCCCACCTGCTGGAAGTACGTAAACTGCGTGACCTCCATGCCGTTGAGCCAAACCTCCCAGCCAAGGCCCCAGGCGCCAAGGGTCGGGCTCTCCCAGTCATCCTCGACAAAGCGGACGTCATGGTCGTTGGGGTCCAGGCCAATGGCGGCCAGCGAACCCAGATAGAGCTCCTGGGCGTTGACCGGTGAGGGCTTGATGAGCACCTGGAACTGATAGTAGTGCTGCATGCGGTTGGGGTTCTCGCCGTAGCGGCCGTCGGCGGGACGGCGGCAAGGCTGCGCATAGCAGGTGCGCCACTCGGCGGGACCGAGTGAGCGCAGCGTGGTCGCGGTATGGAAGGTACCGGCACCGACCTCAGAGTCATAGGGCTGCATAATGACGCAGCCCTGCTCGCCCCAGTACTGCTGGAGGCGCAGGATGATGTCTTGGAAGGAAAGCGATGAAGCGTTCATGCCTCTAATATCCCCTCGTCGAAACGATTACACGGTTAGGTACTGTACTATAGCGGTTTTTAGTCGATAGCGCCGATGCGGTTGAGCGGCCAGTAGCGCACAAGCGCCACAGCGATCAAATCAGAGCGATCGACAGGACCAAAGTAGCGTGAGTCGGCAGAGTTTTCGCGGTTGTCGCCCATCACCCACACACACCCGTCGGGAACGGTGTAGGGATAGCTCACCTGGGCGGCGGGCGCCTGGACCGAAAGCGGCCAGCTCATGCCGGTCGTATAGTCCTCATCGAGCGCCTGGCCGTCGACGACGACCTTGCCGTCCTGAAGGTCGACCGTCTGACCGGCCGTGGCGATGACGCGCTTTACCAGCACGTCATGCTCGGACGTGGCATCGGGGTTGTGGAACACCACGATATCACCCTGTTTGACGGGCTGACCGAGTTCGAGCGTCACCTTCTGCGCCAGAATCTGATCGCCGATCTCGATCGTATCCTCCATGGAGCCGGTGGGCACCACAAAGGGCTCGACCACAAAGGTGCGGATCAGGAAGGTGGCCACGAGCGCGATTGCGATGACCGCGATCCACTCAAAGGCGCCCCTCAACGCGGAATGCTGCGATGGAACCATTCTCACTCCTCGCTCTGCGAATACGAAGCGTCCAGAATCTCCTGCGCGTATGCGCGCTCCTGGGACGTAAGCCGCGCCGTCTCGATCAGGTCGGGACGCCAGCGGCAGGTGCGCTCGATGGCATTCTTACGGCGCCAGGCGTCAACCTTGGCATGGTCACCGCTCACGAGCACAGGCGGCACGCCCTCGCCGTTGAATTCAGCAGGGCGAGTGTACTGCGCATACTCGAGTAGGCCTCCGTCCTCGGCGGTCGAGAACGACTCGTCGACGTTGCTCATCTCGTCACCAAGGGCGCCGGGAATCAGGCGTACGACAGCATCGGCAACGACCATAGCGGGAAGCTCGCCACCCGTGAGCACGTAATCGCCGATCGACAGGCGCTCGTCGGCATACGCATAGGCACGCTCGTCGACACCCTCGTAACGGCTGCACACAAACAGCAAGCGCTCGCTTTTGAGCAGGCGCTCGGCCACATGCTGTGTAAAGGGCTCGCCACAGGGGGTAAAAAACACCACGGTGGGCTTAGGACCCTCGGAGCTAATGGCCTCGATGGCCTCTGCGATAGGCTCGACCTTCATGAGCATGCCCTGCCCGCCGCCGTACGGCTCGTCATCGACGGTACGATGACGGTCGTGCGTCCAGTCGCGCAGGTTATACGCCTTAAAATCAAAAAGGCCGGCCTTGCGGGCGCGGCCCAAAATCGATGTGGACATGACGGGCTCAAACATCTCGGGAAAGACCGAAAGGGTCTCGATCAGCATGTTGTCCTCCCTACTTGTCCATATCGATCAGGCCGTCCATAACGTGGACAGAAATTGTTCCTGTGTCGGGAAGATCGAGCACAACCTGCTCGATCACGGGAATCAGTACCTCGCCGTACCGATCGCCCTCGACAACCCAAACATCGTTAGCGGGCGTCGACATGATCTCGACGATCGTGCCGAGCGAACCGAAGCGCTCGTCGACCACCTCGCGACCCATCAGGTCAGTATAGGCAGCGTCGAGCGAATCGAGCTCAAAGTCATCACGATTTGCCAGCACATAGCATCCCGTGATGCCCTCAGCGGCCGTCAAGTCGTCAATGCCCTCAAACGAGACCAGATCGCCATCGCCCGTATCGGTGACGGACACGACCGTGCAAAAGCGGTCGCGCTTGAGCGCCGGCGGCGTCAGGGCGACACGCATACCCGGCTCTAATACAGAAGGAAGCCCCCGCAGCGGCTGCGCGAGGACCTCCCCCTTCCTTCCGTGCGGCTTGACCACACGGGCGATGTTTTTGTACTGGGACCTCAAGGTCCTAGCCCAGAACCTCTACCTCGACAGCAGTGTCGAGGCGAGCGGCCAGTGCACGGGCGAGCGTGCGAATGGCCTTGATGGTACGGCCACGACGGCCGATGACCTTAGCGACGTCATCCTCGGCGACAGAAACCTCAATCGTAGAGGCGTCGTCACCATCGATGACCTCAAGGCTCACGGAATCCGGGTCGTCGACGATCTGAACAACGAGATATTCGACGAGATCGGCGATGCGATCTGAGAGCATTGCCTCACCCTCGAGCTGTGCAGCGTCAACCTCAGGCACGATTTACTCCTCGGCGCCCTCAGCGGCCTCAGCGGCAGCCTTAGCGGCCTCGGCCTCTTTGGCGAGCTGCTTCTTGGACTTCTTGACGACGGTCTCGGTCTTCTCGCCCTCGTTGGCGGCCTTGACCAGAGCGGCGACGGCGTCGGTGAGCTGAGCGCCCTTGGACTGCCAGTCAGCGATCTTCTCGAGGTCGAGGTTGATGGTCTTGGGGGCGGTCATCGGGTTGTAGCGGCCAACCTCCTCGATGATACGACCGTCACGCGGGGCGCGGGAATCGGCGACGACGACACGGTAGTACGGACGCTTCTTAGCGCCGTGACGAGCAAGGCGAATCTTGACTGCCAAAGGAAACTCCTCCAACCAAGCAGCTTTAGGCTGCAACTACAAACAAACAGTTGAACATAATACGCCATCGACGCGGGCAGGTGAAGTCCGTGAGACCAACTTCTTCGGTGTAGTCGAGGGCAAATCCATATCTTAGACAAGAATTCGGGATTTGCAAGCACATACACGCACCCCACATGAGCTGCGCGGTATACTCATGACATGGAAAGACGCGAACATACATACGGTTATGATGATGCCATGGGCGTCACGCCGCCTCCCTGGACGGGTCCGGCGGTGGGCCTCATGGACCTCGATGCGTTTTTTGCGAGCGTGGAGATGCTCGATCATCCCGAATGGCGCGGAAAGCCGCTCATCGTGGGAGGAGACGCCGATTCTCGTGGCGTCGTGTCCACGTGTTCGTATGAGGCGCGTCGCTTTGGCGTACACTCCGCCATGCCCTCAGCCGAGGCGCGGCGCCTGTGTCCGCAGGCCATTTGGACGCACGGGCATTTCGATCGCTACCGCGAGGTCAGCGCGCAGGTCATGGCGATTCTTGCCGAGGAGACGCCGCGCGTGGAGCGCGTATCCATCGACGAAGCCTTTATCGATATCACACCGGGTCGCTTTGCGCCCGAAGACCCACTACTGGTTGCGCGGCGTATAAGCGACCGCGTGGCAGCGCTGGGAGTGACGTGTTCCATTGGTGTGGGCTGCAACAAGACGGTCGCAAAGATCGCAAGCGAGCGGGATAAGCCGTTTGGGCTGACCATCGTGCGCCCCGGAACCGAGCAGCGCTTTTTGGCCGCGCTGCCGGTATCTGCCATGAGCGGCATCGGGCGCTCGGCCGAGGAACGACTGCGCCGTATGCGCATCTACACCCTTGGCGAGCTATCACGTGCACCGGAATCCACCTTGGCCTCTATTTTTGGCGTCAACGGCGAACGCATGCGCCAGCGTGCGCTGGGACTTGAAATCTCCGAAGTCACGAGTCTCGATGAAGAGCGTGAGGTTAAATCGGTGAGCAATGAGCGCACCTTTGCGAAGGATTTGACTGAGCGTGGGGATATCGAGGCGGCGATCGCGCTGCTCGGCGAGTCGGTCGGGCGCCGTCTACGCCGTCAGGGACTGACGGGCGGCACGATAACGCTCAAGCTTAAGTATTCGTATGGAAGCGGTCGCTCGGCACAGCGCCGGCTGCCTCATCCGACCGACGATGAGAACATCTTTGTGGCGGTTGCGCTCGAACTGCTCGACAACATCTGGCAGGAAGGCATGCATGTTCGCTTAGCAGGCATCGGCATGAGCGACTTTGACCATCAGGGCGGCATCCAGACCGACCTGTTCTGCGAAGTCGACGACCGCGGAGCCCAATCGAGCGACCGTCGCGAGCTCTCCGTCGCGATCGACGCCGTCCGAGACAAGTTCGGCGACACCGCCCTATCCTTCGGCCGCCAATCCCGCTTCAACGATTAACCGTCTTTGGGCAAAAAGAAAGCCAGGCAGGTACGGAAAACCGCAACTGCCCGGCGAAATGCGCGAGGCTAGTTAAAAGCCCCGTATCAAATGAGCCACTAGAGGAGGTCGAGGGGGAGCTGGGGGGCGTCGCCCCAGAGTTTCTCGAGGCGGTAGAAGTCGCGGGCTTCGGGAGTGAAGACGTGGACGACGACCGAGCCGTAATCCATGAGCATCCAGGTCTTCTGCTCGCGGCCTTCGATGGAGAACGGATGCTCGCCGCAAGCCTCGGCGACCTTCTCCTCGATCTCGTCGACAATCGAATCGACCTGGCGGTTGTTGGTACCGGTGGCGAGCACAAAGTAGTCGCACACATCGGAAAGCTCGGTCAGGTCGAGCACCTGCACGTCCTCGCCCTTCTTGTCGTAGGCGGCCTGCGCGGCGGCGCGGGCGACATCCTCGGCGGCGACACCGCTCGCGGACAGCGAGGCGGCAGTGCGGCCGGACGTGGCAACGAAGCTCTTGTGCTCCACACCTTCAAGAATCTGCTCGTCGGTCATGGTCTCGTCGGCCATGGAATACCTCTTTCTAGACGCACCCGAGCTAGCGCAGCTGGGCGTAATGGTTGTAAATCGAAATAGCCGTGGGATAAAGATAGCGCCCGGACTGGATCACATAGACCAAACCCTGCGCAAAACAGGAGAAGAACAACTCATCGAGCGTCGACTCCCCCACCATCTTGCGCAGCGCATGCGCATAGTCGCCGTGGCGGTTGGGCTCGATGGCATCGGCCACAAAGACCACCATATCGAGCGGCGTCATGTCGCAGGCACCCACGGTGTGACGGTCGACAGCCTGGAAAACGGCCGGCGACAACTCGGGGAAAAGCTGTGGAAGCTCATAGGCAGCAACAGGGCCATGCAAAAGCGGCGTCGCGGCGGAAGGAGAGCCGGCAATCTTAATGCCGTAATGCAGAGCGCGCGTGACCAGCTCGTCGTCGGAGAGCACTTTGTCCCAGTCATGGATCAGGCCGGCGGCAGCGGCATCAAAGCGGTCAACGCCGTAGACCTCGGCCAGATGAAGTGCGGTCTCGGCAACACCCAGCGAATGCACATAGCGCTTGCGCTTATCTTTCATGCGAACATCGAGCAGCTCTTGAATGCGCTTGAGCAGCGCGCGCTCATCGCCCTCAAACTGATCCTCTACCGACAACGTAGCCCCCATCACTCAAAATCTTCTTGGCCCAAATCGGCATATAGCCTGCGCTTGCGAATGTAGCCGAGCACGGACTCGCTCGTAAGATAGCGCACGCTCATGCCGCGGGCAACTCGCTTACGAATGTTCGTCGAGCTGATCGCCAGCGCCGGAATCTGAATATAGCGCACGTCGAACGGCAGCCCCGACTCTTTGATTCGGGCACGCGCCGTATCGATATCAAAGCCCGGTCGCGTCGCCGCAATAAAGGTAGCAAGCTCAGCGATTCGTTCGGCATCATGCCAGGTCACAATATCGATAATCGCATCGGCGCCCGTAATAAAGTAGAGCTTTACCTGCGGCGGGTAAAAGTCGCGAAGGGCATGAAGCGTATCGGCCGTATAGGTTACGCCCGGACGGTCAATCTCGAACCGGCTCGCCAAAAAGGCCGGGTTCGCGGCGGTGGCGAGGACCGTCATGGCATAACGGTCCTCGGCAGGCGTCACCGGCTTGTCAAGCTTAAAGGCGGGAGAGCCCGCCGGCATAAAGAGCACGGCGTCCAAGTCGAGCGACTCGCGCGCCTGCTCGGCAGTCACCAGGTGCCCGTAATGAATCGGGTCGAATGTGCCGCCCATAATGCCAAGCCGAAACTCTTTGCCCTCTTTTATGGGCAGCTCGGGCAAACCGATTCCACCGCGCAGCGACATGGCTTACTCGCCCTCCGAGGTCTCGGCATCGTCCGCGGCATCCGCCGAATCGACAACCTCGACGCCCTCATCCGCAGCATCGGCCACGTCAATGGCCTCAGCGGCAACGTCCTCGTCAGCATCCTCGAGCTCCTCGTACTCCGAGAAGTCCTCAGCGCCCTCAAAGTCAAAGGCGCGCTGGCAAATGCGGACCTCGTCGCCCGCACGGCAACCGGCCTTCTCGAGCGCGTCGTCAACACCCATACGCGCAAACTTATGCTGCAGGTAAATGACGGCTTCCTCGTTTTCCCAGTCGGTCTGGATGACCATGCGCTCGATGGCACGACCGACCACACGGAAGGCACCGGGCTCTTCCTGGACAATGCGGAAACGCTTCTCGCGCTGCAGGCGGCGACGCTCCCACTCCTCGTCGCGCAGATCGACCGGCTCATCAGAGACCGCCAGCTCGGCGCGAAGCTTAGCCACCTGCTCGCCCACGGCAAGCATCAGCGTGTTGAGGCCGGCGCCCGTAACAGCAGACACGGCAAAGAACATATGGCCATCGTCGAGCGCCGCACGCTTAAGGTCGGCAATCTTGTCGGCCGTGCCCGGCGCATCGCACTTGTTGGCAACGACGATCTGCGGACGCTCCGAAAGCTCGGCTCCATACTGCTCGAGCTCGCGGTTGATGATGCGATAGTCCTCAACCGGATCGCGATCCTCAAAACCGCCCGTCATGTCGACGACATGCATGATCAGGGCCGTACGCTCAATGTGGCGCAGGAACTGGTGACCCAAGCCCTTGCCCTCGCTCGCGCCCTCGATGAGACCGGGGACGTCGGCAACGACGTAAGAATATTCGCCGGCACGCACCATGCCGAGGTTCGGCACGAGCGTGGTAAACGGGTAGTCGGCAATCTTAGGACGGGCGGCACTCATGCGCGCGATGAGCGATGACTTACCCACCGAGGGGAAGCCCACGAGCGCGGCATCGGCCATAAGCTTCATCTCGAGCTCAATCCAGTGCTCCTCGGCCGGCTCGCCCAGCTGGGCGAACGCGGGCGCGCGGCGCACCGACGTCACAAAGTGCGTATTGCCCAGACCACCGGCGCCACCAGGGGCCACGACAACGCGCTCGCCATCGTGCACCAGATCGGCAATCTCGAACATCGGGGTCTGCGTCTCGGGGTCGAGCTCGCGCACCACGGTGCCCATAGGGACCTTGAGAATCAGGTCCTCGCCGCTCTTACCGTTACGACGGGCACCCTGCCCGTGCGTGCCGCGCTCGGCGCGGAAGTGATGCTTAAAGCGGTAATCGATCAGCGAAGACAGCTGAGCATCGGCCTGGATGACGACATTGCCGCCACGACCGCCGTCGCCGCCATCGGGGCCGCCCTTGGGGACAAATGCCTCGCGCCTAAACGACATACATCCGGCTCCGCCGTCGCCGCCGCACACGTTAATGCGGCTGATATCGGTGAACTGTGACAACAGAATCGCCTCCTACAAAAAAGAGGGAGACCCTTGAATCCTAAAACTCAAGTGCCTCCCACATATGTGCTCTATGAAGGGTGAATTACGCGTTCGCGAGCGGGCGTACGCTGACCCTGTGCTTGATACCCTTGTGGAACTCAACGGTACCGTCGACCAGCGCGAACAGCGTGTCGTCCTTACCACGGCCAACGTTCTCACCCGGGTGGATGTGCGTGCCGTGCTGACGGACGAGAATCGTGCCCGTGGTTACCGTCTGGCCGGCATAGCGCTTCGTGCCAAGGCGCTGACCGCGGGAGTCACGGCCATTACGGGAGGAACCGAGTCCTTTTTTGTGTGCCATTGTGTATACCTACTCTTTCGTTACGAGTGTAATCTACTCGGCGACGGGAGCCTCGGCAACAGCCTCAGCCTCTGCCTTGACAGCCTTCTTGGCGCGGGAGGTAGCCTGAACCTTCACGATCTTCAGCTTGGTGAGCTGCTGACGGTGACCCTTCAGACGACGATAGCGCTTACGCTTGTGGAACTTGAAGACCAGCTGCTTCTCGCCCTTGAACTGCTCAACGATCTGAGCGGTAACCTTGGCCTTGGCCAGCTTGTCGGGATCGGTGACGATCTTCTTACCATCGTTGAGGAAGATAACCGGCAGGGTGACCTTGTCGCCCTCATTGCCCTCGATCTTCTCGACGGTGATGACATCGTCGGTGGCGACCTTGTACTGCTTGCCGCCCGTGTTAACGATTGCGTACATGTTTACTTGCCCTTCATGCATCAGTTAGTGCAACAGCCGAATATAGTAGCAGGCGAAAATAACCCCGTCAACGAGTATGTGGAGCAAATCCACAAGTTCGCACAGGTATGGGGCTGACGAGTCGGCCCTCGTCGTCCTCGCATGCTTGATTCTGACGCTCGACATCGTAGGAGCAGATGGTCACGAGGTCTTGCATACCGGTGGAAACAATAGGTGCATCCACGCCCGGGGTCAAGCCCTGCAACAAAACATCAGCAGCAGAAAGCAAAATTTCCGGACGCATGGAGCCCTCGTTGTCGGCATGGGTGTCGAGCATGAGCACCAAATGGTCCGGGCGCTCCCCCGCCGTGAGCTCATAGCCCACGAGTGTGTGATCCAAATCCAAGCGCTTGCTCTTTTTTCCGCGCGCGTAGTCGATGCCATGGCCCGCGCGCAGCGTGTCGATCGCACGATGCACCTCGTCGGCGCTTACGGGCGCCTCGGAATCCAAGTGCAGGTCGATGCGATACGACAAGCGCGTGAGCTGCGCCGTCAACGCCGGCGTGCGCACGTCGATGTACGCCGCCTCGATGGGCGCCAGATCGGCCGGAGACGCCGCAGCCAGGCGCCCAAACGCCTCGTCGAGCGCCACGAACTCGGTCATAAACAGGTCATACCACTCGCAGGTAGACGACGTACCAACCGGTAGCGCCGAAGAGAAGCCCACGCGCATGTGCGGAGAAAAGCCCTGCGTGACGGCATAGGGAAGTCCCGCACGGCGCACGATGCGCTCAATGGTATGGATTACTTCGAGATGACCCAGGTACTTAAGGCGATCGCGCTTGCCATAGCGAACACGAAGCCTAAAGAGCGAGGGGTTGT
The DNA here is from genome assembly GCA_030839365.1 of Collinsella sp. Lineage (GTDB taxonomy): Bacteria > Actinomycetota > Coriobacteriia > Coriobacteriales > Coriobacteriaceae > Collinsella. The sequence continues at coordinate 14,629 of JAUUMM010000019.1, forward strand.
CGGTCAGGCGCTCACTCATGCGCGATCACCCATCAATACATTCTTGGCGTGGAGCGTGGGGCAGATCCCGCAGCCGGTGCACGACGTGCGGGTGCAGTCGGGAGTCGTGACGCCCTCGAGCGAGCGACGGTACTCGCGCTCGAGAAAGCCGCGTGTGCAGCCGGGGCTCACGTGCTCCCACGGCAGGCGCCAGTCCAACTCGTAGGGCAGGTGCACGAGCTCATTGAGGTCGATGCCGTTTTTGGCAGCAGCCTCCTTCCAGTTATCGAGCGAGAAATGCTCTACCCAGGCGTCAAAGCGAGAGCCCGAGCGCCAAGCGTCGATGATGACGGGCGTCATGTCACGACCGGCGCGGGACAGCGCGGCCTCGATGAGCGAGGTCTCGGCATCGTGGTAATGCACGCGGACGGCACGGTTGCGAACGCTCGTGATAAGCAGCTTCTGGCGACGCTTGACATCGTCGTAGTCGAGCTGCGGGCACCACTGGAACGGCGTGGCAGCCTTGGGGATAAAGACCGAAACCGAGATCGACACCGAGATCGAGCCGCGACGAGCCTTGGGCACCACGGAACGACCGAGCTCCAGCACGTGATCGGCCAGATTGGCGATGGCCACGATGTCCTCGTCGCGCTCGCAGGGAAGGCCCATCATAAAGTAGAGCTTCATGCGGTTCCAGCCGGCCTCGAAGGCCGCCTTGGCCGCACGGTCCAGGTCCTCCTCGGTCACGTTCTTGTTAATGATGTCGCGCATGCGCTGGCTGCCGGCCTCGGGCGCGAACGTCAGGCCGCCCTTCTTTTCGCCGGCGACTGACTCGGCCATATCCACGCCAAACGAATCCAGGCGCTGCGACGGAATAGACACGCGAATACCCGTATCCTCCAGGCGACGGTTGAGCCTGCCGAGCACGTCGCGAATGCAGGAGTGGTCGGTCGTGGAGAGCGAGGTCAGCGATACCTCGTCATAGCCGGTCTTTTCCAGACCCTGAATCACCGACGAGACGATCTGGTCGGCCGAGCGCTCGCGCACCGGGCGATACGTCATGCCAGCCTGACAAAAACGACAGCCGCGGGCGCAGCCGCGCAGGATCTCGATAGACAGGCGGTCGTGAACCAGCTGCGCATAGGGCACGCACGACTGCGACAGCGGATTCGTGGCGCCGAAATCCTCGACGACGCGCTTGTAGACCACGGTCGGCGCATCCTTGCCCTCACGCGGCACGGTGTAGCCATGCGGCGAGCAGGGCTCGTCATGACGAACCTCATAGAGTGACGGCACGTAGTTGCCGGCAATGGATGCAAGCTGCTCGACAATCTGCGCGCGCGGGACTCCTTCGTCACGCAGACGGCGATGCAACTGGCAGGTCTCGAGCAGCGATTCCTCGCCCTCGCCGATGAGGATAACATCGAAGAAGGCCGCGTACGGCTCGGGGTTGTACACCGAGGGGCCGCCGGCGATGATAATGGGGTCGTCCTCGGTGCGGTCAGCCGCTAACAGCGGAATACCAGCGAGGTCGAGTGCCTCGAGGAAGTTCGTCACCGCCATCTCGTGCGGCACATGCAGGCCGACGATATCAAACGAAGCGACCGGCGCTGCACCCTCGAGCGACAGCAGCGGAATGCCTGCCTCGCGCATGGCGTCACCCATATCGGGCCACGGCACATAGCCGCGCTCGCAGGAGATGCCCTCGGCCTGGTTAAGGATGTTGTAGAGGATGGCGATGCCCTGGTTGGGCAGACCGACCTCGTACACATCCGGGTAGATCAGGCAGCAACGGTAGTCGGCATCGGCCTTGGAAAGCGTGCCCCACTCGTGATCGATATAGCGACTCGGCTTCTCGACCTTGGCGAGCAACGGCTCAATTAAATGAAAACAGTCTTGGTATGCAACGCGCAACGGAAAACCCCTAAGCAGCGAGATCTGATGCGTCCTGATAGGACGCCATAGGACGGGTAGCGCCCGCGACCGCAGTCACCAGATCGCGAACGCGGGAAAACGTGGCAGTGACCACCTCGTTAGCACGGCTGTAGTCGACATCGCGCTCGTAGAGCGAAACGAGCGCACGGCCCATGCCATAGGTGCCCGCGGCAGCAGCGAGCGCCTTGACGGCAAACCCAATATGCGGCGTCTGCTTGACGAGCGCGCGGGTGACCGCGCGGATCACAAGACCGCCGGCAAGCACGCCCGCGACCTCGTAGCCGCGCTCAGGCTTAATGCCGCGTCCAAAGACGGCAGCGAGCTCAAAGAGCATGCCCACCTGCGCCAGCGCCATAACGGGATAATCGGTGCCCGGCAAAAACACCAAAGCCCCGGTCGCCATATTGGTGAGCGCACACGAGGTGATGATACGATTGGCCGCCGCGATGCGCATGAAGGCAAAGTTCGCCGCAAAAGCCGTTTCCTTGTCGGTGCGATCGAGAATCCAGCGGGCAAGCGTCTCGAGCAGATACGTCTTATCGGTTGCCGCCACCACACCGAGCATGGGCGTGGACTCCTCGATAAACGGCACCTCCACAGCAGACTCGGCAAGCACGCACACGGGCGCGCCGGCGATCACGAGCTCCTGCACGGCACTCTCCAAGCGGTCGGAACCACACGAGAGCACCAGCACCACATCGGTATCGGTCTTTGGAGCAATTCGCTCCTCCCCCAGACGCTCGACGCGCACAATGCCCGAGGTCGTCTGCGGCACAAAGGCGTCACGCACCGTCTCGGCCAGAAAGCGCGAGGCGGACGAATCCAGATAGACCGAGACGCGCACCGGCGTATCGGAATCCTTCTTAACGGACGCGCCCATCTTAAAAGCGCGGGTCAGCTTATCTACGGGAATTTTCATAGCAAACCCCTCCAGCGGTTACGCGGCGCCCGAACGATGCCGCCATATGGATTGTACGATACCCACCGTCAGCAGCTGGATCATCATCGAAGACGAACCGAAGCTAATAAACGGTAGCGGAATACCGGTAATCGGCATCATGCCGATGCACATGCCGATGTTCTCGAAGGTCTGGAATGCCCACATGCCGACGATACCTACGCACGACAGACGCAGGAACAGCGACTCACACTTAAAGGCGACGCGAATCGTCGAAAAGATCAGCAGCACGTAGAGGCACAAGAGAAAAAAGGAACCGCAAAAACCAAAGGTCTCGGACAAAAAGGCGAAGACGAAGTCGGTGTGGAACTCAGGCAGAAAGCCGCCGGCCGACTGCGTCGCATGGCCCAAACCCTTACCAAAGAAGCCGCCCGAGCCAACGGCGATAAGCGACTGCTGCAGGTTGTAGGCATCGTCCGAATCGGCATTATCGGGGTCGATAAAGACCGTCAGACGGTTCATCTGATACTGCTTGATGAGCACATCGTGGCCGAGCAACGAATCAAAGACCGAATCGAGCGCCAGAACGAGGGCCACCAAGCCCACGAGCAGGGCCAGGGTCGACAGCACCCATTCGCGGCGTGCACCGCTCATACAAATGACGATGGCGCCCGAAACCAGCACGACCAGGCCCGAGCCCAGGTCGCCCATGGCAACGACGGCCAAAAACGGAATGGACAGCATGCCGCAGAGCTTGACGTAGTCGCGAACGGTATCGATGCGACCGTTATACTGCGATCCAAGCGTAGCAATAAAGAAGATGGTGATGAGCTTGGCAAGCTCAACCGGCTGGAAAGTCAAGCCGATACCGGGAATCTTGATCCAGCCCGTCATGCCCAGACCGCCCGTATAGGACAGACCCGGAATCTTGGGCGAGAAGATCACGATCAGGTCGATGACGAGCAACGCCGTCGAGAAATTGGAAATACCGCGCAGGTCGGTACGCCAGACGAGCACCGCCAGCACCGCCCCGATGCCAATTCCCAGCAGATGGCGTGAGAACGAGGCATCGGCCTTAAACTGCGAAGCCGACCAGATAATGATGGCACCGTAGGCGACGAGCGCCACAGTAGCCACGAGCACACCGATATGCACCTTTTGGCGAAACGTGCCGCGCGAGGCCGAAAGTTGCTTGTTGACACGGTCCAGGCTGCTGCGAGAGCCGGTCTTGGTTGAACGGAACAGATCCGCCGGAGAAAAATCCATCGCAACCTCCTATCGAACCGAAGAATCGCCCGAGGCCGAAGAGGTATCGGGCTCGTCATAAATCACGCCGAGCACGTCGCGCACGACATGCATCGCGGTATCTGAGCCACCGCCGCCCTGCTCCAAGACGGTAGCGATGACATACTTGGGGTCATCGGCCGGTGCATAGGCGCAGAACCACGCGTATTCATCCTCGCCACTTTTCTCGCCCGTGCCCGACTTGCCGTATACCTGCGGCGTCAGGGTGCCAAAGTGAGCCGCCAGGGACGTCGATGCCGTGTAAATCACGTCGTGCATGCCGTTGCGAACAAGAGCCAAATCCGAATCGCTGTTGATCTTGGCCTCCAGGCGCTTCTTCTTGCCCTTGCCGTTGTACTTATAGGCATCGCCGTCGCCATCGCGCGACACGGCAGACAAAAACACGTGAGGCACGTACTGTTTGCCGCCGTTGGCAAGACCCATATAGGCACACGCCATCTGCAGGGGCGTCACCAGGATGTCGCCCTGACCGATGGCGATGTTGGTCATATCGCCGGCATTCCACTTGCGGTCCTCGGCAGATGCGTCGGTGAAGTACGACTCTTTCCACTCGGCATCGGGAATACGACCCGCGCCCTCACTCGGCAGATCGATACCGCAGGTCTTGCCTAGACCCCAGCGACGAAAGACCTCCTGCAGACCCTCGGGATGTTGCTCGTCATAAAAGAACGCCTTGCCCATGTCGTAGAAGACAGGGTCGCACGAGTTGGCGATTCCCGACTGCAGCGTCATGGTGCCGTGGCCGGAATGCAGCCAGCAGTACTTGCCCCACGACTTGCCCAGACCCGTCCAATAACCCGTGCAGTTGGTCGTCTGCCCCGACGTGTAGGTTCCAAACTCAAGACCGGCCAGTGCCGAAAGCGGCTTGATGGTCGAGGCCGACATGTACTGTCCGCTAATGGCGCGGTTGAGCAGCGGGTGCGAACCCTTGTCATCATTGAGCTCGGTCCACACGTCATTTGAGACGCCGCCAATAAAGACGGACGGATCGAACTTGGGCTGGCTCGCCATGCCCAGGATCTCGCCATTGTTGGGATCGAGACACACTACAGCGCCGTTGCCGGCATTGCTGTAGCCAGTGGTCTTGGCAAGCTCGATAGCGCTCGCCAGCGCCGTCTCGCAGGCCTGCTGGATCTTAAGGTCGAGCGTGAGCTTAATGTCAGAGCCGGCCTTCGCGGGCACGGCGCCGGCCTGACCGGTCACGTTGCCCGAGGCATCGACCTTGACGGTCTGCTCGCCACGAATACCCTGCAGCAGGTTTTCGTAGTAGCTCTCAACGCCCGCCTGCCCCACGATATCGCCCGACTGGTACGTAATCTTGCCAGCAGAAGCATCATCGTCGCCAGAAGTTTTCTTATTCTGGGCCTCGAGCTGCTCGGAGGTAATGGTGCCGGTATAGCCCAAGATATGGCATGCCGTCTCGCCGTATGGATACTGGCGCTCGGTACGCTCGGCAATCTTGACGCCCGGGAACTCGCCGGCATGCTCCTGAATATAGGCAACCGTGGAGCGACGGACGTCCGTCGCGATGGTATGCAGGCTCTGAGCGCCCTCTGTATTGTCCTGAATATTGCGAAGGACCGCCACATAAGGCATTCCAAGCACGTTGGCAAGATGGCGAACCAGAACCTCATCCTCGGCAAGGTCGCGGTAGGCCACGACAGCAAGTGAGGGACGGTTCTGGACAAGCGCCACGCCATTGCGGTCGAGGATGCGACCGCGCACAGCGGGTGTGGTAACGGTGCGAGTCTGATTACTATTGGCCTGCTTCTCGTAATAGTCCGACGAGACCATCTGCATGCCCCACAGCTTGACGGCAAGTGCCGCAAACATCGCGCCCACACCCGTGGTGAGGATGGAAAAGCGGCCCTTAAAGGCGGTCGCCGCGGTATTGCCTTCGCCCTCGGTGGCGCGCGGGGCCGTTCCATGCTGTGTATCGTAGGTAAAACGGGAATCGCCACGACGCATGACGACCAGCGCGACCACGATGGCCACAACCAGCACGATACCGGCGATAATAACCGTCATCTGGGAAGACATCTACGGGCCTCCCCTATTTGAGCTTGCGGGTCTTGGGCTTAAAGCGCATACCCGTCTGGCGTCCGCCACGTGCGGAGAATCCATAGCCGGACTGCGGCACGACGCCGGACATCAAAAACGGAATGGCAACCAGACCCGTCAGGATCGAGGACGGCAGCGCATGGCCGAAGATCGCCACGACAAAGCTCGTCTCCAAACCCATAAACAGCAAGATGATGCTGTAGATCACATTAATGACGAGCGCGAAGGCGCCCACAGTGACGCCGCGCGCACTTGGGGTACCGCCCGTCTGACCGACGGCGCTGTGCACCAGGGCAAAAGAACCCACGGTCAGCAGGAGCGACATAATGCCCACCGGCACGGCAGCGGACAGGTCATAAAACAAGCCGCTGCAAAAACCGCACACGACGGCACGGGTCGGGTCGCCCGAGAACACACTCAGGCACACCAAGATAATCATGAAGTTGACGCGACCACCCGCAATGGAGATCTGCGGTGCCAGGCCTGCCTGCAGCAGCACGCACACGATGGCGGCGATCACAAACGTGCGGGAGCTCATCCCCTGCTCGTGTAGATCCATGGACATGCCCCCTATTCGTTCGAGCCAGAATCGGTCATCTCGGACGTGTCGGAACTGTCATCCGAGCTCTCGTCCTTCGTCTTGGTTGCAGCATCGCGCGACGTTCCCTGCGGCGTGCTGTTGGCCGTGCTCACGTCCTCATCCGAGGCCGACTGTTCATCGGTCAGCGAGGTAATGACCAGCACTTCCTCGTTGTTCTCGGCCGTGGTCTGAGCGCGCACCACAATGGTGTAGTACACGTCGTTTGCCGATTTCTCAACCGACGAGACGGTGCCGAGCGGTAGACCCTTGGGGAACACACCGCCGATGCCCGAGGTCACGATGATGTCGCCAACCTTAACGTCGGAGTCGACGCTCACGTACTCAAGACGCAGCGTGCCGTCAGCCTGACCCTGCAGCATGCCCTGGGCGCGCGTGTCCTGTACCATGGCGGACACACCCGAGTTCTCGTCGCCAATCAGGCGCACGGTGGACGTCTTGGCCGAGACTTCGATGATCTGGCCGATAACACCGGCAGAACTCGTCACGGGCATGTTGATGGTAAGGCCGTCGGCAGAGCCCTTGTCGATGGTAACGGTCGAGGTCCAGGCATCGCCCGAGGCACCAACGATACGAGCAGCGGTCGATTTGAGGTTATAGGTCGACTGCAGGCCGACCAGCCCCTCCAGACGCTCGGCGGTCTTTTGAGACTCGGAGAGCTCGGCAACCTTAGAGGTCAGTTCCTCGTTTTGCTTCTTAAGCTCGTCGAGCGTGTCCTGCGACGCCGTAAGGTTAGAGAACACGTTGCCGATGGCATTGAAGGGAGCCGCCACAGCCGAACCCACAAAGCGCACCGGCGAGGTAATCGTCGTTACGCCCGAACGCACGGCATGAATCGGCCCAGCCTCGCCCTCACGAATATAAAACGTGAGCAGCAACACCGAAATCAGGCTGAAAACAATCAACGGGCGCATACCCGTTGATTGTCGCTTGGTATTCAGATTTGTGGAGAAACCCGAAGATCGTGCCAAATGGAATCCACCTTTTGGAAATTAAGCATTGGTCTGGACGAAGCCGCCATCAAACGCATTGGCCTCGAGCACGCGGGCACAGCCGTTAACAACGTTATCGAGCGCCGTGGGGCTGACGTTGACCGAAACGCCGGTCTCATCGCGCAGGCGCACGTCGAGACCGCGCAGCAGCGCGCCGCCACCGGTCAGCAAAATGCCGTAGTACATAAGGTCCGAGGCAAGATCGGGAGGCGTAGCGTCGAGCGCGTCCTTGACGGCCTTGGCCATCTCGTCGAGCGGCTTGTTGAGTGCGCGACGAATCTCCTCGCTCTCGATGCGCACGGTCTTGGGCAGACCGGTGATCACGTCGCGGCCGTTGACCTCGACGTCGAGCTCGTCCTTGAGCGGCACGGCGGAGCCGACCTTGATCTTGATGTCCTCTGCCGTACGCTCGCCGATGGCCAAGTTGTAGGCATCGCGAACGTGCGTGAGGATGGCCTGATCGAACTCGTCGCCGGCAATACGGATGGACTGCGAGACGACGATGCCGCCCATAGCGATAACGGCAACCTCGGTGGTACCGCCACCGATGTCGATGACCATGGAGCCGGTAGGCTCCTCGACGGGCAGGTCGGCGCCGATAGCGGCGGCCATAGGCTCTTCGATCAGATAGGCCTGGCGAGCGCCGGCCTGGATCGTGGCCTCAAAGACGGCACGCTTCTCGACCGACGTGACACCGGAGGGAACGCAGACGACAACGCGCGGACGCGGGGTCCACGGATAGCGCTTCTCGGACGCCTTGTCGATAAAGTAGCGAAGCATAGCCTCTGTAACATCGAAGTCGGCGATGACGCCGTCCTTCAGGGGACGAACGGCCACAATGTTGCCGGGCGTACGGCCGAGCATGCGCTTTGCCTCGATACCGACCGCCAGGATGCGCTCGTCGTTCTTGTCGATGGCGACGACGGAGGGCTCGCGGATGACGATGCCCTTGCCGCGCACGGAGACAAGCGTATTTGCGGTGCCGAGGTCGATGGCAAGATCGCCCGCATAGCTACCGAAGAACATATCCATCAAAGAAAACAACGCAACTCCTGATGTGTTGGATGATTGCTGGAAAACTACTAGCTCATCATACTAGCGCAAGCCCGGCACCTCACTTGCGGTGAAGCGCCGGGCAAAGCTAAATCCCATAAGGTCACTACTGGTTGTCAGCAGCCGAGAAATCCATATCGAGCGAGGAAACGGCCCAGCCGATATGGTTGTCGGAGCGCACGAATTTGACGGTGTACTCCTGCTCGCCGCCCTTGGACAGCGATGCCTTCACCTTGGCGGCCGTCTCGGTCATGGACTGATCCATGCCCTCGACGGACACGGTGGCACCCTGCGGAATCGAGGAGATGATCATCGATTTGGCGTCCTCGGACAGGCTCGAGGCCAGGTAAGACTCGGCCTTTGCGGTGTCACCGTCGCCGGCAGCCTGGAACAGATCGGTAACGACAGACTCCTGGGACGGGAAGCCAAAGCCGCGCGTGTAGGCAAAGCCAAGACCGCCCACTGCGATCAAAATGAGCAGAAGCAGCACGACGAAGACTTTGAGACCCGTGTGGCGATGGCGACGACGGACCTTGGCCTGCTTACGATCCTGACGGTCCTGCTGGACCATCTCGGACTCGGACAGCGTAAAGAAGCCGGTGTCCGAGGGATCGGGCATAAACTGACCGGTCGCGCCCGTAGGATCGAGCGGATCGACGGCAGGGGCGTCCATCGCGGGCGCCGGAGCCGTGGCCATAGCCGTCTGGGCAGACAGCGCGGCAAGCGAATCGTGCACGCGGGCAAGCTCATCGGCCTGCTCGGAGGTGAGCTGGTAGATGCCATCGGCAGTAGCGGCGTTAAAGGCGTCGAGTGCGTCGGAGGGACGGCCGGCGGCAGAAAGCGCCTGACCCATGCCGGCGTTGAGCGCACGCGTGTCGTCGCGGGGGCCGGCAAAGTCGATAGCCGTGCGGTAGGTCTCCACGGCATCCGCCGGACGGCCGAGCTTAATGAAGCAACGTCCAAGCTCGCCGAGTGCGGCGGCAGGAGCCGGATTGGCGCCGTCGATGGCAGCCTGACGGAAGGCAGTACCCGCGTTGGCATAGTCGCCCGACTGGAACAGCGCATTGCCCAGGCCCAGATAGGCCTTGAACGGCGTGGCATAGGAAGCATCCTGCGTAGCGGCAGAGAACGCCTGGGCGGCCGTCGTGTAGTCGCCCACGGCGGCGAGCGCCTTGCCGCGGTTGGTGAGCAGCGCGCCGCGCTTGCCGTAGGTGCCGTCGTTGAGGGCGGCGGCATAAGCCTCGGCGGCCTCGGCATACATGCCCAGGTGCATCAAGGCGTTGCCACGAAGGTGATCGGCCTCGCCCATAATCTCATCGGGAGTCTTTGCCGCCCCAAGCATCTGGGCTGCAGCGGAAAAATCACCCGCGCGGTAAGCGGCGCGGCCCTGTTGGATCAGCTGGCTATTCAAGGAAGTCCCCTTTACTCGTGAACGATCTCGACATGAACGATCTCGTCGCCGGCACGCAGCTGCGAAATCACATCGAGACCCTCGACCGTGGTACCAAAGACGGTGTAACCGGAATCGAGGTTATGCTGGGCACCCAGGCAGAAGTAAAACTGCGAACCCGCGGAATCGGGGTCCATGGAGCGTGCCATGGCAAGGGCGCCATCGACATGGCTGTTGCGCGGATTGGTGGCAAACTCGCCCTTGATGCAGTAGCCGGGGCCACCGGTACCAGGCATGCCGTCGGGGCCCTCAAGACCAGCGGCGACGTCGGCGCCGGACATATCGCGGGTATTGGGGTCGCCGCCCTGGATGACAAAACCGGGCACATAGCGATGGAACTTAAGGCCATCATAGAAGCCCATCGTAGAAAGCTCGCAGAAGTTCGCGACATGAATGGGAGCGCCCTCGCCGTCAAACTTGACCTTGATGGTACCCTTCGACGTCTCGATAACGGCGCACTCGTCGCCGGCAAGCTGATACTCGGGCGTGTAGAGCTCTTTCTTAAAACCAAACATGTGGTTCCTTCCTCGTGCGTTTAAAGCATATTTGTTCGAATTGTAGCAATAAGCATGCGCTTACATCAATTGCGCACGTAGGTTATGCCGACTATGGCGAACTAATTTTAGGAACGCTGCTGCGGCTTCCAGGAACCCACATTGGCGTCGTACTGGTTCAGTGCGCTGTTGCCGCCCTGCGCGATGGGCGCCAGGATATCGCTTTGGTGGGAACTCATCGACTCACCATCGGGAATGGCCAGCGAGATGTCCCAGCTCTGACAGATCACGTCGACACGCTCGTACATCCACTCGGCAAGCTGCTTTAAGTGGGCGATGTCATCCGCATAGACCGTATCGTCCTGATACTTAAGGTTGTTAAGCTCATCTTGCGTCTTTTTGATCTGGTCGCGCAGGGCGTAGGCACTCTGCGACAGCTCCTGACGGGTGGACAGTGGCGTTCGAAGATAGCCATTGTTAAAAGAATCGATGACCTCGCCGATCTGGTCCTCGTCACCGTAGGACACGATGGTCTGATACAGACCGTCGAGCCTGGTATAGAGCTGATCATCGGTAAGCACGGTTTCTTCCTGGACCACCTCGGCAGAATCGTCCTGCTTGGTATCGTCCTCAGTCGCCTCGCCCTTTTGGCGCGTGGGGAAGGTCGTCTGCGCGGCCTGGCCAAACTGGTCATAGAAGCCAGGCATGACACCCATGGGATCGGCCGTCACGAACCAATACGCACCACCGCACACGACGGCAAGGACCGCGATGACGATGAGCGGCTTGGGGATATGACGCTTGTGCTTGTGATAGGCGTCCTCGTCGGGGTGCACCTTGCGCTTGGGTTTTTGAGCATCGTCGTGCAGGGAAACGGGCGTGGGAATGTCGACCTTGGGGATACCGAAATCCTTATCGAAAGCCGGCAGCACGCAAGTCTCATTGGGGTCGGCGGCATCCGAAAGAACCGCGGCAGCCGAGGCGGGCGCATGCGGCACCTCGGTATCGATCTGCTCTTGCGTTAGGCGCGGAAAACCCGCCGTGCGGCCCGCAGCCAAGTCGGATGCGGCCGCGTCCTCGGAGAGGATACCCGGAGCGGGGCGTCCGCATTTGGGGCATGTACGATCATGCGGAGAAAGACGGGCACCGCAGCCCTCACAGAACACGAACTCAGTGTGCTCGGGACCATCGCCCGGACCCACATAGGCGTTGCAGTAGGGGCAGAACGAGGCGCCGTCCTCGATAGTCTTAAGGCAATGCGGGCAGATCACGGCATCCTCCTTTCGAAGCAATTCAAACAATCGAGGTTAGAGCATAACATCGCCACGGCCCCACAGGAGCAAGGCACCAATTCAACATCGGCAGGGCGCGTAGTTACTTCTTCTTTTTGCTTGGCATCGAGACTTTGATGCCTTGGGCGGACTTGGTCACGCGAGAGCGCTTGGCTCCGGTACTCTTCTTTTTCTTGGGCTGGGCCTGGGCCACGCCCTCGAGTGCGCGGGCCTCGGCCTCGCGAGCGGTGCGATCTTCGCGGCGCTGCGCCATGTCGGCGGCGACGCGCTTGGCAAAACGTTCGGCCGTCGAGCCCGTCGAGCTCACCTTGCCGCCACCGCGACCCAGGCGGACGCGCACACCGCGGCCAAAACCAGTTGCGGCATGACGACGACGCGGCTTGAGCGAATCTATCATCGTGGCGAGCTTAAAGAACACCGAGCAGGTAAAGACCACGATAACAGCCAAGATAACCATCTGGCCCATCGACAGGTTGGCAATAGACAGCAGCTCCGGGAATCCGATAACGCCCACCAGGATGCCGGCGACTACAAACACAAAGAGCACCACACGTAAGGGCGTGAGAGGCTGCGAGATGCGCCAGATTAGGCTGACGCTCGCCGCGCACGACGTAAGCAGGCACATCGTAGACAGCGTGAGCTGGCTAAAGCCAAACACGCGCGCCACAAAGATGTCGAGCGCCGCAGCCAAAATGACCGCAATCGACGCCGGCAGTGCACGCTTGAGTACGTTGCTCAAAAACGCACCCTTCACACGAGCATTGTTGGGCTCCAGGCCCAACACAAAGCCCGGCGCGCCGATGCAGAAGAAGTTAATGAGCGTCATCTGGATGGGCTCGAAGGGGTACGGCGGCAGCGCGATACACAGCGCCGCCAGGCCCATCGAGAACAGCGTCTTGGTCAGGAACAGTGAGGCCGAACGCTGCAGGTTGTTGATGGAGCGACGGCCCTCGGCCACCACGGCGGGCATCGAGGCAAAATCGTTGTCGACGAGTACGATTTCGGCCACATAACGCGCGGCATCGGAGCCGGCCGCCATGGCGACGGAGCAGTCGGCCTCCTTGAGCGCCAGCACGTCGTTGACGCCGTCGCCCGTCATGGCCACGGTGTGCTCGCGGCGCTTGAGCGCCTGCACGAGCTCGCGCTTCTGCTGCGGGGTCACACGACCAAAGACATGGTAGCGGTCCACTGCGGCATCGAGCTTGGCCGGCGTATCGAGCGTCGTGGCGTCCACATAAGCGTCCGCCCCCGGCACGCCCACCACGCGCGCGATCGACGACACCGTACGCGGGTCGTCGCCGCTGATCACGTTGAGGGTCACGCCCTGCTCGTTAAAGTAGCCGATGGTCTCGGCCGCCGAGGTACGAATCTCGTCGCGGATGGTCACAAATCCCACGGGCTCGGCCTCGCCCACCATATCCCCATCGGGCGTAAAGCCGTCCACGCGCGCCACCACGAGCACGCGGCAGGTATCGGCAAGCTCGGCGACACGGTTCTCGACCTGGGCAAACGCACGATCAGAGAGCACAAATTGCGCGGCGCCCATTACGTAGGAGCCCTGCGCAAACGACGCGCCGCTCCATTTTTTAGACGACGAGAATGGAATGACCGACAGCGGCTCGGACACCTCGACCGGGCGATCGGCGTAATAGTTGAGCAGCGCCTGGCAGGTCTCGTTGGCATCGGCCGAAGTCGCACGTGCCACGTTAGCCAGCGCAAAATCGAGCACTGTGGTATCGATGGGAACAGCCGCCTCGTCCGAGTCCACGCCAAAGCCAACACCCTCAACAGGCAGCGGATACGTGCCCTCGACCTCCATACGGCCCGACGTGATGGTGCCCGTCTTGTCCAGGCACAGCACGTCGACGCGAGCGAGTGTCTCGATGCAGTAGAGCTGCTGTGCCAGCACCTTGCGGCGGGCCAGGCGCACCGTGGCGATGGCGAGCACCGACGAGGTCAGCAGCACCAGGCCTTGCGGGATCATGCCCAGCAGGGCGCCCACCGTGGACAGCAGCGCCGACGAAGGCACATGACCGGCCAACAGCTCGGAGAAGCACCACGAAAGCGCACTATCGCCCGGGGTTCCCGCGGCATCCCACAGCTCGCTCACACTCGAGGCAAACAACGCCAAACCGAGCGGGATCATGATGATGCTCGCAAAGCGCACGATGGCGTTCAGCGCGTTCATGATCTCGGAATTAACCTTTTTGACGTACTTGGCCTCGTTATTAATTTTGGCCACGTAGTTGTCGGCGCCGACATGGATCACGCGGGCGCGCAGCAGGCCCGAGTCGATAAAGCTGCCGCTCATGAGCTCAGAGCCTGGCTGTTTCTTAATAAGGTCGCTCTCGCCCGTCAGCAGGCTCTCGTTCACGAGCGCCTCGCCCGACACCACCACGGCGTCGGCGGGAATCTGGTCGCCGCGCCCCAAGCGGATGATGTCGTCGAGCACGATCTGGTCCAGGTCGAGCTCCACCTCGGCGCCGTCGCGCACCGCGATGGCCTTCTTGGAGGTCAGCAGCGTGAGCTTATCGACCATCTTCTTGGAACGCATGGACTGAATGACGCCAATAGCGGTATTGAGGAACACCACGAACAGGAACGTCAGATTCTTAAACGAACCGGTCAAAATGACCAGGAACGCCAAGATCACGTTGATCAAATTGAACAACGTGCAGAGGTTCTCGATGATGAGCTCTTTGACCGACTTGGTCTTGAGCTCCATGTTGCGGTTGATCTTACCGGCGGCGATGCGCTCCTCAACCTCGGCGGTCGAGAGTCCGCGCTCGATATCCGTTGCTGCCATACCACGTCCCATCACGTCGCGTCGATATAAGAAAAACCGCCCGGACCATGCGAGGTTCGGACGGTCTTACGTTCGATGGTGCCCCATGTTGGATTCGAACCAACGGCCTTCTGCTCCGGAGGCAGACGCTCTAATCCCCTGAGCTAATAGGGCCAACGTTTGGCATTATACCCAAGTGCACCACGGGCTATCAAAATAAAAGAAAAAGGTTTGCAATTCCGAGGAAGACGCGGCGCAACGGCCCACTTTAGAAGGCAAAAGCGAGTCGGATAGTATAAACTCTCATGCACCATATATACACGGCTCGCAATGCGGGCCGTTTTTGCAAAAGTTATCCATCGAGGTGAGAGGCACACCATGATTGCAATTCTAAAGCAGAGCGCCAGCGACGAGGCCGTCAGCCATATCGTCAGCTGGATTGAGAAAAAAGGCCTGAAGACCGACGTCTCGCGCGGCGAGAATGAGACGATTATCGGCCTGGTGGGCGATACGACCAAGATCGACCCGTTCCTGCTCGAGTCCATGGATGTCGTCGAGCGCGTGCAGCGCGTCTCCGAGCCGTTCAAGCGCGCCAACCGCAAGTTCCACCCCGAGGACTCCGTCATCGACTGCGGTCACGGCGTCAAGATCGGCGGCGACCAGTTCCAGGTCATCGCCGGTCCCTGCTCCGTCGAGGGCGAGAACCTCATCCGCATCGCACGCCGCGTGAAGGCCGCCGGCGCCACGATGCTGCGCGGCGGTGCCTACAAGCCCCGCACCTCCCCCTACGCCTACCAGGGCATGGGCCCCGCCGGCCTCGACCTGCTGTGCGAGGCGTCTGCCGAGCTCGACATGCCGATCGTCACCGAGATCATGGACCCGCGCGACGTGCAGGTCTTCTTGGACAAGAAGATTGACGTCATGCAGATCGGCGCCCGCAACGCCCAGAACTTCCCCCTGCTCAAGGAGGTCGGCAAGACCCAGACCCCGATTCTGCTCAAGCGCGGCATGTCCGGCACGATCGACGAGCTGCTTATGGCAGCCGAGTACATCATGAGCGAGGGCAACGACAACGTCATCCTGTGCGAGCGCGGTATCCGCACCTTCGAGACCCGCACCCGCAATACCTTCGACCTCAACGCCGTGCCGGTTCTGCACCACCTGTCGCACCTGCCCGTCGTCGCCGACCCCAGCCACGCCACCGGCTACACCCGCTACGTTGAGCCCATGGCGCTCGCCGCGACCGCCTGCGGCGCCAACGGCCTGGAGATCGAGGTCCACGACGAGCCCAGCCGCGCATGGTCCGACGGCGCCCAGGCCCTCACCCCCGACCAGTTCGACGACACCATGCGCCGCATTCGCGCCATCCGCGAGGTCGTCTGCCAAGAGACCATGGAGTAGCCCATGGGTACGGTGAGAAACGCGCGCGTTAACCAGGGCGGCCCCAAGTGCGCCGGTATCGTCGGCCTTGGCCTCATCGGCGGTAGCTTTGCCCGCGGCTATGCCCAGGCGGGCGTCCGCGTGCTGGCCTGGGACCCCGATGACGATGTCATGACGGCCGCCAGCATGGGCACTGTCGCCGGAGAGCTCAACGACAAGACACTCGGCGAATGCGACATCATCGTCCTGGCTTGCTACCCCGAGGCCTGCATCGAGTGGCTCGAGGCGCATGCCCAGGCCCTCGCCGACGCCACCGACACCGAGGCCATCATGGGTCCCGTGGTGATCGACACCGTGGGCGTCAAGGGCATCGTGTGCGAACGTGCCTTTGAGCTTGCCCGTGAGCACGGCTTTTACTTTGTGGGCGCACACCCCATGGCGGGCACGCAGTACTCGGGCTACGCACACTCCCGCGCCGACCTGTTCCAGGGCGCGCCACTCGTGCTCGTGCCGCCCGCGGTGGACGATGCGCTCAAACTGGAGCTTTTGGGCCAGGTGCGCGAGATGGTGCGCCCCTTGGGCTTTGGCAAGTTCAGCGTGACCAGCGCCGCCGAGCACGACCGCGTCATCGCCTTCACGAGCCAGCTTGCGCACGTGGTGTCCAACGCCTACGTCAAAAGCCCCACCGCCCAGGTCCACCACGGCTTTTCGGCCGGTAGCTACCGCGATCTCACCCGCGTGGCGCACCTCAACCCGCAAATGTGGTCCGAGCTCATGATCGACGACGCCGACGCGCTCGCCTACGAGATCGACCATCTGATCGAATCGCTCGGCGCCTACAGCCGTGCGCTCAAGGACCGCGACCAGCGCTATCTGGAGAATCTCCTTGCCGAGGGCGACCGCATTAAGCGCGCGCTCGACGACGAGACCTCCCACTAGACCACCTATCACGCCAGGTCGAAAGGACCGAAGCTTATGGCGATTACCATCGATATCGACACTGCACGCCCCTACCAGGTGCATGTTGGCACGTTTTTGCTGGAGCAGGCGGGACCACTCGTGCGCGCCACTGCCGGCGGTACCAAGGCCGTCATCGTGACGGACACCAACGTGGGCCCGCTCTACCAGATGCCCGTTAAGCAGAGCCTGGAGGCGTCAGGCTACGAGGTGAGCATCTGCACCTTCGAGGCCGGAGAGGCCCATAAGCGCGCCGAAACCTATGTTGCCATTATGGAGTTTGTGGCAGAGCACGAGCTTTCGCGCTCCGACGTGATCGTGGCACTCGGTGGCGGCGTCGTGGGCGACGTGGCGGGCTTTGTGGCCGCCACCTACATGCGCGGCTGCAAGTTTGTGCAGATCCCGACGAGCCTGCTCGCCATGGTGGATTCGTCGGTGGGTGGCAAGACCGCCATCGACCTGGCTGCAGGCAAGAACTTGGCCGGCGCCTTTTGGCAGCCGAGCGTGGTTATCGCCGACGTGGGGTGCCTGGCCACCCTCACGCCCGAGCAGTTCGCCGACGGCTGCGGCGAGGTCGTCAAGCACGCCGTGATCGCCGACCCGGAGCTTTTCGCCGAGCTGGAGAAGACCCCACTCACGCTGGAGCTGCTCAACCGCGATGTGGCGCGCGTAGCGCTCATCATCGCCCGCAATATCGACATCAAGCGCGCCGTGGTCGTTGCCGACGAGCGCGAGATCAACCAGCGCAAGCTCCTCAACTTT
The DNA here is from genome assembly GCA_030839365.1 of Collinsella sp. GTDB lineage: Bacteria > Actinomycetota > Coriobacteriia > Coriobacteriales > Coriobacteriaceae > Collinsella. The sequence goes on from JAUUMM010000019.1 coordinate 32,570, forward strand.
GGACACAGCGCCGGACACGCCGTCGAGGCCTGCGAGCACTTTGAGCTCGGACACGGCAACTGTGTGTCGATCGGCATGGGCATCATCACGCGCGCCGCGGCTCTGCACGGCATTTGCGATGCTGCACTGCCCGGTCGTATCGAGGAGCTCTGCGCCCGCCATGGCCTCAAGACCCGCTGCGACCTAGATGCCGATGCCGTTTTTGCCGAGGCGCTCCACGACAAGAAGCGCGCGGGCGACACCATCGACCTGGTGATTCCGCACGGCATCGGCCGCTGCAGCATCGACCGCACGCCGCTTTCCACTTTCCACGAACTCATTGCCGAGGGCCTCGGCCAGAAGGGAGACGCATTCGCATGCTAGCCCGCATCACCCCGTCCCCGCTTAAGGGCACCGTTCCCGCCATCGCGTCCAAGTCGATGGCGCATCGCCTCATCATCTGCGCTGCGCTTGCCAACGGCGAGACGCACGTTACCTGCAACACCACCTGCGCCGACATCGAGGCTACGGTGCGTTGCCTTACGGCACTGGGCGCTCGCATCGAGACCGTCGAGGATGGCTTCCAGGTCCATCCCACTATGAAGAGTGTTGAGTTTGGCCTGCTCAAGGCCCTTGCCGGCGGGACGCTCGACTGCGGCGAAAGCGGCTCCACGCTCCGCTTTATGTTGCCCGTCGCCTGCGCGCTGGGTGCGGATGCCACCTTCGTGGGCCAGGGCCGCCTTGGCGCCCGCCCGCTGTCCCCGCTCTCGGACGAGATTATCGCCGCCGGCTGCGACCTACAGGGTCTGGGCGGTTTTCCGCTCAAGACGAGCGGCCGCATGCGCCCGGGCACCTTTGTGCTGCCGGGCAACGTGAGCTCGCAGTACATCTCGGGCCTGCTGCTGGCAGCCCCGTTGCTCACCCAGCCCTCCTGTGTGCAGGTGACCGGCCTCATTGAGAGCCGCCCCTACATCAACCTGACGATCCAGGCCATGAAGGCCTTTGGCGTCGAGGTCAACGTCGAGCGCATTCCCGCCAAGGACGGTCAGCCCGAGGTCACGAACTTCCGTGTGAGCAGCGGCTCGTACCGCACGCCCGGCAGCGTGGCCGTCGAGGGCGACTGGTCCAACGCCGCCTTTTGGCTGTGCGCCGGCGCCATCGGCACCGACCCCATCACCGTCGAGGGCGTGTCGCTGAGCTCCGCACAGGGCGACCGCAACGTGCTCGCCGCGCTTTCGCGCTTTGGTGCCCGCATCGTGCGCTCCACCAACGCCGCCACCGTGCAGTCCGACAAGCTCGCCGGCTTTGAGATGAGCGCCCACGACATTCCGGACCTGGTGCCCGTCATCTCGGCCGTGGCATCGCTGGCTCAGGGCCGCACGTTCATCCGTGACTGCGCACGCCTGCGCATCAAGGAATCTGACCGTCTGGTCACCACCACCCGCGAGCTCACCGCGCTGGGAGCGCAGGTGCGCATCGCCGGTGACGACCTCATCATCAAGGGTGTCGATGCCTTCACCGGAGGCGAGGTCGATTCGCACAACGACCACCGCATCGCCATGATGGCCGCCATCGCCGCGAGCCGCGCCACCGGCGAGGTCGTGATCCACGGCGCCGAGGCCGTCAACAAGTCCTATCCCGATTTCTTCGACCACTACCGCCTACTGGGCGGCAAGGTCACGCTCGAGGAGGAATAGCATGTCCTCGACCTTTGGCAACGTCTTGCACTTAAGCATCTTCGGCCAGTCGCACTCTCCCGCTATCGGCTGCTCGCTCGATGGCATCCCGGCGGGCATCGCCGTGGACCAGGAGAAGCTGCAGGCCTTCCTCGACCGTCGCGCCCCCGGTCGCGACGAGACCGCGACCAAACGCCGCGAGGCCGACGCCGCCCACATCATCGCCGGTGTTGTCGATGGACATACCACCGGCGCGCCCATCGCCGCGATTATCGAGAACACCAACACGCGCTCCAATGATTACTCCGAGCTGCGCCGCAAGCCCCGTCCCGGACATGCGGACTTCCCTGCGCGCGTGAAGTATCACAACATGCACGATGTCGCTGGTGGCGGGCATTTTTCCGGCCGCCTAACGGCCCCCTTATGCATCGCCGGCGGCATTGCGCTGCAGGCACTTGAGGCCCGCGGCATTCAGGTCATGGCGCACGTCGCGCAGATCGGCGGCATCTCCGACCTGCCTATGGACGATATGGTCTATCGCGAGGCCGACCGTAAGGCAATCCTTACGAACGATCTGCCGTGCATTGACGCCACCGCAGCCGGTCGCATGCGCGAGGAGATCCTAGCCGCGCGCGACGAACTCGACAGCATCGGCGGCATCGTGGAGTGCGGCATCTACGGGCTTCCCGCGGGCATCGGCGACCCCATGTTCGACGGCATCGAGAACCGCATCGCGCAAATCGCGTTTGGCATTCCCGCCGTAAAGGGCGTGGAGTTTGGCATGGGCTTTGCCGTGGCCGCCATGCGCGGCAGCGAAAACAACGATCCGTATCGCATCGATGCAGAGTCGGGCGAGATCGAGGTTGAATCCAACAACGCCGGCGGCATCCTGGGCGGTATTTCGACCGGCGCGCCCGTCATGTGGCGGATGGCCGTAAAGCCGACGCCCTCAATTGGCCGCGAGCAGCAGACCGTAGACATGGACGCCATGGAAAATGCCGAACTCTCGGTGCACGGCCGTCACGATCCCTGTATCGTCCCCCGAGCTGTCCCCGTAGCTGAAGCAGCCGCAGCGCTGGCCATCTGGGATGCCCTCCTCGAGGACGCAGGCCAGCTCTAACCCGACTCACCTGAGTTGCCCGTCAACTCTGCCATTACGCGAAAGGGGCCTCCATGGACCTTGCCGATATTCGCCAGACCATCGATGGCATCGACACCACGCTCCTAAACAGCTTTGTCGAGCGTATGGACATTGCCACCGAGGTCGCCAAATCAAAGATCGAGATGGGCAAGGCTGTCTTTGACCCCGCCCGCGAGCGCTCCAAACTCAACAACCTCGCCAGCCGCGCGCCCGAGCGCTACGAGGCGCAGACCATCACCCTGTTCCGTCTCCTCATGAGCATGAGCAAGGCCGAGCAGCAGCGCTACATCAACGAACTCAAGGGCATCACTGTCTCGCAAAAGGCCCACGCCACGGCTGCAGCCTCCGACACGCCCTTCCCTCAAACTGCCACCGTCGCTTGCCAGGGCGTTGAGGGCGCTTACAGTCAAATCGCCGCGTGCAAGCTCTTCGACGTGCCCGACATCGCGTTTTTCGAGACCTTCGAAGGCGTTATGCGCGCTGTGCGCGACGGCTTCTGCGAGTTTGGCGTACTGCCCATAGAAAACTCCACCGCCGGCTCGGTCAACGCCGTCTACGACCTGCTCGCCCAGTTCGACTTCCACATCGTGCGCTCGCTTCGCCTCAAGATCGACCACAACTTGCTCGTCAAGCCCGGCACCAAGCTCGCCGACGTGCGCGAGGTCTACAGCCACGGCCAAGCCATTGCCCAGTGCGCCGGCTTTATCGAGAACCACGACCTGCACGCCATCAAGTACCCCAACACCGCCATGTCGGCCGAGATGGTCGCCAGCTCCGAGCGCACCGATGTTGCCGCCATCGCATCGCGCAGCTGCGCGGCACTCTATGGCCTGGAGGTGCTGGAGCCCAACATCCAGGACTCGGACAACAACTACACGCGCTTTGTCGTCATCAGCCGCGAGCCGCGCGTCTATCCCGGTGCCAACCGTACCTCGCTCATGATCACCACGGCCAACGAGCCGGGCGCCCTCTATCGCGTGCTCGAGCGCTTCTACGCACTCAACATCAACCTCATCAAGCTCGAGAGCCGCCCCATCCCCGGTCGCGACTTTGAGTTTATGTTCTACTTTGATCTGGACTGCCCCTTTGGCAGCAAGGCCCTCGACGACCTGCTCGATTCCATCGACGACGTGTGCGAGAGCTTTACCTACTTTGGCAGCTACACGGAGGTGCTCTAGATGACCGATACCGCCGCAACCTGCCCCTACGGCGTGCTGGGCCGCGTGCTGGGCCACAGCTACACCCCAACCATCTACAAGGAGCTGGCGGGGCTTGAGTACGTGCGTTTTGAGCGCGAGCCCGAGGACCTCGCGGCCTTTATGACGGGCAACGAGTGGGAGGGCACCAACGTGACTATCCCTTACAAGCGCGCCGTCATGGAGTACCTGGACGAGCTGAGTCCACTCGCCAAGCGCATGGGAAACGTCAACACCATCACGCGCCTGCCCAACGGTCGCCTGCGCGGCGACAACACCGACTACTTTGGTTTTCAGTGCCTGGTCGAGAAGCTGGGCGTAGAGGTTGCCGGCAAGAAGGTCCTCGTACTTGGCGCCACCGGCGGCGCCGGCACCACGGCAAGCATGGTGCTGGGAGACCTGGGCGCCATCGTTGTGCCCGTGGGTCGCACGAGCGAGGTCAACTACGGCAACATCGCGCAGCAGTCCGACGCCGCCTTACTCGTCAACTGCACGCCTGCCGGTATGTTCCCCCACTGCCCCGACGCGCCTTGCACGCTCGAAGGCCTCGATGCACTCGAGGGCGTCATCGACATTGTCTACAACCCCGCCCGCACGGGTCTGATGCTCGAGGCTGAGCGCCGCGGCATCCCCTGCATCGGCGGCCTGCTGATGCTCGTTGCCCAGGCGGCACAGGCCGTCGAGCGCTATACCGGCCAGGTCACCCCGCGCGAGCGCATCCTGGACGTAACGGAGCGCTTGTCACGTCGCGAACAGAACATCGCGCTGATCGGCATGCCGGGTTCGGGCAAAACCCGCGTGGGCGAGCAGATCGCAATGCTGACGGGTCGCGAGCACATCGACCTGGACCGCGCCCTCGAGGAACGCCTCGGCATGCCCTGTGCCGACTATATCATCGAGCGCGGCGAGGCGGCCTTCCGCGAGCAGGAGACGGCGGCCCTGGCCGACATCTCCAAGCGCAGCGGCCTGGTGCTTTCCACCGGCGGCGGCGTGGTCACGCGTGACGAGAACTATCCGCTGCTGCACCAGAACAGCCAGATTGTGATGCTCAACCGCAAGCTCGACGAGCTCGCCCACAAGGGCCGCCCCATCACCGCCCGCGATGGCATCGACAAGCTGGCCGAGCAGCGTATGCCGCGCTACTGCGCCTGGGCCGACTGCATTATCGACTCACGCGACTGCGCCACCAACACCGCCCAAGCCCTCCTCGACACCCTCCCACCCGCTCTCTAACCAAAACCACCACAAAGGGGACAGGCACCTTTGTGGTGGTTTTCCAACCGCAAAGGAAGCAACCATGAAAGCACTCGTCATCAACGGCCCCAACCTCAACATGCTCGGCATTCGCGAGCCAGGCATCTACGGCAGCGACAACTACGATCGCTTAGTGCAGATCTGCCAGGAAGCGGGTGCCGCACAGGGCTTCGACGAGGTCGAGGTCTTCCAGTCTAACCACGAGGGCAGCATCGTCGACAAGATCCAGGAGGCTTACGGAAAGGTCGACGGCATCGTCATCAACCCGGCCGCCTACACGCACACAAGCGTGGCCATCCTGGACGCGCTCAAAGCCGTCGCCATCCCGGCTGTGGAGGTCCACATTAGCGCAGTCGAGACCCGCGAAGACTTCCGCCAGGTGAGCTACGCCCGTCTGGCCTGCTTCGCCACCATCACCGGAGAGGGCCTGAAGGGCTACGCCCACGCGTTGGAGCTGCTGAAAGAGCATCTCGAAAAGTAAAATGCCAACCCCAACAAACAGCAGCGGCTTGCTCGCGCTCGGCTCCAGCAACACACAAGATGAAAAAAGCCCAGACCACCAAGCGGTCTGGGCTTAATAAACGATGGTGCTCCATGGCGGATTCGAACCGTCGACCTTGGGATTAGAAGTCCCCTGCTCTATCCAACTGAGCTAATGGAGCAAATAACCGCACGCCCAAGCACGCGCACGCGTGCCAGGCGCTAGTAATTATAACCTAGTTGAACTGCTCGCGGTACGCCTTGCAGACCTCATCAACCGGGCCGTCCATGCGAAGGTCGCCCTTCTCAATCCAAACGGCGCGCTGGCAGATGCGCTCAACCTGCTCCATGGAGTGCGAAACGAACAGAACCGTCACGTCGCCGCTCTGGATAAAGTGCTGAATACGCGCCTCGCACTTTTGCTGGAAGAACACATCGCCGACGGACAGCGTCTCGTCAACGATCAGAATATCGGGCTCGGTGATCGTCGCGATTGCAAAGGCAATACGCGCCACCATGCCCGAGGAGAAGTTCTTAAGCGGCATGTCGACAAAGTTCTGCAGCTCAGCGAACTCGATAATGCCGTCAAAGTTGGCGTCGATGAACTCCTTGGTATAGCCAAGCAGGGCGCCGTTCAGATAGATGTTCTCGCGGGCGGTCAGCTCGGGGTCAAAACCAGCACCAAGCTCAATCAGCGGCGCGATGTTACCGTGCACCTTAACGCTGCCCTCGCTTGGCTCAAGCACGCCAGCGATAATCTTGAGCATCGTAGACTTGCCGGAGCCATTGGTGCCGACCAGACCCACGACCTCGCCACGATGAATGTCAAACGAAATATGCTTAAGCGCCCTAAACTCCTCAAAGAACAACTCATGCTTGGCAAGCTTAATGAAGTACTCCTTGAGGTTGGTCAGCGACTCGGACGCCATGTTAAAGATCATGGTAACGTCGTCGACCTCGACAGCCAGAGGCTGCTCGCTGTAATCAACAACAGATTCAGTCATCACAGCACTCCTTAGATGTAGAGGATGAACTTGCGCTCGGACTTATGGAACACGGTATAGCCAATAATAAGCGCAAGAACCGCCCAGGCAACGCACATACCAAACGTCATAAGCGAGGGCGTAGTCTGGAACAGGAAGATATCGCGCATAAACTGCAGGTAGTTGAACATGGGGTTCGCATACATCAAGATACGCACGAGATGCGGCATTTGCGCAATATAGTCAGTCGTCCAGAAGATGGGCGTAATGTAAGTCCACGCCGTAATGACGACGCTCCACAGATGCATAACGTCGCGGAAGAAGACCGTAAGGGCAGAGAGCATCATGCCCAGCCCCATGCAGAAGCACATAAGCAGCAGCAGGCAAACCGGCAGCAGAATCAGGTGCCAAGAAGGCATAACGCGGAACCACAGCATGACGATGGCGACGGCGACCAGCGAGAAGGCAAAGTTGACCAGCGAGAAGAGCACCTTCTGCACCGGGAAGACCCAGCGGTGCACCTTAACCTTCTTGAGCAGAGGGGCAGCGCCCACGATCGACGTCAGGGCCTGGTTCGTAGACTCGGACATGACGGCAAAGGTAATGTTACCCACGATCAAGTACAGCGGGTACATCTCGGGCGTCATTGAGCCATTGCGACCCTGGCCAAAAATCGTCGAGAACACGATGGCCATGACGATCATCATCAGCAGCGGGTTGAGCACCGACCATGCGACGCCCAGAACGCTACGGCGATACTTGATCTTAAAATCCTTGGTAACCAGCTGACGAAGGATAAACGCGTCCTTCTCAAATTCGTTCTTAGCAAACGTCGCAGGCAGACTGCGAGTTTCTTGTTGCTTTGTCTGATCCGACACGGATGCAACTCCTTTACTCGTAATCGTTGACAAACGAACAGTATAGACCCGACGGCCATGCAAACGATTCGCGCAACAAAACTGGAGAACTAACCCACATCTTAGGATGCCAAGCCCAAACGGCTATACTTTCAAGGATTGAACGTATAAGGAGCATTGAGTGAATTCTGAATCCATCGCCGTCATCATCCCCTGCTACAACGAAGCGCCCACGATCGGCAAAGTCATCGACGACTTTCACCGCGAGCTTCCGCAAGCGAAGGTCTATGTCTATGACAACAACTCGTCGGACGATACCTCACGCATCGCCACCGAGCACGGCGCCACGGTCCGCTTTGAGCCCCGTCAGGGAAAGGGCAACGTATGCCGCCAGATGTTTCGCGACATCGACGCCGATTGCTACCTGATGGTCGACGGCGACGACACCTACCCCGCCGAGGCGGCCAAGGCCCTCTGCGAGCCCATCCTTAACGGTACGGCCGACATGACCGTAGGCGATCGCCTTTCAAACGGCACCTACGCCGAGGAAAACAAGCGCGCCTTCCACGGCTTTGGCAACAATCTGGTCCGCGCCATGATCAAGTTGATCTATGGCTACAGCTTCGATGACGTCATGACCGGCTACCGCGCCATGAGCCGCCCGTTCGTTAAAACCTTCCCAGTGCTTTCCGAGGGCTTTCAGATCGAAACCGAGCTCTCGATCCACGCCGTCGACCACCGCTGGCGCATCAAAGATGTGCCCATCGAGTACCGCGACCGTCCCGAGGGTTCCGAGTCCAAACTCAACACAGTGAGCGACGGCATTAAAGTCGTTGCGATGATCGGCACGCTGTTCAAGGACTACCGCCCGCTGAAGTTCTTCAGCCTCGTAGCGCTTCTGTTCGCGGTATTCGGCCTCGCCCTGGGCATGCCCATCGTTGTCGAATATTTCCAGACCGGCCTCGTCCCGCGCTTCCCCACCGCTATGCTCGCCGCCTCGTTTATGTTCCTGTGCGGCCTGAGCCTTGCGACCGGCTTCATCCTAGATTCTGTAGCAAAGGTCGAAAAAAAGCAGTGGGAGGTCAACGTGTACAGCAAATACGCCTACGACGACCAGCCCGGCCACCCTACTTCCAAGCCAAGCGAGAGGTAGATCTTCCGCAAAATACTATTGGCACCACTGCGCAGATAGCCACCAACAAGAAAAGCCGCCGTTAAAGAACGGCGGCTTTTACTCTCGAAAAGTTAATAGCGCCTAGAGCGTCTTGATGTACTCCCCCAGCTCTTCCTCCCAGTCGGGCATGTGGAAGCCGGCAGCCTCGAGCCTGGACAGGTCGAGCGCGGAGTGGACCGGGCGCGGGGCGACGGGGCCCTCGGCGCTCGCGTAGTAGTCGGCGGTCGATACCGGCACGACCCTGTCCCCGTTGCCGTTGGCGGCCTCGAAGACGGCGCGGGCGATATCGGCCCAGGACTTGACGGCGCCGGAGCCCGTGCAGTCGTAGGTGCCGTAGGGGGCGTGCGTCCCCAGCACGTGGAAGATGGCCTCGGCCATGTCGCGCGTGAAGGTCAGGCGGCCCAGCTGGTCGTCAACGACCGTGACCTGCGTGAGCTTATCCTCCGGGTCGGCGACGCGGTCGGACAGCCCCTTCATGGTCTTGACGAAGTTGTGCCCCTCGCCGATGACCCAGGAGCTGCGCATGATGTAGTGGCGCGGGCACCCGGCCACGGCGATGTCGCCGGCGGCCTTGGTCTGGCCGTAGACGGAAAGCGGGCTGAGGGGCTCGTCCTCTGTGTGGACCTCGGCGGTGCCGTCGAAGACGTAGTCGGAGGAGACATGCACGAGGGTGATCCCGTGCTCAGAGCAGGTGCGGGCGAGCAGCGCCGGCCCGGTGGCGTTGGCCTTCCAGGCGGCCACGCGGCCCTCGGGGGTCTCGGCCCTGTCGACGGCGGTGTAGGCGCCGCAGTTGATCACGGTGCCGTAGAGCGACCAGTCGTACTGCGCGTAGGCGTCCGGGTCTGACATGTCGAAGGTGTCGATGTCGCAGAAGTCGAAGTCCTTGGCGACGCCGCGCTCCTCGGCCAGCGCGCGGACCGCATGGCCCAGCTGGCCGTCGCAGCCGGTGACGAGGGTGCGCTTCGGCGCCATGGGGACGACGTCCCTGAGCATCGGGTGGTTGAGGTCGGCATCGGATACGGTGGCCTCGTCGAGAGGGATCGGCCACTCGATGGCGAGCTCGGGGTCGGCGAGGTTCACGAAGGTGTAGGTCTTCTTCAGCTCGAGGGACCAGTGGGCGTCCACCAGGTAGGTGTAGGCGGTGCCGTCCTCCAGCGCCTGGAAGGAGTTGCCCACGCCGCGCGGCACGTAGATGGCCTTCGAGGGGTCGAGCACGGTCGTGTAGACCTTGCCGTAGGTGGCGCTGCCCTCGCGCAGGTCCACCCATGCGCCGAAGACCGAGCCGCGGGCCACGGAGATGAACTTGTCCCAGGGCTCGGCGTGGATGCCGCGCGTGACGCCGCGGCTGTCGTTGTAGGAGATGTTGTTCTGGACGACGCGAAGGTCGGGGATGCCCAGCGCGGTCATCTTGGCGCGCTGCCAGTTCTCCTTGAACCAGCCGCGCGAGTCGCCGT
>JAUUMM010000020.1:0-42475 GCA_030839365.1 Collinsella sp.
GGGATTGGTCAAAATAGTTTGACTATTAGCGGCTAAAATCGCCCGGCGCTAACAATACAATTTGTTCGTTACTGTTTGAATTGACGCGAGCGTGGAACAGCGAGGACTCATCGTGATTAAAGCGGAGCGACAGGATAAGGTTCGTCAGTTGCTCGAGGAGCAGGGCACGGTCTCGGTCAAGGAGATTTCGGATGCACTGGGCGTCTCGGATATGACGATCCGCCGCGATCTTGAGGAGCTCGCGAGCCTAGGCGAGATCGAGCGCGTGCACGGCGGCGCCCGCAGTGCACAGGGCCGTCCGCACGCTATGTTGCGCCATGAGTATTCGCACAGCGAAAAGCGCACTAAGCATGCCGAGGAAAAGCTGCAGATTGCGCGCCGTGCTGTGGAGCTTATCGAGGAAGGCTCGACCATCTTTTTGGGCACGGGTACCACGGTTGAGCAGATGGCCTCGTTGCTGCCGGCGTTTCGCCTGCGCATCGTGACTAATTCGCTTTCGGTGTTTAACCTGCTCGAGGCGCGCGAGGACTGCGACCTGTGCCTCGTGGGCGGTATGTACCGTCGCCGCACCGCCGCTTTTGTGGGGCCAACGGCTGAGGATACCCTGCGTGCGCTGGGCATCGATGCGGCGTTTATCGGCGCCAACGGCATCTTGGACGGTGACGTATCTACGTCCAACATGGACGAGGGCCGTATCCAGCAGCTCGCTTTTAGCAAAGCAGACTCGCGCTATCTGATCGCCGACTCCAGCAAGATCGGCAAGCGCGACTTCTACACCTTCTGCCGCCTGGACAGTTTGGACGCCGTGGTGTGCGAGCCGGGTATCGCCGCCGAGGATCGTGTCGCCATCGAGGAGCACACGCAGGTCATTTGCTAGCTAGCGCTACGGGATTGCCAACAGGCGATGCGGGAGGACTTTTACCTCCTGTCATTGTGGAAACCAGCGCGTCAGCGCTACGCGATATGACGCGCAAATGAGGATTCCACTATCAAATCGTCTCAGCCTGTAACAGGTAGGGGTGAAACCACCAACCAGATGTTGCAGATTGAGATTTTTGACCCGGCCTATTCCGTTTGTCTCGATCTGTAACAGCTAGGACCGAATAATTCAGCTAGTTGTTACAGATTTAGATTGGGGATATTGGCCTGTGCATTCATCTCAATCTGTAACATCTAGACGTCCAAAACCGGTCTTAGTGTTACAGATTGAGACAATTCGGCGGGGTCTACCTTGTTTGTCTCGATCTGTAACGGTTAGGACTTAAAAACTCGGCTACGTGTTACAGATCGAGACAAAAGAAAAAGAACATTAGGACTTGAAAATAAAGTTTTGATAAGGGATTCGCCCAGTTAAGACGGTGCGGCAGACAATTGAGATTAGTTTGCCTCCGGAGTCGTAAGCATAATGAGTCAGTTCGATGACCGGAAGTTTTGCAACACCATAATTACTGGCTTCGGAATCGCTAAGCTGACGTGCTCTATAGCTTTCCCTAACAGATTGGATAGACTTGGACAAGTCGTCCATGATTCTGCTAAATGCCTGAAAATCTAACTGGTTATTCGGAACGCGCGACTTTGAAATGAAGAACGTATCAGCGCCTATGAAGCTGCCTTCAAGTTCGTAGGTCAATTCAAGACGCTGAATTTCATCGCGACTTTGACATCCAAATTGTTGGAGCATCATTACGGAAATTGGACGACCTGATGTGAGGCTGCCGAAATGTTTGGTGATGGCATCCGGATCAACGCCATCGCAATGGCTTGCAAAGTCAAAGTCTAAAAGTGAATTGAGCTCGCTAACGCGTTTCGGTGCAACAAACGACCCCTTACCTTGGATTCGATAGATACTTCCACGACGCTCCAGCTCACTCATGGCAAGTCGGACGGTTGTTCTGCTTACGGCGTATTCGTCGCAGAGTTCCATTTCTGTTGGAAGTTTATCGTCTGCTTGATATTCTTCGACGATCTGCTTGAGCAGCGCGTCGGTGAGCTGTAAATAGAGTGGCCGTTTTTCGTGTGTATCGAGCATTAGAGCCTCAGTTTGCATGTTGGTTATACCTGATGGTTGCCTCAGTCGGGATGTAACGTGGGCAAGGTAACCTTAACGTATCACAGAGCGGCTCAGCATGACGATCTGATGCCTGTATCCACGAAGGGCTTGTCCGAGCGTGAAGATATTCTGGGGCAGGCAAATACCGTTCATGGAGTCCCCGATATGTTGGAGGTCAGCACCGGCTGCTTTTGCTGCAAGGCCTATTTTCTTAATGGTCTCGCTGTCGCAGGAGTCTTGACTCGTCCCGTTCGCCGCCATGACGAGAACCTTCTCTTCAATTGACTTGCCTACGTTGTGGGATCGTACAAAGTCTACGATGGCGCGCAGGTCTGCTTCTTGGAAGCAAGGGACGGTGTAGGGGGCTGGCACGAGAAGGATATCGACGCCGAGGTCAACAAACTTGCGCGCAATTTCGAGCGTCATGACAGGTTCCGCAACGCCCGCTCCATGCATTTTTCCGGCTATGACCAGGCCATTGAAATGCTCTTTGGAGAGTTTAATCGAATGGGCGATTGCATCGTTGGAGACGCCGGTTCCAGGGTTGCCCGTCAGGCAGATAAAATCAAATCCGAGTTCGTTAGCCTTTTCTAAGGTCTTGGGAGAGACGCGACGACCCATGGGGATTTCCGTTCGGGATTCAGACATCTCTGCCTCGTTATCAACTGGCTCCAGATTGACGCCAATGGGCCTTCCGCATGCTCGCTTCACCCAAGTGACCGGGTTTTCATTGAGATCATCTGGAATACCGGCAATAACTGGATCGAACACATCGAACGCGTTAAACAGAAGCAGGTCGGCACCTGCGGCACGTTCGATTTCTGCATTAGTAACGCCGCTGAGAAATTGGGAAGAGGGTACGTTTTCCGCCATGATGGTACGTCCCTCGGAGGCCAGAATTGCCTGCTTTAAATCCATGGGTGACGTGGCGGCAAAATCGGATGCGGACATGTTCAGTAATCGTTTGGGCATTGTTACTTCCTTTGACTAGAACGACAGGCTTGTGACATCGTCACTAATATTGTTACAACAATATATTAAATATGTTATATCCAATCGGTGAACGGTTGCAAACTTATTGTACTGCTCGGAAAAAATAGCCTTTAGCTGGACAAATCTAAAATTACGCAACTGCCGTTCACCGAATAAGTATTTGAATTCTTGACATATCGACAAAGCGGAAAAAGAATTGGTTATGACAAATCGCGCAAATGATATTACATTTCGCACGAGAACGTATTCATTTACCTACGTGGATACAAACTGGGACGACGACGGTTGAGTCCGGATAAATCGTTGTGTGTCCGGGAAACATGAAAGGATGTCTTATGGACGCTATCGTCAAATTCCTTGAAAAACACCAGGCCCTCTTCGACAAAATCTCAAGGAACATTTATCTGGTGGCGATTAAGGATGGCTTTCTCTCGAATATGCCAATTGTGCTGTTCTCGAGCCTGTTCCTTCTTCTTTCGACGCTCCCTGCCTATGTAGGCATCGCGCTTCCGTCTGAGGTGCTGGATTTCTTTAATAAAATCTATGCATATACCATGGGACTTCTTGGCATTATGGTGGCCGGCACCACGGCGAGCTCACTTGCCAAGTCGATGAACCGCCGCATGCCTTCGGGCAAATCTCTCAACCCCACCTCGTGCATGGTTTGTGCCATGTGCGGCATGTTCTTGCTATCGGTGACGAACGATGTTGTTTCGATTGGCGGAGCAGATACATCTGTTTTTGAAACCGGCTATATGGGAACCAAGGGTTTTATCGCCGCGTTCGTATCCGCATTCTTGACCGTTAACATCTATAAGGTGTGCATTAGCCATAATGTGACGATCAAGCTCCCCAAAGAGGTCCCTGGCTCTATTGCGCAGAGTTTTCGCGATATCTTTGCGTTTGGGTTTTCGATCCTTGCGTGCGCTTTTATCGATCTCGCGAGCCGTAAGCTGCTTGCTGTGCCGTTCGCCAATTTGGTATCCGCTCTTATCTCGCCGCTGTTCTCCGCGGTCGACACCTATCCTGGCATGGCGCTTATCGAGGGCGCGGTCGCACTTTTCCAATTTATGGGCATTCACGGTGCCTCGGTTGTCATGACTCCGATCAATGCTGCGCTCTACGACAATACCGTTACCAATCTTGCGGTTTTCCAGGCAGGTGGACACCCGTCAATTGCTCTCGCGCTGGACTTTACAAACTTCATCGGCGGTCTGGGCGGTTCTGGCTGCACGTTCATCGTTCCGATTATCCTGATCATGTTTATGCGTTCCAAGCAGCTTAAAGCCATGGGCAAGGCATCGATTATCCCGGTGATTTTTGGAGTTAACGAGCCCGTTCTCTTCGGTATGCCGATTGTTCTCAATCCCTATATGTTCGTGCCCTTCCTAGCGGCTCCTATGGTCAACGCTTTAATCGGTAAGTTTTTCATTGACGTCATTGGAATGAACGCCCCCATGTATACCATGCCGTGGGCGCTTCCCGGCCCAATCGGTGCATTCCTCACCACAGGCCTTGATGTACGTTCTCTCGTATTGATTGCAGTGCTGCTGGTCGTTGACTTTGTAATTTACTATCCGTTCTGTAAGGCATACGACCATCAGCTTTGTTTGGAAGAGTCTGCAAAGGAGGCTGCAGAAACCTCGGATGCAGATGCTATTGCCGCACAGGAAAATGTCGCAAAAGCTCTCGAGGCGGTAAAGGACAAGGCAGAGCAGATCCGCGTGCTTGTGCTTTGCCAGGGTGCCGGCACTTCGACTCTCTTGGCAAATGCTCTTCGCGAAGGCGCCGCTGCTAAGGGTATTGATCTGGTTTCTCAGTCCGGTGCGTACGGAAGCCACTATGATACGATGGATCAGTACAACGTGATTGTTCTGGCGCCCCAGGCACGCATGTACTATGACGCTATGAAGGCCGATACCGATCGCCTTGGAATTAAACTGCTCACCACAAGGGGCAAGGAGTATATCGACCTTACCAACGATCCCGAAGGTGCAATTGACTGGATCGTTCAGGAGCTGGCCAAATAGTGGATGCACTTCGTCGTTGATTCGTCGGTGTATAGTACGGCCCCGCAGCTTATTGAGCTGCGGGGCCGTATTTCGTTGAGTATCTAATTGAGACAATGAACGCAACCGTCGTGAGATCGCATTGGCGCTCTCCGAGTCACCGACAAACTGCCTTCCATCTATGTGACCAATTCGCTTTCGGTCTTTAGTCTGCTCGAGGCGCGCGAGGATTGCGAGCTGTGCCTGGTGGGCGGCATGTACCGTCGCCGCACCGCCGCCTTTGTGGGCCCCATGGCCGAGGATGCCCTGCGCGCACTAGGGATTGACACGGCGTTTATCGGTGCCAACGGCATTCTGGATGGCGACGTGTCCACGTCCAACATGGACGAGGGCCGCATCCAGCAGCTCGTCTTTAGCAAGGCCGATACGCGCTGCCTCATCGCCGACTCCAGCAAGATCGGCAGGCGCGACTTCTACACCTTCTGTCGCCTGGACAATTTGGACGCCGTGGTGTGCGAGCCGGGTATTACCGCCGAGGACCGCACTGCCATCGAGGAACACACGCAGGTCATTTGCTAGCTAGCGCTGCGTGAGGACATGACACATAAAAGTTGAAACGTCATTTTGCGCATCAAAAATATGACACGTAAAAATTTGCGCGTCATTTTACGTGTCATCGAGACGCGATTTGACGCGCAAATAGGAATTCGTGGGCGCTCGGAAGATCGACGGAGTTCGTGAACCTGCAACTTGGTTGGGTAGCGTACGGAGTCCTCCAGCGGGACCGAATATGTTTTCGGTATCATATCGGTATCAAATGATACCGAAAGTATGTTCGTGATACCGAAAACTAGAAACCATGCCTCATAACTGCTTGGAAAGTTCGGATTTGACTATCTTATTGTCTCGATCTGTAACAGTTAGACGGTTAAAAGTGGGCTACGTGTTACAGACCTAGATATTTCTGCTCGGGTGTTCTGTTTGTCTTGATCTGTAACATCTAGACGGTCGAAAGTGGGCTACATGTTACAGATCGAGATTGTTCAGCCCGGGTCACCCGTTCGTCTAAATCTGTAACAGCTAGGGCCGAAATACTCGACTAGATGTTACAGATCGAGACGAATGATCCGCTCGGGCCCACCAAAAACAAAAAAGGCCGCATGCGAACCCGTGGAGGGATTCGTATGCGGCCGACAGGGGGTGTGCGGCGGAAACTAGGCCATGAGCAGGCCGGTCTCCGCGACGTTCTTGTACCAGTACGCGCTTGCCTTGGGATAGCGCTTCTGGGTCTCAAAGTCGATGTAGAACAGGCCATAGCGCTTGTTATAGCCGTTGGTCCAGGAGAACTGGTCCTGCAGCGACCACACAAAGTAACCGTCGACGTTCACGCCGCCGTCGATTGCCTTGAGGATCCACGCGAGATGCTGACGCATGTAGTCGATACGAGGGGCGTCGTCGATAAAGCCATCCTCGAAGTCGTCCTTATAGCCCATGCCGTTCTCGGTGATGTAGATCTTCTTGTAGTTGGGGTAATCGTTCTTAATGCGCAGCAGCAGGTCGTACAGACCCTCGGGATAGATGATCCAGTCCCAATCGGTGGTGGGTACGCCTTCGCGCACGCATGACTCGCCCACGCCCTTGAGGAACCAGCGCGAGGAGCCCTTGTCGCCGGTGCCATTGTGGTTGATGTCGTTTTCGCCCTCGGCAGCACGCAGGAACTGACACTTGTAGGTGTTGACGCCCAGGCAATCGTTGTAGGGGAGCGCGGCGGTCAGCGCGGCGATGTCCTCGTCGCGGACGTCGAGCTCGCCGCCGGCGATATGGGCCAGCTTGGTTGCGGCTTCCATGGTGTCGGCTGCATAGTGGCCGCGGAAGGTGGCGTCGAGTACCCAGCGGTTGTTGATGACGTCGGCCATGCGAGCTGCCTCGCAGTCGGCGGCGTTGTTGGGATCGAGGGGATACTTGGGCTCCAGGTTCTGGACAATGCCGATCTCGCCCTCAAAGCCGCCCTCATGGAAGGCGACGACAGCCTTGGCGTGGGCCACCATCATGTTGTGCATGAGCTGGAAAGCCTTGTCCAGGCGATACTTCTCGCCGTGCGGCCAGTTGCCGACGATAAAGCTGCCCTCGGCGGTCGCGGGGATCTCGTTAAACGTGAACCAGTGCTTGACCTCGGTGAACTCGGCAAAGCAGAACTTGGCGTACTCGACAAAGGCGTCAATCGTCGTGCGCGTCAGGAAACCCTCGCCGCCGTTCTGGTAAAAGGCCTCGGGCGTATCGAAGTGATCGAGCGTGACATAGGGGATAACGCCAGCTTTGTTGCAGGTGGCGAAAAGCTCGTGATAGAAAGCGACGCCCTCGGGGTTAATCTCGCCGGTGCCACTGGGGAAGATGCGGCTCCAAGCGATAGAGACGCGAATACCGTTGATGCCGAAACGCTGGCACAGGTCGATATCGACCGGGTACTTGTTGTAGAAGTCGCTTGCGGGATCGGGGGAGAAGCGACCCTGGGCTGCCAGGAAATCGTCCCAGGGCACTTTGCCCTTGCCGTGCGTGCGGGTCTCGCCCTCAACCTGGTAAGCAGCGGTGGCGCCGCCAAACACAAAGCCGTCGGGGAACTGCATGGGGTTGGTCATGAGTCATCCTTTCTGTGGGATACGAATAGGGGGAGGTGCCCGAACTGGGGATCCGGGCACCAACAGAGGGAGGAACTAGTCGAGGTTCTCGCGGAGCCACTTGATGGCGCCAGCGGGGTCGCGAGTAAGGTCGATATATTCCTTACCGCGGGGAGCGAGCAGCTTAATGCCCAGACGATCGGTGTCGGCCTTCATGTCGTTGTAGTAGCTACGAACCTGCGGGGCGAGCACGATGACGTCGTACTGATCCATGATGGCAGTGTGCTGACCATAGGCGCCTGCGGAGGAAGCGATGTTCTCTCCGGTCTGCGCAGCACCTTCCTTGATGGCGTTGGCGAGCATGGCAGAGGTGCCGGCGCCGGCGCACAGGACGAGGACCTTCAGGCCGTCGACATCCTTCTTGGCGGATGCATCGGCAGCGGGCTCGGGCTGATCGGCGACAGGCTTGCTGTCGGCGGCAGCGGCGGTCTGCTCGACGGAAGCGGTGGTCTGCTCGACAGCGGGCGCAGAGGTGCTGGCGGCGATGGTGGCAGCACCATCGGACTCGAGACCCAGCTCGGCGGCGCGCTCGGCCTCCTGGTCGCAGAGCAGCTTATCGTATGCCTTCAAGAACGGCAGGTAGATGATGGCGTCCAGCAAGATGATGATTGCGACAAACACCAGGGCGATAAGCTGGAAGTTCGTGGTGATGAAAATGCCGATGGGGGCGGGGGTGGCCCAAGGCACCACGAAGGAGAAGCCGTTCATGCCCACGTTATCGATAAAGAACTTGGCAACACTCACGTTGACGCAGCCGGCGGCAACAAAGGGGATGAGCATGTAGGGGTTAAGGATCATCGGCGCGCCAAAGAGCAGCGGTTCGTTGACGGCGAAGGCAACAGGAACAATCGAGGCCTTACCGACGGCTTTGAGCTGCTTGGACTTCATAAAGAGAATCAGCAGAAGCGGCACGATGAACGTAGCGCCAGTGCCGCCGAACTCACCCACGAGCGACATGTTAAAGGTGAGGGAATGGGCGGGGTGACCACCGGCCAGCAGAACCTGCAGGTTCTCGGCCTGGTTGGCAAGACGGATGGGGTCGATGCCCGGCTGGACGATCGAGGGGCCGTGGACGCCGATGAACCAGAAGAACGCGGTGGCTGCCTGGATAAGGATAAGGCCAGGATAGGTTTCTGCAGCGGTAAAGAGCGGGGAGAGCAGCTTGATAAGCAGCTCGGAGAACGGAACGCCCATGAGGTTACGCACGACGACATCGATGATGCCGCAGATGATGACGGCGCCGCCAAAGGGGATAATGTCGCGGAAGTTCTGAGCGATGGCGCCCGGGACCTCCTTGGGCAGCTTAATGGTCAGATCGCGCGAGACGCAGAACTTATAAACCCAAACGGTAATGAACGCGGCGATATAGGCCGAGAACAGACCGCGCGTACCCATGCTGGTGCAATCGAAGACAGAAAGCTCGGAGCCGTTGAACTTGGTGGTGAACTGCGTAACAGCGAGCAGCAGCATGCTGCACTGGGCGGCAACCATGGTGGAGCCGTCGTTGAGCACCTTGCCGGCGGGCATGCGACGGTTCATGGAAGCCGTGAAGTTCTTGGCGGTGGTGCCGGCAACCATGATGCCCATGACGCCCATGGTGAAGTTGTACAGCTTGTTGCACCAGTCGATGAGCGGCTGGGGCAGCGTGATGCCAACTACGCCGGGAAGGGTGGCGATCAGCAGGAAGATCGAAGAGGTAAGGACGATGGGCATGCACCCAAGGAATCCGTCCTTGATGGCCTGGAGGTAGATGTTCCTCGAGATCTTCTCAAAGAACGGTTGATGCTTTTCGAGCATCTTTACGATGGCGTCCATAGAGCTCCTTTGCTACTTGATGCGCGATGCATGTGGATGGAACTGGTCGTCGATGGATGGTCAGGACTGCCCGGAAACCTTCCTGCTTAAGGAAGGCATTGCGAAATGACAACGTTGTCATTTCGTTAATGACAACGTAAGACATTTTTGGAAGAGCAACAAGGATTTACGGGTGAGCGGTCGATATTGTCCGGTAAACGGTTGATTTGTTAGTCGGGCAAGTAGTGTATGCTAGAACGCAAAAAACAAGCGATGCAAAACCGACTGGAGAAGCAGTGGCAACGATGGACAAGAAAAATGTCTCAATGAATGATGTGGCAGTTGCCGCGGGTGTTTCTCTCAAGACGGTTTCGCGTGTGATCAACGAGCCCGATAGCGTGCGAGAGTCGACACGCGATAGGGTCCATGCGGCCATGGAGGCGCTTGGGTTCCGGGCGAACTTTGCCGCGCGTTCACTCAAGTTGGGTCGTTACGGGTGCATCGGCGTGGTGATGTTCCACTTGTCGGGCGGTGCCGTGGACATGATTGACGGCATCGCCGATGCCGCCGAAGAACGCGGCTTTGCGCTCACGATGATTAAGAAGTGCGCAGCGGAGAAGATGACCCTTGCCGATGCGGCGCGCAGGATGTCGCGGCTGCCTGTTGATGGCATGATCTTCAACCTGCGTCAGATGGTTGATGACTTTGATACCTTTGAGGCACCGAAAGGCCTCAAGACGGTGATTATCACACCGATGGAGCATCCTACCTGCTCCACCGTCAGTGACGACCAAGAGGGCGGCGCGCGCATGGCGTGCGAGTACTTCTTGAATCGCGGGCACAAGAACGTGTACTTCGTCTCTGGTAAGAAAGAGTCACTGTCGAGCCAGTGTCGTATGAAAGGTTGGCGTGCGGCACTCGAGGCGCGTGGCATTGAGCCGCCCGAGCCTCTGCAAGGCGATTGGAATGCGGATAGTGGCTATGCTGCGGGCCTTGTGCTTGCCGATAAACCCGATTGCACGGCGGTCCTCGCGGCTAACGACTGCATGGCAAACGGCGTGATGATGGCTCTACGTGACAAAGGGCTCAGTGTGCCCGACGACGTGTCCGTGATCGGCTTCGACGATGAGCTCTACAAGACGATTCCCAACTCGATTTTGACGTCGGTGAAGTTTCGCCACCGCGAGCTGGGCGTTCGTGCGCTTAACGAGGTCGTCGCCGGTCTGGAAGCCCCGAGCTCCAGAAGCCGTACGCTCGTCTCGGGCGTGTTGGTCGAGCGTTCCAGCGTGAAGGACCTGCGGGCGTAGACGTGCTCGGCCTATTCCGTTTGTCTCGATCTGTAACAACTAGACGGTCAAAAGTGGTCTACATGTTACAGATTGAGATTTTCGGCTTGGCCTGTGCGTTCATCTCGATCTGTAACAGCTAGGACCGAAAAACTCGGCTAGATGTTACAGATTGAGATGAACAGGAGGACGGGTGCGGTCTAAACAAAATGGCCCGCGCATCACACATCGATGCACGGGCCATTTATTGTCTGCAAGCGGCAGGTGGTGTCAGCGTCTTATGCCTCGAGGTTTTCCTCGATCCAGGCGACGGCACCCTTGGGATCCTTAGTGAGGTCGATGTACTGTTTGCCCTTGGGCGACAGCAGCGTGATGCCCAGGCGGTCGGTGTCGGCCTTCATCTCGTTGTAATAGGTGCGAACCTGCGGAGCCAGGACGATGACGTTGTACTGGTCCATGATGGCGTAGTGGCTGCCGTAGGCACCGGCGTTGGCGGTAATGTCGATGCCCAGCTCGTCGGCGCCTTCCTTAAGCGCGTTGGCGAGCAGTGCAGAGGTGCCGGCGCCAGCGCACAGAACCAGAACCCTCAGATCCTTGCCCTTAAGGGCGGACGGAGCTGCGGAGGCCTCAGTGGCAGAAGCGGTCTCGACAACAGGAGCCTCAACGGCGGGGGCGGCAGCGGTCTTGACGGCCTTGGTCTCCTCGGCCTCTTCTTCGGCCAGGGTCTCGGCCTCCTGCTTGCACAGGACGTTGTCGTAGGCCTTGCAGAACGGGTAGTAGATCAAGAAGTCAACGACCAGCAGGACGACAACCAGGACCAGAGAGATCGGCTGGAAGTTGGTGTCGATGAAGGTGCCGATCGGTCCGGGGAGTGCCCACGGCATGGCATAGATAAAGCCGTTCATGCCCAAAAAGTCGATGAAGAACTTACCAATGAGGACGTTGGCCACGGGGGCAAACAGGAACGGGATCAGGAAGTACGGGTTGAGGATGATGGGCGCGGCGAACAGCAGCGGCTCGTTGACGGCGAACATCACGGGCACGACAGAGGCTTTGCCGACGGCCTTGAGCTGCTTGGAGCGCATAAAGAGCAGGAAGATGATCGGGACAATGAACGTGGCGCCGGTGCCGCCGAGTTCGCCGATGTAGTTACCGAAGTTTTCGGTCAGGGCGAGGGCGGGGTGACCGCCGGCCTGCAGCGTGGCGAGGTTGGTGGTGATGTTGCCAAACAGCGCGGCGTTGAGGGCAGGCTTAACGACCGAGGGGCCGTGGATGCCCATGAACCAGAACAGCGGGATCATGAACCAGATGAGGGCGAGGCCGGCGTAGGAATCGGCAGCGGCGAACAGCGGGCTCACCAGCGTGGAGATGACGTTGGCAAACGGGACGGCCAAGCAGGTGCGGCAGATAACGTCGATGACGGCGACAAACAGGATGGAGAAGCTGAAGGCGAAGATGTCGCGGAAGTTCTGGGCGATGGCGCCGGGGACTTCTTTGGGCAGCTTGATGGTGATGTCTCGCTTAATGCAGAAGGCATAGATGTTGACCGTGGCAAATGCGGCGACAAAGGAGCTCAGCAGGCCCTTGGTGCCCATGTTGTCGGTAAAGAACACCGAGACATCGGCGCCGTCGATCTTGGCACTCGTCTGGGTAACGGCCAAGATGAGCATAGCGCACATGGCGGCGACCATGGTGCTCGTGGCGTTGATGGCCTTGCCGGCAGGCATGCGGCGGTTCTTGGAGCCGGTCAGCGCGCTTGCGGTGGTGCCGGCGACCATGATGCCCACGACGCCCATCGTGAAGTTGTAAACCTTGTTGCAGAAGTTCACGACGTCGACGTTCCACCAGTCGGGCAGCGTAAAGCCGCCGACCGTGGCGACAACGCCCGGCAGGGTCGAAATAAGCAGGAAGACAGAAGAAGACAGGATGATGGGCATTGCTGCCAAAAAGCCGTCTTTAATGGCCTGAAGGTAGATGTTCTTAGAGACCTTGTCGAAGTACGGCTGACCTTTCTCCAAGAACTTAACGATCGATTCCATAGTTCACGCTCCTCTTTGCATGAAATCTTAATGGCATGGACGTTGAAAACCTATATGGTCTCCCGCTTGCTAAAAGCCCGGGTGCAGGCGGGGTCGGTCCCAGGGGGAGAGAGGGGAGCGGCTGGGTTTGTATCGCATAGGGCCGCTCCCTTCTCGGGGGAAAGCGAGGCGATGCGCTACTGCGCGTCCGCCATAGTGTCGGCGAGCTCCTTGTACCAGAGTGCCGACTGCTTGATGTAGCGTTTTTGCGTGTCGAAGTCGATGTAGAACAGGCCGTAGCGCTTGTTATAGCCGTTGGCCCACGAGAACTGGTCCTGCAGGCTCCAGATAAAGTAGCCCTGGACGTCGACGCCCTCGGCGCGCGCCTGGAGCACCTTCTCCATGTGCTGGTCGACAAAGTCGATGCGCTCGGGATCGGCGACGATGCCGTTTGCGTCGGGCTCGGGGTCCTTGTGGCCCAGGCCGTTTTCGGTGATATAGATGACGGGGAGGTTGGGATAGGTGGCGCTGATGTGCTTGAGCGTGTCGTAGAGGCCTTGCGGGTAGATGAGCCAATCCCAGTCGGTGGTGGGGATACCCGGCATATCGACCTGCTGCCCGACGCCCTTAAACTTAAAGCACGAGGTGCCCTTGTCTCCGGTGCCATTAAAGCTGTTGGTTGACTCGCCATCGTAGGCGGCGATAAACGCCGACTGATAGTAGTTGAGGCCGAACATATCGTTGCGGGGCGCCGCCTTGGCGAGCTCCTCCATGTCGCTGTCCTCAACCGTAAGTGTGGCGTTGTTGGCACGCAGAATCTCGTTGATGAGTGAGAGGGTGCGCGCGGAGTAGTGACCCAGGAAGGCGCCGTCCATGATGAAGTCGGTGTAGAAGGCGTTGTACAGGTCGGCGGCGTGCTGGTCGGCGGGCGAGTCGGTGGCAGGATATGCCGGCGTCAGGACGTTGACCATGCCAATGCGTCCGCCCAGGTGCTCGGTCTCGTCAAGATCCTTATACAGGTTGACGGCGCGGGCGTGGGCAACGAGCTCGTTGTGCTGGCTCTGGATGCCGCTCGTCACATCAAAGTGATGGTTGGGCGGGAAGTTGCCTTGGATGTATTGGGAGTGCGAGAGGCTGATGAGCTCGTTGATGGTGAACCAATTCTTGACCTCGCGGAACTCGCGGAAGCAGAACTCGGCATAGCGCACATAGGCGTCGACGGTCTTGCGGTTGAGCCAGTCGCCCTGGTTGAACAGGGCGGCGGGGGAGTCAAAGTGATGCAGGGACACATAGGGCTCGACGCCATACTTTTTGCAGCAGGCGAACAGCTCGTGGTAGTGCTTAACGCCCTCGGCGAGGGGTTCGGCATCGTCGCCGTTGGGGAAGATGCGGGTCCAGGCGATGGACACACGAATGGCGTTGAGTCCATGCTCGGCAGAAAGGCGGATATCCTCCTCGTAGCGGTTGTAGAAATCACTGGCCGGGTCGGGCAAAAAGCGACCCTGGGCGACAAGGTAATCGTCCCACATGGTCTTACCCTTGCCTGCCACCTTCGTGGAACCTTCCGTTTGGTACGCGGCGGTTGCGGCGCCCCAAACAAAGCCCTTCGGCAGCTGCTGTACGCGGTTTAGCAAAGACATATGCATACACCCTCTCGTCTCGCTGTTCGATATTGTGCGTTTGCGCTCAGGAGGCTCCCTGGTTAGCGTTCAGCGGTGAAAAAGCCCGATAAACACTATCTTAAAATGATTAGAACCAAAATGAGCACGTGAACATTTGACAATGAGCACGTTAACATCCGGCTGGGATGTATAGAAACAAAACAACTTCAAACAGCCGCGAACGGTTGTATTTGTTCGGTAAGCGGTTTTGATTGACAGAAGTTTTCATGTTGTGGTATATGGCTCGGGTATCATGAGCACGTTATCAATGTATGTACGATGCGCCATGGGCGCGGGGAATAGTTGGGAAGCAGGTTAGCGTGGAAGGCATGGCTCAGCAAACAAGGAATGGTCATTCGGCGAGCGCGGCAGAGGTTGCGGCGCTCGCTGGCGTGAGCCGCCAGACTGTGTCTCGCGTGGTCAACGGTATGCCTAACGTGACGGAAAAGACGCGCAAGCGTGTGCTGGCCGCCATGGAAGAGCTGGGCTTTCGTCCCAATTTTGCTGGAGCGGCGTTGCGCGGCGGGTCGTATCGTTCTATTGGCCTGTGCATGTACAACATCACACGTGTCGGTAACCTGGCGACGCTCGAGGGTATCATGCAAGCGGCGCGCGAGCACGATTTTGCCGTCACTATGATCGAGATGGGCGGCGACAAGCCCTATACACTTGCCGATGCCTCGCGCCGCATGGTCGAGCGACCCGTCGACGGCATGATTCTCAACATGAACCGCATGGCTCCCGATTTTGAGGAGTTTGTTCCCCAGCCGGGAGTGCGAACGGTCATCCTGTCCATGTATGCGCATCCGCGCTGCACGACGATCGACTCCGACCAGTATGGTTCGTGCGAGCTGTTGACCAATTATCTGCTGGAACATGGTCACTCGAATATGCGGTTTGTGGCGGGTCCGGAAAACTCGATTTCCTCGCGTTTTCGTGAGGCCGGTTGGCGCGATACGCTGGGTCGTGCTCATGTCGATGCCGCTCCGATGCTGCGTGGCGATTGGAGTGCGGACAGTGGGTACGCCATGGGCGAGCGGATTGCGGCCGAGGTGCTTGCCGGCGGGTCGCAGGCGCCGACTGCCGTGCTTGCGGCAAATGACCAGATGGCGCTGGGCGTTATCGCCGCGCTCGAGAACGCGGGCCTGTCCGTGCCCGACGACGTGAGCGTGGTTGGTATCGACGACGCACTCGAGGGACTTGTTCCTCACAATCGACTGACGACGCTGCGATTTGATTTGCGCGGTGTCGGTAAGCTTGCGTTTGAGGCGGCGATTGGAGAGAGCTCGTCTATCGAGGCGATTCATGTGCCGAGTACGCTGGTCGAACGCTCGACTGTTAGGGACATGCGGGGTTAGGTCCTACTCCGTTTGTCTCGATTTGTAACAGGTAGACGGTCAAAAGCGGGCTACGTGTTACAGATTTAGATTCTTCGGAAAGAGCAATCCTGTTCGTCTCAATCTGTAACAGCTAGGACCAAAAAACTCGGCTAGATGTTACAGATCGAGACAAACGTGCGACACGGTCCGCCCAAAAAAGGCCGGGGGCGGCGCGCCGTGTGACGTGCCGCCCCCGGCTGAGAAATGGGGACAGGTTATGTGAGCGGGCAACCCCGCCAGTCACTAGTCCAGACGACGGGTCTGCGCCACGTGCTTATACCAGTATGCGCTTGCCTTGGGTGTGCGCTTCTGGGTTTCAAAGTCAACGTAGAAGAAGCCGTAACGCTTGTTGTAGCCATTGGTCCAGGAGAACTGATCCTGCAGGCTCCACAGGAAGTAGCCGCCCACGTTGACGCCCACCTCCATGGCCTTGAGCAACCAGCGCAGGTGCTGCTCGATGTAGTCGATGCGCGGCTGGTCGTCCACAAAACCGTCCTTGTAGGGGTCCTTGTAGCCCATGCCGTTCTCGGTGATGAAGATCTGCTTGTAGTTGGGGTAGCGCTGCTTAATGTAGACGAGCAGATCGAACAGACCCTCGGGATAGATGATCCAGTCCCAGTCGGTGGTGGGGATGCCAGGCTTGTTCACGTGCTCGCCAATGCCCTTGACGCGCCAGCGGCCGGTGCCCTTCTCGCCCGTACCGTTGTGGTGCAGGTCGTTCTCGCCATCGTAAGCCTTCAAGAAACGGCACTGGTAGTTGTTAACGCCCAGGTAGTCGTTGTAGAGCGCGGCCTCGCGCATGATTTCCAGATCCTCGTCTAGGATCTCGATGGTGCCGCCCGAGACGGCAGCCAGGCGGTTGGCGCACTCGAGGGTGTCGGGCGCATAGTCGCCGCGGAAGGTGGCGTCGAGCAAGAACTGGTTTTGCAGCACGTGCTCGTTGTTGGCGGCCTTGATGTCGGCGGGGTCGTTCTCGTTGAGCGGATACTTAAACTCCAGCGACTGAATGACGCCGATCTTGCCCTTAAAGCCGCCGTTGTGGAAGGCCAGCACGGCCTTGGCGTGGGCGAGCATCATGTTGTGCTCGCACTGGAAGGCCTCGGCCAGATGCGCCTTGACGCCACCGGGGAAGGTGCCCTCGATGTAGGTGTTGGAGGCGTCGGCCCAGATCTCGTTAAAGGTGAACCAGTAGGTCACCTGGTCGGCGTACTCCTTAAAGCAGAAGGTAGCAAAGTCCACAAAGGCGTCGATGGTCTCGCGGTTGAGGAAGTCGCCCTTCTCAAAGAGGGACAGCGGCGTGTCAAAGTGATGCAGCGTGACAAACGGCTCAACGTGGTGCTTATGGCACTCGGCGAAGAGGTCGTGATAGAACTGCACGCCCTCGGGGTTAATCTCACCGGTACCGTTGGGGAAGATGCGGCTCCAGGCGATAGAGAGGCGAATGCCGTTGATGCCGAACTCCTCGCACAGCTCCAAATCGACGGGGTACTGGTTGTAGAAGTCCGAAGCGGGATCGGGGGAGAAGCGCCCCTGGGCCTCCAGGAAGTCGTCCCAGGCGACTTTGCCTTTACCATGGGTGCGGGTCTCGCCCTCTACCTGGTAGGCAGCGGTAGCGCCGCCAAAGACAAAGTCCTCGGGAAACTGCGCAGGCGGGTTGGTGACGCTAGCAGGGTTAACGGACATGATGATCCAATCGTCTAAATCGAAGGGCCAGCCGGTCTTGGATGGTCGGCTGGCCCTGAGCGTTACTTACTTCGAGAGTTGCTCGCTTACGAAGGCGAGAGACTTATCGCCGTTTTGGGAAAGCTCGATGTACTGCTTACCGCGGCAGGCGACGCACTTGTTGCCCACGCGCTCGCAGTCCTTCTGCAGGTCGGCCAGGTAACTGGCGGCCTGCGGGGCCAGGACGACCAGATCGAAGTCGGGGAGCATGTCCACGTGGTTGCCATAGGCCTCGGCAGCGGTCTCAAGATTGATGCCGCGCTCCTTGGCGGCCTTGGCCAGCGCGTTGGCGAGCAGGCCCGAGGTTCCGCCGCCCTGGCAGAGCACGAGCACGCGCTTGCCGTTGAGGTCGCTGGCGGTCGTTGCCTCGGTGGCGGCGGGAGCGACGTCGGACTTCACGGCCTCGGCAGCAGCGCCGGCGGCAACGCTCTTGGCGTCAGCCTTGCCCTGGAAGGCATCGTTGAGCTTAGCGGCCTTCTCGGCGTTCTTGGCTGCGAGCTCCTCCTGGGAAATCTCGGCCTCCTCGGCGCACTTCTGGGCGTCATAGGCACGGAAGAACGGATAGTACAGAACGAAGTCGACGACCAGGATAAGGGCGAGCATCACAAAGGCGAGCGGCTGGAAGCCCAGGCCCATGATGGTGCCGATGGGGCCGGGGACGGTCCAAGGCAGGGTGTACATAAAGCCGTTCATGCCCAAGAAGTCGATAAAGATCTTGAGGATCCAGATGTTGGCGATCGGGGCAAAGACAAACGGGACAAAGAAGACGGGGTTGAGTACGATGGGCGCGGCGAACAGCAGCGGCTCGTTGACGGCAAAGCAGACGGGGACGATGGCGGCCTTACCGACGGCGCGCATCTCCTGAGACTTGGCCAGGAAGCAGAACATAAAGACCAGGACGAGCGTGGCGCCGGTGCCGCCCATGCAGACGACGAAGTACTGGGCACCCTGGGTCAGGACAGCGGAAGCGTGCTGGCCGGCCTGGAACGCAGCCAGGTTGTCGGTCATGTTGGCAACGAGAGCGGCGGCGATGGCGGGCTCGACGATTGAGGGGCCGTGGACGCCCACGAACCAGAAGAGGCTCATGGCGCCGTAGATCACAGCGAGGCCGATGTAGCCATCGGCAGCGGTGAACAGGGGCTGGAACACCTGGATGACACCCTGGGCAAAGCAGAAGCCAAAAGCAGCGCGGAAGACGATGTCAAAAACCCAAAAGACGGTGATGCAGACGGAGAAGGGGATGATGTCCTTAAAGGTCTGCGAGATGTTGGGCGGAACCTGCTCGGGCATCTTGACGGTGATGTTGCGCTTAATGAAGAACTTGTAGATGATGCCAGTCACAAACGCAGCGATGAAAGCGGTCAGCAGGCCCTTGGAACCAAGGTAGGTGGTGTTGAAACCGCTGGCGGCGTCCGTGGCGATCGTGTCGCTCGAAAGGAGCAAGAAGCCGATGATGGCCGCGCACATGCACGAGATGAAGTTGATCTGGTTGTTCTTGGGCAGATCGCGGTTCTGAGCGTCGGCGAAGTGCTTGGCCGTGGTGGCGGCGCAGGCGATGGCCAGGATGCCCATGGAGTAGTTGTAGCACTTCCACAGGGCGTTGTTGATGTCATCGGGCCAGTAGAAACCCCAGATGTTGGGGACCGAGGCTACCAGGCAGAAGATGGACGAGAAGATGATGATGGGGATGACGGAGATAAAGCCGTCGCGGATCGCCTTGAGGTACTTGTTGCGGGCGATCGCGTTGAAAAAGGGCTGGCCCTTTTCGATGATGGCGATGAGTTGCTCCATGCAATGCTCCTAAGAGTCGGTGGGTTAGCAACGATGGTAGCTTTTGACTTTCGGTTGCCAAAATGTTGACGTTGCCATTTTGTGACACAAAAAAAGAAGCGAACCGGTGGTTCCTGTGCCTGCGAACCGTCGATTCCTTACGCGTAAACGTTTGAGCCGCCCGGTGGCTCTGTGTTTGCACAATGGCAACGTTAACATTTGGTCGACAAAAGCCGTTTGGGGAAGCAAAAATGTCGGTGAACGGTAGGTTTTGGGTGGTGAGCGTATGGTGGGGGAGGCGTTGGATATACTTGAAGGCGGTAAAAATGACTGCGCAAGGTGCCATCAATGGCATCGTTGACATAGAAAGATCGACCTATGGCCGCTGTTAAAAAATCGGTATCCGTTAAGGATGTGGCGCGTCTCGCGGGCGTCTCGGAGCAGACGGTCTCGCGCACCGTGCACGATTCGCCCAGCGTGCGCCCCGAGACCAAGGAACGCGTGCGTGCCGCCATGCGCGAGCTGGGGTATCGCCCCAATTTTGCCGGTCGATCGCTGCGCCGCGGTAAGTTTAAGACCGTCGGCGTCGCCATGTTCAACATTACCGGCACCGGCAATCTCGACCGTATGGAGGGCTTTGCCGCCGCGGCCGATAAGCACGGCTATGCCATCACCCTCACTAAAGTAGACGGGCATCCGTATACCCTCGAGAGCGCATCGTCGCGCATGAGCGCACTGCCAGTGGACGGTATGGTTGTGATCATGAATCGCATGCCGGCAGACTTTGGCACTTTTGAGCCGCTGCCCGGCATGCAGACGGTGCTCGTTACGATGTTGGAGCACCCGCTCTGTTCAACGGTCGATAACGACCAGTTCGATTGCTCGCGCCAGGTGGTCGAGTACTTGCTGGAGCGGGGGCACAAGACCGTGCACTTTATCTCGTGTCCCGAGCGCTCGCTTTCGGGCATGCGGCGCGAGGAAGGCTGGCGCGAGACATTGCGCGCGCATGGCATTGAGCCACCGCGACTTATCCGTGGCGATTGGACGGCGCAGAGCGGATATGCCGCAGGTCAGGCCCTGGCGGATGATCCGACCTGTACGGCCATTTATGCTTCCAACGACGCCATGGCCTACGGCTGCATTCGCGGGCTCGAGTCGCGCGGAAAGCGCGTGCCCGAGGACGTGAGTGTGGTGGGTGTTGATGACAGCCTGGGCGATATCGTGCCCGACCGTCGCCTGACCACGGTGCGCTTTGACAACAAGCGCGTCGGCATGTGGGCGGTCGACAAGATTGCCGGCGCCGAGGGCGTTGCGCCCGGTGTGGAGCACATGCTGTTTCCGGGCGTGCTCGTCGAGGGCGATACGGTGCGCGATGTACGCTAGGGGCGCAGGTTTGTTTGGGTTGCCGCTAATTGTGTTCGATATTGTTCAGATTGGTTTAAAAACCGTTCACGGGCGAAAAGCGACCGTTCATAGCTCGAAATCACGTTTTGCGCTGTTCTTTTTTGTTTGAATGTTAATGTTTCTGTCATACAGAACGCAGCGCGTATGCCCGGACGCGATGCTCTCCATTGGTTCATATGTGAAAGGAACGCAATATGGCAACCAAAGAAGAAATCTCGATGGTTGGATTCGAGATTGTCGCATACGCAGGTGACGCCCAGACCGATCTGCTTGCAGCGCTCGATGCTGCTCGCGAGGGCGATTTTGAGAAGGCCGAACAGCTGCACAAGGATGCCAGCGATGCACTTATCGGCGCCCACGACACGCAGACCAAGCTGCTTTCGCAGGAGGCCGGCGGTGGCGAGATGGAGATGACCTTCATCATGGCTCACGCTCAGGACACTCTCATGACCACTATGATCCTGGAGAAGCAGGCCCGCTTTACCATCGATGCCTACAAGCGCATCGCCGAGCTCGAGGCCAAGCTCGCCTAACGAGCCCTCACAACCAAGTCCCCTTCCAAAAGCTCTGCCGCTACCCGCGGCAGGGCTTTTTCTGTCCTCCTCCAAGTTGCGGTGAAATAGGGACTGAATAGGGGCCGACGGGCGCAAAACAATCCCTATTCCACCGCAACTCATCCGGAGATAGTCATTGGGGACAGTCTTGGTGCGCTCTGTTCGTCTTCCCGTTCGTTTTTTGCTCGGTGGGTATACTTCCTTTCGCATTAAGCCCCGGACTGAGGAGGTATCCAAATGCCGGATAACGGGTCAATACAAAAAAGAGACGCGCACGAGATGGCTCATGGGCGTCCTGTCCAGATAACCGAGCGCACGACGGTAACCGAGCTGCAGCCCAGTCTGTCCGATGTCGTGTGCGCAAACAAAAAGCTGCAGATTGGCTTTATCGTTGCGCTCGTGGTACTGGCGCTGCTGTCGGGCTTTGTAGCTCGTCCGCATTTCGCCGATACCAAGACTTGGGACTCCACCATCGAGGTCATCGATCAAAAGAAGGGCAATGTTTTGGCGCTCACGACCTCGTGCGTCGCCCTATCTGCGGGTATCACTGCGCTGCCGGGCGATACGGGAACGCCGGTTGCCGAGCAGCTCGCGCAGCTTTCGGGTAACTTGGGCATCGTGCTTGCCGTGCTCTACCTCGAGAAATACCTGCTGACCATTTTGTGGTCGGTTGGCCTGGGCATCCTGATCCCGTTTGCGCTGGTGCTCCTTGCGGTGTCGCTCGGCATTCACGGGCGCTGGAGCACGAGCGCCGTCCTGCGCCGCGTGGCGACTCGCGTGCTGGTGGTCGCCACGATCGGCATGGCGTTGGTGCCTGCAAGCGTATGGGTGTCGCAAAAGGTCGACGAAACGTATCGAGTGAGCATCGAAGCGGCCGAGCAAAAGGCGGCCGACGCTGCGGGTACGGCAAATAGTGATAGCTCCAAAGCAAGCAAGAAAAAGACCGAGTCCACAGAGTCCAAGAACGTGCTTGAGCAGCTTGCCGACGGTGCCTCAAGCCTGGTCACGTCGGTAACCAGTGGTGCCAAGCAGATGACCGACGAGATCGTGCAGCAGGTGACCGACCTTATCGAAGGCGTCATCGTGATGATCGTGACCTCGTGCGTGATTCCATTGCTGGTGCTCGCGGCGTTTTTGTGGCTGGGGCACACCCTGCTGGGGATTGATATTTCCGGCCCGGCGAACTATTTGACGGGTCGCTTTCTGAGCGCTCCGTCCAAGCACGCCAAAAAGGGCGGGCAGTCCGAGTAGCTAAAACAGCTGTATATACCGGGGAATACCGCCGAAGGGCGGCCGAGACACGTTCTCGGCCGCCCTTTTGTTTGTTGAATACGTGGCAGGGTGGGCTTTCCCCGATTCCAAACGGTCAGCAATCATCCGCGAACGGTATTTGTTCAAAAAAGAACAAAGACAAACAAATAATTCTTGCAGTTGATGTTCGAATGTGTTCAAATAAACATGAACAGTGAAGAACCGCACATTCAGATGCCCGGACCTGAACGCGATTCAACACTTCCAAACAGAAACTACGCACCTGCGTATCTCTCAAGGAGGATGTCATGAGGGTTGTAATCGCTTCCGATGCCGACGGTATGTCGATGAAGGAGTCCATCAAGGAGATGCTCATCGCCGACGGTCACGAGGTCGTCGACTATTCCGAGACCCCTGCCGCGGACTTTGTCGATTCCGCGACCGCCGTTGCCAAGGACCTGCTGGAGCACAAGGATTCCCAGGGCTTCGCATTCGATAAGTACGGCGTCGGCTCCTATATGGCCGCCGTCAAGATCAAGGGCATGGTCGTCGCCAACATTTCCGACGAGCGTTCCGCTTACATGACCCGCGAGCACAACGGCTCGCGCATGGTCACCATGGGCCCGGGCGTTGTGGGCACCGAGGTCGCCAAGAAGATCGCCCGCGAGTTCCTGCGTGCCCAGTACGCCGGCGGCCGTCACCAGATCCGTGTCGACATGCTCAACAAGATGGCCTAACGAGAGCCACCGAGAACTCGAACTTCTACCTCAACTTGTGAATTCAGACGAAAGGACGTTCTGATGAAGAAGACCATCGCAATCGGTTGCGACCATATCGTTACGGACGAGAAGATCTATCTGGCCGACCGCCTGGAGCAGGCTGGCTACAAGGTGCTCGACTGCGGCACCTACAGCCACACCCGTACGCACTATCCCATCTACGGTAAGGCCGTGGGCGAGGCTGTCGCCAGCGGCAAGGCCGATTTTGGCGTGGCCCTGTGCGGCACCGGCATCGGCATCACCAACGCCGTCAACAAGGTTCCCGGCGCCCGCTGCGCCCTGGTCCGCGATATGACCTCTGCCCTGTATGCCCGTCGCGAGCTCAACGCCAACATCGTGGGCTTTGGCGGCAAGATCACCGGCGAGTTCCTGATGGCCGATATCATGCTTGCCTTCCTGGAGGAGCCCTACGAGAAGACCCCCGAGCACGATGCCCTGATCGCCAAGATCGATGCCTGCAATAAGGCCGATGCCGAGGCTCAGGCTGACCCGCACTTCTTTGACGAGTTCCTCGAGAAGTGGGACCGCGGCGAATACCACGATTAGCGGGTATCCGGCGTAATTAACTAGTCCGTTGACGGCTCGCGTTTCTGTGAGGGGGCGCGAGCCGGTTTTCTATCAGCCCTATTGACTTGGCGGGCTGTCGTAAGAAAGGGAAGGCTCCTATGGAGTTTGTTCTTGATAACGGTTCTGTTCGCGTGGTACTGAGCACGGCTGGCGGATCGTTCACTTCGATTAAAGCCAACGGTCGCGAGTACCTGTGGCAGGGCGATCCTTCGGTCTGGTCGGGCCAGGCACCCATTTGCTTCCCGATCTGCGGCGGCCTTCGTGATGGTCACGCAATGACCATGGGCGGCCGCGAGGTAAAGTTCGCCCGCCACGGCTTTGCGCGCAAACAGGAGTGGAAGCTCGAGGAGCAGAGCGACAACATGGTTGCGCTGAGTCTAAGCTCTGCCGACCATGCCGAGTTGCTCGAGCAGTACCCGTATCCGTTTAAGATCGTTGCTCGTTACACGATCGATGCGGAGAAGGTGGCCGTGTCGTACGAGGTGACCAATGAGGGCACCGAGGACATGCCGTTCTTTGTGGGCGGTCACCCTGGCTTTAAGTGCCCGCTTGACGAGGGCGAGTCCTATGACGACTACGAGCTCCGTTTTGAGCAGCGCGAGGCCGCCGAGCTCTGTACTGCCGTTCCCTCGACGGGCCTGATTGATGTTGAGCATCGCAGCAAGAACCCGATGGTTGGCCATGACCTGCCGCTGACCCACGAACTCTTTGACTTCGCGGAGACCATCTTTGACGTGCTCGAGAGCCGCGTGGTTACGCTGACCAAGAAGACCGAGGACAAGGGCGTGCGACTGACGTTCCCCGATATGCCGTACCTGATTGTGTGGAGCAAGCCCGAGGGTGACTTTGTGGCCGTGGAACCGTGGGGCGGCCTGTCCACCTGCTCCGACGAGGACGATATCCTGGAGCACAAGCGCGGCTGCCTGGTGGCCAAGCCGGGGGAGACCGTTACCCGCGGCTTTGAGATCGAGATCCTTTAACGAGCTATCGTATGTTTGGGGCCGCGCGTGTCGTGCCCCGGAAACAGGAGTTCAATATGATTCTGACCGTTACCATGAACCCGTCGATTGATACGCGCTATCAGCTCGACAAGCTGATCATCGACGATGTAAACCGCGTGACGCCCGAAAAGACCGCTGGCGGCAAGGGCCTTAACGTGAGCCGTGTGCTGCTGCAGTTGGGCGACGATGTGCTCGCGACCGGTCTGCTCGGCGGCCACATGGGTGCCTATATGGCCGAGCTTATGGATGCCGACGGCGTCAAGAACGACTTTGTGCCCATCGCCGGTGAGACGCGCATTTGCCTGAATATTCTGCACGAGGGTAATCAGACCGAGCTTTTGGAGAGCGGCCCGCAGATCGCCCCGGCCGAGCTCGAGGCCTTTACGGCAAAATTCGCCGAGCTTGCAGCAAAGGCGGACGTTGTGACGCTTTCGGGCTCGCTGCCGCGTGGTGTCGATGCCGGCTACTATGCCGAGCTCGTCAAGATTGCCGAGGAGGCGGGCGCCAAGGTGCTGCTCGACACCTCGGGTGCATCGCTGGAGGCCGCGCTGGAGTCCGACGCTAAGCCTGAGCTCGTAAAGCCCAACCTGACCGAGATTAACGGCCTGCTGGGTACGTCCTTTACGACCGATGATGTCGATGCCCTGCGCGAGGCGCTTGCCGCCGATGACCGTTTTGCCGGTATCCCCTGGGTTGTCGTTTCGATGGGCGCTGCCGGTTCGGTGGGCTTCCATGAGGGCCGCGCGTTCCGCGCCAAGACGCCCGCGATTGCGGCTGTGAACGCGACGGGTTCCGGTGACTCGACCATTGCCGGTTTTGCGCATGCCATTGCTGCTGGTGCCGACGACGTCACGGTGCTCAAGACCGCCAATACCTGCGGCAAGCTCAACGCCATGGATCCCAAGACCGGCCACCTGGTCATGGACCGCTGGGACGAGGTCTACAACAGCGTTGTCGTGACTGAACTGTAGGGTTACGCGGTTTTACCAAACCGCGTAACGGCGCGACGCTGCAAACGCCCCTAAGCGGCAATCTGACGTTCAATCGTCGGGCATGACCAAAAGGTCAATGCCCTCCTCTTTCACGTCACCTTGCTCGCTTAGGGGCGTTTTCGCTGTCGTTGCCAAGACACCGGCGTTGCCTTGGTCGCAAATAGTCATTGGGGACGCTCTTTAATGACTAGTCGTTTAAGAACGCCCCT
Organism: Collinsella sp.; assembly: GCA_030839365.1. Taxonomy (GTDB): domain Bacteria; phylum Actinomycetota; class Coriobacteriia; order Coriobacteriales; family Coriobacteriaceae; genus Collinsella. The sequence continues at coordinate 26,115 of JAUUMM010000020.1, forward strand.
TAAGAATGACCCCAATGACTACACTCAAAAACGGCGCCCGTCGGTGATGTTGCCGGCGGGCGCCGTTGTCGTGTAGACGCTATTTGTTGAGTGCGTGCGTTCGAGCTCGCATGCTATAGCGAGTCGATAAAGCGCTGTTGGGCGGCGCGGCCGGCTTCGTCCCACTTAAAGACGCCGGCGTTGTCGAGCACGTGGCCAAACACCACGCCGACCTCTTCGTGCAGGATGTCGATGGCGTTGTCGGCCGTAAGCTCATCGGCGCGGCGGGCAAAGACGTCCTCAGCCCATGCGGCGTGGCTGCGGCAAAGGTCGTCGCCCTCGAGCGCGCCGGCAAGGTCGTAGCTGGCATCTGCCTTGGCCGCCAGCAGGTGCTCGCGGACAGCGCCGAGCTCGGGAACCAAGCGCGGCGGCAAAATGGCCAGGCCCATGACCTCGATCAGGCCGATGTTCTCCTTTTTGATGTGGTGGTACTCAGCATGCGGATGGAATACGCCCAGCGGATGCTCGTCGGTCGTGATGTTGCAGCGAAGCGCCAGGTAGGCCTCGTAGATTTCGCCGCCGGCGTTGCCGCGGGAGTCGACGCGGCGGATGACGGGCGTCACGGTGTTGTGGGCCACGCCGTCGGCCGTGTGTGCGATGACGCCAACCGACTCATCGGTCCACTCGCGCCAGGCAAGGATAATCTTCTCGGCGGCGTCGAGCAGCTGGGCGCGGTCGTGCGATCGTAGTCGCAGCACCGAAAGCGGCCACTGTAACACGGTACCGATGACCTGGTCAAAGCCCGGCACGCTAAACTGCGAGACCTCGGCGGCGTGCATCATGGGGAACTCGTGCGCGCCGCCCTGGAAGTGGTCGTGCGACAGAATCGAGCCGCCCACGATGGGCAGGTCGGCGTTGGAGCCAATGAAGTAGTGCGGGAACAGGTCGACAAAGTCGAGCAGGCAGGTCAGCCCCTTGCGGTCGACGTGCATCGGACGATGCTCGGAGCTCATGGCAATGCAGTGCTCGTTAAAGTACGCGTACGGGCTGTATTGGAAGCCCCAGCGCTCGCCGTCGAGCTTAATGGGGATAACGCGCAGATTCTGGCGGGCGGGATGGGCGCCGCCGTCGGCTGCAGCGGAGCGTCCGGGATAGCCTTCGTTTTCGATGCAGAGCTGGCAGGCGGGATACTTCTCGCCCGTGTTTTTGGCGGCGCCGGCCGCGGCAATATCGCGCGGGTCCTTTTCGGGCTTTGACAGGTTGATGGTAATCTCGAGGTCGCCCCAGTTGGTGGGGGTGCTCCATTTGATGTTGCGCGCGATGGCGGCACGGCGCACGTAGCCGGCGTCGCAGCACAGGCCGTAGAACCAGTCGGTCGCGGCGCGGGGCTCGTTGACGCCCATGCGTCCGTTGAACTCCTCGTTTACAACCGAAGGCCTTGGCATGAGCGCGCCCATGATGCGCATGGCGATGCGGTCGCGGCCCGATGCCGTGTCCTCGGCGGCGCCGTTGGCAACAGCCGCCTCGGCAAGCGCGGCAAGTGTGCCTTCAAGGTCAAAGTTGGGCAGGGTGTCGGGGTGCAAGAGTGAGAGTTTTTCGGCCTGGAGCGCCCAGGCCATGTCGAGCGCCGGGCCCGTAGCACCGATGCACTCGAGAATGGTGTTATACGCCCAGATGCGATCGTCCTGGCCGATCATCGATCGGTGGATAGCGTACTCGATCAGGTTCTGCGCGGCCTCGCGCACGTCAGTCATTACAGCCATGCCGCGTAAGCCCCCTTGTCAGAAATTGCGTAGTGGCGGGCAGAGCCCTCGCCCAGCCAGCCGTTCATCTTGGTGATAAAGGTGTCGACCAGGTCGAGCGGCACGAAGGCCTGGATGGTGCCACCAAAGCCGCCACCGTGGATACGGACGGCGCCACGGCCGTCGAGCACGTGCTCGGCCAGTGCCAGGGCATACATCGAGGGCTGCTCGGAGCCCAGCTTGGCAACGACATTCTGTAGGTACATGGCAGAGCTGGCGCCGGACTCGCGCGTCAGGACCAGGAACTGATCGATGTCGCCGGCGTTCAGGGCAGCCCAGCGCTTATCGACCAGGCCGTTTTCGTACCAGTAGTGAACGGCGCGCAGGCAGGCGCGGTCGCCCAGCTTGGCGCGCAGCTCGGGGAGCTTGGCGTCAAAGTCCGCCACGTTTACCTCGCACAGGCGTGCCTTGCCAAACTCGGCAGCGACGTCCTGCATCTCGCGCGGAACGGCGGCGTAGTCGTCGGTGGCGGCCACGTGGTCGGCACCGACCTTAACGAGCACGAGAGCATAACCGTGATCCTCAAAGTTGAGCTCGAGCTTCTGGGTTTTAGGCTGAGCCTGATCCTCAAAGTCCATGTAGGCGAGGCCGCCCAAGCAAACGGCGGCCTGGTCCATCAGACCGCAGGGCTTGCCGTAATAGTTGTTCTCGGTGCGCTGGCTCATCTGGGCGAGCGCGACGGGCTCGATGGCGGGTGCGCCCCAGAGCGTCTCCATGGCGCGACCGTATGCCGCCTCGACAGCAGCGGAGCTCGAAAGACCGCCGCCCGAGGGGACGGAGCAGGTGAAGGCAAAGTCGAAGCCCTGGGGCTCAACGCCCAGAGCAGCGATTTCGTGGGCCATGCCGCGGACGAGGCTCGCGGACGTGCCCTTCTCGGACTCCTGAACGTCTAGCGTGTCGAGCGCGATCTCAAACGTGGGATAGCCCTCGTCGGCTACGCGAACCTTGTTGGAATCGGTTGCCACGGCGATGCCGTCGACGGCGACATCGAGCGAGCCGGCGATAACGTGGCCACCCTCGTGGTCAGTGTGGTTGCCGCTGATCTCGGAGCGGCCGGGCGCGTGCACGTAGAGCACCTGGCGGTCGCCGATGGGGCCAAACTCCTCCTCGAACAGCTTGGTGAGCGTGGCGAATGTCTTTTCGTCGGGGGTGGTCATGGGAGTCCTTTCCTTGGCGCGCCCGGGTGGGTTTTGCGTCGTTATGAGTACGTTAACAACTTAAAGCGGCATGAACCAAGTGTTCACGATACCGCACGTTACGGGCTATGTTAACGTACTCATAACACATCGCTTGTCACTTTTTGAGAATCTGGTAATCGGTAGAAATTCAGCCGTGAACGGTACTGCCGTATGGACTTATAAAGCAGAAGAGATGCAGATAGAAAAAGTAGAGTACGTTAACATGCGTCCGACGATAGCGGGCCTCGGCGCGGGATGTATTTCTGCCCGGGCCGGCATTCACGCTATTCAGATCTCGCAAGGGTGAAGGTGATCCTGTGGCAAGGCGCCCGTCCAACGATACCAGTTCGCGTCCGGTCTCCATGGCCGACGTCGCCCGCGCTGCCGGCGTTTCGCAGCAGACGGTTTCGCGCGTCGCCAACGGCTTGCCTAACGTTAACGAGCAGACGCGCCAGCGCGTGCAGGCCGCTATGCAAAAGCTCGGCTTTCGTCCGAGTTATGCCGGTCGCTCGCTGCGCGACGGCCGTTATCATTCGGTCGGCCTGTGCGTCAACGATGTCACCAAGTTCGGCAACCTCTCAATGATCGACGGCATCGCCAGCGCTGCTCGCGAGCATAATTGCGCCATCACGCTGGTCGAGATGTCCAAGACCGAGGAGTTTTCGCTTGCCGAGGCCACGCGTCGTATGGCCGCATTGCCGGTGGACGGCATCATCATCGGTATGAGTCGCATGGCGCCCGATTTTGAGACGTTTGATCCACTGCCGGGCATTGGCACGGTCATCGTTACCATGTACGCGCACCCGCGGGTGACCACGGTCGATTCCGACCATTACGGCTGCTCGCTATTGCTTATGGATCACCTGTTTGAGCTAGGGCACGAGCAGATTCGCTATATTGGCGGCCCGTCATTCTCGGTCGACGAGCAATTTCGTCGCGCCGGTTGGCAGGATGCACTCGAGCGTAAACACATCGAGCCGGCAGAGCCGCTCGAGGGCGACTGGTCTGCCAACAGCGGCTACGAGGCCGGCAGGTACCTGGCCGAGCACGATCGCACCATGACGGCGATTTACGCGGCAAACGACCAGATGGCAAATGGCGCGATTGCAGCGCTGCGCGATAGCGGTCTGCGCGTGCCCGAGGACGTGAGCGTGGTGGGCGTCGACGATTCGCTCGATGATTTTGTGGCACACAACGAGCTCACGACCGTTCGATTCGATTTGCATCAGCGTGGACGCGAGGTGTTCGAGCACGCGGTTCCCAAGGCGGGGGCAACGGACAAAACCGTTGCCATTCGTATTCCCGGCCAGCTTATCGTTCGACATACCACGGCAGCTCCGCGCACATAGTTTTTGCAGGTCAATGGCGATATATTCCGCCTCAATAACAATCGATAAGGATGCTGGCAGATAGCCGTGGCTATGAAGACGAGTGCTATGATAGACGGGCTCTTTTGTCTATCTAGGAGGCTTTGCCTGATGGAGATCACCAAGGATATCCGCTACATTGGCGTTAACGATCACGACATTGACCTGTTCGAGGGCCAGTACGATGTGTCCGAGAACGGCATGGCATACAACAGCTACGTTATCTTGGGCGAAAAGATCGCTGTCGCCGATTCAGTCGACGGCGGTTTTGTTGACGAGTGGCTCGGCAACCTCGAGGCCGTGCTCGATGGCCGTACGCCCGACTACCTGGTTGTCCATCACATGGAGCCCGATCACTCCGCCGGTATCGCCGCCTTTATGGAGCGCTATCCCCAGGCGCAGATTGTGGCCAGCGTGGGTGCTTTCCGCATGATGGTCAACTACTTTGGCACCGACTTCCCCGAGCGCAAGATGGTCGTCAAAGATGGCGACGTGCTCGACCTGGGCGGCCACAGCCTGACGTTTGTCGGCGCCCCCAACGTTCACTGGCCCGAGGTGCTCTTCTCCTACGAGTCCACCGACAAGGTGCTCTTTAGCGCCGACGGCTTTGGCAAGTTCGGTGCTAACGACATCGAGGATCCCGAGGGTTGGGCCTGCGAGGCACGCCGTTACTACTTTGGCATCGTGGGAAAGTTCGGCAAGTTTGTGCAGGCCGTGCTCAAGAAGGCCGCCGCTCTGGACATCCAGATCATCTGCCCGCTCCACGGCCCCGTGCTGACCGAGAATCTGGGCTATTACCTCGACACCTACAACACCTGGTCGAGCTATCAGCCCGAGGACGAGGGCATCACGATCGCCTATGCGAGCGTGTATGGCCATCTGAAGGCTGCTGTTGAGGAGCTCGCTTCTGCGCTCGAGGCTCGCGGCCAGAAGGTTTCCGTTTTTGACCTGGCACGCGACGATATGGCCGAGGCCGTTGAGGATGCGTTCCGCTATGACCGTCTGGTGCTCGCCTCCATCACCTATCAGGGCGAGATCTTCCCGTTCATGAGCACCTTTATCCATACGCTTGCCGAGCACGCCTATCAGAACCGTACGGTGGCACTCGTCGAGGCCGGCTCTTGGGCGCCCACCGCTGCCAAGGTTATGACCAAGGAACTCGAGGGCATGAAGGACATCACTCTGGCGCAGAACAAGGTGACCGTGCTGGGTTCGCTCAACGACGCCTCGCGCGCTCAGATCGAGGCCCTCGCCGACGAGCTTTCCAAGTAGCGACACGTTCACTTTTGACGCTCAGCCATCACAACCACCACAAAGGGGACAGGCACCTTTGTGGTGGTTTTTGTTTAAGCGCCGGCGATGACGAGATTTGGGCGGGCGTCGTCGGCGGTCTCGGCGATTGAGGTGGCGACGGCGCCATCGGGATCACGGTCCATCACGATGGTGTCGACATCGGTCAGCTTGGCAAAGCGGTACATGCCGCGTCCGTTAACCTTGCTGGCGTCCATGAGAGCGACGCTTTGACGGGCGGCACCGACCATAGCCGCTTTGGTCTCGGCCATCTGCGGAAAGTCGGTCGTAAAGCCGCAGCCGGGAACAAAAGCGCCAGGGCACATGACGGCAAGGTCGGCGTGGACCATTTGGAGCGCCTGCATGGTAAGTGGGCCGTACAGATAGCGATGGCCTTTGCGCAGTGCCCCGCCCAGCATGACGACATCGACCGAGGGCATGCTCTCGTCGATATAATCGGCGATGGTAATGTCGGCCGTGATAACGGTGATGCCGTCGCGTTGATCGAGGAGCCGGACGAACTCGAGCGCCGTGGTGCCCGAGTCGACGAGCAGCGTGTCGCCGTCATTGACAAGCTCGATGGCGCTTTGCGCGATGGCCTGCTTGGCAGCGACGTTGACATTGATACGGCGATCCTGCGTGGAGACGGTCAGGCGTTTATGGAGCGACACGGCGCCACCATGCGTGCGGCGCAACTTGCCTGCTTCGGCGAGTGCGTCCAGGTCGGCGCGGGCGGTGACGGAGGACACGCCAAAGGTCTGGGCGATTTCTGCTACCTGCACCGAGGCATTATGCTCGAGCATTTCCATAATGGCGGTACGGCGTTCGTCGGCAAAAGCACGGTTGGCAGCTTGGGCCATGTTTGCTCCATTCTCGGCTAAATTTGCAGGAATTGTGTTGACTCTATTTTCGTTCATTTTCTTTTTGAGTAAGAAAACACCTTTCGATTACTTATCTTTTCTATAAAAGAAAGACGCTAAACGCTCAAAATTCAATATCGAACACGCCTGCTCGGCTCTAATTCCTTCCGTTTACTTTTCAAAAACGACTGTATTGGCCTGCATGGGCTCAATATCTCGCACGTGCAAAGCCGCTGAATTTCATACAATGGGCGCAGCAAAACGCAAGGTAATAGGCCTTGCGGACACGTACGCCCGATGTCCAGAAGCGGGCGAGGGAGAGGAGCAAACGCTCATGGCACTTGTTACCACCGAAAAGATGCTCAAGGACGCTCAGGCCGGTCATTACGCCGTTGGCGCGTTCAACGTCGAGAACCTCGAGTTTGTTATGGCCGTTCTGGCCGCTGCCGAGGAGACCAAGTCCCCCGTCATCATGCAGACCACCCCGGGCACCATCAAGACCGCTGGTCTGGACTACTTCTACGGCATGGTCAAGGCTGCCGCCGAGCGCGCTTCCGTGCCCGTCGCTCTGCACCTCGATCACGGCGATGGCTATGACCGCTGCATGCAGGCTTTCCGCACTGGCTACACCTCTGTCATGATCGACGGCTCGCACGAGTCCTTCGAGGACAACATCGCCCTGACCAAGTCCGTCGCCGACGCTGGCCGCGCCATGGGCGTGCCCGTCGAGGCTGAGCTCGGCAAGGTTGGCGGCAAGGAGGACGACGGTCCCGCGGTTGAGGGCGAGAGCCCCTACACCGATCCGGCCGAGGCCAAGGAGTTCGTCGAGCGCACCGGCTGCACCTCCCTCGCAATTGGCGTTGGCACCAGCCACGGTGTGTACACGAGCGATCCGCACATCGAGCAGTCCGTGGTCAAGGCCATCCGCGACGCCGTCGACGTGCCGCTGGTTCTGCACGGCACCTCCGGTGTGCCCGATGAGCAGGTCGCCGAGGCCGTGAAGAACGGCATCTGCAAGGTTAACTACGCCACCGAGCTGCGTCAGGCCTACACCAAGGGCTTCATGGCCTACATGGCCGAGAACCCCGCCTGCTTCGACCCCAAGAAGCCGGCCAAGGAGGGCATGCGTGAGATCACCGAGCTGGTTAAGATCCGCATGACCAACCTCAACTCTGTGGGCAAAGCAGAGTAACAGCAAGGGTACTCCGACTCGCTACATATCCCGGGGAGGGACGAGGGCTTAGTTCCCCAATCGTCCTCGGGCATGCAAAAAGCCTCGCTGCGCACTTCGTGCGGCGAGGCTTTTTGCCCCCTGCGGAAAGATTGGGGAACTAAGCCCTCGTCCCTCCCAGGTTGACCTACTCGAGGTCGTCGCCCTTGTGGTGTTGGGGCTGAAAGGGTTAGGCTCGGGGGTTATTTGGTTGTTAGGGTTAGTAGGTCGTTGGGGGTTTTGAGGTTGTAGGTGGCGTTTGGGATGTCTTGGTGTGATCCCCATGCCGCTCTGGCAAAACTGACCCCTGCCGAAGTTGCGCATTGTTCGTCGTAGACGGTGTCGCCAACGTAGACGACGTTGCCAGGATTCGCGCCCGTACGCCGGAGATATTCGAGCATGGGTGCGGGTGCGGGTTTATGTTCGGTTGTGTCTTCGACAAGGATGATGCGCTCAAAATATTTATCGAAACCAAGGGGTGCAATTTCTTTTGCGTATTCGTCGCGCGCACGTGAGGAGACGATGCCAAGTTTGCAGCCGCTATCGGCGAGTGTTGCGATGACTTCAAGCAAACCTGGAAACACGCTGATGGTGCTTTTAAAGCTGGCGGCAATTTGGCACCAGCGATCCAACGTTGCCTGCGAGTAGATCCCAAGTTTCTCAAGGGCATCCTTGCCGGGTATGCCGAGGGCAAATTCAAGCTCGTGTCGGGGGAGCGTTTTGCCGGTCTCTTCTTGGACAATCTGGACAAGCGATGATAGAACGCTTTCTTCTGTATCTGCCAATGTCCCATCAACGTCAAATACGATATGGTCAAAGTGCTTCATATGGTTGCTTCTCTCTGTTGTTTGCCTGCAAGTTTGATTCAGTGACAGAAGAAGGGCTAGCGGGATTTCTGCCTGGTACTATCGAGATTCTGCCTCGCTGCTCGATAGCTCGAAGGAGTGCATCCCATTTGTTCTTTAAATACCTGGCCAAGATGGCTTGCTGTCGCAAAGCCGCATTGGCGCGCGACTGTCTGGACCGTTCGCGTGGTGTGTGCCAAAAGTTCGCAAGCACGGTTTACGCGGTATGCGCGCAGATATGCCGCCGGGGTCGTTCCTGCGCAAGCTTCGATAATGCGGTAACACTCTCTTTCGCTTACGCCGGCTGCAGATGCCATCTGGGGCACATCTATAGCGGCTGCATAGTTCGCGCGGATATAGTCCAGGATTGCCTTGAACTGTACGTCGCGGTTGGTCATCCAAGAGGCGTTGTCGGAGGAAAAGAGCGGTTCGGCCTTGACGTAAATCTGAATCCAGAGCTCTGACAAGCTATTCCGAAGCGCCATCTCGTTCCGCGGCCGTTGAAGGTCGTGGTTAAAGGAACTCTTCAGCAAATCGATAAAGGGCATATCGTCGGGGTTGGTGGGCGACCATTTGAGCACATCGACGCCTCGACATTGCAGCAAAGGATTGATATAGCGCTTTTGAAGGCGTCCCGCGGGATCGCCGAGCATCGACGGCTGAAAGATATGCAACATTTGAATGGCTGGTGCCGAATTGGGTGATTGCAGCGTGCTGTGCAAAACGCCGCCGTTGATAAAGCCGGCGGACCCTTCCTCAAAGCGCACGTGTTCATGAGCCGCGCGCGTTCGATAGTCAATCGCTCCCTGCTCCATGTAGAAAAGCTCAACTTCGGAATGCCAGTGCCAGGGGACGGAATTGCCCGGATAGCGAGCGAATTCTGCGCGTTCGGCAATATAGGGCCAGTCTTCGGCGGTCTCGGGAAACGCTTCCTCGCGTCCTCCGCGGTGCAATTCTATGTGATCCATGTTTCGCATGGCATCAGTATAAAGCGCGATGGGCTTAGATTGCTCTTGCCTGTTCGGGGAACGCCTTGTCTAGGGATGCTTGGAGCTTTTCGAAGGATGCTCGTAAGTTGAGGCTCTGATCGGCTGAGCGCTTGGTTTTTGTGGTGGGGGAGTCGAGGAGACCGTTTCTCTGTGTCGGGGGGAAGGAGAAAAGGTTTGCATGTTTTAGGGATGGCTGCTGTGCTGCGTCATTGGAAGAATGCATGCTTATGCGGCCTCCTCGATGTCCACCAAAAGATTGCGCTCGGGGTATGCTGCTAGGTCCCGTGCGCTGGCAGTATTATGCCGCGGCTGCTGCAAAGAAGCGCTAAAGAAAGGCTTAATGAGGTTTGACGTTGCGATGAAACCGCAGGTAAAAGCTATCGAGTAGCACTCTTGAGAGGTTTTGGGCTTAAGGGCTTTCTAAGGTTTATGACGCGGATGTGGCGCAGACGTGCGGAGCGTGTGAATGCTCGCTGTTAGCGCTGCGGCTCTGCGGCGCGTACTTGTTCGATGACCTTTTCCATCGTGCCGTCGATGCGGTCTTTTTTGAGCTCGCATTCCCAGATGGTTATGGGTGTCCAGCCCATTTGGGTGAGTGCGTTGATGGCTGCTCGGTCGCGCTCGACGTTGCGACGGAACTTTGCCTCCCAAAACTCAACGTTGCGCTTGGGCTGGCTAGGGTTGCACTTGGGGCAGCGGTGCCAAAAGCAGCCGTTGACGAAGATGGCGATCTTGCGTCCGGGGAAGGCGATGTCGGGTTTGCCGGGAACCTTCCATTCCAAGCGATAGCCCGTAAGGCCCGCGGCGCGCAGGCGCTGACGTACGAGTAGCTCGGGCTTGGTGTTGGCGCGCTTGTTGCCCTTCATGGACTTTTTGATGGCGGCGCGACGGCGGACCAGTTCGCGCTCGTCAGCGGAGAGGTCCGAGGTATCGATGCCGTCGAGCAGGCCGGGCTTGGGACGCTTCTTGCTGCGGCGCTTAGGTGCGCGCTTGGGTTTGGTGGTGGGCTCGTCGGTCGTGGTGGCCTCGGCATCGTTGGCAGTGCTGTTGGCCTCAAGCCGATCTTCCTTCAACTCAATCAGAGCATCGATAAGCCCTTTGTCGGCGGGCATCCATTCCACCGTGGCAAGCGAGGTGCGTGGAATCCAGCGGATATCGAGCTGGCGGTCGTGCTTCTGAGGCTCATCGGATTCATCGGCGAGCGAGCAGTAGTAACACTCCATCGAGAGATGGAAATCGGGGTAGTCATACTCAACGGTGTAAAAATCGCGCAGGTTGGTGACTTTTACCCGCAGCTCTTCCATAAGCTCGCGGCGTACGGCGTCCTCGGGCGACTCGCCGCGCATGAGCTTGCCGCCCGGGAACTCCCAAAGTCCTCGCATGTCGCCGTAGCCGCGCTGCACGGCAAGCAGCTCGTCAGATCCATCCTTGCGAATGATCCCAGCGGCAACATGAATAGTCTTCAACAGGAGTCCTCTCTCAACATCAACACGTGACAGGCTAGCTACCCGTACCTTACACAACGGTAAGGCAAGCGTAAGCCATATCGATGGTAGCCGACTCGTCTTCTTGCGACTATAGATGCCGTAGACTAATCGCAAGAAAGGACTCGGTATGCAAACCACGCACATGGCGACCCCGGTACTGGAGGTCGCACATCTCGAAAAGGTATATGGAGCGCTGGGCAACGTGACCCGCGCGCTCAACGACGTCAGCTTTACCGTCAACCGCGGCGAATTCGTGGGCATCATGGGCGCTTCGGGCTCGGGCAAGTCGACGTTGCTCAACTGCGTTTCGACCATCGATAGCGCCACGAGCGGCACGATCCGCATCAACGGGCAGGACGTGACGCGCATGAAGCAGGCTAAGCTTTCGCAGTTCCGCCGCGAGGAGCTCGGCTTTATCTTCCAGGACTCCAACCTGCTCGATACGCTCACGGCACGCGAGAACATCGCCCTGCCGCTCACCATCGCCCGCACAAACTCGGCAGAGATCTCGACCCGCGTGCAGGATGTGGCAGCGCGCCTCTCCATCAGTCAGGTGCTCGACAAGTATCCCTACCAGATGTCCGGCGGTCAGCAGCAGCGCGTTGCCGCGGCTCGCGCGCTCGTAACCGACCCCACCATGATTATGGCTGACGAGCCCACCGGCGCCCTCGATTCCAAGAGCGCCCGCCTGCTGCTCGAGAGCCTGGAGGCCCTCAATCGCCGCCTGCGCGCCACCGTGCTCATGGTCACGCATGACAGCTTTGCCGCCAGCTACACGAGCCGCGTGTTGTTTATCCGCGACGGCAAGATCTTCACCGAGCTGCGCCGCGGCGACACCGACCGCCGAGAGTTTTTCGACCGCATTATGGAGGTCGTTGCCATGATGGGCGGTGAGGGCTCCGATGCTCTGTAAACTCGCTTGGGGCAACGTCCGCCGTGCCGGCCGCGACTACCTCGTCTACCTTTTGACGCTCACCCTGGGCGTCACGGTCTTCTATGCCTTTAACACCATCTCGATGCAGGTCGACATCGCCGGAATCGATGAAAAGGGCTTGGCGCAGGTTATGGGCAGCATGCTCGGCAACCTGACGTACTTTTTGGCCGGTGTCATGGCCTTTTTGATGGTGTATGCCAATAACTTCATCATGAAACGCCGCAAGAAGGAGTTTGGCCTGTACCAGGTGCTCGGCATGGGGCGCGGGCGCGTCGCCACGATTATGGCGCTCGAGACGGTGATCGTTTCGGTCGTGGCCTTTGTCGCCGGCATTGTGCTGGGTGTGGGACTCTCCCAGCTCATGACGTTCTTTACGGCCTCGCTCTTTAAGACACAGATCGCCAATTTCCACTTCTTTTTCTCGGTGCATGCGTTCAACCTGACCCTTGCTTGCATGCTCGTAATGTTTGTGCTCACGCTACTGCTGAACCTTCGCGCCGTGCGTCGTACCAAACTCATCGAGCTTATGGGTGCCGAGCGTCGCAACGAGAGCATCAAGACACGCAACCCCTGGATCGCGATTGCCATCTTTGCCGTGGGCGTGGTGCTTGTAGGCGTGGCCTATTACCGTCTGCTACGTGATGGGTTCCCGCTAACCGCGACGGACAGCAAGCTGCAAGAGGCCATGAACCAGTTTGGTATTACGACCGCTATGGTTACCGTGGGCACCTTTGCCCTGTTCTGGGGACTCTCGGGCATGCTCATTAAGCTGCTGCAGAGCCTGCGCGGCGTGTATTGGCGCGGCCTCAACATGTTTACCGTGCGCCAGCTTGCGGCCAAGGTCAACACGGTGTGCTTTTCGATGGGCGTCATCGCGATGCTCCTGTTTTTGGCCATCACTTCGGTGACGTGCGGTATGTCGATTGCCAACGTGATGAACGAAAACCTGGAGCGCTATAACCCTGTTGACGTGTCTCAGACGTATGCCTATTACACGCCCGATACGCTCGACTACTACAAAGAGTATGTCAATCCGTCTGAAGCCGATCGCATGGTGCTGGCCGATAGTACGGTCGATTTGTACCCCGCATGGCACGGTAAGGGCAAGTCGGCGGGCAACAACGACGAGACCGGCAAGAAGGTCAATATCGCCGATGTTGCCGGTGAGCATGTGCAGATCGATTCGTATCTGAGTTACCCAGTTGGCGGCTCGAATCCTTCGGTGACCCCAAGTGAGATGTGCAAGATCATGGGCGAAAAGCTTCCCAAGGCGTTCGGGGGTAGCAATGCCGATGCGATGGGTCTGTTTGTGACGCCGGCGAGCCAGTACAACAAACTGCGCCAGATGATGGGCGAGGAGCCGGTGCACATCGGTCACGACCAGTATCTGCTCACGTGTGATATGGGCGGCGAGCTGGTCGACCTGTACACCAAGTATATGGCTGGCGGCCATGCCCTTACCTTGGGCGGGCATACGCTCAAGCCCGCAACCGATAAGTCGGACGAAGATGCGGCGGCCATCGCCAACTCGGCGATGGGCAGTAATCCGGGTACCGTCGTCGTTGCCGACGAGCTGTTGTCCCAACTTAATCTGCAGCCGTATTCCAGTAGCCTGCTCGTTAACTACAAACAGGGGATGGATACGACCGAGGCAGACGAGAGCATTAAATACACTCTGCTCGACAATCTGCTCGTTGACGGCAAGGAGCCGGGGTCGTGGGGAACCTTCATCACACGCTCCGAGATGTACACGCAGGCAGCGCAAATGAACGGTCTTATTAGCTACCTAGCCATCTACATCGGCTTTGTATTGGTCGTTGCATGCGCGGCGATTCTGACGATCCAGCAACTCTCTAACGTGGCCGACGGCAGCCGCAGCTATCGTGTGCTGGCACAGATCGGCTGCGACGACCGCCAGATTCGCCATTCGGTGATGGCACAGCAGGCGGTATTCTTCCTGTTCCCGCTGGCAGTGGGCCTGGCGCACTCCTTTGTGGCACTTAAGGTGATCATCGAGCTGGTGAGCATTTTCGGAAATATGAGCATCGGCGGCACCGTTGGCCTCACCTGTGCAATCTTCCTGGCAGCTTATGGCGGCTACTTCCTGGTGACCTATCTCATGAGCACCGGCATGGTACAAGCTGCCATCGCCACCCGCTACAGCGAGTAACAAGCGGGCAAAATCGTCACAAAATCAGAGGCGTATGACCGCCGCGAAGGGACCAGGGGCCCTTTCGCGGCGGTTTTTGCCTACCTGGTGCGTCTCAGATACAAGTGAGTAGACTTTTTTGAACCTGCCGAGCACATCGCGACAAATGCTCAATAAAACCGCAGGTTAGAGCTGTGACGTTTTAGGGCGTGCTCGGCCTTCTGCAAAAAGCCTACTCACTTGGTTTTTCTGCTAGAAGACCGCCACGAGGGAAGGCAACTCCCTTACGTCGGTTTGGACGTTTGCCCAGATAAAACCTGCTAAAATAAACCTGTTCCTTTTTGGCAGGTGGTTTCAACTGAACGGCGGGCCGTGCGGCTTGGGTGTGCGGGCTCACAATCTGGGGAAACCAAACGGATTGGGGGCTTGTATGATCGATTCGAAGGGAAACGTGCGATCCGAGGGCATGTTTAACAGAGTGCGCCTGGCCCCCGAAGCCTGGCGCGCATGCGATACGCGAGGGTAGTCGTTGGGGACGTTCTTAAACGACTAGTCAAACAAGAACGTCCCCAACGATTACCCAAAAGGAGCGTCTCCAAGTGCCAGCTCTGGCAACGACGCAGGTAGAAAAACGTCAGCGAAAACCCGCCAGAGCGAGCAAGGTGCCTTGAAGCGAGGCGGCATTGACCTTTTGGTCATGCCGTCGAAGCTGAAAGGCGGATTGCCGCTCTGGCGGGTTTGCAGCGTCGAGCCGTTACGCGGTTTGGTAAAACCGCGTAACTAAATACGTTCCGCGATCTCGTGGATGAGGTAGTCGGTCTTTTCCCAGCCCAGGCACGGGTCGGTGATCGATTTACCAAAGACGCCGCCGTCGACCGGCTGGTTGCCGTCCTCCAGGTAAGACTCGATCATAAAGCCCTTGACCAGCTTGGAGATGGACTCGTTGCGGCGGCAGCTGTCGAGCACCTCCTTGCAAATGCGATACTGCTCCAACGGACGCTTGCCCGAGTTGTCGTGGTTGCAGTCGATGACCGCTGCCGGATTGGCATAGCCGGCGTGCTCGGTATAGCGCTCGGCCAGACGCTCGAGGTGCTCGTAGTGGTAGTTGGGGTAGGTGCGACCGTCGAGACCAATGTAGCCACGCATGACGGCGTGTGCGAGTGGGTTGCCGTCGCACTCAACCTCCCAGTTGCGGAAGATAAAGCTCTGGTGTGCCTGCGCGGCGTAAATGGAGTTGAGCATGACGGTGGTGGAACCGGCAGTGGGATTCTTCATGCCGACGGGTACCGAAATGCCGCTCGACACCAGGCGATGCTCCTGGTTTTCGACCGAGCGCGCGCCGACGGCAACGTAGCTCAGCAGGTCAACGAGGTATTGGTAGTTGGACGGATAGAGCATCTCGTCGGCGGTGAAGAAGCCCGTTTCCTCAATAACGCGCAGGTGCATATGGCGGATAGCCTTGACGCCCTCGAGCAGGTCGTCGGGAGCCTCGGGGTTGGGGTTGTGCAGAAGACCCTTGTAGCCGGTGCCCTTGGTGCGCGGCTTATTGGTGTAGACGCGCGGAATGATGATGAGCTTGTCCTTGACCTCTTCGGCGGTCTTGGCCAGTCGGTTCATATACTCGAGCACCGAATCCTCGCGGTCGGCAGAGCACGGGCCGATGATGAGCACCTTACGTGCGTCCTCGCCGGTAAAGACTTTGGCGACCTCGGCGTCAAATGCCTGCTTTTTGGCGGTAAGCTCAGCAGAAAGTGGCATTTCCTCGCGGATCTCCATGGGGATCGGCAGCCTGCGTTTGAATTCCATGGCCATGCGGGGCCTCCTCAATCTATAGAAAGAGCAAAAAGCGTATTGTCGAATGCACGGCATTATCCGCTGTCGCACGCTAAAGTGCAAGCCCTCGTCACCCCAAAACCTGCCAAAAAGGGACAGGTTTATTTTGGCAGGTTTTATCTGGGTAAACGTTGGCGAATGCCGGGAGGGAGCGGCGCCGCGCGGGACCCTAAGGCTGTTGTCAGTTCCCCAGGAAATACAGTGTGGGCAAAAAATGCCAAATATGAGTACGGTTGCTATCTTAGTATCATATTGCCTTCGCAAAATAATAGACATAACAGCAAAATATGTTTATTAACGCAAACACATATAAGTCCGCTATAGGGCTGTTTGATCAATTTAGGGACGCGTGTAGGTGGCGCGCGCAGACGTGGTGTAAGAGCGTCCTGAGGTCCGTCGCTGCAAGTCCCGATGTTACTCCTTCTTGAGACCGCGCCT
>JAUUMM010000067.1:0-4130 GCA_030839365.1 Collinsella sp.
GATTGGTCAAAATAGTTTGACTATTAGCGGCTAAAATCGCCCGGCGCTAACAACGACGCTTAAGCTGGCACGTCCGGCAGGCGTCAAATTGGTTATCAAATCGGTCGATGATTCTATCGAGGCTCTTAGGAGCGGTGTGACCGATAAGTACCGTTTGTTCATTGTCGTTGAAAGCATCGAAGATGCTTACCGCTTGGCGAAGGGCTACAGCGAAATCAAGCATATCAACATTGGAGGAACGAAGCCGCGTGAGGGTGCAGATGTACGCCTATCTTCAACGGTTTTCGCTACCGATTGCGACGTGGAGCTTCTACATGAGCTCAGTGATGCCGGAATCGAGGTGGAGATCAGGCAGGTACCTAGAGACGAGAAGATTTTGATTTAAGCACATACAATAGAAAGGGGATCTCTCATGTTGACTCAAGCGATCCTTATCGGCCTCGTTGCAATGTGCGTGACATTTGAGTGGGCACTTGGCACTTGCCTTGCTTCTCGCCCGATTGTCACGGGCGTCCTCATCGGTCTTGTGATGGGTGATTTGCAGACGGGCATTATTGTCGGCGCCACGCTTGAAATGGTGTTCATTGGATCGGTTACCATCGGGGCGGCCGTTCCGCCTGACGTTATCACCGGTGGTATTTTGGGCACTGCCTTTGCAATTTCGACGGGTCAAGGCGCTGAAGTTGCGCTGACGCTCGCTTTTCCGATTGCGTCGCTTTATCTCATCATCGATAACGCGCTTACGCTGATCGTGATGCCGTTTTTCGTCCATAAAGCGGACGACTGTGTGGCAAAGGGCGACCTCAAAGGTATGGAGCGGATGCATCTGCTTGGTGGATTCATCGTCAAATCGCTTCCTCGCTTTTTCGTGTGCTCCCTTGCTTTCTATCTCGGAACGCCGGTTATGAACGCGGTGCTTAACGCAATTCCCGAGTTTGTAAGTAACGGCCTGGTTATTGCGGGTGGATTCATCCCTGCGCTCGGCATTGCACTGCTCGCTTCAATGATTGTCAACAAGCAGACTGCTATTTTCTTCGTGCTCGGGTTTGCGCTCTGTGCCTACATGAGCATTCCAATCCTTGGTATTGCCATCATTGGGCTTTGCCTCGCAGTAATCCTCGTGGTGGTCCAGCCAAACTTCATTGCTCAGACGCCACAGCTTAGTTCGGAAGGGAGCTTCGACGATGACGACTTCTAATGACACCAGTTCCAACAAGATTACAAAGCGTGATCTAAAATCGGTATTTTTCCGTTCGCTTACGATGGAGTACTCCTGGAACTACGAGCGCCAGCAGCACATGGGATACTGCTTCTCTATGCTTCCCATCATTCGTCGCGTGTATAAGAATAAGGATGACCAGGCTGCTGCTGCTAAGCGTCACATGGAGTTCTTCAACACCACTCCTTATGTCTCAACATTAATTCTGGGCATTTCGGCAGCGATGGAAGAGGCAAACGCTAACGAAGAGGATTTTGACGAATCCTCCATCAACAGCGTAAAGGCCGCTCTTATGAGTCCGCTGGCCGGCATCGGTGACTCTCTGTTCTGGGGAACGTTGCGTGTCATCGCCACTGGCTTGGGTGTGTCGCTTGCTATGCAGGGTAACATTCTCGGCCCGCTTCTCT
The DNA here is from genome assembly GCA_030839365.1 of Collinsella sp. GTDB lineage: Bacteria > Actinomycetota > Coriobacteriia > Coriobacteriales > Coriobacteriaceae > Collinsella. The sequence goes on from JAUUMM010000067.1 coordinate 1,627, forward strand.
TCCTTGTCGTATTCAATGTTCCGCATTATCTGATTCGTTGGTTCTGCCTTAAATGGGGCTATGGATTCGGAACCAGTTTCTTGAGCAAGATCGAGAAATCTGGTCTTATGCCAAAGCTCACTATGGGGGCTGCAATTCTCGGTCTTATGGTTATCGGCGCTATGGTGCCCAACCTTGTATCGGTCAGCGTGGCTGGTTCTCTCGGTACCGGCGACAGTGCGCAGACTATCCAAAGCATCATCGACGGTATCATGCCGAGCCTGCTGCCGCTGCTTGTGACACTTGGAGTTTACGAACTCGTCCAGCACAAGGTCAAGATTGCTTGGATTCTCGTTATTCTCATGGCGGTTGGTATCGTTGGCTCCTTCTTCGGAGTGTTTGCAATCTAAATGGTTGATTTCGCCGTCTGGCCCAATTGAATTAGAAAGGCATATCTCATGGTTTCATTTGATGAACAGGCAATTCTCGATAACGGTGCTTATATCTACAATCAACGTGCCGAAATTGAACGCATTGCTGACGAAATTTGCGAAAAGGGTTTCGATTCGATTTTCTTCACCTCGTCAGGTGGCTCGCTTGCGATGATGCAGCCGTTTGACTATATGGTTTCTGTTATGTCCGATATTCCCGTCCAGTCCCAAGTTTCGGCAGATTTCCTCACGGTTGGCAATCGGCGCATCGGTAAGGGGACCTTGGCGTTCATGGCGTCTAAGTCGGGCGACACCAAAGAGACGGTCGCGGCGGCAAAGGCGGCAAAAGACGCAGGCTGCACCATTGTCTCTACGCTTGGCGTGGACGGTTCACCGCTTGGTGAACTTTCCGATTATGGAGTGATCTATAAGCAGGGCCGTCCTATGGAACTCGTGCTGTACCTTCTGATTGGAAAGATTCTCAAGAACAGGGGCTTTTTCGATGACTACGATCGCTTCGCTGATGAGCTTGTGAATCTCCCCGCTGCTCTCGTTTCCGTCGGCAAGAACGCTGACGAGATGGCTCGCGCATATGCTCTGAAGCACAAGGACGATCCGTATCAGATTTGGATTGGTTCTGGCAATCTGTGGGGCCCCACGTATTCTTTTGCCATGTGTGTGCTCGAGGAGTCCCAATGGCTGCGCACCAAATCCGTTACATCGCCTGAGTTCTTCCATGGCACTATCGAACTTGTTGAGCCGGGCGTTTGTGTCGCGCTCGCAATGACGGAGGCGCAGACTAGGCCTCTTGATGAGCGCGTTGCACGCTTCTGTAAGCAATATGCGGATGATTTCACCGTATTCGATACACATGATTATGAGTTGCCGGGTATCAGTGATGAATTCCGCTGGATGCTTTCTCCGGTGGTGCTCAATGCCATTCTCTCGCGTGTGAGCAAGAATTTCGAGGAAATTCGTGACCATTCGCTCGACATCCGCCGTTATTACCGCAAGGTCGAGTACTAATAAAGACCGTACGTGATGGGAGGCGTTGAGGTGAAAATCGCAGCAATTGGTGACAACGTTATTGATCGCTATCTCAACAAAGGCGTTATGTATCCTGGTGGCAATGCCGTAAACGTCGCTGCCCATGCAAGCATGCTTGGCGCACAGGCTGCGTATATTGGGGAGATCGGCAACGACCTGGGAGGGCGAATAATCACCGATGCCCTTTCTTCGCTGAACGTTGACCTTTCGCAATCATGCATGCCTGAAAAAGCAACAACCAAGACTTGCGATGTAAATGTTTACAACGGTGAACGTGTCGAAGTTGGTTACGATACGGGGGCTTGCTGGGCGCACAAAACCCATATCAACGATTCTGATGTCAAGTTTCTTCAGGGATTCGATGCGGTTTTTACCAGCGTCAATGCAAAGCTGCAGGATGATGTGCACCTAGTTCAAGATCTTCCCGCTGTGGTGATTTACGACTTTTCCGTTAAAGATAAGTATCGAACCGACGCATATTTCGATCTTGTTTGCCCTGCTACAACCCTTGGTCTGTTTTCCTGTTCCGGCGAGAGCGATCAACAGATTCAAGTTCTATTGAAGAGGGCCATAGAGCATGGTTGTCGCTACACGATTGCTACACGGGGATCTGCAGGGCCTGTGTTCTTTGACGGTTCCCGATGGTACCAGGGAAATATAAGACCCGTAGATGCGCTTGACACCATGGGCGCGGGAGATTCGTATATCACTGCGTTTGTTGTGAGCTGTCTCTCGCATGGCTGGAGTAAAAAGCAACCGCTCGATGTGGAGATCATTCGGGATGCAATGGAATTCGCTGCTGACTATTCAGCTAAGAATTGCCTTAAACCCGGCGGCTTTGGATTCGAGCATAAACTCGCCGAGATGAAAGACGGCCAAGCTTCCATTTCCTAGAAAGGTATTTTTTTAGGTCATTAAGTATTAATACGTAGTGAAATGACAAGTTGTCAATTGAAACGAATTTCACTCTATTAAACGAAGGGATATTAGATATGTTCAATTTCGATGAGCCTCGTTACGAGAAGGTTGTGAGCGATGCCCTCGCTC
>JAUUMM010000068.1:0-3787 GCA_030839365.1 Collinsella sp.
CGAGATAGCCCTCCTGGTCGAAATGCATGATCTCGATCTTCTCGGTTTCCTTCATTTGTCTCTCCTTTCTGGGGTTGTTTCCACATCCCCCATGCCAACGGGCATCAAAACCCGCTTACATTCCGTAACACTCGGCCGCTTTGGCCTTAAGCGCATTGACTGACTCTTCGTAGCCCTCTGCCTTGACCTCCATTTGCTTGGAGACGGCATCAAGATACGGGTGCACGTCCCATGACTTCAGACGCTCGGCTATCATGGCCGCAATCGTCTGGAAGAACACAAGATTGGGAATTGCGCTGAGCAGCAGAGCCACCTGAGGCACCGCAACCTCGTGAGCCCTACCCTTGGGATGGGCCGTGAGCAGCACCGTTTTTGTCGTAACGTTCGATAGCGCATCAGCGATATTCGCAAGACGCTCCGACCCCTGCGGATCGTCGACGATAAACACCAGATAGCCCGGAACGATCTGCATCTCGGGACCGTGGACGAACTCCTCGCCTTCGTGATGCATGGCAGGAATCTTGATGGTCTCGCTCAGCTTGAGGGCCGCCTCTTCGGCAACGCCATAGTTGGGGCCGTTGCCGACGACCATGGCGGGCGTGTGCTCAGAAAGCTCGAGCATGTGGTCTTGGACATATGCCTCGGCGGTCTTGCACATCACGGCATTGGCCTGGATGGCCTCGCGCAGGTCGTCAAGACGCTGGGCAACGCCCTTGGCGTCAATCGTTCCGCGCGCCTGACCGCCGTAAATACCAAAGAGCACCAGGTACTCAACGAGAACCTCGACGCCCAGAGTCACAAAGTCCACCGACTCGACGCCCACACCGTAGTCAAGAACGATGTCAGCGTGTTCCTTGATGGGTGCCTCGACGTTTGCCGTGAGCGCAACTGCAGCCATATCGTGTGCGCGCATGTAATCGAGCGCCGCAATCGTATTGGTCGAATAGCCACTCTGCGAAACGGCAATGTTGAGCGCATGCTGCGGATAGGTGTGTTCAAAATCAACGAAGGCCTCGGGCGTCACAACGGACACCTGCATTTGCAGGGCATCTTGCAGGTAATCGCGGGCGCAATCGGCGGCATGGCGCGACGAACCCGAAGCAACGATGCGCAGCGCGTCAAAAGAACCGGACTGGAAAATATCAACGAGCTGCGCTACCAGCTCAGACGAACGCTCGAGGTTCTCCCCCATACGCACATGGGCAAGCTGAACGTAATCGAGCATCTTCATCGTCTCACCTCGTAACAAATCATTAGTATTTGATACCAATCACAGTTACAGGTTACGGCTTTTTGATACCTCTTTGTCGATTAATTTATCCCCATCGGCGAACGGTCGATTTTGAGCCCTGTAAGGTTGTATATACAGCTGACCCAACGATCAAAACTGGTTAGTTTCCCAGCCGTTATTCACAAAATACCAGCTAGTACGTATAGGTGTAGCCGCCCGTATCGCCACGATTGAAGGACTTTACATACTCGATAGCCTGACCGCTCGCGTCATAGCTCACGCATTCCAAAAGCAAAACAAGATCGCCCTGTTCCAGTCCAAGGAGGCTGGCATCTCGTGCGCCCAGCGCTTCGATATCGAGCTTTTCCTGTGCCATGACTGGCTTTCGGCCCAGCATCTCATAGGTCTCGTACAAACTGAAGACCGACACGTCAATATCTTCGATGGTTGGGAACAGCAGGCAGGGAATCAGCGCCGTCTCAATCGATACGGGGCTACCGTTTATGCAGTTCAGGCGTCGAACGGAATAGAGCAGGTCGTCCTCGGCGATGCCAAACAGGTCGGCGTAATATGGCCCCGCATAACGCTTGGAACGCGCGAGAATACGGACGGACGGCTCGCCGCCCGAAGCACGGACCGATTCACGGAAACCGACCGTGCGTTCAAAAAAAGCAGGTACTTTCTGCGCCACAAAGGCACCTTTTCCCCGAACACGGCGAATCTGCCCGCGCCGAACCAGCTCATCGACAGCGCTTCGGATGGTCAAGCGTGTCGTACCAAATTCCTCGGCAAGGTCTTTTTCGGACGGAATCATGGAACCCGTGGGATATATACCGCGCTCGATACGTTCCTCGATGCGGCGTCGAATGCGCATATAAACCGGGGTGGCATCTACTGTTTCAGCCATTGTTCACCTGCCACGCTCCTCATGCCGTTCTCTTCGCCGTTATCGACAAAGCGGAACTTTGTGGGCAAAATCACCGATTTGCAATGCTCCACAAAACGCATGTCCTTATCAAATTCGATCGAGCTCTCATAGAACACCGGCGTTCCCTCTTCTTGCTGGAGCAGCTCGGCCTCTTCGGCGTTCAAACGCGAGATGGAGATATGCTCACGTCCATGCTCAACACGCACGCCACCTTCTTTGAGCAAGACATCGTAAAGGCTCTCGCACTCAAAATCGTGCTCGATAAGCGATGGGCACAGGGACAGGTTAACGTGAGCCGTCTCGATTGACGTCGGCTCGCCCTCAATAAGTCGAACGCGCTGCATGCGGAGCAAAGGGGCGCCTACAGCCACCCTAAGCTTGTCGGCAAGCGTCTTATCCGCCTCGATGGTCCCGGTGGAAACCAGACGAGAAGAGGGGTGCAGGCCGGCAGTCCGCACAGCATCGGAGAAGTTATACGTTTCCTGGAAGATGTTCAGCGGCTTGGGAGGACACACATACGTACCCGATCCGCGACGGCTCTCGAGCGTTCCACACGAGATGAGCCGCGTGATACCGGCACGCAACGCCGTACGCGAAACGCCAATCTCTTCGCACAGCACGCGCTCGGCCGGCAGGCGATCACCGCCGGCAAGCTGATGGTGCTGGATATACCAAAGAATTCCCTCAACAGCACGATCTTTGGGGGGAATTGCATAAGATTCGCCTGCCATTGCACAGACTCCTCATTCAGAAACGTATGCCGCCAAAATTAGGCCAGCCCTCCCATGGCATCAAATTCGGCCTTGATCTTCTCGGCGACATTCCGATACGACTTATATAGACTTGAATCGCGTTTAACTTCGTCGGTCATAACGGGAATCTCTAATTTGGAAACCTCGTCTTTTCCCGTCTGAACCGCCACAACAACGCCCATACCAAGACACATATTACGCTTGGCGGCATTCATTTTCGCCGCCTTGGCAGGATTTGCCAGGATACGCTGGGCAAATTCCTTTTTTGAGACCACTTCCTCGGCCTCCGGATCGCCCGCCTCGGCCACTTCGCACTGCAACACGTCCGCATAGTCAAAAATCTTCGGCTCGCCGCCGCGCTGATGCACGGCCCACTTGCGACGCGTGGCATCCTGGTAGATAGCCGGCAAAAACGTAAACCGCGGCGGGTCCAAAATCGTATCCGTGATGGTAAACACATCGGGATCAAAGGCATCCTGCGGGTTTCTCTTCTTGAACAGCCCCATATCAGCCTCCCGTACTAGCATTAAACAACTCAAATCGAATATAGCACCAATTTCAAGCCGCCGCTTTATCACATCGGTGCGTGGCGCCTATAGCTCGCTCAGCGGAAGAGTTTACGGACGAGGGCCGGGGCCGGGGACGGGGTGCTTGGTTTTGGAAGTGGGCTTCGCGAACTTCCAAAACCAAGCACCCCGTCCCCGGCCCCGGCAATGTAATTTTGGCTAACCATAGTTAGATGCACGGCTTCTAAGGCAGCGTAAGCAAGGTCCCCATTACATAAAAAAGAATCAGCCCACGCATATCGAAACGGTCGAGAGGGCCGCCTCCGGGCGGGTGCCTTCCTCTGAGAAGTTCGCGAAGCCCACTTCTCAG
>JAUUMM010000021.1:0-35551 GCA_030839365.1 Collinsella sp.
GTACCGAGTCGCAGCGGCAGACGCCCGCCTTGCCGCACCGCGCCCGGGCATTATGGCCGGTGGCCCCCACAAACGCAAAAGGGGCGCACGACCATCGCAACGGTCGTGTGCCCCTTTTCCTAGCGTATCTGAACGCCGGCTTTCTTTTTCTCGGCCTTGACACGGTAGAGTTCCGTGTCGGCGGCGCGAAGCAGGTTTTGCCAGGTATCAATACCATCGCCGACCCGCGCGCAACCGATGGACATCCGCAATGCATACGGCACCTCGGCATGCGCGAGCTCGTCGTTGATTGTCGCGCACAGATGCATGATATCCTGTTCCGCCGCTGCCTTTTGGAGCACCACGAACTCATCGCCACCATAACGCGCGATAAAGCCACCAGACGCCGAGCAGACCTCTTTGAGCGCAGCGGATATTACCTGAAGAGCATGGTCGCCCTCCACATGTCCATAGCGATCGTTAATCTGCTTAAAGCCGTCAGCGTCCATCATAAGCAGATACACATCTTCGGCCTGATCCACATTTGAAAAGAGCGACAGCATATAGGTCTCAAAACGGTTGCGGTTGTTGAGTCCAGTCAACGGGTCAGTCGAGATCAGTTGCTCCTGGCAGATGATATAGAGCAGCAACATGCTAATCATTATGCCGACACAAAGGCCAGGCACCGAGTATACGATCTGAAAGGTACCGCCCACCAGAGCGGGAACCGCAAAAAAGGCGAGGGTGCGATAAATGGCCTTCTTTTGCAGGCTTTCGACTTTTCGAGCCTGAATAAAGGCATGCAAGGACGTATATATGACGTAGCAGTAGCTAACGATAGGCTGAATCATATAAAGCGCTCCGCGACGATATACGCCCCGCGCATCGATATAGAACATAGTGTGCGTCCAGTAGCTGGTAAATGCCAACACGACCACCAATGCGGTTGGCAACGTTAAAAGTACCACCCTATAGGGCGTGGTCAGGAGCCGCGAGCCCTGCATCGTCTCGGAATAGAAAAACCAAATGAGGCACGCGATGGCGAACAGCGAAAACGAAACCGCGTTGGAAATCCAGTTGGCCGTGATGCCTACAGGAGTGCTCACGCCGTCCGAGAGCGTCCAGATCATATCGAAGAAAATGTAGGCAGCAGACGTGTAGCCCAGCATGCTAAACAAAAGCTGCTGGGTGCTCGAGAACAGGGAGCGACGGCTTCGTACGGCAAGCCCGATAAGAATAATCATGCATAGCAGGAATATCTCGATCTTGAGTGCCTTAACCACTAGACGCCATCCCTTCAATATCCAAGTGGTCAGAATCGCCCAATTCGAACCTGGGCAATAAACACCCCTTACTCCGTAGGGGTAAAGGGAATAATAGCAGAGCGCCCGAACGTCACTGCAAGACAGCTCTCGTTCGGGCGCTCAAACGGCGCGAGTTGCACGCCGGAATCATTGATGGGTATCGATTGCTACTCGCCATCGATGTCGGTCGCGACAGCCTCTTCGATGGCCTCGACACCGGCAGGCGACAGGTCTTCCTTGCCCTGGCAGAACTTCTTATCGACCCAGCCAGTCAGAATCGGAGCCATGATCGCCGTGATGATAACGGCGGTGGCGATCTGAGCGTACGCGGTGGGCGCAAGCTCGGCGTAGCGCGGTGCGACCTCGGCGAGGGCAACCGGTGTGGTCATAGCCGTGCCGGCAATGGTGGAGCAAGCCACAGCGGCCTTGCCATTGCCGCCGCACAGACGCTCGAACGCAAAGGTGATGGGACCGACGACAAACAGCGTGACAAGGCCCAGCAAGATGCCGGAAATACCGCCGGTGATAAAGCTCGACAGGCTCATGGACGCACCGAGCTGAAATCCGATGACGGCAATCGCGGGATTGGCACCGGGAACCAGCAAGTTCTTGATAAACGGGAACAGGTTGCCCAGAACCATGCCAATAACGAGTGGCAAGATGGAGCCGATAATGGTGCCAATGGGAATGTTGGCGAGGCCGGAAACACCGAGGATGATCATCGTGACGGCGGGGCCAGCCGTAAAGAACAGGATACCGACGGCGCCCTGCTCGGACTCATCGCCGAACTCGCCCATGATACCCGTATAGAGCGCCATGTTGCAAAACGTGATGCCGCCGATGATAGACACGGAGCTCAGACCCAGGAAGTTGTCGTTAAAGAAATATGCTACGCCCAGGCCGAGAGCCGCTGCGACGACCAGCTTGGGGATCAGCACGACGATACCGGTCTTGATGGCACCCGGCGTGGACTTAAAGCTGATGCCGGCGCCCACAAACAGCAGGATCGCGGCGACGATGGTATTGGAGCCACCGCGGCAGGCAGTCGTAAAGAAGCCGCCGATCTCAAAAACCTGCGGGCAGAAGGTGTTGAGCAAAAGACCGACGATCATCGGATAGATCATGATGTCGCCCGGGATGCGCGGGACCTTGAATTTCTTTTGCTCGTTGGCGGTCGCTTCCTGTGCCATGAAACCCCCATTTCCGCTGACGGGGTACAAAAGCCCACGTCACGCTTTGCTACAGTAAAGTTTGACCATGGTACCAGAAGAAATAGACCAGCTCGGTGAAAAATTCGACAAGTTGGGATGGAACGAGATTCGGCGCCCGCGACGCCACCCCTATATAAGGCTCAAGACGATATAGAGTACGATGCCCGAGACGCAGCACCACAGCATCGATTTTGTCTTGACCGCCACGACCACGACGCCGGCGGCCGCAATCCAGGGAACCAAGGCAGGCCAGAGCCCCGCGTCGAACGCGCCGGGACTCACCAAGTCGTTGGCGACCAGCGCGGCAAAGGCAGCGGGCGGGATATAGCCCAGGGCCTCGGTAATGCGGGGCGACAGGGTCCGCCCGCGCAAGGCGAACGCCGGCGCGATGCGAAAGAACGCGATAGCAGCCCACGACGACAGCCACAGAACCAAGAACTCGTTAACGGGCATCGCGGGCACCTCTTCCGTCTGCGACGCTGGGACACCTTTAAGGACGCCGAGAGCATGAGCCATGCGGCGCTGGGCATCGAGGTCCTCTTTGGCGAGAATCCCGCCGATGCACCCGCCGTAACGAGCATCCGCGACTTTATCGATGACCCGGCAGAAGATGAGCTCATCCGAGCGAGCATTGCCTATCACAGCGATTTCCGTCTACCCGCGCAGCTCGACGAGCGCACGCGGAGCTTCTGCGATATCGTGCGCGATGGCGACAAGATCGACATTATGCGCACCATCGCCGACAGCACTGTCGACACTATCCTCAAGGTGGACGAGAAGACGTTTCTCGGCAGCCGTTTCTCGTCGCCGACACTTGCCGCCTTTGACGAGCACCGCTGCGTCGCACGCGATGAGCGCGATGAGCCCGCCGACTTCTTGGTGGGGCTTATCTGCTTTATGTTTGAGCTCGTCTATCCAGCAAGCCGCGCGCTGGCGCGCGAACAGGGCGATATCCACCGCCTGCTCGACGCGCCCTTTGGCATTACGCGGCCCTTTACCGACCCCGCCACGCAGGCAACTTGGAGCCGCCTAAAGGACGAGATGCGCGACTGGCTGGCGCGCGCCTAGCGCTCAAGCTGGGCCAGCAGCTCCTCGACGACCTCGACGGCGTCCCCAACAACCTTGTACTGGGCAGCACCGAAAATGGGGGCATCCGGGTCCTCGTTGATGGCGATGATGCACTCCGCCCCACCGATGCCGGCAAGATGTTGGATGGCGCCCGAAACACCGATACTCACGAGAAGCCTGGGCGAAACCGATACGCCCGTCTGGCCAATCTGGTGGCGATACTCCAGCCAACCCGCCTCCACGACGGGACGCGTGCAACCAAGCTCGGCACCCAGAGCCTCGGCGAGCCTTCGCATCAACGGCAGGTTTTTCTTGGAACCAATGCCGCGACCCACCACGACCAGGCGCTCGGCATTGGCGATCGAGGGCTGCTGTCCCCACTCCTCGGCGGGAATCGAGATTTCGACGCGGGCCTTAACGTCTTCTGCAAGCGCCACCTGGGTGATCGTGCCGGAGCGGCCGTAGTCGAAGTCGGGCGCCTTAAAGATGCCGGGACGCACTGTTGCCATCTGGGGACGGTGATGGGGGCAGACGATGGTGGCCATCAGGTTGCCGCCAAACGCCGGGCGCGTCTGCTGCAACAGGCCCGTCTCCGTATCCATCGAAAGCACGGTGCAGTCGGCCGTAAGGCCCGTCTGCAAGCGCACGGCAACGCCAGGTGCCAGCTCGCGGCCAAAGGCGGTCGCGCCGTACAGAATGGCCTCGGGCTTGCGCTCGGCCACCAAATCGCAGATCAAGCGGGCGTAGACCTCCGCGTCGTTTTGGCGCAGGCGCTCGTCACGACAGACCATAACTTCATCTGCACCAGCACAGACCAGATGCTCCAACTCCTCAAGCGAGCCCTCGGGGCCCATGCCGACCAGCGCTACCAAACGGCAGCCACGGGCATTGGCAAGCTCGCGACCCTTGCCCATGAGCTCATAGGCCACAGGGGCTACGGCGTCATGCTCGTCAGTCTGCACAAACACCCAAATGTCTTGGTATGCGTCGAGATCGACTGCGCCAGTGGCCTCATCGCGTTCAATCGAGATAGCGTTGACGGGACAGGCGTCGACGCACCCGCCGCACAGAATGCAGCCGTCGGTTACGCGGGCGCAGCGGTTGGGCCGCTCGCCCTCTACCACAATGCCGCCCGAGGCGCAGGCGCGGACGCAGCGACCGCAGCCAATACAGGCTTCGCTATCGATAATCAGTCCGCTCATCTATGCCATCCCCTCGATAATCTTGGCAAGCTTTGCCGCCTGCTCGGTCGGTGTGCCCTCAACGGCTTCGCACGTTTGATCGCGGTCGGGCACAAACGAGCGCACAACCTGCGTCGGCGAGCCAGCAAGGCCGCAACGCGCGGGGTCGGCATGCACGTCGGCAGCGCTGACCACGCGCACGTCCGCCTCCTCTGCCGCACGAATACCGGCAATGCTCGGCATGCGCAGCTGGCCGATCTCCTTAGCGGTCGTCATCGCACACGGCATCTCAAGATAGACCGTCTCTTCGCCGGCATCGCATCCGTGAACGAGTGCCAGCGAACCACACGTCGTAAAGCCCGCGCTCTGCACGCAGCTCACGTCAGTCACGCAGGGAATCTCAAAGGCGCCGGCAAGCTCGGGGCCAATCTGGGCCGTATCGCCGTCCACCGCCATCTTGCCGCAGATAAGCAGGTCGAAGTCCTCGTCGAGCGCCTCGATACCGCATTTGAGCGCATAGGTGGTGGCCAACGTGTCCGCGCCCGCAAAAGCACGGTCGGTCAGCAGCAGCGCGTCGTCGGCGCCGCGGGCGATGCAGTCGCGCAGCAGCGATTCGGTCGCGGGAATACCCATCGATACCACCGTCACGCGCACATCCATACCAAAGCCGATAAAGTCGTCCTTGAGCGCCAGCGCGCATTCCAGGGCGCTTGCGTCAAAGGGGTTGATGACCGCCTGCTTACCATCGCGCACAATGGTATTGGTCTTGGGATCCATCTTGACCTCGGTGCTTCCCGGCACCGCCTTGACGCACACCACCATATGGAAATCGCTCATCTTCACGCGCCCCCTTTCTGGACGAGTTCATCCAAGAGCTTCTCCGAAAACAGGTTGCCACGACCCAGTTGCCCGGCAGGATCGAGCTGTAGCTTGAGTCGAGCCGATTCGACCATGGCATCGTGGCCGTACATCGTCTCCAAAAAGCCCGCCTTAATCTTGCCGACGCCATGCTCGGCAGAAACGGCGCCGCCCATTGCCGTAACCTCGGCAGCCCACTGGGCAAAGAGCTCGCCACCGCGGCGGTAATCCTCAGAGTCGCGCGGGAGGATATTCACATGCAGATGGTTGTTACCAATGTGTCCCCAGGCGGCAGACTCAAGCCCGCTTTCGGCCAGCGTGCGGCGATAGAGCGCAACGACATCGGCCAGGCGCGCGTTGGGCACCGACATGTCCGAACCCAGCTTGGTGATGGTGGGGTCGGTGCGACGACGCTCATCGATGAGCATGTTGACACTCTCGGGGACCGCATGGCGGAAGAATCGCTGGCATTCGCGATCGACCTCGGTGCGCGCGACCCAGGTCGCATCGTCACGGCCGCCCGCAAGCTCCAATACCCACCCCAGGTGATACAGTTCCTCAATCGCCTGGGCTTCATCATCGCAGTCGAGCTCCACGTAAACGCAGACCTTGGCCTCTTTGTCGAGCGCCGGCAGCGAGGCGAACGCGGTCGACTGCTCGCGCTGGCGACGTAGGATATCCAGGGCGCCCTCATCGAAATATTCGATAGCCGCCGCACGGGATAGAACGGGGCGCACGGAATCGGTGAAGGACACGGCCTTGTCTTCGCTATCGAAAAAGCAGCTCACACCCCAAACGACCGCCGGTGCCGGCTGCAGGGCAATCTCGAGCTCCGTAATGACGCCGAGCGTGCCGCAGGCGCCGATAAAGAGGTCGATGGCATCCATGTCGTCCGCAACAAAATAGCCCGAAGCATTTTTGGTCTTGGGCATGGTGTAGGCGGGAAGATCGAGCTCGAGCGCACGGCCTTCCGTTGTCACGAGCGAAAGGCGGCGACCGTGCGCAAAAACCTCGCCGCGCTGAAGCTCGACCAGGTCGCCATCGGTCAGCGCGACGTGAAGGCCCGTGACGTGCGGACGCATGGGGCCGTAAGCGTAGCTACGGGCGCCGGAAGCGTTGCATGCCGCCATACCGCCCAGGCAGGCAGATGCCTCGGTGGGATCGGTAGGAAAGAACTGCTCGGGGGCTTCCTGGAATTCCTCGTAAGCCTTAAGCGAAGCCTGGTCCCAACCTACGGTCGGAAGTATCTTCTTGCCCAGCTGCTTGCGCAGCTCAGACAGCACGACGCCCGGCTCTACGCGAAGCAGAAAGCGACCCTGTTCATCGCGGCAAAGGCCTAGGTAGCGATTCATACGGGAGGTATTGAGGATGTGGCCGCCATGGGGCACGGCGCCGGCGGCGAGGCCCGTGCGAGCGCCCTGAACCGTTACCGGGACACGCTCGGCATGGAGCTGCCGCAGGATGGCGCGAACCTCGTCTTCCGATGTCGGAAACGAAATGCTCGAGGCCTCGCCCGACGAACGAGACTCATCGCGACCGTATTCCTCGTACTCATCGGTGAAGGGTTTGATGGTTGCAGACATGCAGAACTCCCCTTTAGCTAACTACAGTGTTTGCAGGGAGATGTTACCGCATCGTTTCGTTGACGTGTTCGAGACCGTCTCCATAATTGAGGATTTTTACGTTCGTGCAATTCGGCGAGCGGCCGCCACATCTCGGCAGGCGATGTTTTTTACACATATCGCTTTGCCGCCAACGATCGCGAAATTGGCGCTCAAAAAATGTTGAAGTATTTTTTACCACCAACTACCTGCGACGATGCGAATCCGTCAAGCATTTGGTCAGCTTTTGGTCAAGTTGTGGCTGATACGGTCGGCATCGACAGCCAAACCGATAGAAGTTTTGGCCCCAGAAGCAGGGAGGTTCCCATGGCATATTACTGGCCCCAGTACGGCGTCGCCATCGAAGTCGACGACGATCCCCATCTCCTGCCTTTCGAAGAAGAGGCATTCCCCGGCACGACGGTCTACCACGTCACCACCGATGTGATCTGCGACCCCGAGTCGTTCTCGGCACTCGCCCACCACATCGCACGCATCCACGACATCGAGCTCCCTCCCGACTTCGATGAGCTTGTCTACTCGCGCCGCCTGATGCTTCATATGCTCTTTGGAGCGGACCCGTCCACGTTCGCACGCGTCTACACCACCAAGGACGCCGCATGAGCGCGAAGAAGTTGCCCCGACTCGCGAGTCTGGGGCATCGCAAGAAACTCATCGCTGTCTGTTTGGCTATCGTCTGTGCCCTCGTCGCCGTAGGCTTGTACGCCTGGCAGTCGCAGCCCGTACCCGAAGCGGGCGCCTCGGTTACGACGGCCGAGGGCAAATCGCGCCAAGAGATCCAAGATGAGCTCGACGCCATCGTCCGCGACAACATGATGACGATCTCGGTCGCTCCGGTCGCCCAGTTGCAGGAAGGCGGCAAGTTGCGCGTCAACGTGCAAAACGTCCAGGGCAATAAGTTCCCCCAGCGATTCCGCGTCATTCAAAACGACGAGACCATTTATGAGTCCGGCATCGTCGAAACCGGCAAGACGGTTGAGACGTGTCCCGCCGGCGACATCGAGGAAGGCGAAGCGTATATCGAAATCCAGGCACTCGACACCAAGACCCATGACAACCACGGCAATCCGACGCGCGTCAAGGTCCGGGTGGAACAGGCAGAGAACTAGCCCCTAACGCCCGCTGCGTCATTGCGCGCGGTCACCAACACTCGTCCAATCATCGCGGGGACGGCCCGCGGCGAATAGAAAGGAACGACCATGGACATCACCAGGAACATGAACGGAGCCAGAGCGCTCGTCGTGGGCGCAGGGCTCGCGCTCGCGCTCGCAATGGGCGCCGCCCCGACGCCAGCTATGGCAGCCGGGCGCGTTGGAACCACGAAAGTAATGGTCAGGACCGAGATCGACAACGTTGAGTTCAAAGTTCCGACGGTTATTCCCTTCGTCGCCAAGGCCGACGGCACGCTTCAGGGCCCCTCAGAAGACGCGACCACCATCGACAATCATTCGGCCTACGGCATCCATGTCACCAACATGAAGATCGACGCCATGAACACCTGGACCATTGCTGCCGACGCCAAAGCCGGAACCGCACAGAACTCCATCGACTTTAAGGTCGGCCCCGACGGCGCACTCCAGAACGCCAGCGCCGCAACGCAGGGGACGGGCCTCGATCTTTCCAAGAATGCAGCCTTCGACATGGGCTACCAGGGCATTGCCGGCGGCAAGGACAAAATTAAGCTCAAGACAAGCGGAAACGTCGCCCGCGTCACGCGCGACATCTTCCGCGTAACCGGCGAAGGCGATCAGGTTGCAACGATCACCTGGACGGTCGAGCCCGGTGCGCACACGGCATAAGGCTGTCGCCCTGGCCGCCGCCGTCAGCATCCTAGCGTTTGGGCCAGCCATGGCCTTTGCCCAGCAAGAACAGGCGCAGGCCGCCACGCAAGTGACGGTCGACCTCTCGGAGCTCGACCGCGGCGACCGCGAGGAACCGTTGGCGCAGACAGGCGACAGACGATGGCTCTTGGCAGCAGGCGCCGCAGCAGCAGGCGCGGGGACCGCCGGCCTCGGTCTGCACATCAAACGCAGCCAGAAACAAAACACGGACAGGCCGCACTAAATTAGCTAAGGAGACCCCATGGCATCAAAGAACCTTTTGCCCGTCGTCGCACTCTGCGGCGCGCTCGCAACCGGAACGCCCGTCGCCGCCTGGGCGACTCCCGTCATGGCAGACTCCTTACCAGCAGCCCTAAGCTCCGCACCAAATCCGTCGAGTGCCATTGCGTGTAAGCGTTTTTCGATCGCACAAGCCGCAATCTCAACCTCGGGATGCCTTCGTCGTAATACGGACGGCTCGATAGTCGTGGATATCAATCGTTCGAACAAGGCAAACGGCTCCCAGGCGGGGTGCGCCGTCTGCATGTGGCGCTCGGTTGTGCTCGATGCGGATGGCGATCCATGCAATTTAGAGCTGCGCATCGACATCGCTTCGGTCGATGACTCGGCGAACGGAGCGAAGGTCGCCTTCGACGGTACGTTTTTCGAGAAAGGAGGCGGTATATGTCTGGGCTGCGCCGCCGCGAATGCAGACGATGCGCAGCCCACCCTCTCATTCACGGCATCGTTGCGACTGACCAAAGCCGGCACCGATGCCATCGCGGCGGGAGAAGCGTCCCTGCTGTTCTACGCCGTCAGCGCCAAAGACACAAACGCTCATTTCGAGAAGCCAGCCGGATCACTCAGTCTTACACGAGGGATAGAGGCAGGCCCTATTGAAATCGATGCCCACGCGCAAAGCAGGCAACGCATTCTTGCCGACCCGGCGCTTCTCGAAATGGAGTGGAACGGATCCGGAGCCATCGGAATTCTCCCCTCCGCGCTTGACGCCAAGACGCTCCCCTCAAACGACGAACCCATCAACGCAACCATACAAGAAGAGAGCGCGGATAAAGAAGCAGGTGCGGGCGACACGCCGTCGCCGACAAACAGCGCCCCAGCTTCTTTCGAAGCACCGAATGAGCCCGCTGCCGATCCAAACGATCCCGAGCTCGCGGACAGTCTGGGGCTTGCTGATCCTCAAGAGATCGATGAAGGTAACTGTTGCGTGCTTGCCGCACTCGACCACACAGAGGTCATCGACGCTGCGAACATCAAAGTTGCCGCCGCCAATCAGCCCGTCCGCAAGTCGGCCATCATCGCATTTCCCGAATCCATCGAAGTCGTCTTTTTGCCATCGGGTGAGGTCGTGGCCCCAACACTGCTCACCTTGTTGGGCGCCAAGAATACTCGAAACGAAATTAAAAAGGTCACGGTTGTCGACCCTGCAACCACCGCCAAGCTGCGTCTATACGCCGTTGCTCCAGATGGAGGCAAGACCTTGGAATTCGATGGCGACACACTCCTAGCCTGGCGACGTCTGGACATTATGCAAGACGTCTCGTATCAGATCGAACTCGAAGGGTTTGATCGTGCCCGCGATGCCAATATCATCGCCGCGGCTATTGAATCCCCACAGCGGCTTATGACACTGCGCTTTGACTACTATCCCTATGTCCCGACAACCACCTGAGGCTTAAATGCTGCGCATCATTCCTAATACCACTTATATAACGTATTAGATGAGTCGCGATGTGCCTCGCATTTCGTTCTGCTACGATTGCCACGTTGGCATCAATACAGGAGGGCTCATGCCGGGCTTGGGAACAATCATCAACGTTGCGCTTTTAGTTGCGGGCGGTCTTTTGGGATTAGCGGGCGGCCGCTTCATTACACCGCGCATCCAAGACACGCTCATGAAAGCATCGGGGCTGTGCGTCCTGTTTATCGGCCTGGGCGGCACCATGCAAAAGATGCTCATCATCGATGGAAAGGTGCTAGCAACCACCGGTACCACCATGCTCATCGTCTCATTTGCGCTCGGTTCGCTCATCGGCGAGGCCATCAACTTGGAGGCCGCCATCGAGAACCTTGGCGAATGGCTCAAGCGCAAGACTGGCAGTGAAGGCGATAACGAGTTCACCAACGCTTTTGTCTCGACTTCACTCACCGTGTGCATCGGCGCCATGGCCATTGTGGGATCGATCCAGGACGGCCTGCTCGGCGACTGGTCAACGCTTGCCCTCAAGGGCGCACTGGACTGCATCATCGTCTGCACCATGACGGCCTCGCTTGGCCGCGGCTGTATCTTCTCCGCCCTGCCCGTCGCCGTGTTCCAAGGAACGATTACGCTGTTTGCCGGCGCGCTCTCCCCCATCATGACCACCGCCGCCCTCGACAGTCTATCGCTCGTGGGGTCTATGCTCATCTTCTGCGTCGGCGTCAACCTCATCCGTCCTCAGACCTTCCGCACGGCCAATATGCTTCCCTCCGTCGTCATCGCCGTCATCTACGCCCTCCTGTTCTAAATCTATCAACGCAGCGGTATCTCGAACATCTGTTTGATGCTGTGCTATGATATGAGGTCACCGTAGCTGCGTTCGAGAGGAGGAGCGGTGGCCGACCAGGACATCAAGATGCTCATCGAGCGCATTATGGCCGAGGCCCGGACCCATCAGTCCGCCCGCTTCTCAAACGAAATCTACGCAGACGAGCCGATTCTCAAAACCGGCCGACAGATGCAGAATTTCCTCCCCGACCAGTACCGTAAAATGCGCGAGATATCGCGCTGGCAGGATGACCCCAAAGGCGGCGCAGGTCGCTGGCTTTCGGAAGCCGAGCTTTTTTACCGCCAGGGCCTGCTGATGGCCGACTTTGAGGACGACTGTCCCTACAACGGCACCTTTAAGTCGTACTTTCCCACCTACAACGCCATGAGCGACCGGCAGCTGCGCGGCTACTTTACCTGGCGTGCCCAAGTGCGCCACGGAACCGTCGAGGAAACGTCTACGTCCTTTGCCTTTCTGTATCTCTATGAGCTGATTTGCGGCATTGGCGTAGATAATCCACTCGATGGTTTTAACAAGATCAAGGCTTTTTGGGATGTCTATCGCGCCTTCGAGCCCGGCATCGACCGGTTTGCGCGCGTGTGGCTGCAAGATTACGCCGTGTTCCACGGGCTCGACCCCAAGCTGCTTCGCGACTCTAAAACCGTCATGTTCGATAACGCCCTTATCGAACTGCGGCGCGCGGCACGAGACCTTGTACCGCCACCGGCACCGTCCGGCCAGACCCCTAAGCGTCGCAAAACCTCCGAGCCCACGCTCCCCCTTCCGCCCGATGAGGTGCGCGAGGAGCGACTCATGGCCGCCATCAACGCCCTCTCCACGTACAACCTAAGTAGCTCGCGGCTCGACCGCAGCCACCACCGCGATCTGCGCCACGTGGCATGCGCCGTGTATGTCCGCATGGCGCGCTACTATGACACGCACCGAAAGACCGGCATCGTGGCAAGTTTATTTGGGGAGGAGACGGCCATGCCCTACACCATGTTTGCCTCGGCCGTATTCTTTGCGCCCGAGCGCCACGAGGACTGCGAATACCGTCTGGACCCCATCCATATCTACCGTTGCCAAAACGGTTTTTGGGAATGCATGCGGATTCACGGCAGCAGACAAAAGAGCAGCAAACTTGGCGAGATGATGCGCGCCTGCGACCAACGCCTGCGCCTGGCCCTGGACCCTGCCCATCCCCTGAAGGAAGAAAAGGTCCCCAAATATCTGGCCAAGATTATCGATGACGAGATTGTGGCATGGCTTTCGTGGGACGCCGCACACCAGCCCGTCAAGATCGATATCGATTTGAGCCAGCTGGGGCACATTCGGAGCGCTGCCGCACAAACGCGCGAAGCGCTTTTGATCGACGAGGAACGCGAGGACGGCGCGTCCGCAGAAGCCGAGGCAGCGGACTCAGGGCAACCGGAAGCCGAGCCCGTAGCCGACACGACGGTCGAGGCGGTCGCGGCGGCTGCAGGGCAGGACGAGTCCGACGAGCCGACCATATCCACCGAACAGTTTGGTGTCGTGGCACCGCTTCTCGCGCCGACGCCCGCGTTCGCAGCTGCTACGCCCGCTGACGCCACGAACGAACTCGCGCCCGCCGCAGACGCCTATCTCCGCGCGCTGCTCGAGCACAACGCAGTACAGGCGGAATCGGCGGTAGTGCAATCGGAGCAGAGCGAGGACATGCTCGTCGATACCATCAACGAGGCGCTCTTTGACCTGGTGGGCGACACCGTAATTGAATTTAGCGCGGCAGGGCCGCAAATTATCGAGGACTACGAAGCAGACGTGAGAGGATACCTAGACCATGAGTGATACCGCATCCGCAGCACCTCGCGTGCCCAAGCGCGTCGCTGCCGTCATTCTCAACTCGCTCAAGGGCGGCGTGGTCCCGCGCATCGGCCTTCCTTACATCACCGTAGGGCGCGAGGTCGAGATTCGCGCCCTGCTCACCGATTTGAGCCTCATCGCCGACGGCGGCGCGAGCTTCCGCTTTTTGGTCGGTCGCTACGGCGCCGGCAAGAGCTTTTTGCTCCAGACCATCCGCACGCACGCCATGGGTGAGGGATTCGTCGTCGCCGATGCCGACCTATCCCCTGAGCGCCGCCTGCAGGGCGGCCAGGGACAGGGCCTTGCCACCTACCGTGAGCTCATCCGCAACATATCGACTAAAACGCGCCCCGAGGGCGGTGCGCTCAACCTTATCCTGGATCGCTGGGTCGCCTCGTGTGCCGATGCCGATGAGTCTGCCGTCAATGCCCAACTGGCCCCGCTCGAGGAAATGGTCCACGGCTTCGACTTCGCCCGTATGCTCCGCCGCTACCGCGCGGCCGTATCCAAGGGCGACGAAGAAGCTATGAGCCGCGTGACCAAATGGATTCGTGGCGAGTACCGCACCAAGAGCGAGGCTCGCGCCGAACTGGGCTCCTCGACCATCATCAGCGATGACGACTGGTACGACTACGTTAAGCTCATTGCACGCTTTTTGGTCTGCAGCGGATACAAGGGCATGCTGGTGCTCATCGACGAACTCGTGAATCTGTACAAGATTCCCAACGCGATCACGCGCCAATACAACTACGAGAAGATCCTGACTATGTACAACGACACGCTCCAGGGCAAGGCGCAGTACCTGGGCATGATCATGGGCGGCACGCCAACCTCCATCGAAGACCGCCGCCGCGGCGTGTTCTCCTACGAGGCTCTGCGCAGCCGACTCGCTCAGGGTCGCTTTGCTCGCGAGGACCTTAAGGACATGCTCGCGCCCATCATCCGTCTGCAGCCACTCACCTACGAGGAGCTGCTGGTGTTGATCGAAAAACTCATGCAAATTCACGCCGGCTACTTTGGCTGGACGCCCACGCTGACCGAAAACGACTTGGTTGACTTCCTCAAGATTGAGTTTGGCCGCGTGGGAGCCGACACGCATCTAACGCCGCGTGAAGTCATTCGTGACTTTATCGAGCTGCTCGATATCCTGTGTCAAAACCCCGATGCTAACGTGGCCGAATTGCTGCAAAGCGTCGGTGGCGACGCGCTGGCGCCGACAGCCGCAACAGGCGACACCGGCACCGCAGGCGGCGACCGCAACTTCGCCGAGTTCACCATCTAACCTACCAAAAAAGGGACAGGTTAATTTTGGCAGGTTTTATCTGGGCAAACGTTGAAGCAGTAATGCAGCAAGCCGTTGCCAGCCGCGTTGAGAAATTCGTTGTTGAAAGGAGGCCCCGTGAACGCCTTTGACCGCTACGCCCCGTTTATCCAAGACTTCATCTACTCCCACGATTGGGAGAGCTTGCGCTCTATCCAGGTTGCGGCGGCAGATGCCATCTTCAACACACAGGACAATGTGCTCCTGACGGCATCCACGGCTTCCGGCAAAACCGAGGCAGCCTTCTTTCCCATCCTGACCGAGTTTTGGGAAAACCCGCCCGCAAGCGTGGGCGCCCTCTACATTGGCCCCCTCAAGGCGCTCATCAACGACCAATTCGTCCGCCTCAACGACCTGTGCGAAGAAGCCGATATCCCCGTCTGGCACTGGCATGGCGATGTCTCGCAATCACACAAGGCCAAACTCATCAAAAAACCGAGCGGCATCCTACAGATTACGCCCGAGTCGCTCGAGGCGCTCCTGATCCATAAGCACATGGCGATCCCGCGCATGTTTTGCGACCTGCGCTATGTGGTTATCGACGAAGTCCATTCGCTCATGCGCGGCGACCGCGGCGGGCAGACGCTCTGTCTTATCGAGCGCCTCTCGCGCATGGCAGGCGTGCAGCCCCGCCGCATTGGCCTTTCGGCCACCATCGGCGACCCCGAGCGCACGGGCGCCTTTCTCTCGCAGGGAACGGGGCGCGACTGCGTTATCCCCCGCTTTGAGGAACCGCGCCGCGTGTGGCGCATCTCCATGGAGCACTTCTACAACTCGGGCCCCCAGGCTCAGCAACGAGGATTCGTAGGCACAGGTCCACAAGAAGCCGAGGTGCTTGCTTGCGAGCGTATTGAGACGGCGGCGCCCGCGGCGCTGCCCGCATCCGGACAAGACATGTGCCACAGCGAACAGCTTACACAGGAAGAACGCCGTCAACGTCGCGAGCAGGCGCGGGGCAAGGCCGCTCCCAAAGACCGTCGCACTTCCTCGGCCCCCGAGGGCGAAGTCGACATCCCACGAGCGAC
This sequence comes from Collinsella sp., assembly GCA_030839365.1. Taxonomy (GTDB): domain Bacteria; phylum Actinomycetota; class Coriobacteriia; order Coriobacteriales; family Coriobacteriaceae; genus Collinsella. The sequence goes on from JAUUMM010000021.1 coordinate 15,781, forward strand.
CGAGCAGGCGCTCCTCAACCCCGCCGACACCGCACCCGACAACGCCGACCCCGGTATGGGCTATATCTTTGAGCATACGCGCGGCCGCAAGTGCCTGGTCTTTGCCAACTCGCGCGAGGAGGCAGAGGCCGTGTGCTCCATGCTGCGCAGCTACTGTGAAAACCGACACGAGCCCGACCGCTTTCTCATCCATCACGGCAACCTTTCGGCATCGCTGCGCGAGACGGCCGAGGAGCTCATGCGCGACGAGGAGCAGGCGCAGACAACCGTCACCACCTCTACGTTGGAGCTCGGTATCGATATCGGCCGCCTGGAGCGTGCATTTCAGATCGATGCGCCGTTTACCGTCAGCTCCTTTTTGCAGCGCATGGGGCGCACAGGCCGTCGCGACCTTCCGCCCGAGATGTGGTTTGTCATGCGTGAGGAAGAACCTGAGCCGCGCACGATGATGCCCGAAACCATTCCCTGGAAGCTCCTGCAGGGTATCGCGCTCGTACAACTCTATCGCGAGGAAAAGTGGGTCGAGCCGCCCGAGCTCGATCGACTCCCCTACAGTTTGCTCTATCACCAGACTATGTCGACCCTCGCCAGCACCGGCGAGCTCACGCCGGCCGAACTTGCCCAACGCGTGCTCACGCTCAGCTATTTCCACCGTGTCTCGGCAGACGATTACCGCGTGCTGCTACATCACCTCATTAAGATCGACCATATCCAGGTCACCGAAGGTGGCGGGCTCATCGTGGGCCTCGCGGGCGAGCGCATCATCAACAACTTTAAGTTCTACGCCGTGTTTCAAGAAAACGAGGAGTTTACCGTCCGGAGCGAATCGGCCGAGCTGGGCACGATCGTTAATCCGCCCCCGCCCGGTGAGCGCATCGCCATCGCCGGACACTGCTGGATTGTCGAGGAAGTGGACTGGAAGCGCCACACTGTCTTTGCCACGCAGGTCAAGGGCCGGGTGCCGGCCTACTTTGGCGACTGCCCCGGCGACATTAACACGCATGTGCTCGAGCGCATGCGCAAGGCGCTCAACGAGCACGCGACATATCCGTACCTTATGGGTAACGCACGGGCCCGCTTGGCGCAGGCTCGTCATACGGCCGAGATTTCGGGGGCGGGAACCAAGCCGCTCATTAACCTGGGCGGCGATACCTGGGTGCTCTTCCCCTGGTTGGGCAGCTACGCCTTCCTAGCACTCGAGCGCATGCTTAAAATCAAATGCGCCGCTGAGCTGGGCCTTCGCGGACTCGACCCGTCACGCCCGTACTTTATGCAGTTTAAGATGAAGGCCGACGAGGAGACGTTCTTTGAAGTGCTCGCCGCCGAGACCGAGAAGGACTTCGATCCCATCGAGCTCGTCTATCCTGGCGAGGTGCCTTACTTTGACCGCTACGACGAATTCGTTCCCGAGGAGCTCGTGCGCAAGGGGTTTGCCGAAGGCGTGCTCGACATAGAGGGTATGAAGCAGCGCGTTCTCGGCTGGCGCGACCACGCCTAAGACCAGTCTTTTTTGGGACGGGGAGACCTACTTGTCGTGAAGGACGGTGCCGAGGAAGTCGGTGTCGAAGGGCACGGCTTCGGCAAAGGCGTAGTCGCCGTCGCTGGCGATGAGCAGGTAGTTTTCCTCGCCGCCGAACTTCGCATCGCCACATGGGACCACCCAGGCGTGGACGAATACCTCGAGTGCCGTGGCAGCGCAGTCGCGAAGGAACGTCACATCGCTCCCCTCGTTTGCGCTCACAATATTGGCCACGTAGATACCCCCGGGGTTCAGGCTGCCTCGCACCAGGCGCAGCGCCTCAACCGTCGCCAGCTCGCGAACGGGCTCGGCACCGCCAAAGCAATCGCTCACGACCACGTCGTAGCGACGATGGCCCACGCTCGTCACACCCAGATACGAGCGAGCCTCGGCGGTAATCACCCGCAGGCGGTCGCCCACCGCGCGCTCCAGCTCGTCCAGGTAGAACCAACGGCGCGCCAAGCGCGTTATCTCTCCGTCATACTCGATAACGTCCATACGCAAGCCCTCGTGCGACACCAGCGCATATTTGGGATAGGCAAACCCGCCGCCACCTAGCATAAGCATACGGCTGATACCGTGACCATAAGCGTCGCGCATCGCATCCTCGGCCTCAAACACGTCGTCAAACGCGCGATAGTACGCAAAGACGGGCTCCGCCCAGCGCTCGCCAACGTAACTCGCGCTTTGGTAGACGCCGCCTTGAACCAATACGCGGACTTCGTCGCCGCCCTCATCGTGCACGCGCTTTACACGCGCCAGCCCATTGCGGGTCCTCGCGACCTGCAGACAGGCAGCGCGAACAGCGACGGCGGCCGCACCAAGTGCCGCGGCTCCCAGGGCAACGCCGGCAACGACACCAGCAGAAACACTCGGCTTGTTCATCTAGAGCTCCTTTTGCAGATAGAGTCCATGGTCGTAAAAACCCAAATGACGATAGTACTCACGCGTGCCGATCGCGCTGATCACGTTGATGCGCGCATAGCCGGCATCCCGGGCAATCTCGCACGCACGCTCTACGAGCAAACGCCCCAACCCGTGATGCTGCGCCGCCTGGCCCTGGTCACCCACGCGTGCCGCCATGCCATACACGTGCACCTCGCGAATCATCGCCTCGTCCGGCGTCGTCGGCAACTCGTCCGCATGCGCGGCAACAAAAGCGCGAACGGGCAGCGACAGGCGCAAAAAGCCAGCGATCTTGCCTTCGGGCGTCACCCACTGCAAAAAGCGTTCACGCGTCACCGGCGTCTCGTAAGCGACCTCATCAAGAGACAGTTCATCCAGGTCGGCACCCGCGGTACTGATCTCGCGATAGCGAATCTCACGCACCGTCGCACCGTCACCCCGAGCAGCCAGGCGGTTCTCAACGAGCTGACGCAGGTTGGGCTTCTTGTTGCCCACCATGATGTCATCGGAACTAAAATCGCGGATCATGCGACTGATACGGCAGAACGCCGGCGTCACCACGATGTCGTCGGCTAACACATCGAGCAGTTCTTCCTCGGTATAGGGGCGCCACTCGCCGCGCTCGTAGCAGCCCACCAGACGCGAGCCCTCGATGAGCGCACACGGGTAGACCTTGACCTCGTCGGGCATAAAGGCCCCCTCAGTCATAAAGTGCTCGTAGTCGCGCTTGTCCCCCTCGGGTGTGGCGCCCAGCAAGTTGAGCATAAAATGCGCATGGATCTTAAAGCCAAACAGGCGCGCAAGCGAAAACGCCTGCTCGATCCGAGCCACCGAAATGCGACGCTCGTTGATATCGAGCAAATGTTGGTCGAGACTCTGAATACCCATCTGGATCTTGGTGCAGCCCAGGCGGCGGATGAGCGTAAGCGCCTGCGGCGTTACGGCATCGGGGCGCGTCTCGATAACGAGCCCCACCACGCGATGCTTCGCCGTCTCGTTGATGCGCTGCTGACGCTCAAGCTCCTCCATCGTTGCCGTTTGCCACTCGGCAACCTCGCCCCACGGCGTACCAGGGCCGTACAGCCGACGCACCGCGCGGTTATAGCCGCCCACGGCAGCATCCACACGCTCCTGCTCGTCGGCAACGCCGGCAGCAAGCTCGACCTCGTCTGTCGCAATGCCGGCGGCCCGATAGCGCTCGCGGCGTTCTGCTACCACAGGCGGCAGGGCATCGGCGGGAGCGTCATCGAGCAGGCGCCCCGCCTCGGCACGGCTGATGCCCGGACGCGCCAACATGGGGTTGGCCGCCACGCCCGCCACCGCATCATCATTGAGTGCACGGAAGAGCTCCGACATAAACCACGTCTGATACCCTTGCGGATAGTCGCTCCAGGTACCGCCGAGCACAATGAGCTCAATCTTATCGGTCGCATGCCCCATCTGCGAAAGCGCCGTCAAACGGGCGCTCACCTGCAGATACGGGTCAAAGCAATTTTGCTCCGCACGGGCGCATGCCGGCTCGGCGTGCAGATAGCTCTTGGGCATGCGCAGATCGTTGGGGCAAAACAGGCAATCGCCCGAGCATGGCCAGGGCTTGGTGATGACGGTAATGGTCGCCACGCCCGAGGCCGTTCGGCGCGGCTTCATACGCAGCACCTGCAGCAGTTGACGCTCCAGATCGGAATCGACATTCCACGCAGCCCACCGAGCCGGCTCCTCACGTTTAACCCGCTGGTAGAACGGCAGCAGACGGCGCTTGGCCAAATCGCGTTTGTCGGCACCCTCACGGCGCGCCTCGGCATGTATCAGTTTGACGAGCGCTTTGTCGTCCACGGTCTCGCCGCGACGCAGAGCCTCGAGTATGTTCAAGATAATCTGTTCCATGCCCCCATTGTAAGGGCAAAGGCGCCGAAGCCGATCTCGGCTTCGGCGCCTTCATCAAACAGCGCGTCTATATCTTCGCCTAGGCTTTCGTCTGCCCCACTACTCCGAATCAAACGACATGTCGCCCGAATCGACTTCAAAACTATACACAGCAGACTTATCCCCGTTATCGAATTCAAGATTCAAAATGGTCTCGCCGTCGTAGCCAAGCGGAAGGAAATCGCTCTCGAAGTCGCCGCTGCCCAAGGTGAGGCTCGCCTTAAAGCCCGTAGAGTTCGGAACCGTCATCTCCACATCGCCCGAGCCCACACTCACGTCCATCGACTTCGCGGGGGCCTGGTAGAGCTCGAACGTTACATCGCCCGACCCGACCTCTGCACTAAGCGCATCAGTCACGCTGCCCGCAAACTCTACATCTCCCGCACCCAGGAAAAGGTCGAAACCATCACAGGTGACACCGGCAATCTGCAGATCGCCCGAGCCCACGTGCGCGTTGACTCCCTTCAGATGTTCGGCAACACGGCGCGGCAGCTCAACCGTAACCGAGCGGTCAATTGCCTTACCGTCATCACTTCCAAACTGAGAAACCTTGAGCGTCGAGTCCTCGACGGATGCGATGTTCTGCGTCGCGGCCTTGGAGGCATCCATACCATTGGCAACGCGTCCCCGCTCGATAACGCGAGCCTTGTTGCCATCAACAACCTTGACGTCCACCGTAGCCGCAGCGATATCGAAATCGAGGTAGCGGAACTCATCGGCATCAAAAGTCGTGCTCGAAAGCTGCTGAGGCCGAGCAGAATAGTTACCGCTATTCAAGGAATCGTCCTCGTCAAACATATCGTCAAAATCAGACAAATGGCCAGATAGAATACCGGTCGTACGCACCATATCGGAATGAGCCAATAGCCGCGAAGTGCCAAAGACAAGCCCGATGATGAGCACAAACGCTCCGATGCCAACGCCCAAGCGTACCTTGGATTCATGCGAAAGCTTCATCATTCATCACTCTCTTTGGCAATCGGCTCAGCGGTAGTCGCGGTAGCCACGTCAGCATCAGATTCCGCAGAAGTATCCTTCCCCTGGGCCTTGACCGCCACCGACGCCGAACCAACCTGAATATCCCCGCGCGCCCAATCGCCATCGAGCGCACGCGCCACCCAGTGATAGATGGGAATCGTAAAGAAGATCAGTGCGGCAAAGGGGCCGGCACCAAACAGGAACATCAGCAAAAAGAACAGCAGCCAGCACACGGCCCAATACGGGAACGACTGGAACGGGCCCTTCACCGGAGTCGAGCCAACTGCGCTGCCACTCGTCGCCTGCGCCGTAGCGGCATTGGCGGCCTGCGCACTCCAGCTTGCCGCTTGCGCCGCCTTGGCGGCGGCGTCACTCGCCTGTGTTGCCGCCTCGGTGGCACGTGCCGCCGCCTCATGGGTACGGGCGCGATCTGCCGCCTCGGCCTCGCGCTGACGGGCACGGTCCTCGTTCTCAAACTCGATATCGTCCTCAATCTCATCGCTCGGATTGAGCAGCTCGTCCAAGCTCACACCATAGAGCTTGGCGAGCGAGATCAGGTTCTCGGTATCGGGCGAGCTCTCCGCGCGCTCCCATTTACTGACTGCTTGGCGCGACAGTCCCAGCTTTCGTGCCAGCCCTTCTTGGCTAAAACCCTTGCTGCGACGAAGGTCGGCGAGCCGCTGCGCAGTTTCTACATTCATGGTTCCTCCTATGTGATGCCAGCCGTGCCGCCGGACCGTTTTTCTTCTTAAGGCGCCTTGCACAGTTAAAAATCTATCCGCCACCGCCAAAAGCATGCCACCTATTCTAGTGAGATTTTTGACAACCGTCGGTTGCGGGTGCATATGAGCTGCGGAAATGTGTCCAAACAAAGCAATGACCCGTAGCTTGGTTGTCCCCGTTGCGGCGTTAACGGTAGTATGGTCGTACTGTTAATTCCGCACCGCCAACGGAGGGAGTTCCGCGCCGTGAACCGCGATTTCGCCTCATCGCTCATCCAGCTCAACAACACGTTCTATCGCGAGCACTCCGCCTCCTTCTCCGATACGCGCCAGGCCCCGTGGCCCGGCTGGGTGCGCACCATGGACATCGCGCTCGAACAGCTCGATGTCGCCACGATTGAGCATCCCGTCCGCGTCTTCGATCTCGCCTGCGGCAATATGCGATTCGAGAACTTTGCCGCCGGCGGCGCACTTGCCGCCAAGGGCGTCGACGGCGCAAACCCCTCGGTAGATGCCAGCTGCCCGTTTGAGTTCTATGGTGTCGACTCGTGTCAGGATTTGGCTATCGATGCGCACGGTCACGCCCTGCGCATTCCCAACCTGCACTTCCAGGAACTCGACGTGCTCGATGCCCTTATGAAGCTCAACCCCGCCGAGACACCCGACGTGCTTTTCGACGCCCCGCTCGCCGACATCTCGGTCTGCTTTGGTTTTATGCACCACGTGCCGTCGTGCGAGTACCGCGTACGCGTGCTCGACGCCCTGGTGCGCCAGACGCGCCCGGGCGGCATCATCGCCATCAGCTTTTGGGAGTTTATGAACGACGAGCGCATGGCGCGCAAGGCCGTTCGCGCCGAGGCCCGTGCCGAGCTCACCCCGCCGTTTGAAGGTTACGATTCCGCGCAGTTTGAAGCCGGCGACCACCTCATCGGCTGGCAAAACGACCGCCACGCCTACCGCTATTGCCATCACTTTGACGATCAGCAGATCACCGACCTGGTGCGCGGCGTCCGTACGTTCTACAAGAGCGGCGAGGTCCCCGTGCGCGAGCTTGAGCGCTTCCATGCCGACGGTCGCAGCGGCGAGCTCAACCGCTATGTGATTCTCAAACGTCTGTAGGCACCGACGATTCGCCGCCGAGCCGCACCGCATCTTTCGGGCAAACTATGCCCACCCTTTTTCAACCCATTGACGGAACGCGCAGCTATGCGTTCCATACTTATGACCAAGGAGCCTCATGGGAGCCGTCCACGTTCGCACGCCTAAGAACTTTGTGCTCGAGGAGCGCCTGGAGCGCTACGCCGATGCGATCGAGACGAACCCCGAGGCTTATGCCGGAGATTGGCGCGAGGCTTGCGCGCCAGCTGGCAGCAAGCCCTTCGAACACCTTCACCTGGATCTTGGCTGTGGCAAGGGAACCTATCTGGTCGAGCGCGCCCACCGCGAGCCCGACACCCTCTTTATCGGCATGGACCAGGAGCCCATCTGCATCGCCTATGCCGCGCAGAAAATCTGCGAACAGGGGCTATCCAACGCACTCGTCCTGCCCCGAGGCGCCGCATCGCTGCCACAGCTGTTTGCCGCAGGCGAGCTCGATGCCATCACCATTAACTTTCCCACGCCGCAGCCCAAGGCCAAGTACGCTAAAAAACGACTCGTCCATGTCGACCATCTGATGCTCTACCGCCCGCTCTTTTCAGCCGGCGCTACCGTCACACTGCGCACCGATAGCAAGCCGTTGCGCGATTACGCCCTGGGACAGTTTGCCGCGGCCGGCTACGATACGCTTTGGGTAAGCGACGACGTCCGCCGCGACCATCCCGAGCATCCCGAGACCGAGTACGAGCGCCGCACGCGCGAGATGGGTGCCGCCGTCTATGGCATTTGCGCCACACCTGGAGCGCAGCCCAGCGATGAACAGCTCGCGGCGGGCCGCGCGCAGGAGCAAAGCCTAGCCTGCTACCTGCCCGATAACCTCGATGAGCTCGCCTATGTGCCTCTGGGCATGGAAGAGGCCGTCGAGAACTTTAGAAACCGTGCCCGCAAGGGCAAGAAGCGTCTACCGCAAGAGTCCCAGGGGCCTCTGATGGTCGCAGCTTCGGCAAACAAGCGCAAATAGGCGCCAGCAAACGTCCCTCAAATCTAAGTGAGTAGACTTTTTTGCAATAGCCAAGCACAACCCGCATAACCAATACTAAAACCGCAGGTAGAGCCCTTGCGCAAAAGCCATGTGCTCGCGATATTGCAAAAAGTCTACTCACTTAGCTGGCAACTGCACCAAACGGCTGGGCAGAACGCCCATTTCCTGCATTTTCTTGCCTGCGAACGCATCGATGCGACGCTACGCCATAATAGTTGGCGGACAATCGCGAGAGAAAGCAAACACATGGCACAGACCACGACAGATACCGCCGTCAGCACCGTCTCCGGCGCCGGGGCCGCCAGCTCATTCTCGGGCGGCACGGGAACCGAAGCCGAGTTCGGCTCGCTCGGCGCGCTCTCCCCCACCTGGTGGGAGCCCGAGGACGGCAGCGAGCCCGAACCATGGCTCACGCCCGACCAGGCCTTCGAACGCTTCTTTGAATGGACGAGCGATCGCGGCATTGAGCTGTGGGATCACCAAGAAGAGGCCCTCATGGACCTGGCAGCCGGCGATCACGTCATTCTGGGCACTCCGACCGGATCGGGTAAATCGCTCGTCGCGCTGGGCATGCTCTTTATGGGCATGGCGCAGGGCAAGCGCTGTTATTACACGGCCCCCATCAAGGCTCTGGTCAGTGAAAAGTTTTTCGATCTGGTACAGGTGCTCGGCCGCGATAACGTCGGTATGATCACCGGCGACACGCATATCAACACCAAGGCACCCGTCATCTGCTGCACGGCAGAGATCCTTGCCAACGACGCGCTGCGCGAGGGCGAAGATGCCGATGTTGGCTGCGTCGCCATGGACGAGTTCCACTACTTTGCCGACCCCGATCGCGGCTGGGCCTGGCAGGTACCGCTGCTCACCCTGCCTCACACGCAATTCATGCTCATGAGCGCCACGCTCGGCGATGTCACTGCCATCGCCGCCTCACTCGAGGAACACACCGGCGCTACCTGCGACTTGGTCGTCGATGCCCCGCGCCCCGTGCCGCTGAGCTACGACTATGTGACGACCTCGCTCGAAGGCACGGTCGAGCTCGCCATGCGCCGCGGCGAGGCCCCGCTCTATATCGTGCACTTTAGCCAGGATGCCGCCCTTGCGACGGCACAGTCGCTCGCCAATTTTGGCATCGCCAGCAAAGAGCAGCGCGAAGCCATCAAAGAAGCGGCAAAGGGGACAAGCTTCTCGACGGCCTTCGGCAAGATCCTCAAGCGCTTGCTCGGCTGCGGCGTCGGCGTGCACCATGCTGGCATGTTGCCGCGCTATCGCCTGTTGGTCGAGCGCTTGGCGCAGCAGGGCCTGCTGCCCGTCATCTGCGGTACCGATACGCTCGGCGTCGGCATCAACGTACCCATCCACACCGTGGTGCTCACCGCGCTCACCAAGTTCGACGGTTACAAGATGCGTCGCCTGCGCGCCCGTGAGTTTCATCAGATCGCTGGTCGCGCCGGTCGCTCGGGCTTCGATACCGAGGGCATGGTGATCGCCGAGGCACCCGAGCACGAGATCGAGAATGCCAAGCTTATGGCCAAGGCGGGCGACGACCCCAAAAAACTCCGCAAGATTAAAAAGAAGAAGGCCCCCGAGGGCTTTGTCACCTGGAACAAGCAGACCTTTGAGCGCCTGATCGAGACGCAGCCCGAGACGCTCAAGCCGCGCCTGCGCATCACGCACTCCATGGTGATTAGCGTGGTCGAGCAGGGCGGCGATGCCCGAGCCCGCGTGCACGACCTCATCGAGACGAGTCTGCAGACTCCCGAGGAAAAGGCCAAGCTCGAGGTTCGCGCCGACGAAATCTTCGCCACGCTCATCGATTCCGGCGTCGTCGTTCGCACCGAGGTGCCGCCCGCACCCGACGCCCCGACTGACGCCGCACCAGACATCGACTATGCACTGACGGTTGATCTGCCCGAGGACTTCGCGCTCGACCAGCCGCTCTCGCCGTTTTTGCTTGCCGCATTGGAGCTGCTCGATCCCGAGAGCGAGACCTATACCATGGATCTAATCTCAATGGTCGAGGCAACGCTCGAAGATCCCAAGCAAGTGCTGCGTGCACAGGAACGTGCCGCACGCGATCGCGCTATGGCCGAGATGAAAGCCGACGGCGTCGAATATGAGGAACGCTTGGAGCGCATCCAGGATGTCACCTACGAAAAGCCGCTCGAGGATTTGCTCGATGCCGCCTTCGACAAGTACTGCCAGGAAGTACCTTGGGCCAACGACTACCAGCTCTCGCCCAAGAGCGTCCTGCGCGACATGTTGGAGAGCGCGAGCGACTTTAAGGGCTATATCCAAAAGCTCGGCATCGCCCGCTCCGAGGGCATTCTGCTGCGCTACCTAGCCGAGGCCTACCGCTCCCTCGATCGCACCGTGCCCATTGAGAAGCGCGATGAGCGCTTGCGCGACATCATTTCGTGGCTCGGCTTTGTGGTACGCTCGGTCGACTCGAGCCTGGTGGACGAGTGGGAGAACGCCGGCAACCCGGCGGCCCTCGACGCCGCGCCGCCGCAGGGCATCGACGAGGTCGTTGCGGACCGTCGCGGCTGCACGCTGCTGGTGCGCAACGCACTCTTCCGCCGCGTGACCCTTGCCGCCCGCGAGCACGTTCGCGACCTGGGCGAACTCGACGAGGACTGGGGCATGAGCGAGGTCCGCTGGCAAAAGGCGCTCGATGCCTACCATGAGCAGCACGAGGAAATCCTCACCGACGGAGATGCCCGCAGCGCCGCGATGTTTACCATCGACGGGAGCGACGAGAAGACCGATCACGTGTGGCACGTGCACCAGATTTTTGCCGACGAGGATGGCGACCACGACTTTGGCATCATGGGCGATGTCGACCTGGATGCCACGCAAGACGGCGGCGAGGTCATCTTCAAAAACTACCGCGTCGGCTTTATCGAGGACCTGCTCGAGGACTAGCCGTACATACTGGAACGAAGCGGGGCCGTTGGCAGTATCGCCAGCGGCCCCGCTTTTGCACTATACGCTATCCCCTACTCGGCATCCTCGACCTCATACGAATCCGCCTCGGCGGGCTCATCGTTTGCCCCTGTCGCAGCCCCGCGCGCCTCGTCAAACGCCGCCTTCATGGTCTTGTTGCCCCAGGTGAGCTTGCGAATGGTAAGATCGTCGGCCTTCTTGTTGGCTAGACGTAAATTGTTCTCGGAGGACAGCAATGCCTCCTTGGTTTTCTGCAGATGGCTAATCGTCTTGTCAATCTCCTCGATCGCCGTCTGGAACTTACGGCTCGCAAGCTCATAGTTGCGGCCGAAGTCGTTCTTGAACTTCTCCATCTTGGCCTCGAAGTTCGTGACGTCGATGTTCTGCTGCTTGTACTCCGCCAGCTCCTGCTTATAGCGCAGCGAACCCATGGCGGCGTTGCGCAGCAGCGTGATCATGGGAATGAAGAACTGCGGGCGGATCACGTACATCTTCTCATAGCGGTAACTCACGTCGACTATCCCTGCGTTATAGAGCTCGCTTTCGGGCTCGAGCAGTGTGCAGAGCACCGCGTACTCACAGCCTTTCTGGCGACGATCGTGATCGAGTTTCTTAAAGAAGTCCTCGTTTTTGTGCTTGGTCGCGGTCTCGTCGTTCTCGTTTTTCATCTCGAACATAATCGAAATGACCTCGTTACCGCTTGCGTCGCACTCGCGGAAGATAAAGTCGCCCTTGGTACCCTCGGACGCATCGTTATCTTTCTCGAAGTACGCGTTGGGAAACGCCGTCATGCGCAGACGGTTAAACTCGGTCTCGCAGTGCTGCTCGAGCGACTCGCCCACCATCTTGGTAGACAGGCGGACCTTCATGTCCTTAAGACGCTCAATCTCTTCATCCTTGTAGCGAATCAGGTCATCGCTCGCGCGCTTGGCCTGCGCAAGCTCGAGCTCGTGTGCTGCCTTGGCTTGCTCCTCGCGAGAATCGCGCACCGCCAGCTCGCTCGTCAGCTTGGCACGTGCCTCATCGCGCTCTCGTTCCGCCGCGGCGACCGCCTCTGACAGGTTCATTTTTGCCATCAGTTCCTGCTCGCGCAGCTGGGCACGCAGGCCCTCGGCCTCTTGCTCGGACTGAGCCTTTGCGGCGGAAAACTTCTCTTGCACCTTCGCGCGATAGTCAGCAAGCGCGCGCTCGGCCTCGCTGCGAGCGGCATCGAGCTCACGCTGCGACTCTGCCGCGGCAGCGGCAAGCGCCATCTCCTGGGCCTTGTCCGCCGCGGCAAGCCTGGCCTGCAGCTCGGCAATCTGAGCGTCGCGTGCAGCTAAATCGTTTTGAGCAGCGTTGCGCGCCGCCGACTCGGCAAGCTTTGCTTCGTCGTCCTTGCGTCCAAGCTGTGCACGCAGGCTGTCAATCTCACGCTGGAGCTCGGCGTTCTCCTTCTGAGCATCGGCGCGAGCCTCAACCGCCGCTCGCTGGCTTGCGCTCTCACGCTCCGCGGCAGCACCCTCGAGCTTGGCGCGCAGCTCGGCAAGCTCGGCATCGCGCCTGGCAACCTCCTGCGCCAGTTCCTGAGCCGCGGCGTTTTTCTGCTCAACGAGCTGAGCGTTGCGCTGAGACTCCGCCTCCTGCAGAGCAGCCGTCGAGCGCGAGCGCTCAAGCTCCAGTGCCTGCTCGCCCTCGCGCTGGACTGCCTTCACACGCTCATCCAGGTCGCGCGAAAACTCAGCATCGCGCACTTGTTTGACGATATCCGCATAGCCGGACGCATCGACCTTAAAAACTTCGCCGCAATGCGGGCACTTAATCTCGTTCATAGCAGCTCCTCGATGGACGCAAATTTCAACCGACTACACTCTACCGCGCCGCACGGACAAAAAAGGCGCCGCCGCCATAATGGCAACGGCGCCAAAACCACCACAAAGCCACCTGCCCCCCCTTGTGGTGGTTTGAGGGCTACAGCCTAAAGAAGCTAAGAATCTGATCGCGGCTTACGGGCTTGTAATCGTTGGCATCGAGACCGACATCGTAGCGAAAGATAGGGCGCTCGCGATCGCGGTTGCGTGCGTTGGCGCGGTCACCCCTGCTGTGGATATGCCCATGCAGCATAATGGCGCCACGTGCCTTGCCGTTCCAGCTGAGCATGGGGTAGTGGCTCATAACCAGACGATGGCCCTTGGCATAGCCGGGAGCAATCTCCAGGTAATCGCGCACGTTTTCCCAAATCTGCGGTACGTCGGAATCTTCCCAGTCGCCGTCATGGTTACCGCGGATGAGCGTCACGTTCTGGCATTCGATACGCTCGCGCAGGCGCACCGCCTCCGCTAGGGGCAAACGATAGGTAAAGTCACCCAGAATATAGAGGCGGTCGTCCGCAGCCACGCACTCATTGATGGCATCGATGACCTTGCGGTTCATCTCCTCGACCGAGTCAAACGGCCGGTCCATGTCGTGCAAGATATTCGTATCGCCCAGGTGCAGGTCGGCGGTAAACCACATCATCGTCTATGCCCTCATTTCGCAACGTGCTCAACTCGTGCTAAGTATACAAACGTAGCGATGCGGCGGTTATCCAAAGAGCCCGCCGAACAGTCCGCGGCGGCGCTTGTCTTGCTTTTTCGAAGCGTCACCCTGAGTTTTCTTGTCCTGCCGCATCTTACGGTCCTGTTCCAGCTCATCGTCATCGAGTAGCACATCCCACTCAAACGGATCATCTGCCAGATCAAACAGGTCATCGTCATCAAACATGGCAGCCTCCATTGCCGACTAGCGAGCATCCACCACGTAGAGCCCAACGCGCACCTGATGCCACGGGCTGCGCTCGGGGGCAACCTGTTGCACACGGGCCTCAAATACGTCCTCGTGGCCGTAATACATCATCAAGGACAGTGGGCCGACCTCGTTTCCCGGAACATAGCCAAGCTTGGTGTTGCCGTAATAAATCGCAACCGCCTCAGGGTCATGGGGATTATCGCGCTCGTCACACAGCGTCAGCTTATCGCCCGCTTTAAGATCGCCCAAGACCAAGGCGCCATCGGCATACTGAAATCCTGCAATGTGAAATGACAGAAGAACACGCGAAGGCTCGTACATAGCAGCTCCTCTAACGGCCGGATAAACCGGTGTGTAACCTTATTGAGAAGTCTACGGTCCCGTGCGGACACAAATACATCCTGTCTGCGTCCTTCAATCGTTTGCCTCAACGCTTGCGCGACAGAACGCTTGCAGATAAGATAGGAACACGGATGGCACCCGTTGCCGCGGGTCTTGCCAACTCCGATACACGTTTTCATCGTGAGAAGTGGCCGTCTTCGCTTACGCGGGGGCGGCTATTTCATTCGGCCGATAAACAGACCGAGTTCGATAGCCGCAATCAACAACGCCAATAACGAAATAACATCGCTTACGTTCATACCAAATCCCTTCTAAAGGGAGTTGGCCCATCCGTGCTCCATAACAGTAGTCTAACGCAAAATGCAGGTAATAGGAACACTTGTTCGTATTACCTGCGCCCTTTTCTAATGCACAAACATGCGCACGAATTTGTGCTTCCAGCTTGCGTAGGGCGCATACCGAAACGGCACGTCCAGCCAGGTTGCCTTGTTCACGATACTCTTCTTGTGGCTAAACGTATCGAAGCTCTCGCGGCCATGGTACTGTCCCATGCCGCTCGCGCCCATGCCGCCAAAGCCCATATGACTCGTAGCCAGATGCATGATGGTATCGTTAACGCAGCCGCCGCCAAAGGGCACGTAGCGCACAAAGCGCTGCTGAACCTCGCGATCCTGACTAAAGATATACAGGGCCAGCGGCGTCGGACGATCCGTAATAAACGCTTCGGCCTCGTCAAGGCTCTCAAACGTCAGCACTGGCAAAATGGGGCCGAAGATCTCCTCCTGCATCACGGCGTCATTGGGGGACACGCCGTCCAAAATCGTCGGCTCGATCTTGAGCGAGGCCTCGCGCGCGGTACCTCCCAGCACGACCTTATCGGGATCGATCAGCCCGCGCACGCGCGCAAAATGCTTGGCGTTGACAATATGACCGTAGTCCTCGTTATCGAGCGGATACTCGCCAAACATACGGCGGACCTCCTCCTTGATGAGGCCCAGCAGCTCGTCGTGCACGCGCGTATCGACCAGCAGGTAGTCGGGCGCCACGCAGGTCTGCCCCACGTTGAGCCATTTACCAAAGGCGATACGCCGTGCCGCAACCTTCAAGTTTGCCGTCGCATCCACGATGCAGGGACTCTTTCCGCCCAGCTCAAGCGTCACAGGCGTAAGGTTTTTACTTGCGCGCTCCATAACGAGTTTGCCGACCGGAACGCTACCGGTAAAGAAGATCTTGTCCCAGTGCTCATCGAGCAGCGCTTCGTTCTCGGCGCGCCCGCCCTCGACAACCGTCACCAGGCGCGGATCAAATGCCTCTTCACAGATTTGCCTGAGCACCGCGCTCGATGCCGGAGCATAGGCGCTCGGCTTGATGACCACGGTATTGCCCGCGGCAAGGGCGCCAGCGAGCGGCTCGAGCGTCAGCAAAAACGGATAGTTCCAGGGCGCCATGATGAGCGTGACGCCATAGGGCACGGTTTGCGTTTTGCACACGCTCACGGCGTTAGCGAGGTCGCACGGACGCAGGCGCGGACGACTCCATCGGGCCACATGCGCAATCTGATGTCGAATCTCGGAAAGCGATGTGCCAATCTCGCACATATAGGCCTCGTCATGCGACTTTCCCAAATCGGTCTTGAGCGCATGAGCGATATCGGCCTCGTGGGCCCGCACCGCATCGCGTAAACTCACGAGCGCGCGACGTCGAGCATCGACATCAAACGTGGCGTGCGTCTTAAAGTAGGCGCGCTGATCGCCGACGATGCGCGCAATTTCCTCGGTGTTCATGGCACCCTCCTAGTTCTCGTCCTCAAACATACCACCCGCGACGACCTCGTACATATGCTCGAGCTCCGAGCGGTCCATCAAAAGTGGAACGGGGTACAGGGGATTGGCCTCGGCATCGGCATGGGCCGCCATTTGCGGAATATCGGAGCGGCGAATACCCGAGACATATTTGGGGATTCCCAGGGCCTCGTTCATGCGGTCGACCCAATCGATAAAGGCCTCGACCGCAAGACTGTCCTGCGCGGTAGCCGGCGCAATGCCCGCCATGCGAGCAAGATCGGCAAGCTTGGGGGCGGCGGCGTCACCATAAGCGCGAAGCATGTGCGGCAGGATGATCGCGTTGGCCAAACCGTGCGGAATTCCGTATCGGCCGCCCAAACTGTGCGCGATGGCATGCACATATCCGACATAGGAGCGGGTAAACGCAACGCCCGCCTTATACGCCGCCAAAAGCATATTGCGACGCGCACGCATGTCGTCGCCATGCTCATAGGCCTCGAGCAAATTGTCGTGGATGAGCTGCACCGCCTGTCGCGCCATCTTGCGCGTATAGGGCGTGGTGCTTCGCCCGATAAACGCCTCGACGGCATGCGTCAGGGCGTCCATGCCCGTCTGCCCCGTAATGGAGGCGGGCAGACCGCGCGTAAACTCGGGGTCGTGCGCCGCAAAGCGCGGGATAAGCACAAAGTCGTTAATGGGATACTTGTAGCGCGTCTCGTCATCGGTAATTACCGCCGCAAGCGTGACCTCGCTCCCCGTGCCCGCCGTGGTGGGAACGGCGATGAGCAACGGCAGGCGACGATGAATCCGCAGCAGCCCGCGCATCTTGTTGATGGGCTTGCTTGGCTGCGCAATGCGTGCGCCCACGCCCTTGGCGCAGTCCATGGCTGATCCTCCGCCAAAACCGATAATGGCCTGGCAGGCGCGCTCTCGATACAGGGACGCCGCCTCCTCCACATTCGAGACCGTGGGGTTCGCACGCGTTTCGGCATAGACCGTAACGCCAATCCCCTGAGCCGTAAGCGCACGCTCGAGTGATGCCGTGAGTCCCAAACGTGCAATACCGGGATCCGTCACGATAAGGACCTTCTGGATCGAGCGCTTTTGAAGCACCGCGGGCACATCCTCGGCATGCTCTAAAATGCGCGGCTCGGTATAGGGCAGGATCGGCAATGCAATGCGAAAAACCGTCTGATATGTTCGGCACCAGGCACGACGGGCTAGATGCATAAAGGAAACTCCTTCATTTGTTGATAGATCAACATTTGCTCGCCCGATTGTACTCAGCGGCGGTCAAAGACGGCCTGCCAATCGTTAATCAATCAACATCTTCATATCTCAAATTGTTTTATTAAAAATCATTCCTAATAGGCTTCACATTTGGTTTCATTTATGGATAATAGAACTCGTCAAGACGCACGTCCGGAGAGGGCCCTTACGGGACCGGACGAGCGCACAATCGCCATCGATCGAAAGGATCGAATCATGAAGTTTGTTTGCCCCGTTTGCGGTTATGTGGAAGAGTTCGACGGCGACCAGCTGCCCGAGGACTTCAAGTGCCCCCAGTGCGGCGTTCCCGGTTCTCGTTTCCTGAAGCAGGAGGAGGGCCAGCTCGAGTGGGCTGCCGAGCACGTCGTGGGCGTCGCCAAGATGGAGGGCGTCTCTGAGGACATCGTTGCCGACCTGCGCGCCAACTTTGAGGGCGAGTGCTCCGAGGTCGGTATGTACCTGGCCATGGCTCGCGTCGCCCATCGCGAGGGCTATCCCGAGATCGGCCTGTACTGGGAGAAAGCTGCCCACGAGGAGGCCGAGCATGCCGCCAAGTTCGCTGAGCTCCTGGGCGAGGTCGTGACCGACTCCACCAAGAAGAACCTCGAGATGCGCGTTGAGGCCGAGAACGGCGCCACCGCCGGCAAGACCGATCTTGCTAAGCGCGCCAAGGCCGCTGGCCTCGATGCCATCCACGACACCGTGCACGAGATGGCTCGCGACGAGGCCCGCCACGGCAAGGCTTTCGCCGGCCTGCTCAAGCGCTACTTTGGCTAAGCCAACCGCCTGAGACATAACCTCTAGCTTGATGAGGCCCGGACCATATTGGTTCGGGCCTTTTTCGTGCCTCACAAACTTGTTAACTACCTGAAATAGGACCGCCTTCGGCATAGGTTTCTCGTCAAAAACTAAGTGAGTAGACTTTTTGGAACTTGCCGAGCACGCCATCCATATTGCTTTATAAAGCCGCAGGTAAATGACTTGTTTCAAAACGGCCTGGTCGCCAAAGTGCTAAAAGCCTACTCACTTAGAACCGCAGCCGTCCACGATCGAGCCATTTTGTGTCTAGCGGGCATCTTTCCGTCGATTACTCCCAATTTTGTCCAGTCAACGAATAGTTCAGACCGGAGTAATGCCTCAGCCCTTTGCTCATCTGAGCTTTTATCACGATATTCAGCATCGAGCATCCTGCATACGGTCTTAACGATCGCGCGGAATCTACCCTCATCGGATATCTGTCTGTGTGTCAGGAGAAGTACATCGTAGCCCATGGCCTGAAGGGCCGTCATGCGGTCAGCGTCACGCAAGCCATCCCCTGCGCGTCCGTGCGAGGCCTTTCCCTGACATTCAATGGCCACCTGTCGCCTACCGTCCGGTGAAGAAAGAAGTAGGTCGATATATACACGGGACTTTCCCACAATCGCTCGAGCATTTGTGTTTAGCATCACTTCAACATTAAGCTCTATGCCGCAAAAACCTTCGCCTCCCAGGGATCGCGGCAGTGCAAGTAGCAAATACGCCTCGACCTCAAAAGGCGACGCGGCACCCAATGGAACGAGTTGCGATACCGCCATAAATCTATTGCCGTAACGCATCCCGCAAACATCTGAACAAAAACGGTCAAGGTCTCCGCCCAAAACCAAAGCGTCTCGACGCCATAAATTTGAGGCGGTGCCGTCCTCGGACGGGCAGCGCGCCCAACCGAACGTTGTCGAAATCGCACCCGAATCAATTGCACGCGAAAGCTCCGTCTCAAGTAACGCCGGCAGGGCACACACCGCAAACAAGCCACACATCTCCGCCAATACCAAAAGAAGCTGAAGATCCCTCAGATGCCGTGACATGATGAATGCCGTCAGTAGAGGAGACGTAATCAAAAACCCATGCTCCGTTTCCAGTACGGATTCCCTGGGAAGCTCACCAAGAAACAGCCGCTGCCTAATGCTGGCAGGACAAGTCCGTTTGTTTCTTGTCTGAACCAATGTATACAACGGAAAACCGAGCGCGACCGCAGCCGTCGGGTTGCGGGCGAGATCATATCGCTGCCGGTCTTCTTCCGGTCGTGGAAGCGGCGGACACAGAGCGCGGACCTGAGGGGGCAAACGCCAGTACCTAAAAGCCGATATGTCACAAAGTAGATCTTTCATAGGCACAGAAAAACACGAATTTCAACCCAGTCAGTCACGCATTGGCGCGAACGCGCCAAAAATGGTGCCGAACGGACTGCCAAGTTTTCAACAGCCCTCCCCAACTGGCCAAAAGCTTGCCGAGAGCTGGACGAAGTTCTGTTGAAAACCCCATTTTTTCTCATGCAGAAGCTTTGCGCGACAAGTGAGTAGACTTTTTTGAACATCCCGAGCAGCCCGGTCATCCTGCTTTTCAAAACCGCAGGTAGATAGCTTGTTACAAAACTGCCTGGTGGTCGCGCGCGCAGACGTGGTGTAAGAGTGTCCTGAGGTCCGTCGCTGCAAGT
>JAUUMM010000022.1:0-35170 GCA_030839365.1 Collinsella sp.
TGGACGGCACCGAGCCGTACGCTTGAACTGAGAAGGGGGAGGCCTCGCGGCCTCCTCCTTTTTGCGTTTACGGGCTTTTGTCTCACATAGTAGCTGTGTTTTATAACCCTCGTTTGTCGCATCTTCTGTGAACGGGCTACAATAACTTAGTCTGTGCGATATGGAGGTGAACATGGCTGAAGCTGGTATCGGCGTTGATATCGTCGAGATTTCCCGGATGAAATCAATTCTTGAAAAGACGCCGTCGTTTGCTCGGCGTGTGTTTACCGAAGAAGAGCGTGCGTATTGCGATGTATCATCGCGTCCCGCTGCTCACTATGCGAGCCGCTTTGCTTCGCGCGAGGCGGTGCTTAAAGCTCTCGGCACGGGTTTTAGTCAAGGCGTGGGTCGCAAGGATGTTTCGGTAACGCGTGATAAACTCGGCAAACCGAAGGCGCTGCTTTCGGGCCGTGCACTCGAGATCGCTCATGAGCTGGGTGTTGTTGAGGTCGCTCTTTCCATTACGCTTACAGGAGACTTAGCCGTTGCGAATGCCATCGCGATTACCGAAGATGCTCGGCCTAAGCCAAAAGATGAAAAGGTGAGCACCAAGAAACGCGTAGCGCAGACATTTAAAGAGGCTCGCTCTGTTTTAGATGAGCTTGAGCAGCTGCAGAATTCAGCATTGACGGAGCACCTGGGCGATGCTTCGCAAGATACGCTAGGAGCATAGATGAAACCGGTTTTGAGTACCGAAGAAGTCGTTCGTCTCGAGGATATCATCGAACGCGAAGGGACTTCGAAGGCCGAGCTTATGGAGCTAGCGGGTGAGTTTGCCGCCAACGAGGTCTTGAAGCTCAATCCCGATCGGGTTCTCGTTCTGGTCGGTTTTGGTAATAATGGCGGCGACGGTTGGGTTGCCGCCGATATCCTGAGCCATAAGGGTGTGGACGTCGATATCGTTTCTCCGGTTGAGCCGGATGAGATTCCTGCTGCTCTGGCACGTCATGTTGCTCGTCGTACTGCCGGCCGCGATGTGCACGTTTGCGTCGGCCCCTCGCGTGACGAACTCGAGGTTTTGATCGATAAGGCCGATGTTGTTGTCGATGCCATTTTTGGTACCGGTTTCCATGGGAATCTGCGTGCGCCGTTCTCCATCTGGATTCCTACGGTCAATGAATGCGCCGATTGTGTCGTATCCATTGATGTCCCCTCGGGCCTGAATGCCGAGACGGGCGTTGTTGATGACGACTGCATTCGTGCCGAACATACGGTGACGATGATTGCGCCCAAGATTGGTCTGTATAGCGCTGATGGCCCTGAGTATGCTGGCGATTTGATCTGCGGCAATCTTTACGACCGTCTTGACGAGGTCATCGATGATGTCGACCACGCCGCCGAGATTGTCGAGCCCGGTGACTTAGTTGATTACTTTGCCCCACTACCTACGAATATCGATAAGTATTCCCGTGGCTCTGTGCTTATTGTCGCCGGATCTGCACAATATCCTGGTGCTGCCATTATGGCGGCCAAGTCTGCAGCTCGCGCGGGTGCTGGTTACGTGGCAGTCGCGGCTCCTGACGCCTGCGCTAATCTTATTCGCATTGCACTTCCTTCGATTCCCGTCTTTGCTATTCCGTCTGATTCCCGCGGCTCCTTTGGCGCCGCTGCGCGCATGACGGTGTGCGAGATTGCAAAGAAGTACAGCTGCGTACTGTGCGGTCCCGGTATGACGACGTCTGCCGGCGCTATGCAGGTGGTTTCGGGCTTGCTCGAGCTTGATGTACCGCTTATTTTGGATGCCGATGCACTCAACTGCCTTGCTAAGATTGCCATTGACGGTATTGATAGTAACCCCGAGATGTATCGTCGCGAGCAGCCGTTGGTTATGACACCGCACTATCGTGAGCTTTCGCGTCTGGTTGCCGGTGACGAGGTGAACGACCTTGGTACCGCGATTGCAGCCGCGCAGAAGGTTGTCTGGGCTGCAGGCTCCGACAATCTGGTGGTCATTGCCAAAGGGCCGACGACGGCTATCTGTGGCGTTGAGCGTGTACTGCTGCCGCTCTCGGGTCCGGCTTCTCTGGCAACTGCCGGTTCAGGTGATGTTCTCGCGGGTATTTTGGCCGGCACGCTTGCCACCATGCGCGACGAGATGGATCGTTGGGAGTTGCTGTATTCGTACGCCGTCGCACTTCACAGCTACGCCGGTTTTGCCGCGGCGACGGAGTATGGTGAGAAGAGCGTCATCGCGACCGATCTTATCGACTTGATCGGTCCCGCCATGGAACTGGCGGCAAAGGATGCGCTCGAAGATCTGGGAATCATGGACGAAGGGTCGGATGACTAATCATGAATAAAGCCGATTTGACGCGCTGGTCCTGGGTCGAGATCGACCGCGGGGCGCTCCGTCGCAACACGAGGGCCTATAAGAACTTGTTGAATCCACGTCAGCGCCTGTGCTGCGTGGTCAAGGCCGATGCTTATGGTCATGGAGCTGTTGAGTGCGCCAAGATCATGTATTCGGCCGGTGCCGACATGTTTGCCGTGGCGACGGTTAACGAGGGCGTTGAGCTCCGACAGGGCGGGATTACGAAACCCATCCTCATCCTAAGCGAGCCGCCTATCGAGGCCATTCCGACGTTGCTCGAGTTTGATATCATGCCCTCGGTCTATACGTCTGACTTTGCTCTTGCGTATGGCGAATGTGCCGTCGCGGCGGGCAAGGTGGGCAAGTATCATCTCGCCATCGAGACGGGTATGAATCGTATCGGCGTACACTACACACAGGTGCTCGACTTTGTCCGCGGTATTAATTTCCATCGCGGTATTCAGTGCGACGGCGTATTTACGCACTTCGCCACGGCCGATGAACCTTCGGGCTGGGACTACAAGCTGCAGTGTCAGCGCTTTACCGAGGCCGTTCAAGCCATTAAGGATGCGGGTTTTGAGTGCGGTATCGTGCACTGCGCCAACACGCCGTCCTCGATGCTCGACCCCTCGATGCATTTTGATATGATTCGCGCCGGCGTTGGCTTGTATGGCATGCAGCCGTGCGAGCTGAGTGGCCGCGTGATGCAGCTTGATCCCGTTATGAGCGTCCATGCGCGCGTGACGCGCGTGGCACACCCTGCGATGGGTGAGGGCGTGGGCTACGGTTTTACCTACCGCGTACCGCGCACGCGCGTTCAGATCTGCACGCTGCCGATCGGTTATGCCGACGGCCTATCGCGTACGCTTTCCAATCGTATGGATGTGCTGTATCGCGGCGAGCGCGTGCATCAGGTTGGCAATATCTGCATGGACCAGTTTATGGTCGCCATTCAGTCCAACCCGGCACACGAGATTCCCGAGGCCGAGTATGGTGACGAGATGATCATTGTCGGCCGCGATGGCGATGCCGAGATCACTATGGACGAGATGGCCCGACTGCGCGGAACGATTAACTACGAGGTCGCCTGCGGCTTTGGCATGCGTCTCGACAAGGTCTACGTGTAGGAGCCGCTATGGGCGTCATGCACATCCCCGGCCATACCCATCAGGCACCACGTGAGGTCGCACTCGAGGAGATCGAGGCCGTTCTGGGCGATTGTCACCTCTGCCAGCTCTACCAGTCGCGTCACAATATCGTGTTTGGCGTGGGAAACCCCCGCGCTCGCGTGATGTTTATTGGTGAGGCGCCGGGCCGCAATGAGGATTTGCAGGGCGAGCCCTTTGTGGGGGCGGCAGGCGAGGACCTCAACGGCATTTTGTCGCTGGCGGGCCTCAAACGCGAAGACGTCTACATTGCCAACGTGCTTAAGTGCCGCCCGCCGGGAAACCGCAATCCGCGTCCCGAGGAAGTGCTGGCTTGCTCGCCGTTTTTGCGTGAGCAGATTCGAAGCATCTGGCCCGATATTATCGTGACGCTCGGCAACCCCGCGACGCACTTTGTGCTTAAGACCGAGATTGGCATTACTAAGCTGCGCGGCAGGTTCCACCAGATGGGGCATTTTGTAGTAATGCCCACGTTCCATCCGGCAGCAGCGCTGCGCAATCCGGCGTGGCAGGAGCTGCTGGAGGAAGACTTTAAGATGCTGGGCGACTATCTGGAGCGACATCCCGCACCAGAGGACGCCTCGGAATAATAAGGAGCATATATGTCCCTGGAGCGCCTGGGGGTAGGTACTTACAAAACGACTTGCGCTGCCGATACGGAGTACTTTGGCGAGCTAATTGCACCGTGCCTTGAGGACGGCGATGTGCTCATCCTGACCGGTGGCCTGGGAGTGGGCAAAACTCACTTTACCAAGGGCGTCTCGCGCGGGCTGGGCGATGGGCATATGGTTACGAGCCCTACGTTTGCGCTCATGGCCGTTCACGATCAAGGTCGTATTCCGCTGTTTCACTTTGATCTATACCGCCTGGAGCATGCCTACGAGCTCGAGGATACGGGCATTTTCGATGTGCTGGGCTATGAGGGTGCTTGCCTGCTGGAATGGGGCGAACAATTCCAGGACGAGCTGACGGATGAGTATCTTTCGGTGACGCTCAAGCGTGATGAGGGCGACAGCGATGTGCGAACGATAACGCTTGAGGCGCACGGTGACCGCGCAATGGAGCTTTCCCATTTGATTGATAAGGCTGTACAAGATGAGCTTGCATAACGACAACGCGCTGGTGGTGGCGCTCGATACCTCGACCGACATGCTTGCCTGCGCGGCAAGCTGGATTGATGGACAGACGGGCGAGACGAAGCTCGTGAGTGGCGACCACATGTGTCGCCGCCACGCCAACGTTGAGCTCGTGAATACCGTTGATGGCGTGCTGGCTCAAGCCGGTCTGGATCGCAGCGATGTTGGTTACTACGTGGTCGGCCGCGGCCCGGGGTCGTTTACGGGTGTGCGTATCGGCATCTCCACTGCCAAGGGCCTCGCGCGTGGTGCCAATGTTCCGCTGCTGGGCGTGTCGACGCTCGACGCTTGCGCTTGGACGGCGTGGAAGGCTGGCGTGCGCGGCAAGCTTGGTATCTTGGCCGATGCTATGCGCGGTGAGGTATATCCGGCGCTGTATATGCTGGTCGATGAGGGTCCCGAGCGCCAATTTGAGCGCGAACACGTGGTCAAGACCGCCGTGGCGCTCGATGAGTGGCGCCAAGCGGCGGACTGGGACCAGGTTCAGCTGACCGGTGACGGTCTCGTGCGCTATGGCAAGCTGCTGGGTGAGGACGAGACCGCCCGCTGCGTGGAGCGCGACCTGTGGTGGCCTTCGGGCGAGGGCTTGCTGCTCGCGCACGCTGCGGGTGACGGCGATCCGGCTCGCGTCCTGCCGATTTACACGCGCCTTTCGGATGCCGAGGAAAACGAGCGCAAGCGTCTTGGTCTTGCCGAGAGTGCGCAGAGTGAAATTACGGGCGTTGCCGATGAGCTCGCCGGTCGTCATCTGCAGTTCCGTCCCATGGGCGCGGCGGATGCCGAGGGCGCGAGCGCGCTGGAGGCTGCCTGCTTTGAAGGTGCCGGACACGAGGCGTGGACGCCGGGCATGTTCCTGTCCGAACTGGGCGAGGACGTCGCTGTGCCGCGTAGTTGGTGGGTAGCACACGACGACGGCAAGCTGCTGGGCCTTGCCGGCGGTATGGTCGTGGACGGTGATGTGCAGATTCTGGATGTCGCCGTCGACCCGGTACATCGCCGTGAGGGCATTGCCCGCAAACTGCTGTCGCACGTGAGCTATGATGCCCAGATGCTCGGCTGCACCACGGCTTCGCTCGAGGTCGAGGACGGCAACGAGGGAGCGATTGCGCTTTATAACGCTCTGGGCTTTACCGAGGCTGGCCGTCGCCGCGGCTACTATGGTGCCGGCAAGGATGCCATCGTCATGACGGCTCCGCTGCCCCTCGTGCTTCCGGTCGACAATGCTTCGCCCGAGCCGACGGCGGCAGAGCAGCGCGTATGGCCGCTGCCTGCGCCTGGGCGCTCCGAGGGGGAGCGTGCCGAAATTGAGCGCCGCCGCCTAGTGCTCGCTATCGAGAGTTCCTGCGACGAGACGGCCGTGGCGATTATCGATGCGGATGGCAATATGCTGGCCAACCAGGTGTCGACACAGATTGATTTTCATGCCCGCTTTGGCGGCGTGGTGCCCGAGATCGCCTCGCGCAAACACGTTGAGGTGATTGTGAGTGTCGTGGATGCGGCGCTCGAGGATGCCGCAGCATCGCTTGGTCTTGAGGGTGGAGCCATTGCCCCCAGCGAGCTTGCCGCCGTGGGCGTGACACAGGGTCCGGGCCTGGTGGGCGCCCTCGTGGTGGGCGTTGCCTTTGCCAAAGGCTTTGCCTACGCTGCCGGCAAGCCGCTCGTATGCGTCAACCATCTGGAGGGGCACCTGTTTGCCAACCTGTTGGCGCAGCCCGACCTCAAGCCGCCGTTCATCTTCACGCTTGTCTCGGGCGGGCACACCATGCTCGTGCACGTGAAGGCGTGGGGCGACTACGAGGTGCTCGGTGAGACGCTCGACGACGCCGTGGGCGAGGCCTTCGACAAGGTGGCCAAGGCGCTGGGCCTGGGCTATCCCGGTGGCCCCATCATTTCCAAGCTGGCCGAGACAGGCAATCCCCGCGCGATTGATTTCCCCCGTGCGCTCAACAGCAGGGGAGACTATCGTTTCTCGCTTTCGGGCCTTAAAACGGCCGTGACGCTCTACATCGAGCAGGAGACCAAGGCCGGGCGCACGATTCACCTGCCCGATCTGGCAGCTTCGTTTGAGGCAGCTGTCTTTGACGTGCAGTACAAGAAGGCCAAAAACGCATTGCACGCTACCGGATGCAAGGAATACTGCATCGGCGGCGGCGTCTCGGCCAACCCGCATCTGCGCGAGATGGTGATCAAGAAGCTTGGGCGTCAGGGGATTCGCGTAACGGTGCCGCCCTTGTCTGCCTGTACCGATAACGCAGCCATGATCGCGGAGGTCGCCCGCCGTAAATTCGACCGAGGTGAAATCTCGCCGTTCGACGTCGACGCCGATCCGAACATGACGCTGTAGCTGGTACGGCGCGGTCCCCGGACGGAGGGGCCGGATATAAGGTTTCCTGCTCTACAGTCCTGCGCAAGACGAAGGCCACATTAAGTGGCCTTCTTTGCGTGCGGAACTCGCGATAAACCTTATATCCGGCCCCTCCGTCCGGGGACCTTTCTGTATCGATGCGGCTTCTGAGCCGGATTGGCGTCGACAACGTCCAACAAGGTTAACAAGCCAGCGTCGAATTTTCGGCGTTCTTTAGCTGAAAGAAAAAGTTGGTGTGCGGAGCTTTGCTCCGCATTTGGGATGGGAGCCCCTGAGAGCCGCGGGAGCCGGGCGGCGCATATGAACTTTATCGCGAGTTCCGCACGCAAAGGAAAGCACTTAATGTGCTTTCCGTCTTGCGCAGGACTGTAGAGCAGGAAAGTTCATATGCGCCGCCCGGCTCCCGCGGCTCTCAGGGGCATCTCTCATGCAAAAACTGTCGTGGGGTAAAGTCCGAGGTCAGTGGCGTTTTATACCGAGAAATTCAAAAAAAGTTGAAAATTCATTACATATTTGCGTTGACTTTAGGTAACTAAAGTTTCATACTCCTTTTCAACCACTGGGGGATGTGAACACGCACGGATCGTTCACATCATGATTGAAGAGGATTTCTTAGACATGTTCACGCATCAGCTAAACATTATCAGCGTAGTAATTATCTGATGCGGGTTAGCACATACAGCTAGCCCGTACGATAACGGGCGGCTGATGAAGATGAGGGCCGTCGAGCGCAACCGACGGCCCTCATTTTTTATGTCTAGGAAGTTCTTTTTAGAGGAGGAAATGTAATGAACGGAGTTTTGCTCATGGTTGTGGCCGCGGCGGTGCTCGCCTGCGGCTATCTGGGCTACGGCCGCTGGCTGGCCAACAAGTGGGGCGTTGACAAAGAGGCCCTCACGCCGGCCAAGCGCATGAAGGACGGCAACAGCTTCTCGCCCGTCTCCGCCTTCACCGCGTTTTCGCACCAGTTCAGCTCGATCTGCGGTGCTGGTCCTGTCACGGGTACGATCGTCGCCATGGCCTTTGGCTGGCTGCCCGTCGTGCTCTGGGTCCTCGTCGGCGGCATCTTCTTTGGCGCCGTCCACGACTTTGGTGCCCTGTACGCTTCGATGAAGAACAACGGCAAGTCGCTCGCTCAGCTCATCGAGAAGTACATCGGCAAGACCGGCCGTCGCCTGTTCCTGCTGTTCTGCTGGCTGTTCTGCATCATCGTCATCGCCGCCTTCACCGACATGGTCTGCAAGACGTTCATGTTCACCCCGGCCGTTGACGCTTCTGGTGCTGCTACCGGTGCCATCGACTTCACCAAGTCCTATGCCGCCGGCTGCGCTGGTACCATTTCCATCCTGTTCACCTTCGTCGCTATCGCCTTTGGTTGGGCCCAGAAGAAGTTCAACCTCACCGGCGCTGCCGAGTTCGTCACCGGCGTTGTCCTCATGGTTCTCATGTTCGCCGTCGGAATGCAGTTCCCGGTCTACCTGGATAAGTTCCAGTGGTTCGCCGTCGTCATGGTCTACCTGGTCTTCGCTGGCGCTATGCCCATCCAGATGCTCAAGACCCCGCGTGACTACCTCACTTCCATCATGATGATCGTCATGATCGTCTGCGCTGTCCTCGGCATCGTCGTCCTGGGCGTCAACGGTCAGGCCACTATCACCGCTCCGGTCTTCACCGGCTTCTCCACTGCCTCCGGCATGATGTTCCCGGTCCTGTTCGTCTCCGTCGCTTGCGGTGCTCTCTCCGGTTTCCACAGCCTCGTTTCTTCCGGCACCTCTTCCAAGCAGGTCGAGAAGGAGCAGGACGCCGTCAAGGTCGGTTACGGCGCAATGATCGTCGAGTCCTTCGTCGGCATCCTTGCCATCATCGTTGCCGGCATCATGTTCTCCGATATGAACACCGCCGGTACCGGCGCCCTCAACGCCGGTGTCGCTTCCACCCCGTTCCAGATCTTCGCCGCTGGCATCTCCCGCGGTATGCAGGCCTTCGGTGTTGACGGCACGCTCGCTACCGTCTTCATGACCATGAATGTTTCCGCTCTGGCCCTGACCTCGCTCGACGCCGTCGCCCGCATCGCCCGCACCTCGTTCTCCGAGTTCTTTGCCCAGACCAACGACGCCCTGGCCATCGAGTCCAAGGCCGGCTACATGAAGGTCCTCGGCAACCCCTGGTTCGCCACGGTCGTCACCCTGCTTCCCGGTCTCGCCCTCGCTTTTGGTGGCTATGCCAACATCTGGCCGCTCTTTGGTGCTTCCAACCAGCTGCTCGGCGGCATGACCATGATCACCCTCGCCGTGTTCTGCAAGTGCACCGGCCGCAAGGGTTGGATGCTCTACGTGCCCGTCGTCTTCCTGCTCTGCTGCACCTTCACCTCGCTGGTCCAGAGCGCCATGGGCTGCATGACCGCCGTCCAGGCCTACGGTTTCTTCGGTACCATCCCGGCTACCGCCACCACGGCCGCCGTCTCCGTCGCCGCCACCAAGGGCCTGCAGCTCGTCTTTGCCGTCCTGCTGATGGTCCTGGGCCTCATCGTCGCCGTCAACTGCCTCAAGGAGTTCTTCGGCAAGGAGGCTGGCTCCATGCCTGATGAGGAGCCCGAGTGGTCCGATATGGGCAAGGCCGAGTACGGTCGCGCCGCTGCCGCCGAGGCTCCTGCCGACGCCGAGGCCGTCAAGGCCTAGTCGGTCGGACGGGTTGAATCTCTCATCCATATGACTCGGAAAGACCGGGTCCGCAACGACGCGGACTCGGTCTTTTTTTCATGCGAAAGCGGGTGACGCTCGAGTGTTCTCGCAGATGTTTTGCGTGGATAAGGGCGTGCGTTGTACCATATAGACGTATATGTGTACATATGAAAGGGGCCCCGTGGCCAAGACGGTATATTCCGATAATCAAAACAATGTCGATGCTTTGGCTGAGCGCCTGAGCAGCCAGACGTCGCTTTCTGCCGAGCGCGCCAAGCTGGTTGCCTACGACCTGCTCTGCCGCAAGGCGCTCAAGATTAAGTCGAGTGCGCTGGCGCAGATTTTCCGCTCCGTCGATAAGGAGTGCGACACCAAGGCGATGCGCGATGAGCTTATCGCGGCAAAGATCGTGACCAAGATCGAGGGTAGCGGCATTAACGGGCGCCCGGCGTTCTATACCATCAATGCCGAGATCCGCGATGCCCAAGAGCAGCCTGCCGAGTCCGTCGAGGGTTTTGTCGTCGAGGATTCCGCTGACGTGCCTGCTGTGGAAGAAGCTGCTCCGCGTGAGCATGTCGATACCGATGAGTTGCTCGATGAGAACGTCGTGCGTGCCTTTACGGCCAAGGCAGGACGCGGCGGTTTTGGCGGGGGTGGCAAGCGCGATGCGCAGCGCCGCGCCCAGCAGGAGCGCTTCCGTCGCGCCGTTGCTCAAAAGGGTGAGACGGATGCTGAGGCCGTCGAGGAAAAGCCCGTCGGGATGCAGGAGCCGACTCTCGCTCAAGAGCATGCTGAGATCCAGGAGCCCAAGCGTCGCCGCGGTGCCCACTTTAAGGCCGAGCAGCGAGGTGCCGCATGCGAGGTCCAGGATTCCGTCGAGGCTGCTGACGCGTCCGATGAACCGGCCAAGAAGGCTCCGGGTTCATGCCGTCCCGGACGTGGTTTTGAGGGGCGCGCGTATCCCGTAAGGCGTCAGGAGAAGAGCGAACCGGCTTCGACCACTCAGGGCGAGAAGGACGAGAAGGCCGTTGAGCCGGTGGCTCGCGAGCAAAAGCCTGTTGAGCCGCAGCTTGAGGTTGATGCCGAGGCCAAGGGCCAGCAGCCTACTGATGAGCAGACGGAGCAGGGCGCGTCGAGCAAGCCTCGCCGCCGTCGCCATCGTGGGGGCCGCAGTTCCCATGCCGAGACTGCAACCGAGAAGACCACGCCGCAGAACGAGGATGCGAAGGCCGAGGTTTCTTCGGGGCAGCCTAAGCGCCAGTCAGCGAAGGAGAGCAAGTCCGATCGTCCGCAGAAGCAGGCGTCTATGCCGAAGCGCGAGCGCAATCCCCAAGGCGATTCTAAGCGCAAGTCTCAGAAGAAGCCGGAGTCTGCCGCAGTAGATACTGCTGCCCAGCAGCCCGAGTCGGCCGCCCACGGCGAGGTCTCGGCGCTTGCCCTTGCCCGCGTTTTAGGCAGGCAGCTGTTCAAGGTTGTCCCCACGCCTATGGCGCTCTCCAAGATCAAGGAGCAGCAGACACAGATCGTAAAGGTCGAGGGCAAGGACGGCAAAAAGGCTCCGCAGCGCACTCAGCACAACGAGATGTCCAACCGCAAGATTGCCGAGGAAATCGCAATCATCCAGGCTTGGATCGAGCAGAACCGAGGTGCCGATACGCCGGTTGCCTCGCGCCGTCAGCGTGCCT
The DNA here is from genome assembly GCA_030839365.1 of Collinsella sp. Taxonomy (GTDB): domain Bacteria; phylum Actinomycetota; class Coriobacteriia; order Coriobacteriales; family Coriobacteriaceae; genus Collinsella. The sequence continues at coordinate 11,384 of JAUUMM010000022.1, forward strand.
ACCAGATCTTTAACGACGAGAAGGCTTTTGACGGCAAGCACGGTGAGCGCCTGATCAGGCGTATGACCGAAAAGGGCATCAGCATGCAGGCGATCAAGGTCGCCCCCAATCGCCCCGTGCATTTTACGGGCTTCTTTACGCTGGGCGCCGACAAGCCGTTCATTATGGTCGAGAACCTGGACACCTACGACGAGATCGTCAAGCTGCTGCGTGGCCGCAAGCACGCCAAGCTCTTTGGCATCAAGGTGGGCGGCGTGATTTTTGGCGGCGGATGCAAGGCGAGCGTCTCGCATGCCTTGGACGATTATCTGGCCGAGATTGGCTATCGCTTTAACTACGTCTACTACGTAGGCGATATCGATCGCGAGGGCGCGCGCATTGTCGAGCAGACTCGCAATGCCAATGTGGTTGAGATTCGCCTGCATGCCGGCATGTACCGCGCCATGCTCGCCGAGCATAAGCGTCGCGTGAAGGCCGGCGGCGAGTGCGAGCCCGCGGCTGCCAACCAGGGCGTGCCGCAGAACCTGGCGGCGACGATCAAGGATCTGCCCATGGTTACGCGCGTGCAGTTCCGCAACGTGCTGCGCGAGGGCGGGCGCATTCCGCAGGAGATTCTGATGACCGCCGACTATCGGGATGGCGACTCGGGAAGCTTCGACCGCATGCTGAACAATTAGGGACGCGTGGCCCCGGCGGGCCGGGCATTAAGTTTGCTGCTCTACAGTCCTGCACAAGACGAAGGCCACATTAAGTGGCCTTCTTTGTGTGCGGAACTCGCGACAAACTTAATGCCCGGCCCGCCGGGGCCACGCGCCATTTTGTAGATGACGGCTCGCTTTTCGGAACTGGGCTGATAATTCTAGATGTAAGGCGCTCTCGGCTGATATGGGACGGAGGGATTCCGCGTCCGCCTGGTCGGCGGCCGCGCCCCGCTGCGTCGCTTCGCTCCTTGCGTGCTGCGCTGGAAAACGCTTCGCGTTTCCTCAGCTCCGCACTCTTGCGGGTTCGAATTCCTCCGCTTGCCCACAAGAAAGCGCTCCAGGTTCATAAGGGCCTGGAGCGCTGTGTTCTTAAGGGCTGGGACGGAGGGATTCGAACCCCCAACAGCCGGCACCAAAAACCGGAGTTCTACCGTTGAACTACGTCCCAATGTGCGGTGTTGCCCAAAAGCAACTCGTTTAGTTTACCTAATCTGCGAGGGCATCGCAAACACCATCGAGCAGGCGTACGGCGAGTGTCTGCGCGTCGCTGGCCGTGAAAGTGCCGTTGTAGCGCGTCATGCCCGTGAGCTCAATGCGAATGCGAGCTGGCTTCTGCTGCGCGGCGACATTGGCGGTGCGGATGCGCTGGGCCAGGTTGTGGCACTCGGCGAGGGCGATCGTGGCGCGCGGCGCTGCATCTGCGGGCAGCTCATCGCTTGCGATCTCGAGCACCAGGTCAACGTCGGTTGGGACCTCGGAGTCGCAGAGCATCATGCCGCTGTTGTCGGTCGTTGCCGTGGCGATATTCCACATGCGCGACGCAACGCTGCGTGCGATGGGGTCCTCGCCGATAACGGCAATCTGGAAGCGCTCGAGCACGTTGGCGGCGCGAGCAAAACCGATACGGGACTCGGCTTCGGTGACCGAGGGCTTGCCCTCCCACACATGGTGCAGGCGGTTGATGTAGGCGTAGGTGTCCTGGAAGGCCATGCCGTCGGCAAACAGGCCGACATTTTCCTGGAACTGCTGCAGGGCGGCCTCGGTATGCGGACCAAAGTAGCCGTCGTCTTCGCCACAGGCAAAGCCCAAAACGTTGAGAGCGCGCTGCAGGGCCTGCACATCGGCGCCATGGAAATTGGGCATGCGCAGATAGAGAGTGCGGTCGCCCAGCTTATACGAAGCGTCTACAAGGGCGCTCCAGCAGGGGATATCGACGGCATGACCGGCAGCAAGGCCGCTGTCGAGCCTGAAGGTGCTGACGGCCTGCTCAGTGGTGGCTCCAAAGTACTTGTCGGTGACTTCGGCGGCATCAATCGTGTAGCCGAGCTGTAGGAGACGAGACTGCACGTCTTCGACGGCTGCTCCTTGCATGCCCGTTGTAATAGGTTCCATGAACGAACCCCTTTCGGCGTACCATTCGTACTATTTGAGCGTCTGTCGGATAGACAACGCAAAGGGATGCATAAACATGCACTCAACAGTGTAGCAAGTTGTGCCTAAATACGCTGCTGACAGGTTTTATAACCCCCGTTAGTTAAGGCGCTCCACAAAGAAATCTGCCATGGAGAGGAACAGCTCGCGTGCGTGCGGATCAAGCTCAACGTTCTCGATGGCCGCTTTGGCCTTAGCGGTCAGGTCGAGCGCGTAAGTGTGGGCGTAATCGATGGAGCCGGTCTCCTGGAAGATCTCCACGGCGCGTGCGAGCTGCGCGGGATCATCGGTGCCCGAGGAAAGAATCGCCTCGACCTCGTCGTGGTGGCGCTCATCAGAGAGGGCGTGTACGGCGACAAGCGTGCGCTTGCCCTCGGTGATGTCGGTGCGGAAGTCCTTGTTGGCGGCTTCCTTAGTGCCGACAAGGTTGAGCAGGTCGTCCTGAATCTGAAAGGCGAGGCCTGTGTGTAGGCCAAAGGCGCGCAGCGCTTCGATTTGCTCATCGCTGCCGCCGCCGATAATGGCTCCGGCGGCAAGCGGCGTGGCTCCGCTGTAAAACGCGGTCTTGTGCGTCGCCATGTCCAGGTAGTCATCAACCGAGATATCAAAGCGCCCGTCACGGACCCAACCCAGGTCGAGCGCTTGACCCTCGATGGTGCGGACGATCATCTCGGTAAGCTCGTGGAGCACGCGCAGCTTCACGTCGGACTCCAGCGTGGGGTCGTCGAGAACCGTCTTGGTGACCATGGTGAGCGCCAGGTCGCCGCAATTGATGGCAAGGCCCGTGCCCTCGGTAAGGTGCATGCAGGGCTTGCCTCGACGAAGCTGTCCGTTGTCGGCGATGTCGTCGTGGATCAGCGCGCCCGACTGGAAATGCTCGATGGCTGCCGCGGCGCTGCGGGCGCTCTCAAAGCTACCGCCCACTGCGGTTGCGGCGAGCATACAGATAAGCGGGCGGTGGCGCTTGCCGGCGTTGGCCGTAAAAGCCGAGAGCGGCGCATACAGGTAGCGCTCGATATCGGCAGAGGTCGCCTGTCCGTCAAAGAACGTGGCCAGATAGTCGTTAATCTGGTCAAAGTGCTGGGCTAAAAAGCTGGTAAACGGACTGGACACGGGTTCTCGCATTCTTTCTGAGGTTGCGTTGATGCAATATGCAGACAACATATTGCCACATTAGGGCGTTTGGCGCGGCAGTTTTGGCGATTTGGGACAACGGGCGTGCGTTTGATGGAGCGCGCCTAAATCAGCCCAAAATGCTCGAGCGCCGCAACGACACCGTCGTGATCGACGGTGTCGGTCACGTAATCGGCCTTATCCTTGAGATAGTCCGGCGCATTGCCCATGGCGATACCGACATCGACGGCGTTCATCAGCGAGACGTCATTGCTGGCGTCGCCGATGCCGTATACGGTTCCGTGGTGGGGATCGAGGGCGTCGAGTACAGACTGGATGCCCCCGCGCTTCGTGCATTCGCGGGGCGAGATTTCGGTTACCTCGAGTTCGAGCTCGTTAAAGCACAGCAGCGGCTCAAGTGCCTTATCTTGAGCGATGTGGTTGGCGAGTGATGTAGACATCAAGATCTTGTAGACACTGTAATGTTGCAGCTGCGTGACTGCGTCGCCCAGGGTGCGCGCGTATCCGGGCGCATCGGGCGCATCGGCACTCATGCGCACGACGCCGTTGAGGCCCTCAAAGCGGATGACCTCGCCCGATTGCTCAAGGTAGGGGGCAAGACGCTGCAGCATACTGGGCGTCATCGACAGATCGCGAATTGCGTGTCCGTTGATCTCGGCGTAACCGCCCGCAAGACAGACGATGCCGGTCCAGGGCAGCTCAAGAAGTTTGGGGTGGATGCAGCTCAGGGTGCGTCCTGTGCAGATAAAGGCCATGTTGCCGTTGGCGACAAACTCGCGGATTGCCTGCGAAACCGCCTCGTTGGGATAGGGGGAGAGGTCCCGCTCGTCTTCGGGAAGGTCTTGGGCGAGCCTGGGGTCTTGCCAGGCGAGCGTTCCGTCGATATCGAAGAAGCAAATATCGCCGCGCTTATGGGCTGCGCTGGCGGCAGGGGAGGCCGAGGTGGTGGGCACAAATTCCGGCTCGAGGCCCATGATCTGGTCAAAATGCTCTTTAACGCGGGGAACGGAGATGCCGATGATCACCTGGGCGGTCTTGCCCGTAATGATGAGGCCCTTGGCGCCCACCGCGACAAACGACGCGTTATCTGCAACGATGGAAGGGTCTGCGACCTCGACGCGCAGGCGCGTGGTGCAGTTGGTTGCGCCCACGATATTGCCAACGCCACCTAAAAGCTGAATTACCCGCTCAGCGAGGACGTGATCTTGATCGGATCGACTGTCGACCTCGTCATTGGGGGATTGCTCTTTGGCAAAGTCGCTTCCCGTTAAACAATCGATTGCCGCGCGATTGGCAACATGATCCTCGCGGCCCGGTGTCTTAAGGTCATAGACCAAGATGAGTGCTCGAAAACTAACAAAAAAGATGAGGCTAAAGGCAAGGCCGATACCGAGTGCCAAAAGATAGGCACCGGCATGCGTGCGCATGAGCGGAATAAAGTTGAAGGCTGCCATCTCCATCAGGCCGCCCGAGAAGATGCCGACGATGCCAAAGAGATTCATGGTTGTGGCAAGGCAAGACGATAAGACGGCGTAGAGCAAAAAGAGCCCGGGGTGGGTGAACATAAAGAGAAACTCGAGTGGCTCGGTAACGCCGCAAACCACCGAGGCGATGATGGCGGGAGCAAGGATGACCCTGAGGCCGGCGCGGCGCTCGGGTTTTGCGGTGGAGTAGAACGCGGCTGCGATGGCGGGAAGGCCAAAGAGCTTGACCCAGCCGGTGGCGGTAAAACCGGCCCACGGCGCAAGTTCATTAAGGGGGCGCGTGCTATGGGAGAGGATGGGGAGCAAACTGCTCCACGTGGCGTAGATGCCGTCGTTAATGACCAGGTTGTCGTAGTAGATCGGCATGTAGAGCAGGTGGTGCAGGCCAAAGGGCTCGAGTGCTCGTTCTAAAAAGACAAAGATGCCCACGCCAAAGGGACCGACGCCTGCAAGCGCGTGACGCAGCGTATCAGTTACATCGTATACGTAGGGCACGATGGCGGCCGAGATAGCGGCAAGGGCAAACACGGCAAAAAAGCTGATGAGGTAGACCAGCGAGGAGCCCGAGAAGGTGCCGAGCCAATCGGGAATTTTGGCATCGTAGAAGCGGTCATGGATGGCGACGACGGTTGCCGATACCGCCAGCGGGCCGATAATGCCGGTGTCGAGCGTCTTGATGCCGTCGATGACGGTGATACCGCTGGCGGAGGTCAAAGATGACGGGTACTCAAGTCCAAGGTTGTCTCCGCTCAGCTTAATGATCTCGCTCAAAAAGAAGCAGTAGGCAAAATAGGCGACGAGAGCCTCGAGGCAGCAACGAGCCGGTTGTTTTTGGGCAAGACCGATGGGCAGCGCTACGGCAAAAAGGAGCGGGAGGCGTTTAAAGACCGTCCACGAGCCGCGCTGGATGATAGCCCAGAAAACGTACCAAGGGGTTCCGTATACGGCGAGATCGCCGACGATGTCCGCAGTCGTTGCGAGAGCGGAGACGCCGACCATGAGGCCTGATATAGAAAACAGCATGGCGGGCGCGAACATTGCCCCGCCAAAGCGTTGGATTTTTTGCAGCATGTTCTGCCTTCCGAATATCGAGGCGCGTTGCGCGTGGGGAAACGTTTAAACAATGGATTCATTGTAGAGGACCAGACGATTGTCGTACCGGCAGTTTTGAGCGAAACCGATTTGGGCATGACAGAAACCGTCAACGGTTAAATCCTGTCGCTTTACCGATATTCGGTTTAAACAACTTTAAGAAATGCTATCGTGCCTAGCCGGAAATGAATAATGTAGAGGTGAAACAATGCCAAAAGCGATATACGAAGGAATCTACCGAGAAATACGCTCGCGCATCATTAATGGGACCTATGCGTTTCAGGAGATGCTGCCAACCGAAGCCGAGCTGACCGCGGAGTTCGGATGCACTCGCAATACCGTCCGTCGCGCCTTGGGTATGCTGGCCGACGGGATGTTTGTGCAGCCCATACACGGCAAGGGCGTGCGCGTTATTTGGCTTAAGGGCGAAACCGACATGTTGGGCGCACTCGAAGAGGTTGAGTCGTTTGGCGAGTTTGCAAAGCGCAACAATGCCGTTGCATCGACGGACGTTAAGTCTTTCGAACATCTGGTTTGCACCGAGCAACTCTCTCGTCACCTGGGCTTTAAGGTGGGCGAGGAGTTGATTCGCGTAGTGCGTGTCCGAAGCCTCAACGGCAACGCGCGCCAAGTGGACCATGGCTATTTTTTGGCGTCGATCGCCAAGGGCCTGACTCCCGAGATCGCGGCAGATTCTATTTACGGCTATCTGGAGCACAAGCGCGGTGTCAAAGTGATGGCGAGCCGTCGTACGGTGAGTGTCGAGCTCGCCAACGATGAGGACTGCAGCTATCTTGACCTCGGCAAATACAACTGCGTTGCCGTCATGGAGAGTCAGTCGTACACCTCGGATGGCATCTTGTTTGAGGTGACGCACACTCGCACACACCCCGAGATCTTCCATTACCGCGTCAATTCCAAGCGATAGCCGGCTAGCTCGCAGCCTGACGAGACTCATGGCCTCAAAGAGAAAACGCCCGGTCAAACCGACGGTACATCGGCTTGACCGGGCGTTTTCTCTGCATTCGATAACTAATAATTGTTTATACAAAACTTGTCAAGTATCAAGTTGAAATTACCGTTCACCGGAGTTTTTCTACCGCTCTAGTAATACTTGTTCAAACAACTAGCCAAATAGCGTATCGTTCAAATCAGCAAAAGGGGCAAAGTCCCCGAGCCAATCTCCGAAGGCGGCGGCAAAGGGTGCCGCCACGGTGTGAAAGGGTGGATTGTAATGAAGAACGAAATGAGCAGAAGGCAGTTCCTGGGCTTTGCTGGTTCCGCGGCTGCAGTTCTTGGTCTGGGCCTCGTGGGTTGCGGTGGTTCTGCCGGCTCCGGCTCCTCTGCTTCTGGTGACGCTGCCGAGGTCTACTTCCTCCAATTCAAGCCCGAGGTCGACAAGGAGTGGAAGGAGATCGCCAAGGCCTATAAGAAGGAGAAGGGCGTCGAGGTCAAGATCGTGACCGCCGCTTCCAACACCTACGAGGAGAAGCTTAAGTCCGAGATGTCCAAGAGCTCCGCTCCGACCCTGTTCCAGGTCAACGGCCCCACCGGTCTTAAGAACTGGAAGGATTACTGCGCCGACCTGTCTGATACCAAGCTCCGCGGTGAGCTCATTGATGACTCCCTGGCTCTGCAGTCCGACGGCAAGGATGTGTGCATCGACTGGGTTCAGGAGAGCTTCGGCATTATTTACAACAAGCAGCTGCTCGAGAAGGCTGGCTACAAGGCCGAGGACATCAACTCCTTCGACAAGCTGAAGGCTTGTGCCGATGACATCCAGGCCCGCAAGGACGAGCTTGGTGTCGAGGGTGCCTTCACTTCCGCCGGCATGGACGACTCCTCCAGCTGGCGCTACACCACCCACCTTGCCAACATGCCGCTCTACTACGAGTTTGAGAAGGAGCACAACCAGGAGGACGACGAGATCAAGGGTGAGTTCCTCGACAACTACAAGCAGATCTTCGACCTGTACATCACCGACTCCACCTGCGATCCTTCGCAGCTTGCTTCCAAGACCGGCGACGACGCCACCAACGAGTTCGCAACCGGCAAGGCCGTCTTCTACCAGAACGGCTCTTGGGCCTACTCTGACCTCGTCAAGGCCGGCATGACCGACGATCAGATTGGCATGATGCCGATCTACATCGGTGTTGACGGCGAGGAGAACCAGGGCCTGTGCTCCGGCGGCGAGAACTACTGGTGCGTCAGTTCCCAGGCTTCCGAGGATGCCCAGAAGGCCACCGAGGACTTCATGTATTGGTGCGTCACTTCTGACACCGCCACCAGCATCATCGCTGACAAGATGGGTCTGACTGCCCCGTTCAAGAGCGCTAAGGAGACCACCAACGTCTTCTCGCAGCAGGCCGTTGCCATGGCCAAGGACGGCAAGAAGACCGTCGCTTGGGACTTCGTTTACATCCCCTCTGAGGAGTGGAAGAAGAACCTCAAGCAGGCTCTGATTGCCTATGCTGCCGACAACAGCAAGTGGGACGGCGTCAAGAACGCCTTCGTCGATGGCTGGAAGACCGAGAAGGCTGCTTCCGAGTAAGCAGTTGCTGCCCAAGCTATCTGATTAGCGACAGGGGGCGGGCAGACGTTGGTTTGCCCGCCCCCTGCATATTGAAAGGACCCTTCTATGGGCAAAGCACTCAAGCGCTGGTGGCCGCTCTTTATGCTGCCCACGTGTCTGGCGTTTATGATCGGGTTCGTGATCCCCTTTATCCAGGGTTTCTATCTCTCGTTCTGCCAGTTTATTACCATCAACAACACGCACTTTGTCGGTATCGAGAACTACGTGCGCGCACTGTCCGATCCGCAGTTTGCCACGTCGTTCTTCTTTACCGTGGCGTTTGCCTTCCTGTCGACGGTGCTCATCAACGTGATCGCCCTGGCCATTGCGCAGGCGCTCACCCGCAAGGCGCTCAAAGGCACCAACATCTTCCGTACGATCTTCTTTATGCCTAACCTGATCGGCGGCATCGTGCTGGGCTACATTTGGCAGATTCTGATCAACTGCCTGCTCTCCAACGTGGGCGCCCAGCTCATCGCTCTTAACTCTGCTGCTGGCTTCTGGGGCCTTATCATCCTGACCCTGTGGCAGCAGGTCGGCTACATGATGATCATCTACATCGCTGGTCTGCAGTCCATTCCGTCCGATTACATCGAGGCCGCCAAGGTCGACGGCGCTACGGCATGGCAGACGTTTTGGAAGGTTAAGATCCCTAACCTGATGCCGACCATCACCATCTGCCTGTTCCTGTCCATCACCAACGGCTTTAAGCTGTTCGACCAGAACCTCGCCCTTACCGGCGGCGCCCCCGCGCACTCCACCGAGATGCTCGCCCTGAACATCTACAACACGTTCTATTCGCGTGCCGGTATCGCATGGCAGGGCATTGGTCAGGCCAAGGCGGTTATCTTCTGCATCCTGGTCGTGGCCATCTCCATGATCCAGCTTAAGGCCACGAGGTCCAAGGAGGTGCAGCAGTAATGAAACGCGATAAGGTTATCAACCGCGCGCTCTCGATTTTCTTTACGATCCTGTCGCTCGCGTGGATCTACCCCGTGTTCATGATTGCGCTTAATTCTTTTAAGAAAGCGACCGCAATCAGCACCACCACGGCATTCGATCTGCTCACGCCCGAGACGTTCAACGGCCTCGCAAACTACATGCACGCCCTTAACGAGCAGGGCTTTGCCTCGGCATTTATGTACTCGCTCATCATCACGGTCACGTCGGTCGTGCTGATCTTGGTGTGCTGCTCCATGTGCGCTTGGTACGTGGTTCGTGTTAACAGCAAGATCTCGAACTTCTTCTATTACCTGTTCGTCTTCTCGATGGTCGTGCCCTTCCAGATGCTCATGTTCACGCTGTCCAATTTGGCGGACCGCATCGGCTTCAACACGCCGTTCAACATCTGCTTTATCTACCTCGGCTTTGGCGCGGGCCTGGCGGTCTTTATGTTCGCCGGCTTTGTAAAGAACATTCCGCTCGAGATCGAGGAGGCGGCCATGATCGACGGCTGCAACCCGGTCCAGGTGTTCTTTAAGATCGTCCTTCCCATCATGAAGCCCACCTATCTTTCGGTCGGCATCCTCGAGACCATGTGGGTCTGGAACGACTATCTGCTGCCCTACCTTACGCTCGACTCCACCAAGTACAAGACCATTCCTATCTTGATCCAGTACTTCCGCGGCGGCTACGGCCACGTCGAGCTCGGCCCCATGATGGCCTGCATCATGATGGTCGTTATCCCCATCGTTATCATGTACATCCTCTGTCAGAAGTACATCATCGACGGCGTGGTGGCAGGTGCCGTCAAGGGCTGATGCCGTAACTGTTTTGCAAGTTTCTGCGGCGCCCCTCAGCGCGGCGCCGCATATCGAAAGGTAAAGACATGGCCGAGATCGTTCTCAAACATGTTCAGAAGGTGTATCCCAACACCGAGTCCAAAAAGAAGGGCTTCTTTGGCAAAAAGAAGAAGACCGAGGAGAAGAAGCACAACCTCAAGGTTACCGAGGACGGTGTGCTCGCTGTAGAGGACTTCAACCTCACCGTTCACGACCAGGAGTTCGTCGTCCTCGTTGGCCCCTCTGGCTGCGGTAAGTCCACGACGATGCGCATGGTCGCCGGCCTGGAGGACATCACCTCGGGCGATGTGCTCATCGACGGCAAGCGCGTCAACGACGTGGCGCCCAAGGACCGCGACATCGCCATGGTGTTCCAGAGCTATGCTCTGTACCCCAATATGACGGTGTACGAGAACATGGCGTTTACGCTTGAGCTCAAGAAGGTCCCCAAGGACGAGATCGGCCGCAAAGTTCGCTCTGCTGCCGAGATTCTGGGCATTACCGAGTACCTCGACCGTAAGCCCAAGGCGCTTTCGGGCGGCCAGCGCCAGCGTGTCGCTATCGGCCGCGCCATCGTGCGTGACCCCAAGGTCTTCCTGATGGACGAGCCACTGTCCAACCTGGACGCCAAGCTTCGTAACCAGATGCGTGCCGAGCTCATTAAGCTGCGCCACGAGATCAAGGGCACGTTCATTTATGTTACTCACGACCAGACCGAGGCTATGACCCTCGGTGACCGTATCGTGGTCATGAAGGACGGCGTCGTCCAGCAGATCGCCACCCCGCAGGAGGTCTTCAACCATCCCGCGAACATCTTCGTCGCCGGCTTTATCGGCGTGCCGCAGATGAACTTCTTCGATGCCCAGCTGGTGCGCTCGGGCAACGGCTTTACCGTCAAGACCGAGGATATGAACGTGGCGCTCGCCCCCGAGACTTGCGCTCAGCTTGCCCTCAACTGGGACGGCGGCGACGTGAAGGAGATTACGGCCGGCGTGCGTCCCGAGCAGATCCTGCTTGCCGACAAGGGCGAGGAGGGCGCGCTCCAGGGTACCGTCGAGGTGACCGAGCTCATGGGCTCGACCGAGCATGTCCACGTGACCGCTCCCGACGGCCAGTTTGTCCTGATTATCCCCGTCGTCGACCTCGAGGCCAAGGGCGCGCTCAAGGCTGGCGACACCATCTGGTTCAAGTTCGAGAAGAACGCGACCCACCTCTTCGATAAGGTCTCTGGCAAGAACCTTATCTAGGCCCGGTGCATCCAGGCCCTCCCTTTGGGCGACTGCGGTATTGCCATCCTTTTGCCGCGGTCACATATAAGGCTCCCCTCCCGTCCACTGGGCGAGAGGGGAGCCTTTCTTTGTGTTGGGGCTGTCTGACCGGTCGTTTGTCTCGATCTGTAACGGGTGAGGCTGATTTCGGACGTTAGATGTTACAGATCGAGACGGTTCCGCTGAGCTAACCATTTCATCTAAATCTGTAACACCAAAGGTGAATTTCAGCTGCTAGATGTTACAGATCGAGATAAACCCAAGGGGAGGGGCCGGTATGTCTCAATCTGTAACGGCTGGGACCGTTTTGGTTGAGTAATTGCTACGGATCGAGATTGTTTGGCCGAGTCGGATCACAGGGTAACGTACGGGCACAAAAAACGGAGCCGTGTTGCCACGACTCCGTTTCTCAAGAGGATGGGTAAGGGGAATGAGCTAGCTCAGGTGCCAGATCTCGTCGTTGTATTGGGAGATGGTGCGGTCGGACGAGAAGGTGCCGGCGTTGGCGATATTGACGAGCGCCTTGCGCATCCAGGCGTCCTGGTCCTCGTAGTCGGCCAGCACGCGCTCCTTGGTCTGGATGTACTCCTCAATGTCGAGCAGGGCCATAAACCAGTCCTTGCCCTTGATGTCGTCGTGCAGACGCTGCAGGCGCTCGGCGTTGCCGGTCGCCATAAAGGCGGGGTTGGTGATGAAGTCCACCAGTAGCTTGATGCCGGGCTTGTGGTAGAGCGCGCCGGCGTCATAGGTGCCGTCGGCGTAGAGTTGCTCGACCTGCTTGGACGAGGCACCAAAGGTGTAGATGTTCTCGTCGCCGACGAGCTCGGCGATCTCCACGTTGGCACCGTCGAGCGTGCACAGGGTCAGGGCGCCGTTGAGCATGAACTTCATGTTGGAGGTGCCGCTCGCCTCCTTGGAGGCCAGGCTGATCTGCTCGGAGATGTCAGCAGCGGGGATCACGCGCTCGGCAGCGGTGACGTTGTAGTTCTCGATCATGACAACCTGCAGGTAGGGAGCCACGTCGGGGTCGTTTGCAATCCACTGCGACAGCGTCAGGATCAGATGGATGATGTCCTGCGCGATGGTGTAGGCAGGGGCCGCCTTGCCGCCAAAGATGATGGTGACGGGGTGCTTAGGCTTATTGCCGTTCTTGATGTCGAGATACTTCCAGATGATGTAGAGCGCGAGCATCTGCTGGCGCTTGTACTCGTGGATACGCTTGACCTGAACATCGATGATGGCGTTGGACGGAATGGTCACGCCCTGCTCGAGCGCCATGAACTGGCGCATGATGGTCTTGGCCTCGACCTTGGTGGCGGCCAGGCGCTCAAGAACGTCCTTGTCGTCGGCGAACTTGGCGAGTTTGCTCAGATCGCCGGTGCTGCGCCAGTCGGTGCCGATTACATCGTCGAGCAGGCTGGCGAGCGCGGGGTTGGCCCCATGGATCCAGCGGCGGAAGGTGATGCCGTTGGTCTTGTTGGAGAACTTCTCGGGATAGATTTCGTAGAACGGATGAAGCTCGGTGTCCTCCAGGATCTTGGTGTGGAGGGCGGCTACGCCGTTGATGGAGAAGCCAAAGTGGATGTCCATGTGGGCCATGTGGACGGTGTCGTATTCGTCGATGATGGCGACACGCGGGTCATCGTGCTCGGCCTTCGCGATCTCATCGAGCTTGACGATAATGTCGGCGATGGCAGGGGAGACCTTCTGCAGGCTGGCGAGCGGCCACTTCTCGAGCGCCTCGGCAAGAATCGTGTGGTTAGTGTAGGCGACCATGGAGCGTACGATGGTTACGGCCTCGTCAAACTCGATGCCATGCTCGGTGGTGAGCAAGCGAACGAGCTCGGGGATGACCATGGTGGGGTGCGTGTCGTTAATTTGGACCACGGCGTAGTCGGCCAGATCGTGCAGGTTGCTACCGCGCTCGATGGCCTCGTCGATCAGGAGCTGGGCGGCGTTGCTCACCATGAAGTATTCCTGGTAGATGCGAAGCAGGCGGCCCTGCTCGTCGGAATCGTCGGGGTAGAGAAACAAGGTGAGGTTCTTGGCGATCTCGGTCTTGTCGAAGTCGATGGAGCTGCCGGGGACCAGGCCGTCGTCGACGCTCGCCAGGTCGAACAGGCGCAGGCGGTTCTTGGTGGGCTGGCCGTAACCGGGCACGTCGATGTTGACGAGCTTGGAGGTAACGGCAAAATCGCCGAACTCGACGGTGTAGGAGCGGTCATCGTCGACTAGGATGTCCTGCTCACCGAGCCACTCGTCGGGGGCGGCCTTCTGCTGGTTGTCGACAAAGCGCTGACGGAACAGACCGTAGTGATAGTTGAGGCCCACGCCATCGCCGGTCAAGCCCAGCGTGGCGATGGAATCCAGGAAGCATGCGGCCAGGCGGCCCAGGCCGCCGTTGCCGAGTGACGGCTCGACCTCGAACTCCTCGATCTTGTTGAGGTCGTGGCCTGCGGCGGTGAGCTGGTCCTTAACCTCGTCGTAGATGCCGAGGTCGATCATGTTGTTGATGAGCAGCTTGCCGATTAAAAATTCGGCGGAAATGTAATAGAGCTTTTTCTTGCCGTTGTTGAGCGGGCAGGCGGCGGAGCGCTCCTGCACGAGTTTGACCAGCAGCTTGTAAATGCGACGGTCGTCGAGCTGCTCGAGCGAGGCGCCAAAAGACTGCTCGGCGAGTTCCATGAGGTTAATTTGGGGCATGTTTTCTCCTGTGATGGGTTGTTTCATGTCTGCAATTCATAAGAATCCCGCGCGAGGGGATTGGGGTGGCCTCGCGCGGGAAAAGCAAGCGCGTCCGCACGGTGGGGAGGGGTCGGGCGCGGTAGCTCCTATTGAGGAAGCTCGATTTCGGCTTCCGACGGGATGCGGAAGTAGGTCTCGGTCCAGTCGGTGAGTTTGTGCTCGAGCTCGCGGGTGATGGCGCCGTCGAGCATGCGCCAGGTCCAGTTGCCGCCCAGGGTGGCAGGGGTGTTGATGCGCGCCTCATTGCCCAGGTTAAGCAGGTCCTGCATGGTGTAGATGCACGTGTCGCTCACGCTGGCGGCGATGGTGCGATTGAGTGCATCCTCCATGGGTTCGCCGGCCTGCTGATGGGTGTACAGGGCTGCCTGCTCGCGCTGACGCGGGGTGGCCGTTCCCTCAAACCAGCCGCGCGCCGTCTCGTTGTCGTGGGTGCCCACATAGGCGACGGTGTTGGCGATGTAGTTATGCGGCAGGTAGTACGAGTTGGTGCCCTCAAAGGCGAACTGCAGGATCTTCATGCCGGGGAAACCCGAGTTGTCGCGCATGTCGATGACACCGGGAGTGAGGAAACCCAGGTCCTCGGCGATGATGGGCAGCGTGCCGAGCTTTTCCTCGAGCGTCTTGAAGAACTTGAGGCCGGGACCCTGCGTCCACGAACCGTAGGACGAATCGGGCGAGGAGAACGGCACCTCCCAATAGGCCTCGAAGCCGCGGAAGTGATCCAGGCGGATGACGTCGTACATGTCGAGGGCGGCGCGAATGCGGCCCTCCCACCAGGAGAAGCCGTCGGACTCCATGGCGTCCCAGTCGTAGATGGGGTTGCCCCAGTACTGGCCGGTGGCCGAGAACTGGTCGGGCGGCGTGCCGGCGACGCTCACGGGATTGCCGGCGGCGTCGATCTTAAAGAGCTCGGGTGTCGCCCACATCTCGACGGAGTCACGCGAGACATAGATGGGCAGGTCGCCGATGATGAGAATGTCGTGCTCGTTGGCATAGGCCTTGAGGCGGCTCCATTGGCGATCGAAGAAGTACTGCGTCATCTGGTGGTAGAGCATACGCGCCGGATGGTCGGCGCAGACCTTGGCGGAAGCTTCGCCACGGGTGCGGAGTTCCGCGGGCCACTCCCAAAACGCCTTGAGACCGCACTCCTCTTTGACGGTCATGAACTCACAGTAGGGGATGAGCCAGTCCTCGTTCGCCTGGATAAAGTCATCGAAATCAGCCGGCTTGTCGGCAGCAAAGCGCTCGGCGGCGCGGTCGAGAATCTGACGGCGGCCGCCAAAGATGGCACCGTAGTCGACGTTACTGGGGTCAGAACCCAGGTACACGCCATCGATATCGCGCTGCTCCAGGTAACCTGCCTCGATAAGCTCGGCAAAGTCGATGAAGTTGGGGTTGCCCGCACGGGCCGAGAACGACTGATAGGGCGAATCGCCATAGCTGGTCGTCGTAAGGGGCAGAATCTGCCAGTAATGTTGTTTGCACGAGGCGAGAAAATCGACGAAGTCGTAGGCATTCCAGCCAAAGCCGCCGATTCCGTATGGTCCGGGCAGAGATGAGACGGGCATGAGGACGCCGCTTGCACGCTCCATGAATGCGCTCACCAACCTTCTTGTTGTGGGGTCGGCCTGCCGATGGGTGTGCAGTCCGCCTCCGATGTTCTGATTCGATACGCCTATTGTAAAACATGTTGTTTAAACATGTACAGGCAAGATAAAAAAGTTGGTCGATTTTCGGCGAATGGTTACATGCCATGAAAAAGCCCCGACCTCACAACGTGAGATCGGGGCAAGAGCGGTATGTAGGTTTTTTGCTACTCGGCGTCGGCGAAGCCGTTGGGGTTGTGGCTCTGCCAGTTCCAGCTATCGCGGCACATGTCCGCGATGTCGTACTGGGCCTTCCAGCCCATCATGCGCTCGGCCTTGGAGGCGTCGCACCAGTTGGCAGCGATGTCGCCGGCGCGGCGCTCGCGGATCACGTAGGGCAGCTCCTTGCCACAAGCCTTGGAGAAGGCGGCGACGACCTCGAGTACCGAGGTGCCGGTGCCGGTGCCCAAGTTAAAGATCTCGACGCCGGTCTTGCCGTTCATCCAGTTAAGGGCGGCAACGTGACCAGAGGCCAGATCGCACACGTGGATGTAGTCGCGCACGCCGGTGCCGTCGGGGGTGGGGTAGTCGTTGCCAAAGACCTGAACGGCCTCGAGCTTGCCCACGGCGACCTGGGCGACATAGGGCACCAGGTTGTTGGGGATGCCCTTGGGGTCCTCGCCGATCAGGCCCGACGGATGAGCGCCGATGGGGTTGAAGTAACGGAGCAGCACGACGTCCCACTCGGGGTCGGCGGTGTGGACGTCCATAAGGATCTGCTCGATCATCCACTTGGTCCAACCATAGGGGTTGGTCGCGGGCTTCTTAGGATCCTCCTCGGTGACGGGCGGGTTGTCCGGGTCGCCGTAGACGGTCGAGGAGCTCGAGAAGATGATGGACTTGCAGCCATGGTTGCGCATGACGTCGATGAGCACCAGGGTGTTCTCGATGTTGTTGTGATAGTACTCGACGGGCTTGCTCACCGACTCGCCGACGGCCTTAAAGCCGGCAAAGTGGATGACGCGGTCAATCTGATGGGTGTCGAAGATCTTGTTCATCGCATCGCGGTCGAGCACGTTGGCCTCGTAGAAGGTGAGGTTCTTGGCGGCCTCGTCGCCCACGATGGTCTTGACGCGGTCGACGGCGACGGAGCTGGAGTTGGAGAGATCATCGACGATGACGACCTGGTAGCCACCCTCGAGCAGCTGAACGACGGTGTGCGAGCCGATAAAGCCGGCGCCGCCGGTAACGAGGACGCAGGTGTCTTTGGGGTCGAGTGCTTTGGACATGTAGTCTCCTATCGAATCAGGAACACTTCTTCAGGGGAGTATAGCGCAGGCAGGGACGCCCAAATCGTGCGCTGTAGGAAAAGCAGAGGACTATGTTAACGTGCTCATAGAAGAGCTTGCGTACGCATAACCTGATCTTTGGCATTTGCTTACGAGCCGCTGACCTTGTAGTTTCCTGCCGTTCGTGGAAATCGTTGGGACGCGCCATATGTACGCTAATATGTATGAGTTGAGCGACATATAAATAAGCATGTAACGGAGTACATATGTCACCAAACAGCGATTCCATCCTTTCCCAGGAGCTCTCGCGCCGCACTGCCCTTAAGGCCCTGTTCGGCGCCGCTTCTGCGGCAGTTCTTTTTGGCCTGCCCACTCGCGCCCATGCGGCGGAGGCTTCCAAAGAAACCACCGATAAATTGAATGCCGCCCAGGCCCAGCTCGACGAGGTTCAGGCTCAGCTCGACAGCATCGCAAATGAGTATGCGGCGCTGGCCAACAAGAATGCCCAGACCCTCAACGACATCGAGAATGTCCAGGGCAAGATTGACGACACGCAGGCCCAGATCGATGAAAAGAAGGCCGAACTCAAGAAGAAGCGCAACGACCTTTCCGATCGCGTGGCCGCCAGCTACAAGTCCGGCGGCACGAACATCCTGTCGCTGCTGCTGGCCTCTGGCTCATTTGAGGAACTCGTCGCCAACGCGCATTACGTTGAGAAGATCAACAAGAGCGACCGCGATGCCATCGAGGATATCCAGACGATTCAGGCTGAGCTCGACGCGCAGAAGACCGAGCTCGAAGCACAAAAGGCCAACCTGGAGAAACTCAAGGACCAGCAGACGGCTCAGATGCAGGATATGCAGGCCAAGCAGCAAGAAGTCCAGACCGTGCTGAACGGTCTTTCCGACGACGTCAAGGAGCTCATGGCTCAGCGCGATTCCGAGATCCTCGCTGCCGCCCAGGCCGAGGAGGCCGCTAGGAAGGCGGCTGCGGCAGCCGCGGCCTCTGCGAACACGGGCTCTTCTTCGGGTGGTTCGAGCTCGGGTGGCGGCTCGTATGCCGGCGGCACCCCGCAACAGACGGGCGGTTCGGGCAAGCAGCAGGCCGTCGTCAACGCGTGCTACTCCACCCCTTCGCCTGGTCAGGGCTGGTGCGCTGCCTGGGTTACCAATGTCTTCCGCAATGCCGGCGTGGGCTATTTTGGCGGCAACGCCTGTGACATGTTCAACGCCTGGTGCTATAGCTCCGACCGCTCGGCGCTGCAGGTGGGCATGATCGTGGCCGATTCCTCGCACAGCGGCACGGGTGCTCCGGGCCTTATCTACGGTCATGTGGGTATCTACGTTGGCGGTGGCATCGTTATGAGCAACGAGGGTGCCATTACGTCTAAGTCGCTTGATTCGTTTATTAGCTTCTATGGTACTGGCTCTGGCGTGCGCTGGGGCTGGCTTGGCGGCGTAGCGCTGTCGTAAAGCAAGTTGGGCCGCGTGCCCGCCCACAATATACTTGATTGCCTGCTCGGGCAGTCCTGCGCAAGACGAAGGCCACATTAAGTGGCCTTCTTTGCGTGCGGAACTCGCGATCAATCAAATATATTGCGGACGGGCACGCGGCCCTCTCGGGTCCGACGCGCGACACACCGGACTGGGTTGTCTGAATAAATATGGTGAAGGCCCCTTTCGGGGTCTTCTTTGTTAAAGGAATTCGCCTACTCGGTGGACTTCGGGTTCGAGGTCTACGTCGAACTGCTCTTTGACTTTGGCTTGGATGCCGCGGATGAGTTCGTCGACATCGGCGGCGGTGGCGTGGTCGGCGTTGACGATGAAGCCGCAGTGCTTTTCGCTTACCTGCGCGCCGCCGACAGCATGGCCGCGCAGGCCGGCATCCATGATGAGTTTGCCGGCAAAGTGGCCCTCGGGGCGCTTGAAGGTGGAGCCGGCGCTCGGCATGTCGAGCGGCTGCTTGTCCTCGCGGCGCTGGCGGTAGTCATCCATGTCGGCCTTGATCATCGCGGCGTTGCCCGGGGCGAGATTGAAAGTGGCCGAAAGCACGATGAAGCCGTCGTCGGCGATGCGGCTCTTGCGATAACCCAGGTTGAGCTCGTCGACATCGAACTCGATAATGCTGCCGCTACCGCGGGTGCCGTCGTCGAGCATGCGGGCGGGCTTGTAGACGCGCACGGACTCCAGCACATCGGCCATGCAGGCGCCGTATGCTCCGGCGTTCATGTAGCAGGCGCCGCCGACCGATCCGGGAATGCCCGAGATGGGCTCCATGCCGGTGAGACCGGCCTCGGCTGCCGCCGCGGCGACATCGGAAAGCAGCGCACCGGCGGCCGCCGTGACATGCGTGCCATTGACCGTAATGTCGGAGAGGCCCTCGCCCAGCGCTACGACGATGCCGCGGATGCCCTTGTCGCCGACGAGCAAGTCGGAGCCGTTGCCCACGATGGTGAGTGGCAGATCGCAGCGATAGCAGGTATCGAGCGTGGCGACGAGGCCCTGCTCGGTATCGGGCGTGACAAAGACGTCGGCCGGGCCGCCGATCTTAAACGTGGTGTGCTCGCGCATGGGCTCGCTCATCAGCACGTTGTCCTCGCCGGCAACGCCAGCGAGCGCGCACAGCAGGTCCTCGTTAAAAAAGTCGTTCTCGTGCATACGAATATCCGCCTTTTGGTGGTCGTTGTCATCAATCGATTGCAATATACCCCACCCGGACGGATTTGGTGCGCTGGCGGCGATAAAACAGCCGTCCACCGGATTGGTAAAGTGTTTATCACCGAGGTAGAGGGGTAGTCGCTATACTTTCAAGAGATTGCGCGTAAACCCGGAAGGAGCGAGATGGCCAACAAAGTCACCCTCAAGCAGATCGCCCAGGAGGTGGGGCTTTCCCCCTCGTCGGTCTCGCTTGTTCTCAATAATCGGCCCTGTCGCATCTCGGAAGAAAACCGCAAGCTCATCAAGGAGGTCGCGGCGCGCAACCACTATGTTCCCAACCAGATTGCGCGCAGCCTGGTCATGCGCGAGTCGCGCACGCTGGGCCTTATCGTCCCTAACATCGAGAGCCGCTTTTTTGCCTCGCTCGCCGGTAGCCTGGAAAAGCGCTGCCGCGAGGACGGCTATGCGCTCTTCATTACCAGCTCGGGCGGCAGCGCCGATGACGATCTGGAGTTGCTGCGCCAGCTGGTGACGCGCGGCGTTGATGGCGTCTTTCTGGTGGTGGGTGACGAGTTCTCCGACGACCGCGCCCTGCGCGAGGAAGTCAGCCACCTACCCATCCCGGCCGTAATGGTCGACCGTGCCATTGAGGGGCTCGAGTGCGACAAGGTGATGTTCGACCACGAGATGGGTGGCTACATGGCCACCCGCTATCTGATCGAGCAAGGCCACCGTCGCATCGCCTGCTTGGTTAACGCACGCCGTTCCAATACGGGTCGCAAGCGACTTGCCGGCTATGAGCGCGCGTTGCGTGAGGTTGGCCTGCCGATCGACGCACGTTTGGAGTTTGAGAGCGAGTACTACATTCCGAGCGCATACGAGGCCTCGGAGGCGGTGCTCGCAACTGACGCCACTGCCGTGTTCGCAAGCTCGGATAACATTGCCCTCGGTTTGCTCAAGCGCTTGCACGAGATGGGGAAGAGCATCCCGGGCGATATCTCGGTGGTGAGCTATGACAACTCGGCGGCCGACGTTCTCTTTGAGCCGGCGCTGACCGCGATTGAGCAGGACCCTGGTGTCCTTGCGGAGCATGCTTTTGGCTGCATGTCCAAGCGTCTTGCCGGTAGGGGCGGCAGGCGTGCCGAAGAGGTCGTTCTGGAGCCGGAGCTTATCGTTAAGGACAGTGTGCTCGAGCTTACTAAACACAACTAAACACGTTTACCAATTTTCAGAGACCGAATGTGGAGCAACTGTGACAATCAACGCCGCAGGTGAATGTCGCGTTTTGCTAATCGATGGGATTGATAAGGGTGGTAAAACGTTTTTTCACCATGATAAAACGTTTTAGCAAATATACTTGTCCCAACGAAAGGTCGCCATATCGGAGGGTGACCATGCAGCGAAGGGACATAAACAATGGCTAAAACTCTGGGAACGCCATGGCAAAAGCTGAGACACGAGGTGCCGGCTTCCGAGCTCGAGGGTGTCGATCTGTATTGGCGCGCATCGAACTACCTGTCCGTCGGCCAGATCTACCTTCGCTCCAACCCGCTGATGCGCACCGACTTTGTCGACGAGAAAACCGGTGAGGTGCGCGACTTTGGTCGCCCGGACGTTAAGCACCGCCTGGTCGGTCACTGGGGCACCACGCCCGGCATCAACTTCCTGTTCGGTCATGTCAACCGCCTCATCGCCGATCACAACCAGAATGCTATCTTCTTGATGGGCCCTGGTCACGGTGGCCCCGCCGGTACTGCTCAGTCGCTGCTCGACGGTACTTACCGCGAGATTCGCCCCGACATCACCAATGACGAGGCCGGCCTACAGAAGTTCTTCCGCCAGTTCTCCTATCCCGGCGGCATCCCGAGTCACTTTGCGCCCGAGACGCCCGGTTCCATCCACGAGGGCGGCGAGCTCGGCTACACGCTCAGCCACGCCTACGGCGCCGTCATGGACAACCCGAGCCTGCTGGCCGTGGCCGTGGTGGGCGACGGCGAGTCCGAGACCGGTCCGCTCGCGACCTCTTGGCAGTCCAACAAGCTCGTGAATCCGGCAACCGACGGTATCGTTCTGCCGATCCTGCACCTCAACGGCTACAAGATCGCCAACCCCACCATCCTCGCCCGCGTGTCCGACGAAGAGCTCACCAAGTTCTTTGAGGGCATGGGCTATAAACCGCATTTCTTTGTCGCCGGCTTTGACGACGAGAGCCATGCGAGCATTCACGAGCGTTTCGCCGCCCTGTTCGAGCAGGTCTTTGACGAGATCTGCGACATCAAGGCCGCCGCACAGGCCCAAGCTGCCGCGGGCGAGACCGTGGTCCGCCCGGCCTATCCCATGATCGTGTTCCGTACGCCCAAAGGTTGGACCTGCCCCAAGCAGATTGACGGCAAGAAGACCGAGGACTCCTGGCGCGCCCATCAGGTGCCGCTCGCGAGCGCCAAAGACACCCACGAGCACTTCCGCGTGCTGCGCGAGTGGCTGCGCTCCTACAAGCCCGAGGAGCTCTTTACGCCCGAGGGCCAGGTGCGCCCCGAGGTGACGGCCTTTATGCCGACCGGCGAGCTGCGCATCGGCGCCAACCCCAACGCGAACGGCGGCAAGGTGCGCCGCGAGCTCGAGCTGCCCGATATTCATGCCCACGAGGTCCCCGTCGCAACTAATGGTCATGGCTGGGGCTCCACCGAGGCCGCCCGCGTCTTTGGTGAGTACACCGCCGACGTCCTGGCAAATAACATGGACGACTTCCGCATCTTTGGTCCCGACGAGACCGCTTCCAACCGCCTGCAGGATGCCTACAAGGTGACTAAGAAGCAGTGGGACGCCGGCTTCTACGAGGACGAGGCCAACGACGAGCTGCTGGCAGGTTCCGGTAAGGTTGTCGAGCAGCTGTCCGAGCACCAGTGCGAGGGCTTCCTCGAGGCCTACGTGCTCACCGGCCGCTCCGGCGTGTGGAGCTCCTACGAGAGCTTTGTCCACGTGGTCGATTCCATGGTCAACCAGCACTGCAAGTGGCTCGAGGCCACCAAGCGCGAGATTCCGTGGCGTGCCCCCATCAGCGGCCTCAACATTTTGGTGTCGAGCCATGTCTGGCGCCAGGACCACAACGGTTTCTCTCACCAGGATCCCGGCTTTATCGACCTGCTGCTCAACAAGGCCAACGACACGCATATCGTGAATGCTTACTATCCGGCTGACGCCAACATGGCGCTTGCTGTGGCCGAGCGTGTTTACCAGTCCACCGACTGCGTCAACGCCATCTTCTGCGGCAAGCAGCCCGCCCCCACTTTCCAGACGGTCGACGAGGCCCGCGCCGAGCTCGCCGAGGGCGTTGCGACTTGGGAGTGGGCATCGACCGCCGACTCGCTCGCCGAGGCTGACGTCGTGGTTGCCACGTGCGGCGACGTGTCGACGCTCGAGGCTCTGGCTGCAACCGACATGCTGCGCGAGCTGGGCATTAAGGTGCGGTTCGTCAACGTGGTCGATCTGCTCAAGATCCAGAACGTCTGCGAGAACGACCAAGCCATCAGCGATGAGCGCTGGACTGAGCTGTTTGGCTGCGGCGATAAGCCCGTGCTCTTTGCATTCCACGCCTATGCTGGCACGATTCGCCGTCTGATTTGGAACCGACCCGGCCACGACGCCTTCCGCGTCCACGGCTACGAGGAGAAAGGCTCCACGACAACGCCGTTCGACATGCTGCGCCTGAACAACATGGACCGTTGGGCACTGGCCGCCGACGTGCTGCGCATGGTTGACGCCGATAAGTTTGCCGAGCAGATTGACGAGTGGGAGGCATTCCGCACCGAGGCCTTTGAGTTCGCGTGCGATGAGGGCTACGATCACCCGGCCTTCACCGACTGGGTCTGGCCCGACGCCGCAGCCGCAACTGCTGCCGACGGCGCGCTCTCCGCAACGCAGCTAACTGCCGGCGACAACGAATAGCATCCGGGACGGTCTCGCGCTGGGGCCGCCTCCGGGCGGGTGCCTTCCTCTGAGAAGTGGGCTTCGCGAACTTCTCAGAGGAAGGCACCCGCCCGGAGGCGG
>JAUUMM010000023.1:0-34730 GCA_030839365.1 Collinsella sp.
TCTTGATGCGCGTGGTGTCGCTGAAGACCTTGAACAGGTCGGCGAGGTCGTAGAGAAGCTCCTCGTCGGGAAGGTCCTCGGGCGAGCAGGTGGTCGGGATCGCGGGTTCGGTGGCCTCGATGTCGAGTTTCGTTTCATCAACGCGGATGCTCATTGCAATATCCTTTCATATGAACATGCGCTCATATAATTTACTTTCGATTATATGAGTGCATGTTCATATGTCAATGACGTTCAGGTAATTCGTTGTACAAAATGATGGGGAATAGGTGACGAGATCCCGGACTGAGCGTTTTTTGATAGTCGATGCCAAGGTGGGTACCCTCGTGCCGTGCAAAAAATGGAGTATTCTGCAACTATAGGGGGTCCGCTAATTTATTGCAGGTCATATAATGCAGTTCAAGAGTTATCTTAGGGTGTTAATCCGATGAGTTCTTCCTCAAATGTTGCCTAACGCTCTCACGCAAGAGTGATTTCGCTTCACATTTGGATCCACTCGAGGGTGATAGACACCCGACCTTGCTGAATACTCGCAATTTTGCACATCGTTAGGGTACCCACCTTGTTAGCCGGCCTAGTTTCCGGCACCGAAGACCTTGCCCTCGGGCGTGAGACTGCTTGTTTGGGCAAATGATGGGCTGTCGGATTCGACAGTCTGCATGTCATCGATTGCTGCAACTTCATTAATTGTCGGGTCATCCAGCGTGATGCCTTCGAGTGTTGCTTTTTCGAGGTCGATTCGTTGACGCTCTTCGGAATCCTGGCGAAGCTGCTTCTGAATTCGCTTTTTCTCTTCTATAAACCTTCTGAGCACAAACTGTCTCAGGTCCTCTTGCATGATTTGAAAGTCTTTTGGCAGACGCGAGGGGCGTACGCCCTCTTTCCGCTGGATTGCTTCCATGACCCTAACAAAAGAGCTGGCATGCATAAAGGAATAACGGCTGACGGTGATGATTCCGTATCCCATGGACGCAAGCGCATTCTTGCGCTCCTCATCGATGGCGCGGTCTTCTTCCGCGTCATGATAAAAACCGTTGTATTCAATGTCTGTGCGAGATTTCTTTAGATATGCATCCATAAAGAACTTTTTGCGTCTCGTGAGATTCTTTGCGGCAGCGGTGACCTGCACCTCGTAATCGGTCTCAATTCCCTTAATACCAAGTCCTCCTTCGCTTTTAGGCAGCGTTAGCATCATGACAAAGGCCGTTTCCATAGGAGACCGGCATCCGTCGCGCACACATTGGATCGCCTTTCGGGCAAGAGCCAGACCGTCGCATCTGGTAATGGAATTAAAGAACTGTTTTAGCCTCTCGGTCGAGGTGAGCGCGAAACGCTCGGTATAGGAGGTGGAAGAGTCGGTTCCAAGGGAATAAGCGCCGCACAGTTCAAAGTAGTACTCCACTAGTTCGCGAAAAGAAAGATAGGTGGCGGCCTGAAGTGCGCAAAGCTCAACGCCAACAATGAAGATGCCATCTTTGAGCTCTATAAAGCGTGAGTTCGAGAATCGTTTTGAAGAAACGTGGCATTGACAGTTCATTGCATAGCGCGCATTCCTGCGATCAAACACCATCACCTCGAGGGAATCATTTGCGTCGAGGGAAACATCATGTTTGGTGAGCCATTCTGCGGCTGCGTCAAGGAGCGTTCCGGTGGGACATGATCCGTAAATCGCGGCAGGGTTACAGGACTCGATGCCTTTCGCAGACACCGAATGCGCGGCCTGGTAGACCGCTTTTGCAGTGGTATGTGACAATACGATACTCATGGTATATATCGTGTCAGCTAATGCCGTGTTGATGGCGCTGAGTGAAAAAGTCGTTTTAGAGGTCTAACCAAATGCTGTCCAAAAACTTGACGCAATTATGAGTTGGTATGCCCTAAATAAAAGTTTTCGCAGCTTAGCTATAGCATATAACTACTCAACTGCCGCACATTTGATAGTGATGCATCACCATCCGATAACGAATTACGTGTCGGGAATTGGCCGAAATCGTTCAAAATGAGGGTTCAGAATTTGTGATGGCAGATTTATTTGTGGAACGTAGGGCGGCCTCGCTGCGGGGGGTTCCCGCTGCGAGGCCGCTCGTGATCTACGCCGTGTTTGTCGTAGACGTTTCTACTTGGCAAATAGGTTCTTGAGGTTGAACTCGGCTTGGACGGTGCGGAGCATGAGGTCGGTGTCGTCCAGGCCCAGATGCTGCTCGTTGGCGTCGGCGGCGAGGGTTCCACGGCGGCGCGCCCAGTTCTCGAGCGCGGCGGGGGCGGATTCGCGGGGGAGCGAGCGGACGTCGGCATCCAGGCTGCGGCAGATCTGGCGCGAGTCGATGACGATAATCTTGCCGGCACGACGCGCCTCGGCGTAACCGTCCAGGTGAATCTTGAACCAGCTGTCCTCGAACGCGGCGTTATGCGCCATGTACGGGTACTTCTTCATAAGCTTGAGCAGCTGCTTCTGCAGTCCCTTGTTCTCACGGAAGGGCGTTTTGCCGTCGATGTCGTCCCAAGTGATGTGGTGGATATTCGACAGCGGCACGTCCTCGCCGCGATAGATGTCGGGCAGGCCGCAGTAGTGTGCTTCGGCGTCATGCGGCACGGCGTCGCTGGTGAGCTCCATGATTTCCCAGCCCACGTTGATGATGTAGCCGCGCTCGGGCGCGCGACCGGTGGTTTCGATGTCGATGCCCAGCACCGTGCCTTGGATGGGCTTGCGAGCGTAGGCGACGCCGAGCGCGTCGCGGTCGCCGCGGATCTCGCGCATGACGGACGCGGCAGTGCGCTTTTGCATCTTGCCGATGGCGGCGCAGGTGTCGGCATCGGACAGGCCGCGCGAAAGCGTCGCGGGCGTCACGTTGCGCAGGCGTGCCTCGCCAATCTGGTCGCACAGGTCGCGGTTGCGGTCGGCCAGGTCGCGCACGGTGGCAAAGTCGAAGCCGGGGTCGCCCTCGGCGGTAAAGTACTCGGTCTCGAGCACCTTGAGGGCCTCTTCGCCCTTCTGGCGCTCGGACTCCATGGCGCCGTGATCGCCATAGATAAACATGGGGATAAACGGCTGACGCTCGTATTCGAGTGCTTGTGAAACGTTCATAGACTGCTCCTTGGACGGGCCGCGTCGCGCGGCTCGGTGGCATTGAGTTATGGCGAGATGATAGTTTACCATGGGCAACTATTGGCATCGCGCCTAGGACAACTACAATACCCTAGTTGACCGCTAGGACTTTTACAATGCTGCCGAAAGACACGAAAGGTTCCATCCGTCATGGATTTGCTGATTGATATTCTGCTCGACGCCGGCAAGGACACGCTCTCGCTGGTGCCGTTTTTGTTGGTGACGTATCTGGCCCTCGAGACCTTGGAGCACGTCGCGGGCGACCGCGTTAACGGGGCCATCAAGCGCGCCGGCGCCGCGGGTCCCGTGGTTGGCTCGTTGCTGGGCATGGTGCCGCAGTGCGGCTTTTCGGCAATGGCGGCCACACTGTACGCCGGTCGCGTCGTGACGCTGGGCACCTTGGTGGCGGTGTTTCTCTCGACCTCCGACGAGATGCTGCCGCTGTTGCTCGCCGAGCAGGTACCCGTGCAGACCATGGCGATGTTGCTCGCCTCGAAGGCGCTGATCGCGCTGGTCACGGGCTTTATCGTGGATGCGGCTATCCGCGGCCTTCGTCGTAATGCCCGCGCGCATGCGGCGATTCGCCGTACCGTGCTGGGGACCGCTGCCAATCCGGCTCATGTGAACTGCGCGCACGACGACCATACCGGGGGCGACATCATTGATGAAGTGGCCGAGGCGGGAGTAAGTGCTGATCACATCCACGAGCTGTGCGAACGCGATCATTGCGGCTGTGACGAGGATGAGGACGAGCACGGGCACGACCACAGCCACGATCATGGTCACGCGGACGAGCACGAGCGCCACCACGACCACAGCCACTCCCACGAGGGCGCGCCCATCGTGTCGATCATCCGCAGCGCGATCTCGCACACCGTGCAGGTTTCGGTTTTTATTTTCCTGGTGACGCTGGTCCTGGTCGCCGTGCTCGAGACCTTCGGCGAGTCCGCGATCGAGCAGTTCCTGTGTGGCAACGAGACGCTCGCCGTCTTGGGTTCGGCGCTTGTCGGGCTGATTCCCAATTGCTCGGCGAGTGTGGTCATTACGCAACTATATCTGGAAGGCGCGCTGCAACTGGCGCCGATGCTCGCCGGCACGCTCATTTCCGCCGGCGTGGGTTATCTGGTGCTGTTCCGCACCAACCGCAGCGCCCGCGAAAATGCCGTGTTCCTGATCATGATGTACGTCATCGGCGCTGGCTGGGGCCTCATCCTCTCCGCCGTTGGCCTTTAAGTAGATTATTGGGACATGTCTTACGATCTACCCCTGTGACCAGGGCATTCCCCGCTGCCAAAACAAAAAGGTAGATTTTTAGGCGTGTCCCAAAAATCTACCTTGGTTGGTGCAGCAGCTCGGTGAGGTTGCGCTTAAAGCGAGCCCGGTCTTCGCTGGTAAATGCCGCCGGTCCGCGAGTGCGTCCCCCGGCGCGTCGCACCTTCTTTTCCTCGTGGCGAATAAACAACTGCATGTCGATGGTCGCTTTGTCGTAGACGCGCCCGCGCACACCGATGGCGGCGGCATCGCGCCCGAGCACCATGCTCGCCAAGCCAATGTCCTGCGTCACGACCACGTCGCCCGCCTGCAGGCGTTCGACAATGGCAAAGTCGGCGCTGTCGGCGCCCACGCTCACATCGAGCGTCGTGACCCAAAAGCCGCGTCGCGCGTGCTCGGCATCGCGCGGGTCGTCGCGACGAATGTGCCGTTCCAGGTTTTGTGTGCTGTTGCCGGCGATAATAACGGCGACGCCCGCTCGCCGCGCGCAGTCAATCGACTCGCGCGTGACCGGGCAGGCGTCTGCATCAATAAAGAGCGTTCGCGGCATCTAGTGCACCAGTTTGCCAAATTGAATAGCACGAACAATCAGCGTTACGCCAAACACCAGCAGCGCGGCGCCGCTAAAGATGACGAGCATCTTGGCCGACCACAGCGGATAGATAAACACGAACATGCCAGCGATGATTGAGAGTGCGCCGCTCAGGATGGCGAGGGCGCGGTTGGACGAAAGCTCGGACTCCAGAATGGACATGACACCTTCGACAATCCAGCCAAAGCCGGCCACGATAACCACCATCGTGGTGAGCGTCGCGGTTGAGAAGGCCTGGTTGCGCAGGATTATGACGCCGCCCAAGATAATGAGTAGGTTGGAGATGATGCTCGTCACGCGCCAGCCGGTGGGCAGCAGCGGCTCAAAAATGGCAGTGAACAGCCTGATGGCTGCCGTAATCACAAAGTAGAAGCCCAGGACGGTCGTCAAAAAGACGAGGGACTTGGCGGGTGCAAAAAGCAGCGCGATACCAGCAATGAGCGCTAAGACGCCCGTGATGGCGTAGATCCAGCGTACGGCCTTGACGGCTTTGCCCGCCATGCTTTTCTCGTCAAATCCAAACTGGCTCGATTTTTGGTCATCGTTCTTAAAGATGCCCATAATGTCTCCTTTCCGTGCGGCGTAAGCCTTGATCGTTACAACCAGTATCGCCTAAAGGCGCTGGCGTATGGGTCGGGGAGGGCGAAACGTAACCCAAAGGTCCCGAATTGTTCCCGTTGTTCCCCACGTCGCGATTTTCTATTCAACAGGTGTAGAACATTGCAGCCCTGTTCGTTATTGCCTACGTTTTAGGTTAGATTTTCCTAAGGACAATTGGCTTGTATTGGGGGTCCCTATGAACGAAGCAGTTCCCGAGGCACCGTCGAGTGTCGAATCGATGGCAAAGCAGGGTTGCGAAAAGCTCGGCTTGGAAGCGTTTGATGCGCTGGTCCGTCGTGCCCGTACGTGCCGCCGTTTTGACGAGTCCATGCGCGTGCCGCGCGAGTTTTTGCTCGAGCTGGCGGAACTGGCGCACCTGGCTCCCTGCGGCGCCAATGCTCAGCGTCTGCGTTTTCATGTGGTAAGCGGTGCAGAGGACTGCGCTCACGTGTTTGACGAGCTTGCATGGGCCGGCGCGCTTAAGGACTGGCCGGGTCCTGCCGAGGGTGAGCGCCCGACCGGCTACATCGCGATTCTTGCCGAGCGCGCCGTTCCGGGCAAGCCCGCCGCTCCCATTACCGAGGTCGACACGGGCATTGCCGCGCAGACGATGATGCTCGCCGCCCGCAGCGCCACGCCCGAGGTGGCAGCCTGCATGTTCAAGGCCTTTACGCCCCACGCGATCGATGCCATGGGGCTCGATAACGACAGGTATGAGCTCAAGCTGATCATGGCGCTTGGCGTTCCGGCCGAGACGCAGGTGATCGATGCGATCGATTCCAACCCCGACGGCTCCATCAATTATTGGCGCGACGAGGCGCAGGTGCACCACGTACCCAAGCGTTCGCTCGCCGACGTGCTGGTGTAGTTGAGCGTCATCGCGGCGTGATCGGACGGTAAACCACCACAAAGGTGCCTGTCCCCTTTGTGGTGGTGCGAGGGGAGGACGTGTGGCAGATCTGTATTTGGTGCGGCATGGGCAGACTGAGCTCAATGTGCAGAGCATTTTGCAGGGCTGGCACGATTCGCCGCTTACGGCGCGCGGGCGCGAGCAGGCGCTGACGGCGCGCACGGCGTTTGCGGCGCGTGGCGTGGCCTTTGACCGTGTGTATTCCTCGCCGTTGGGCCGGGCGCGGCATACGGCCGAGCTTATCGTTGGCGAGGGCCGTTCCATAGAGCTGGTCGATGACCTGCGTGAGTGGCATTTTGGCTCGCTGGAGGGCACATCAAATCGCGAGATGCCGCCGCAGCCCTGGGGCGATTATCCGGTGGCCTTTGGTGGCGAGTCGGAAAGTGAGCTTCAGTCGCGCATGGTCGCGGCGCTGTCCCGCATCATGGCCAGGCCGCAGCACGACTGCGTGCTGGCGATTTCCCACGGCTCAGCCTGCCAGGAGTTTCTTGAGTATGTGACTGGCGAGGGGGAGCTACCCGACAACGGTGCCGTGCTTCATTTTGGCTATTGCGACGGTGCGTTTTCGCTCCTTGATTGGTAACGAACGAAAGGACCCCTATGAATAAAGACCTGTATCTGGTTCGTCATGGGCAGACAATATTCAACCTTAAGCGCATTATTCAGGGTTGGAGTGACTCGCCGCTCACGCAGCTGGGATGCGACCAGGCGGCGCGTGCCGGCATGTTCTTACGTGCGCGTGGCATTGAACCCGATCATGCCTACACCTCCACACTTCATCGCACCGAGCAGACTATCGCCAACCTGTGGCCGGGCTTGGCGTACGAGCGCCTGGACGGTCTGCGTGAGTGGTTCTTTGGCGACTTTGAGGCCGAGCGCGTGATGCTTATGCCCGAGCGCCCGTGGCGAGATTTCTATCGTCAGTTTGGCGGCGAGGGCCAGATGCAGGTGCGCGAGCGCATGGCGGCGACGCTGACCGAACTCATGCAACGTCCGGACCATACGTGTGTGCTCGCGGTAAGCCATGGCTCGGCTATCAAGGAGTTTATGGATCACGTGAAGGGTGCGGCGGCCGACGAGCGCGATCGCGTGCCGGGCAACTGCTCGGTGCTGCACTTTGCGTTTGACGACGAATCCGACACGTTTGAGTTGGTCGAAGTCTTTACGCAGGAGGATTACGCGCGCGAGCTGGGGCTTGAACCACTTGTGGCGGCAGCAGGCCCGCAACGGGGATAACGCGAGCGTGGCGGCACGGGTCGCTGGCATAACTTCTCGACGCAAAAGGGGCGGAGATGCATGTACCTGCTGCATCTCCGCCCCCTGTTTGTTGGGCTGCCGATTTTTGTGCTGGACGGTCTGGTCTTGCTAGAACCGCGCGACCTGGTGCGTGAGCAGACCCGTCGGAACCTGCGGCACGCCGCCGCTGACCTGCGCGGCGGGGAAGAGTACAGCTACGGCAAAGTTGAACGGCTCTTTGCCCGTGTAGGTGCCGGCGGCACGGGCATCGTCGGTCAGGAGCTGTGATGCCCCGACCAGCGCGGCAGCGTAGGTAGGGTCGTCGACCAGTGCTGGCTCCGGTGCTTGGTCGAGCATAGCGCGGATGGCCCCGACGGCGTCCTCGCGCTTGACCTCCCACGCGCGGTGCGTAATGCCCGCGGGGTCGGTGACGGCGTAGAGCGACGCGCCCTCTTTGGCGGCGCCCAGGATGATATCCATGACGGGCGAGGCCTCGTAGGCGAGCGACACGGGGCGCGTCTGCACCTTGAGCTCGGCGATCGCGCGCGCGGCGGCGAGTGCGTCGACGCTCTCGGCGGCGGCCTCGTCGCTACCCGTCAGCACGTTAACCGGGCAGATCGCCACGACACCTGTTACGCGTCCCGGCTCCCCTGAGCATTCGTACACGTAGTATGCCGCGCCCGGATCCTTGAGCATGAGCCCATCGGCAATCGCGTCGCGCAGGGCTTCATTGTCACTCAGAATGCTGCCCATTGCAGGCAGCGCCTCGAGCACGCGGTCCTGAGCCGGGCGGATGCAGGGAAACGGAAGTGCTTTCATGGGCGGTCCTAACGCACGAGTCGGTTTGTTCGCGGCTTATTATGCCCCAACTTGGCCGCTCGCGTCCCAGAGCACGTTATCGGCGAGCGCGATTAGCACCTGCTGACAACGAACGATATCGGCGTGGGGCACATATTCGTTGGGCTTGTGCGCGAGCGCGAGCGACCCGGGACCGTAGCTCATGCAATTGCGATTACCTGTCTTGTCGGCAATGACGGCGGTGTCGGTGTAGCCGGTAAAGAAGCCGACGGTCGTGTCCGCGTCCGTCACGTCATCGGCGGCACGCTTGAGCGCTGCTAGAAGGGGGGAGTTTGGGTCGCGCTCGATGGCGGGGCGGTCGCCCGTCACGGTGTAGCTGCCATGGCAACCGGGAACGGCGGCTTCGGCGACGGCGATGGCCTGCTCTACCATGCGCGTCGCGGCGGCCGTATCGGTCGGCGGGGTCAGGCGCATGTCGACCCAGACTTTGGCGCGGTCGGGTACGACATAGGGACGGTAGCCACCTTCGATCTGTCCAAACGTGATGGTCGAAGATCCCAGCTCATCGTGCACGGGCAGCGCCACAAACGCGCGACGGAGCGAACACACGACCTCGGCCATGGCGGCGACGGCATCCGCGCCCTTCCACGGCTGGCTCGCATGCGCCGTCACGCCAGCCATTTCAATCTCGAACCACGTGCGCCCCTTGTGCGCCACCTGGATCTGTCCGTCGGTGGGTTCGGTGTCCAGCACCCATTCACGCGAGCCGACCCAGCCGGCATCGATCGCGGCCTCTGAGCCGCGCATAAAATCTTCCTCGTCGACCGAGCAGATGAGCGAAAAGCCACGGCGGGGCAGCTCGTCTTCTGCCGCCACGCGCTCGAGCGTATGGACCAGTGCGGCAATGGCGCAGGCTAGGCCACCCTTCATATCGCAGGTGCCGCGGCCATAGAGTTTATCGTTGCGCACGATCGCTCCGAGCGGCGGAATGTCCGCGTCCCAGCCATCGCCCAGCGTAACGGTATCCATATGGCAGATATAGACGAGCCGTGGCTCGTCGCTCAGTCCCGGCACGGTGACCATAAGGTTGCGGCGCCCGGGCAGCACCTCGAGTTCCTCAACCTGCACGGCATGGAGCACCGGATGACTCAGCTGCGCCAACCGTTCCTCAGCCAACGCTTTGATATAGCGCTCAATCTCGTCCTCATACGCACCCGGGTCTGAGCTGTCGATCCGCACGAGTCCTTGCGTAAGCCGCCAAGCAAAATCTGTATCAACCATAGGCACCTCACAGATAGTTAGGTAAACATACAGATTGTATGCCAAGAAGCGGCTCGGTGCATTTAATGGAGTGCTCACAAAAACGGGGGCGCCTCTCGTGCGAAAGGCGCCCCCGCGGGCATTCAATGTCAGTGACGGGCAGGCCACATGGGGAACTGCCCGTCAGATCAGACGGCGCTATTTGATTACGCGCACGCGATACATCGACGGAATCTGCTTGAGCGCCTCGATGGTGCTGCTGTCCAGGTGCTCGTCGGTGTCGAACATGGTGTAGGCGTTCTCGCCAGCGGACTCGTTGGTCATACGCTGCACGTTGGCGTTGTCCTTGGCGAGAATGGCCGTGATCTGGCCGATCATGTTGGGCACGTTGGCGTGCAGGCAGGCGATGCGGCTTGCGGCGCGCGCCTTGCCCATGCTGCAGGCGGGGTAGTTGACGCTATGTGCGATGTTGCCGTTCTCCAGGTAATCCTTGAGCTCGCTGATGGCCATGTCTGCGCAGTTGGCCTCGGCCTCGCCGGTGCCGGCGCCCGAGTGCGTGGTGATAAACGTATTGGGCATCTTGACGGTCTTGGGAGTGGCAAAGTCGCAGCTAAACCAGCTGAGCTTGCCTGCACGCAGGGCGGCGTCGACGGCGTCCTCGTCAATGATGGTCTCGCGTGCGTAGTTGATGAGCACGGCGTCCGGTGCCAGCAGGTTAATCTGCTCGGTGCTGATCATGCCGATGGTGTCGGCCTTGCTGGGCACGTGCACGGTGAGGTAGTCGCAGCCGCGGCAGAGATCCTCGAGCGTGCCCACGCGCTGCACCTCGCGGCTCAGCACCCACGCGTGCTCAACGGAAATGAACGGATCGTAGCCATAGACGTCCATGCCCAGATCGACGCAGGCGTTGGCGACCTTGGAGCCCACGTTGCCCAGGCCGATGACACCGATGCGCTTGCCCTTGAGCTCGCGGCCCACAAAGGCCTTCTTGGCCTTTTCGGCATCGACCTGGATCTCGGGGTCGTCGGCGTTGTCGCGCACCCAGTTCATCGATTGCACCACGCCGCGGCTCGAGAGCACCAGCATGCCTAGGACGAGCTCCTTGACGGCGTTGCTGTTGGCGCCGGGGGAGTTAAAGACGACGACGCCCTTCTTGGCGTACTCCTCGACGGGGATGTTGTTGACGCCGGCACCGCAGCGGGCGATGGCGCGGATGCCCTCGGGCAGCTCGTAGCCGTGCAGGTCGGTCGAGCGCATCAGGATCGCGTCGGCCTCTTCGGCGGTGCTCACAAATTCGTAGCCCTCGCCAAACTCGACTTTGCCGTCCTTGGTGATATCGTCGATGGTCTTAATCTTACGCATGGAAAAACTCCTTAGCAGGTTTTGATCTAAACAGGGTGGTTTGAGATGGCTGGTCGGCCCGCGTGCTGCGGGCTAGTTAGATCGCGGGCTCAAACTATGCTGCGCTTCGAAGTCCTTCATGTACGAGGCCAGTGCCTGCACATCTTCCATGGTTACGGCGTTGTAGACGCTAGCGCGCATGCCGCCTACCAGACGATGGCCCTTGACGTTTTGAATCTGGTGCTCGGCCGCGCCTGCGACAAAGGCCGCGTCGAGCTCGGCGTCGCCGGTACGGAACGTGACGTTGGCGATGGAGCGACTGTCTGTCTGCGCGGTGCCGTGGAATAGTTTACTGTGCTCGAGCAGGTCGTAGAGCAGATTGGCCTTGGCCCAGTTGCGCTCGGCCATGGCGGCAAGTCCACCGGTCTGTTCAACCCAACGGAACACCTTGCCGCACACGTAGATGCCATAGGTGTTGGGCGTGTTGAGCATGGAGCCCTTGGCGGCCTGGGTCTTAAGGTCCAGGTACTGCGGCGTCTGCGCAAAGGCGGGGCCATCTGCGATGAGATCGTCGCGCACGATGACCACGGTCACGCCCGCGGCACCGGCGTTTTTCTGCGCGCCGGCGTAAATGAGCCCGTAGCGCTCAACGTTGAGCGGCTGCGACAGAAAACAGCTCGAGACATCGGCGACCAGCGGCACATCGCCGCAAGCGGGCAGCTCGTGGTACATGGTGCCAAAGATGGTGTTGTTCTGGCAGATGTAGACGTAGTCGAGCCCGTCGCCCGCGGCCTCGTCGGCAATGCGCGCGTTGATGTCGGCCATGTTGGGAATGCGGTCGAAGTTGGTGTCCTCGGAGCTCGCGAGCAGCACGGCCTCGCCGTACTTGGCGGCTTCTTTGTATGCCTTGTTGGCAAAGTTGCCGGTCACGATGTAGCCGGCGCGGCCGCGGCGCATGAGGTTCATGGGGATGCCCGCAAACTGCAGCGTGGCGCCGCCCTGCAAAAACAGGACGCGGTAGTTGTCGGGGATGTGCAGCAGGTGACGCAGGGTTGCCTCGGCGTCGTCGATGATCTGCTGGTACATGCTAGATCGATGGCTCATCTCGAGCACGGACATGCCGCAACCGCGGTAGTCCATCATCTCGTCGGCGATCTCGGCGAGCACGCTTGTAGGCAGTGCGGCCGGGCCAGCTGAGAAGTTGTGCACACGTGCCATCTTCTGGTTCCCCTCGTAGTCGTTTGAACGTTCGGGATACTTTAGCACAGTGGAGCGATAGGCGCGACCGCATCACGGTAAAACTCGACTACGCCGCTATGATTTACAGGATGGTTACATGGGGGAGGGGCGCTTTACTCCTCAGGCAAATCCAAATCAGCGAGCGAAGACATAAGGTTCTCTAGGCGCTTGATCTCTTCGTCGCAAATTAGCCACCTCCTGGTCACTACGACGCCAGCGTGGCGATGACGGCTTCGTCGCCGGCGTATATGAGGGTGTTGCCGTCGGGGATGATCGTTTGGCCTTCGCGCTTGAGCATCACCACAATAAACGGATGCTTGCCTTGCGGCACATCGCGCAGGCGCTGGCCGGCCAGGCGACCGTAGGGCGTCACGGTGACCTCGCGCAGCGTAACCTCGGCACGCTCTTCGAACGTTGGGGCGGCCATCACCAGCAGATCGCCTTCCTGGATCACGGTATCGCCGTTGGGCAGTACCGGGTGCGCCCCGTCACGCAGCACCAAGACCACCAGCATGTCCGTTGCGCTGCCAATGTCGGCGAGCGAGCGTCCGGCAAACGGATGTCCAGCGCCCACCTTGAGCTTTACAAACGACATGCCGTCCTCGTCGCGGTAGTCGTTAAAGGTGCGGCGCACGTCGCCGGTCGTATCGATCATATCGAGCTTCTTCGCCACTACTGGCAGCAGCGAGCCCTGCACCACAATGCTCGACACGGCAATCACAAATACCAGGTCAAACAGGTCGTGTCCGCCGGGAACGCCGGCCACCACGGCAAGGAGACTAAAGACGACCGAGGCTGCTCCGCGCAGGCCCGCCCAGCTTACGAGCGCGACCTGGCGGGGGTTCGTCTTAAAGGGCGCCAGGAGCACGCCGACGGCGATGGGACGGCTCACGAAGAGCATAAACGCCATGAGCGCCAGGCCCGGCAGCAGCATTTGCGGCAGGCGGGCGGGCGTCACGAGCAGGCCGAGCAAGAAGAAGATTGTCATCTCGGCCATCTCGGTGAGGGTGTCAAAGAAGTGCGCCATCTCGACCTTGCCGGTGATGTCGCTGGCGCCCAGTACAATGCCTGCCAGGTACACGGCCAAAAAGCCGTTGCCGCCCAGGTGGCTCGGCAGCGCGTAGGCGACGATGGCCACGGCGAACAAGAAGATGGTCTGCGCGTCCTTGGCCGTTGCGTGCGCGCGTTCAATCAGGCGGCCCGCCGCCCAGCCGATGGCAAGGCCCAGGCCCACGCCCAGGATAATCTGCTTGGCCAGCAGTGCGGGAATGTTGATGTCGCCGCCGGCCGCGAGTGTAGCGAGCACAGCGGTGAGCATGTAGGCGACGGGGTCGTTGGAGCCCGATTCGACCTCGAGCAGCGAGTCGGTGCCACCTCTCAGCGACAGGCTGTGCTCACGCAGTACGCTAAAGACGCTCGCCGCGTCGGTGGATGCCACGACCGATCCCAGCAGCAGGCCGCCGATCCAGTCGAAGCCCAGCACGAAGTGGGCGAACCCGCCGGTGATGCCTGCGGTGATGACGACGCCGAGCGTGCTCAGCAGCACCGCGGGCACGGCGACGGGCTTGGCGCGGTCGATGTTGGTGTTAAAGCCGCCGTAGAACATGATGAACAGCAGCGCCGTGCTGCAGACGGTTTCGGTGAGCGCGTAGTCGCTAAAGTCGATATGCGCCGGGCCGTTGACGCCCAACAGCATGCCGAGCGCGATAAAGATGAGCAGGGTGGGGAAGGGGAGTTTTTTGCCGACGGGTTTGATGGTCAGGCACAAAATGATGACGAGGCCGATAAAGAGAAGGATCTGGTTCATAGATGGTGTCCGCTCCTGGGTGGTTGGCGTGGCACGGTCAGTTGCCTGCGGTTATTTGTACCCAAAGATGGTGGGTTTATGGGGTTGGATTGCGGGCGTGCGCGATATCGTCATAGACGGCTGCCGTCTTTGCCTCTGCTCGGAAACCCTTTCCAGCTTTATTGCAACGGAGTACAATGGGTAACGTTTAAGTTCAACTTGAAGTTTTAGTTGCGGCACCGGGCTTCGGCCGCAATGCAAGGAGAGGCGTACCATGGCGATCTATGTGACATCTGACGCTCACGGGCACGTGCGTGCGCTTGACGAGGCCCTGTCTAAGATCTCGTTGACGTCCGACGACACACTGTACGTGCTGGGCGACATGATCGATCGCGGGCCCGATCCGGTCGGTGTTATTAAGCTCGTGCGCTCGCTGCCCAACGCCCGCGTGCTCAAGGGCAATCACGAGCAGATCATGCTCGATGCCATCATTGGCCAGGATCCGCTCGATGCCGAGACCTGGGATATCAACGGTGGCTGGACGACGCGCGAGCAGCTCAACGACGTGGAATTTGAGGCATACGAGGAGCTCGTGCGATGGATGGCCGCGCTGCCGCTCTACGCGGTGGTCGAGACTGCCGAGCGGCCGTACCTGCTGGTGCACGCCGGCATTCAGACCGAGGCGGCGCGTGCGTTTTTGCTTGAGCAGGGTGTCGATTGCGGCGACGGCAGGGGAGCGGTCGATGCCGATCGCGAGCTGCTGCAGCAAATGCTCGCCGTACAGTCGTCCGATGACTTGCTCTGGATTCGCCATGGCTATTGGGATGCCCCGACGGGGCTGCTTTCTGCCGAGGGCAAGGGTTCGGTCGTGGTGAGTGGCCACACGCCAACGGTGTCGCTCGGGCGTTATTGCGAGGTCGGTGGTCTTGCGGGGCTCGATGAGGAATCGGGACGAGGGCAGATCGTGCGCTTGGGCGGCGAGGACACTGCCGGCGTGCCCGATCGCATCGATATCGATTGCGCCGCCGCCACCGGCTCCGAGTTCGGTCGCGTGGGCATCCTGCGGCTCGATGATGGGGCGGAGTTCTACGCGAATATCAACCCGGGCGAATAATCGGTGCAAGGGGTAGCTAATTTTGGACGGGGCCTTTTTTGACTACTTTTGCCCTTCTGCCCGCAAATTGATTTTTCAGGGACGGGGATTAAATAATCATTTGGCTGCCCGCTGGCTAAGTGAGTAGACTTTTTTGGAAATGCCGAGCACCCAACATATTTGCCTCAATAAAACCGCTGGTCACGGACTTGTGCTTTGTCGGTGTGGTCCGGGATTCGGTAAAAGTCTACTCACTTAGTTTTGCGTGTCCGCAACGAGACTCCAGCCGGGGTGATTCCACCGCAAATTAGCTTCTCCCATCGCCGCAATTAGGCGCCGTACGGATTCCGGTCCCTCTCTATGCGTTGGCGGATGTGGGCGTACTCGATAATCAACAGTACCAGCAGTAGGGCCATGATGGCTAGGTAGCTCACGACGGCGCCCATCAGGCCGAGCAGATTGATCAGAATCACCGGGAGCACCACGCTCACGGCAAAGCAGATCAGGTAGATCTTGGTGACATCTCCAGCGTGGCGCAGCACCGTGATGATGGCGTAGATAAAGTCGATGGCCGCGGTGACGCCGCCGGCGACGACCATCAGCAGCGCCAGCGTACGGTAGCGTTCAAAGCTGAGACCGTACATAAAGCTCATGAGGGGAATACCGGGACCTGCCATAAATGCGGCGCACACGCCGGTGATGACCACGATCAGCGCCATAACGGCAACAATAATCAGGTCAAAGCGGCGACGCTTGCGCGGATTCGCCCAAATGCTCGACAGACGCAGGAGCTGCGGTTTATAGATAAATCCAATGCTCAACAAAATTCCCTGCGCCGGAAAGAACAGGGCATTAAAGTACAGCTGATACTTGTAGGCCAGCGCGCCTTCCATCACGAACTTGGGCATGCTCTCGATAAGGTTAAACAGGAACAGTGCGCCAAAGAGCGGGGCGCACTGGATAAACAGGTGGCCAGCCTCGCGCAGGCTCATGCGGCGTGATTTTTCGGTCTCGAGCAGGGCGAGCGGGGCGGTGACCAGCACGAGCGAGGCAATCGCGGCGATGCCCATGGCCATGGCGGCGATGGGCATGCTGCGCGTGAGGAACAGTGCCACGCTAAAGACCGCGATGACGCCGGCGGAACGCAGCGTTTGGCTCATGCCGGCCAAATAGAGCTTGTCGGCCTGCTGCAGGCGGCCCTCGTACACGTCGGCGATGCCGTCGATCACCTTATAGAGGTAGACGCCCAGGCCGATCGTGGCCATCTGCGCATCGTAGCCGCGTGCGCTGCAGTACGTGAGGCCGCAGCCTAGTGCGAGCGCTCCGCAAAGCCAACGGTTGAGCTGGTAGGAGGCGAAGGAGGTTTTTTCGTCGATGTCCGAGACCTGAAAGTTGCGCACGCCGTAGTTGCACGCGATCATGATGAGCGTGCCGGTAACAAAGGCGATGGAGAACTTGCCGGCCTCCTCGGCGCCCACGAGCTGCGTCGACACAATGGTGAGCAGCGGAAACGCCATGCCCCATACGGCGGTGCCCAGGGTGTTCCAAAGATAGTCGCGACTGGTGGCGTGCTCCTCGTATTCCGCTTCCTGCATGGAGAAGCCGCCGCCGTAGACGGCGCCGAGCAGACGGTTCCACCAAGCGTTGACCATGCGGCGGACGGGGCCGGGCTTGCGATCGCGTTCGCGCCGGCGACGTGTGGCTTGGCTGCTATCGGGCCCGCCGGCGTTGCGCTGACTCAGCTCTTGGATGCGTGCGAGTTCCTCGGCAGTGTGCGAGGCAGGGAAGAGGCCGTTCTCGATGCGGCCGCCCTGGGCCTTCGCGGCGCCGTCTCTCGATGCAGCGGGGTTGGAGACGCCGTTGCGGCGGGCGATGGCGCGGCGAATGCTATCGAGGGGCGTGATGCTCAAAGCGGAGTCCTTTCTATTGCTGCGCTTTAGTATAGACGCGACGGTGTTCGTTCGTGTTTTTGAACGGATTGTTCAATAATTTCGGCGGGCGGCTGTAATTTGTCGGTAAACGTGCGGTATCCTGTTGAAGTTTTGTGACACCCCCGATGCCGCCCATGCGGTACCAAGGAGCTTCTACCTATGGACGTCGCCGCATTCTTACTGGCTCTTGTGCCGATTATTTGGCTGGTCGTGATGCTGCTGTGCTTTAAATGGCCAGCTTGGAAGGCCGCTATCGGATCGTTTGTCCTTTCGTGCTTGCTTGCCTTCGCATGGTGGCACCTGCCGGCAGCGCAGATCGCGACCGCCTCGCTCGAAGGTTTTTTGATGGCTCTGTGGCCCATCGTCCTGGTGATCATCGCCGCGGTGTTCACGTATAACCTGTGCGTTCGTACGGGCGCCATGGACGTGATCGGCAGCATGATCACCTCCATCAGCAGCGACCGCCGTCTGCTGGCGCTGCTCGTGGCTTGGTGCTTCGGTGGCTTTATGGAGGGCATGGCCGGCTTCGGTACCGCTGTCGCCATTCCCGCCGGCATGCTCGCGGGCCTGGGCTTTGAGGCCGTGCCTGCCGTGCTCATCTGCCTGCTGGCCAACGGCGTGCCCACGCCCTACGGCTCCATCGGCATCCCCACGGTGTCCGTTGCCGACCTGGTGGGTTTGGATTCCCTTCACCTAGCGACCGTTCAGCTGGTGCAGCTCGCACCGTTCTTTGTGGTGATGCCGCTATTTATTGTGCTGGTTGCGGGCCGTGTTGCCGATGACCAGGGCAATGCCGCGAGTGTGGGCGAGCGTCTGCACGGTGTTGCCGGCGTGGCGTTGCTCTCCGGCGTGTCCTTTGTAGGTGCTGCTCTGGTCGTTGCCATGTTTGTGGGCCCCGAGCTGGCCGTGGTCGTAGGATCCATCGTTTCGCTCGCGCTGACAGCTGCGCTTGCCATGCGTGCCGAGAAGTCGGGGCATCTGGACGCACGCTTCCATATGAATATCGAGGCCGGCGAACAGCTCACCGTTAAATCGGCGCTTTCGGCCTGGTCGTGCTTCATTCTGATTTTTGTACTGCTGCTGGGTACGTCCAACCTGGTGCCCGCTGTACATGCTGCGCTCGCGCCGTTTGCGAGCCATGTGCAGGTGTATTGCGGTGAGAATCCCGGTATGCTTACGTTTTCGTGGATCAACACGCCAGGCGTCTGGATTTTCCTGGCGGCGTTTGTCGGCGGTGCCATTCAGGGCGCTTCGCCGCGCATGATGGGCGAGGTGCTGGCCGCGACTGTGAAGCAGATGATGCCGACGGTTATCACCATGCTTTCGGTGCTGGGCTGCGCCAAGGTGATGGGCTATGCCGGCATGATTTCGTCGATCAGCGCATTTTGCATTGCGGTCGCTGGCGGTCTGTACCCGATTCTGGCTCCGTGGATTGGTGCGGTCGGTGCTTTCGTGACCGGTTCGGGCACGTCCTCGGGCATGCTGTTTGGCCCCATCCAGAGCCAGGCCGCTACGGCGCTGGGCGTGAGCGACTACTGGATGGTCGCGCTGAACGCGCTTGGTGTTGCCGCCGGTAAGATGATCTCTCCGCAGACGCTCGCGATTGGTCTGGCTGCCGTCCACGTGCGCGGCAGGGATGCCGAACTCCTGGGCGCGGTGCTGCCCTACGCTGCCGGCATGCTGGTCCTGATGAGCGCCATAGCCATGCTCGGCCAAGGCCTGCCGCTGTAGTCGGCACTTAGGGACGTTCCTTATGTGCCGGCACTTTGGGAACGTCCCTAAGTACCGGCATCCGGGGACATTCCTTGAATGTTGCCTGTTCAAGAGTGTTCGCAATGACTAGTCGTTGAAAAACGTCCCCAATGACTAGGCCGCTTGCCTGCGATTTTTGACCGTTGGGCGGGCTTGCCGCCCTTGCCGCAAAAACGTTTTTGCATATCGGGTACAACGGGCTTTACGTGAGTAAAGTGCGCGCCGCGTCCACGTGTCGCGTTTTTAAAGGAGGCCCCATGCCTGGTGTTACCCCTGCAGATGTTTTGTCCAACTTTGGTATTACGCTCGTTGAAGATCCCGTCGAGAATCAGCCCCGTCTGCTGGTCGATCTACCCGCCGCGGAGCTCGTCGAGCACGCTATCCGCCGCGAAGAAGGCCGCATGGCATCCAACGGCGCGCTGGTGATCGAGACGGGGGAGCGTACCGGCCGTTCCCCCAATGACCGCTTTATCGTTGACACCCCCGATGTTCACGACAAGATTGCCTGGGGCGCCGTCAACCGCCCGCTGTCCGTCGAGAGCTATGAGGCCATCAAGGCCGGCATCGTCGACTATCTCAACGAGCGCGACGTGTTCGTCACCCGCGGCATGGCAGGCGCCGACCGCAACCACACGCGTCGACTGCTCGTTGCCTGCGAGCGTGCCAGCCAGGCACTCTTTATTAAGCAGATGCTCGCCCGCCCGCTCGCCCGCGAAATCGCGCGCACCGGCGAGCCCGACTTTTGCGTGCTCGCAGCGCCCGGTTACCAGTGTGACCCCGCCATCAAGGGCCTCAACTCCAGCGCTGCCGTGGTCATCAACTTCCAGGAACGCGTGATTCTGGTCGCCGGCACCGGCTACTCCGGCGAGATTAAAAAGTCGATCTTTAGCGTCATGAACTATCTGCTGCCCGTCGAGGACGACGTGCTGCCCATGCACTGCTCGGCCAGCATGGACCCCGTCACGCACGAGACCGCCGTGTTCTTTGGCCTGTCCGGCACCGGCAAGACCACGCTTTCGGCCAATCCCACGCGCCTACTGATCGGCGACGACGAGCACGGTTGGTCCGACATGGGCATCTTTAACATCGAGGGTGGCTGCTACGCCAAATGCGAGGGCCTGGACGCCTTTCACGAGCCCGAGATCTTCAACGCTGTCCGCTTTGGCGCGATCTGCGAAAACGTGGTGCTCGACGAGAACCGCAAGCCCAACTACGATGACATCTCGATTACGCACAACACGCGCGTGGCCTATCCCGTGGAGCACATTCCTAACGCGTGGACTAAGGGCATGGGCACCACTCCGAGTGTCGTGCTGTTCCTGACTTGCGACGCTTTTGGCGTGCTGCCGCCCATCTCGCGTCTGACGGCC
This sequence comes from Collinsella sp., assembly GCA_030839365.1. Lineage (GTDB taxonomy): Bacteria > Actinomycetota > Coriobacteriia > Coriobacteriales > Coriobacteriaceae > Collinsella. Next base: position 20,287 of record JAUUMM010000023.1, read on the forward strand.
GACGCCGCCATGTACCACTTTGTGACGGGCTTTACGGCTAAGATTCCCGGCACCGAGGTCGGCGTCACCGAGCCCACACCCACGTTCTCTTCGCTGTTCGGCGAGCCGTTTATGCCACTCGACCCCATGGTTTACGCCAAGATGCTCGGCGAGCGCATTGCCGACGGCCGCACGCGTGTGTACCTGGTCAACACCGGCTGGATCGGCGGCGGCTACGGCGTGGGCCATCGCATCGAGCTTGCCTACACGCGCTCGCTGGTCGCGCGCGCCTTCGACGGTACCATCGAGGACAGCGAGTTCGTGCACGACGACATCTTTAACGTCGACATTCCCACAGCGTGCCACGGTGTGCCCGACGGCATCCTGGTGCCGCGCCAGTACTGGCAGAGCACCGCTCGTTACGACGAGGCTGCACACAACCTGGCCGTGATGTTCGAGGAGAACTTCGAGAAGAAGTACTCGCACCTGCCCGAGTCCGTCAAAGCCGCCGGCCCGCACGCCCAGGTGTCCGCCGAGGCCCGTCATCGCGGCCGCGGCCTGCTGGGGCTCCGCCACTAGCGTCGCCTCGAGTCCATATCCACCACAAAGGGGACAGGCACCTTTGTGGTGGTTTTGCTCACGTGGATGACTCGGGTTACAATACGCCTGACATATCGTCCCCTTCTCCGGATGGGGACAGCGTAAGCGTTCTTGTGACGGCACCGTAGGACTTTGAAGGTGGTCGTTGTAAGGGCGCTTTTTGTTTAGGCGCTCGCGTTGGCGCGAATCGTGAAGGGAGCATGTGTGAAGAGCTTTATTGCCGAGGATTCATTCTGGGAGCTGTTTCCGCAGGCAGCGGTCGGTGTTGTGGTCGTGGAGGGCATGAAGCCCACGGCTCAGATTTCTCAAGAGGACGTGGATGCGATTGCGGCGTTGCTCGACCGCGCCAATATCGATGCGGAGCGTCATCTGACCAGCGACACTATCAGCGAGAACGCACCGGTCAAGGCATGGCGCGAGGCCTATCGTCTGTTCAAGACCAAGAAAGGCGCGCGCTGCTCGATCGAGAACTTGCTCAAACGCGTGCTCAAAGGCAAGCCGGTGGGCCACATTACGCCCGCGGTGGATATCTACAACACGGTGTCGCTGACCTACGCGCTGCCCGTGGGAGGCGAGGATCTGCATGCGATCGAGGGAGACCTTCGCTTGAAGGTGACCGACGGTGGCGATGCATTCTTGCCGCTTGGCGAGGAGGTGGACGATCCGACGCTGCCCGGCGAGCTCGCCTACATCGATGATGCGGGCGCCGTGTGCCGCTGCTGGAACTGGCGCGACGGCGTTCGCACGGCGCTGTCCGACGATTCGGCCGATGCATTCTTGGCGATTGAGTGCGTGGAGCCCGAGCGGATGGGGGATTGCCAGGCCGCGATCGATCGCCTAGCCGAGCTGCTCGAGCGCTATCTGGGAGCGACGGTTGTCGTTAAGACGCTTGTGACCCGCGACAATCCCTGTGTGGAGCTGTAGCGGCGTCTGCGGATCATGTTCGCCGGTCAAAACCACCACAAAGGTGCCTGTCCCCTTTGTGGTGGTTTTTATGTTGATGGGTTAACAAATAGGGTGCGCAGGGCTGGCGGCCGATAAGTACGGTTAAGATGTTTACCCGTTAGCATTATGCAAGCGAAAGGCGGTCGTCTCCCATGCAGCAGAACGACGAGACACGTTTCGAGGACTTTGTCGGACTGATCAGTGGGCTCTACAAGGAGATCCAGCGCATTAAGACATCCGAGGGCGCAAGGCTGGGCCTCAAGGGCTCCGACGTGATGTGCCTGTACTATCTTGAGCGCAGCAAGGACGGCCTGACTGGCGCCGACCTGGCTCGCATGGCAGGCGTGACCCGCGCCGCCGTCTCGCGTACGCTCGCGCATCTGGAGGAGGGCGGCTACGTCGAGGTCGATGATTCGGGCGATGCCGCCGTTAAGTATCGTGCTCCGGTGCGCCTGACCGCTCTGGGCGGCGAGAGCATGAGCGAGGCGGACCGCATCATTCGCGAGGTGCTCGATACCACCGGTAAGGCTATGGGTGTGGAGCAGCGCGAGCAGATGTATGCATCGCTGCGTACGATTCTCGACACCCTGCGCGAGATCTAAGGCCGCCAAGGCATTTGCTTCCCATTAACAACTGCATAGTCCCGTTTGAGCGCGTATACCGTGCCGGGGCATTGCTGTCAAAATTCCCCGCGCGAGCTCCGCGCAAGAAAGGATTTGTTATGTCCATTCGTATTATTACCGATTCCGCAAGCGATATGTCGCCGGCGGAGCACCCCGCTCTGCGTGTTTTGCCGCTGTCCGTCACCTTTGGCACCGATGTGTATATGGATGGCGTCGACATCGATCATCAGCGCTTTTACGAGATGCTCGTGGAGCGCGATGAGCTGCCCAAGACCGGCCAGGTCAACCCGTACGCGTTTTCGCAGACGATTGCCGAGGCACGTGAGGCCGGCGACGAGGCAGTGATTATTACCGTGGGCGCCAAGCTTTCGGGCACCAATCAGAGTGCCCGTACCGCACTTGCCGAGGCGCCGGGCGGCGACGTGTTCGTGGTGGACAGCAATAACGTCACCCTGGGCGAGCGTGTCCTGGTCGAGTATGCGTTGCGCTTGGTGGACGAGGGCCGTAGTGCGGCCCAGATCGCGGCGGCCGTCGAGGCAGTCCGTGACCGCGTGGTGGTTATCGGTCTGCTTGAGACGCTGGAGTACTTGGTGCGCGGCGGTCGCCTGTCTGCTGCGGCCGGCGCTGTGGGCACGTTGCTCAACGTAAAGCCCGTTGTGGCCGCCGAGGACGGCCTGATCGTGCAGCTGGGCAAGGCGCGCGGTTCCAAGAACGGTCGTAACCTGCTCAACCAGAAGGTAGAAAAGGCGGGCGGCGTCGACTTTTCCATGCCGCTGGCGTTGGGCTATACAGGCCTTTCGGACGCCGTGCTCAAGAAATATATCGAGGACAGCGCGGCACTGTGGGCCGGTCACACCGAGGGCGAGCTGTCCATCCACACCATTGGCGCCACCATCGGCACCCACGTGGGCCCCGGCGCCGTAGCCGTAGCCTTCTTCCGCCCCGCCAACTAGCTTTCCGGTCAAAACCACCACAAAGGGGACAGGCACCTTTGTGGTGGTTTATGCTTTTCCGGGTGGAAGGGAGCGAGCAATGGCGTCTGAGGGCTTTTTTGAACGGGTGTACGAGGTGGTCGAGCAGATCCCCGAGGGGATGGTCGCCACGTATGGCCAGGTGGCGCTGCTTGCCGGTCGTCCACGAAGTGCGCGGTACGTGGGGTATGCCCTGCATAGTAATCCGCGCCCCGGCGAGATTCCCTGTCACCGCGTGGTGTTTGCCGACGGGCACATATGCGAGGGCTTCGCTTTTGGCGGTCCCGATGCTCAACGTGAGCTTTTGCTAGGGGAAGGTGTGGCGTTTAAGGACGACATGCACGTCGACTTGGCCGCCTGTCGCTGGCCTGCCGGGCTCTAGCGGTTCTTCCGTGGCGAAAACCACCACAAAGGCGCCTGTCCCCTTTGTGGTGGTTTTACACTGTAGGTTTACCAGAGCTAACTTATGGAGAAGGTGTGGCGGCGTACTTTGCCGTCAGAAAGTAAACCACGGTGAACTATATTGGTTTCAGCAAGGGAGCAGGCAATAGGCGATGAAAAAGCCTGCCCTGTTGAGTTTGATTCGCATCCCTCCCCTCTGTGCGATTCAACGGTGTACTTCGGGAACAGGCCCGCTGGCAGCTAACTGCCGGCGGGCCTGTTCCTGTTTGTCGAGGGGGTGCGATGGACGGAGCCGAAGCGGTCCGGCTCCAAAAAAGGCGGACGCCGCAGCGCCCGCCCTAAAGCAATCGAAAGCTCAAGCCAGTAGATCGGTCTAGTACACCATGCCCATGGCGTCCTGAACCTCTGCCAGGGTCTGATCGGCGATCTCGTTGGCGCGACGGTTGCCCTCGTGCAGGACGTCCTTCACATAGTCCAGATCGTTCTCGTAGCGCTGGCGACGCTCGCGGATCGGTGCGAAGTACTCGTTGACGGCCTCGGTCACGTACTTCTTGAGCTGGCCGGAGCCGCCCATGCCGATCTCCTCGGCAATCTCGACCTCGGAGCGACCGGTGCAGATGGCGGCCGTCGAAAGCAAACCGGACACGCCGGGGCGGTTCTCGGGATCGAACGTGATCATGCGCTCGGAGTCGGTCTGGCTCTTTTTGATGCGCTTGGCCGTTTCCTCGGCGGTCATCGAGATGTTGATGGCGTTGCCGTAGCTCTTGCTCATCTTGCGGCCGTCCAGGCCGGGCAGCAGCGGGGTCTCGGACAGCAGCGCGTCGACCTCGGGGAACACCTTGCCGTAGCGGTTGTTAAAGCGGCGGGCGATGGTGCGGGTGAGCTCGATGTGCGGCAGCTGGTCACGACCGACGGGCACCACGTTGCCCTTGCAGAACAGGATGTCGCAGGCCTGATGCACCGGGTAGGTGAGCAGAAGGCCGGTAAGCTCATGGCCCGAGGCCTCCATCTCGGCCTTGACGGTGGGGTTGCGCGCCAGCTCGGCCTCGGACACCAGCGACAGGAACGGCAGCATGAGCTGGTTGGCGGCGGGCACGGCGGAGTGCGCGTAGATCATGGTCTTGTCGGGATCGATACCGCAGGCAAGGTAGTCCATGACCATGTTGTACACGTTGTCCTGGATGTGCTCGGTCGTGTCGCGGTCAGTGATGACCTGGTAGTCGGCGATGAGCACGTTGGTCTTGGCGCCCATGTTCTGCAGCTCAACACGGCCCTTGAGGGTGCCGAAGTAGTGGCCCAGGTGCAGACGGCCGGTGGGGCGGTCGCCGGTGAGCATGGTGAACTTCTCGGGCGTCTTGGTCAGGCCCTCGCGAATGGCGTTGCTCTTTTGCAGCGCGACTTCGTAGCTGTTCTCGTTTGGCATGATTGCTCCTAACGTATGTTCATGGGTCAAGATGATAACGCGTTTATTGGAGGGGTGGTGCGTAAGTAGGCGAGGGGCGGGAGAGGGACGCGCGTGGTGCGGCATGTGCGATGGGTGCGGCGCGGCCGTGCTTGGCTAACGGTGCCTTGGCACATCCTCGGCAGCTTGCCCTAGAGCTTGTGGTGGCGCTCTTCTTTGCGCTCCTCGGCTGCCTGCTCCTCCTGCTTAAAGGCGGGGTCGTCGGGGGTGACCAGTTCGTCCTCGTGCGTGCGCTTGTTGTAATGGTGGCGCAGCACGGGTTCAAACAGGTGCAGGTGCTTGGCAAAGGCCGCCGAGGCAATGGCAAGCACGGTAAAGATGAGCACGCGCATGGGCACCTCGACCTGATTGATGGCGGCGGCGCCGGCCGAAAGCATAATGCACCAGGCATAGATGAGCAGCACAGCCTGTTTTTGGTTGTAGCCTTCTTGGATCAGGCGGTGGTGGATGTGGCCCTTGTCGGCCTGCCCGATGCTAATGTGGGCGCGCTTGCGGCGCACGATGGCGCTAAACGTGTCGATGATAGGCACGCCGGCAACGATGAGCGGGATGATAAGCGAGGTGAGTGCGGCGGTGCGGCTCACGTTGAGCAGCGAGATGGAGCCCAGCGCAAAGCCCAGAAGCAGCGACCCCGAGTCGCCCAAGAAGATGCTTGCGGGGTTGAAGTTGTAGCGCAAAAAGGCCAGACAGGCGCCAAAGAGCGCAATGGAGAGCGCGGCGGCGTCGATGCGGCCCGAGAGAACGGCCATCGAAAACATGGTGAACGAGGCGATGCCGCAGATGCCCGTGGCCAAGCCGTCGAGGCCGTCGATGAGGTTAATGATGTTGGTGAATGCCACCAGATAGATTACGGTGATGGGGTAGGCGAGCCATCCGAGCATGATCTCGCCGGGAGCAAACGGGTTGACGATGACGCCGATTTTTAGGCCGCCCATGCAGGCGATAAGCGCGGCGAGGACCTGTCCGGCCAGCTTTTGCTTGGGCGTGAGCTGGAAGACGTCGTCGATAGCGCCGGTCGCAAAGATGACGGTAAAGGAGAGCGCCAGCATGGGATAGCTAATGTGAAGGCGCGGGTGCGGCACCAGGACGGGTGGCCAGCCTAGGTACCAGGTGCCTAGGATTTGCACAATGCAGGCAACGACCAGGCCCAAAAACACCGCCGTTCCGCCCAAACGCGGGATGGGCTTGGTGTTGATGCGGCGCTTAGAAGGATAGTCGACGGCATCGAGCTTAATTGCCAAGCGCTTGACCAGGGGCACCGCGAGGAAGGTCGTGATAAAAGCCGCCGCTGCCACGCATAGGTACGGTATGTAGCTCGGGGATGAAGCCATGAATCTAAAAACCGCCAAGCGTCGAAGGAAAAGGTCAAAGGTTGCTACGCGGAAATGGCATAGCTGTCCCATGATACTCGACCGAGGGGGTGCGGAGGTTTGCACCGTGCGATTATCACGCGCATACCAGATATTGGAATGTTGTCGATGGCTTGTCGGGATGCCGGCGGGGATCCATATGGACTGTATGGTGATTTTCGGCAAAAGAAAACCACCCCCCACGTTACGAAAATGAACCCACCTAAAACAGGTGGGTGCCCTCATCGACTGTTCCAGCGTCCTTAACAACGAAGGATACCTGTACTAGGCACGACTGTGTGGGCTCCCTAAATAAACGCGACGGTTCACCCAGTTGCTCCGCGGGGGGCGGAATAACTACATCATAAAGCGGCACTTTATCGATTCCAGTCTTGACATTACAAAAATCGTGTCGGACGATTACGGCGCCTTAGGGACGGAGCCGTCTACCCGGTCTGGCCCTTTACGTTTGAGCTGCTGAATCGTTGTTTTGGAGCATGTTTTTATGCCGACGTCGTTGACCGAACTTTTTTCGCCCGCCTGCCATTTGTGTCCGCGCCGTTGCGGTGCGGCGCGCGATGAGGGCGCGCACGGCGTCTGCGGTGCTAACGACACGCTCAAGGTGGCCCGCGCCGCGCTTCATATGTGGGAGGAGCCGCCTATCTCGGGCGAGGCCGGTTCGGGCGCGATCTTCTTTAGCGGTTGCTCGCTTAAATGTACCTACTGCCAGAACCACGAGATCTCGACCGGCAATTTTGGCCTTGAGATTTCGCCTGAGCGCCTGGTCGAGATTATGCTGGAACTGCAGGACCAGGGTGCCAACAACATCAATTTGGTGACGGCGACGCACTATGCGCACCTGTTGCCTGCCGTGATTGCCGCGGCACGGGCGCGCGGACTGGTTATCCCGATCGTCTACAACACGAGTGGTTACGAGCGCGCGAGTGCCGTGGCGGCGCTGGGCGACCTGGTCGATGTGTGGCTTACCGACTTTAAATATGCCAATGCCGGGCTTGCGCAGTCGCTCTCTCATATAAAGGACTACCCACGTGTGGCCGTGTCAGGCCTGGCTCAGATGGCGCGCGAGATCGAGCGCCGCGGGGGAGAGATGGTGGATGAGGGCGGGCTCATGAAGCGCGGCATGATTGTGCGCCATCTGGTACTGCCGGGACATGCAGACGATTCGTGTCGCGTGCTGGACCTGGTGTGGCAGACGGTGGGCGACGTGCCGATCTCGGTCATGAACCAGTACACGCCCAATGCGCTCATGCGCGAGCAGGGCGGCGAGTTGGCGCGCGCCGTGACGCGCGAGGAGTACGAGCAGGTGCTCGACCATGCCGACGACCTGGGCTTTACGACAATGTTCTGGCAAGAGGGCGGCGCGGTAGACGAGAGCTTCACCCCCGCCTTCGACACCACCGGCGTCCTCACCAGCGCAAAGTAGAGCGCACGCTGATGATTTTTCTGGGACGGGGATTAAAAAATCATCGAGAGGATCGCCTGTTCGAAAAGTTGTCAAAATAGCCGCGTCCCAAAAAGACTGGTTATTGGGCGTTGACAGTTGGCGAGCCGTAGGTAAAATATCGACTTGTCCTGGGGACGTAGCTCAGTTGGGAGAGCGCTGCCGTCGCATGGCAGAGGCCGAGGGTTCGACTCCCTTCGTCTCCACCCATGGATTTGATAAGCCGCTGACATTGTGTCGGCGGCTTTTTTTAAAAGAAAGGGCTATACCATGGCCGAGCTTGAGTCCCAACCATTGTCCGACGAGGAGCGCGCCGAGTTGGAAGAGCTCCGCGCTGAGAAGGCCCGCCGCGAGGCTCGGGAAGAGGCCCGTCGCGAGCGTGAGGAGCTGGCTGCCCTGCGTGCCGAGCGTGCGAAGGCCGAGGAGGCCGCCGCGAACGCCGCATCCGCATCGGCGCCCGCGCCCGCACCCAAGCCCGCTGCTGCGAAGCCTGCACCTGCCGCGCCCAAACCTCAGCCTAAAAAGGCCGCCCGTCCCAAGTCCGTCGAGCCCAAGCCGAGCCGTGACGAGATGACCTTTGCCCAGCGCATGGTTACCTCCAAGGAGCCTATGGGCGAGAACGAGATCCCTGGCATGGCGCCGGCTCAAAAAATCATCATTGTCCTTGCCCTCATCGCGTTTGTCATCTTTATGGGCTACACGATCCTGACCAGCATGGGCCTGCTCTAACCGACTCGCATCGGGCGTCATGTCCGCATGCTCTGCTCTCGTCCAACCCTCAAATTCTGCACCACACATCCGAAAGGTCGCCCCATGGCTTTGACCGACATCTCGCATCCCACCGACATTGCAATGCTCACCGATCTGTACGAGCTCACTATGGCCCAGGGCCTGTGGGAGAGCGGCAAGGCCAATGAGCAGGGTTGTTTTACCGCGTTTTACCGCGACCATCCCTTTGGCAGCGCCTATGCCGTCATGTGCGGCACCGCCGAGCTGCCCGAGCTCGTCGAGAACCTGCGCTTTACGCCCGAGGATATCGACTACCTCGCCTCGCTTGAGGCCCCTGCCGGCGGCGCGATGTTCAAGTCCGCATTCCTCGACTACCTGCGCGATTTTCGTGCGCATGTAAATATCGACGCCGTCCCCGAGGGCGAGCTCGTCTTTCCGCGCGAGCCCATGGTGCGCGTCACCGGTCCTGCGCTCGAGTGCCAGCTGCTTGAGACGGCGCTGCTCAACATCGTCGGGTTCCAGACGCTTGTCGCCACCAAGACGGCGCGCGTGGTGCTCGCCGCCGACGGTCGCCCCGTGGCGGAGTTTGGCCTGCGCCGCGCCCAGGGTCCCGATGGCGGCCTGGCCGTTGCGCGCGCGAGCTACGTTGCCGGCTGCTCCTCTACGTCCAATGTGCTCGCCGGCCGCCGCTATGGTATTCCCGTCTTTGGCACGCATGCGCACAGCTGGGTGATGAGCTTCGATTCCGAGCTCGAGGCCTTCCGCGCCTTTGCCAAGTCGAGCCCCAAGAACTGTACGCTGCTCATCGACACCTATGACGTGCGCGAGGGCTGCGAGCATGCCATTACGGTTGCCAAGGAGATGGAGGCGGTGGGCGAGCGTCTGTCGGCTATTCGCATCGACTCCGGCGACCTCGCCAAGCTCTCCAAGTATGTTCGCGGCCGTTTTGATGCCGAGGGCCTGCCCTATGTGGGGATCTCGGTTTCCAACGATCTTGACGAGTACACGATTCAGTCGCTGCTGGACCAGGGCGCGCCCATCGATAGCTTTGGCGTGGGTACCAAGCTCGCGACCTGCTATGACCAGCCGGCGCTGGGTGGCGTGTACAAGCTTTCCGCCCGCCGTGCGAGCGAGGCAGATCCATGGACGCCGGTGGTCAAGCTCTCCGAGCAGCCCTACAAGCGCACGATCCCGGGCGTGCAGCGCGTGCGCCGTTATTACGACGGCTTTGGCGGCCCGGTCTGCGACATGATCTACGACGAGGACCATCTGGCGGGGGAGGGCGCCGCGCGCGGCAATACCCTCGTGGCCGTGAATGATGCCGCCCTGGTGACCGATGTGTCGGAGCTTGAGTATCGCGAGCTGCTGGTGCCGATCGTGCGCGATGGCAGTGCAGTGGCTCCGCGTGAGAGCATCCAGGACGCGCGCGAGCGCTGTGTTTGGGCGCTCGATCATCTGGACGCAGCTTTCAAGCGCTTCCTGTACCCGCAGACCTATGTGGTGGGCATGGAGCAGGGCCTGGCTCAGGTACGCGACGAGCTCGTGCGCAAGAACATGGCCGCGGCCTCTGCCTTTCCCTGGGCAAAATGATCCGCATGCGACGGAGGAAAACGGATCATTTTTCTCGCTTGCCCGTTCGTCCGTTCGCTGAACAGTCGATTGGTTTGACGTATGACGACTTCTTATAAAACGATGGTGGTAAAGATCGGTTCGTCCACGGTGGTGGGCGCCGACGGCAAGGTCAACCGCACCTTTATCGGCGGGCTTGCCGATCAGGCCGCAGCCCTGCGCAAGCTCGGCTGGCGCCTGGTCGTGGTGAGCTCGGGCGCTATCGCCTGCGGCTATCCCGTGTTGGGCTTCGACCGCAAGCCGGTCGGCGACCTGCCGAGCCTGCAGGCCTGCGCCTCGGCTGGTCAGTGCATCATCTCGTCGGCCTACGACGAGGAATTCCATGCACGGGATCTGCTCACCTCGCTCGTGCTGCTCACGCGTCACGACACGGCGCGTCGCACGTCCTACCTGCACGCGCGCGACGCCCTGCTGCGCCTGGTGGAGCTGGGCGTGGTGCCGGTCGTCAACGAGAACGACACCGTTACCGTCGACGAGATCAAGTTTGGCGACAACGACACACTGGCGGCGCTTGTGAGCTGCCTGGTTTCTGCCGATCTGTGCGTGACGCTCTCGGACATCGATGGCCTCTATACTGCCAATCCGCATGAGGACCCCACGGCCGAGTTTGTTCCTGTCGTGCATAAGATCGATGCCAAGATTATTGCCTCGGCGGGCGATTCTTCCACATCGGTGGGCACGGGCGGCATGATTACCAAGATTCGCGCGAGCCGCATCCTGATGACGGCGGGCATTCAGAGCGTGATTTGCTCGGGCGAGGAGCCCGATGCGCTCGTGCGCCTCGCCCGCGGCGAGAGCGTGGGCACGCTGTTCGATCCGCCGGCGGAGCGTCTGGACATCGCACCCCGCAAGCTGTGGATCGCACTGGGCGACAAGGCGCATGGCTCGGTGACGGTCGATGATGGTGCTGCGAAGGCGCTGGTCAGCCGTGGTTCTTCCCTGCTTGCGGTGGGTATTCGCGAGGTCGATGGCCAGTTTGCCGAGGGCGATGTGCTCGACGTGTGCGACCCGAGCGGTATGGTTGTCGCCCGCGGTATCGCCGAGGCCGATTCGGACGTGCTGGAACTTGCTGCCGGTCGCCGCCAGGACCAGATCGCCAGCAACCGCCTGCTCGCTAACCTGGCCGAGAAGCCGGCGATACACAGGGATAATTTAATCGTCTTCGCATAACCAATTGACGCTGCAAACGCCCCTAAGCGGCAATCTGACGTTCAATCGTCGGGCATGACCAAAAGGTCAATGCCCTCCTCTTTCACGTCACCTTGCTCGCTTAGGGGCGTTTTCGCTTTCCGTTCTCTACCTGCGGCATTGTCGTTGCCGGCACTTGTTCGGCACTTGGGGACGTTCTTTTTGTGCCGGCAGGTGGGGACACTCCTTTGCTAGAAGATCTGGCGCAGGTCTCCTCGGTTGAGGGCTTCGTTGAAGAGGTGCTTGAACACCACGCTGCCGTGCAGGCCATCGTGTTCAAACTCGTTCGTCACCCAGGCATGCGAGTTGCCCACGCGACTGAGCGTGTCGAGCTGCAGACCCGAATCCACGTACATGTCATCGAAGTACACGGCGGCCTGGAGTGGCACTTCGTTGCAGGCCAGGCGCTGCGAGTCGTAGATCTTGTCCCAGCTGGTGTCTTCCATCAGCAGGTCCATGGCGGGCTTGAAGGGCTTGAGCTCGGGCATCTGCTCAAACATCCACGGGAACATGGCCTCGCCGGTAAACATGAGCGGGCGCGCGAGCGTGTCGAACTCGGCGCGGTGTGCCTTTTCCTCTGCCGCGGCCCAGCGAATGGGCATGGTGTCGCCGTCGGCGTAGATGAACTCCTGCAGCGTCCAGTACAGCGGATTCGTGCGTGTGTTGGTGCGCTCGAATGCGCGCATCAAAAAGCCGTCGGATACCGAGGAGCCGCAGCTCAGCGTGCCATCGCCATCAACAAACGCGTGGTCGATAATCCAGTGCATGCGCTCAAAGCTCGGCTTCATACCAAAGTCGCTGCCCATGAGCTGTAGGCGCTCGACCGTCATCGGCGAGCCGTCGGGCAGCACGGGCTTCTGTGCCTCGAGCGCATCGGCCAGGGCTGCCACGCGCTCGACGTCGGCGGGGTAGCGGTCGTAATACTGCTGCGTCTTGGCGGCCATGCGCGGGAAGGTGTGCGCGTAGACCTCGCTGGCGCTCGCCGGCACGTGGGGGATGCCGCCGCAGGTAAAGCTCGCCGCCACGCCCTCGGGGAAGAGCGACAGATAACTCAGCGTCAAAAAGCCGCCGTAGCTCTGGCCGAGCGTGACCCAGGGCTTACCGCCAAAGCCCACCAGGCGCAGGTACTCAAAATCGCGCACGATGGAGCTGACGAGGTGGCGCTTGAGGAAGTCCGCCTGCGAGCGTGCGGCATCGGAGCCGGCCGCCGTCGCGCGCTCGCCCAGAGCCGCGATCGTACGCCCGTCTACACAGCTGCTGCGCCCCGTGCCGCGCTGGTCGGGAAGGACCACGCGGAAGTGTTTGACGGCTTCCTCAATCCAGCCGTCGCTCGTGGGTGAGAGCGGACGCGGGCTCTCGCCACCAGGGCCGCCCTGCAAAAACAGGAGCAGCGGCAGATCGTCGTTGATGCGGTCGGGCGCGCAAACCACGCGGTAGAAGAGCTTGATGCTCTCGGGCGCGCCGGCGATTGGTGCCGGCATAGCGCCGCGGCGCATGGTGTTGCCGACGGCCAGGAGCATCGGCTCCAGGCCGCGCCAGTCAAGGGGGACGTCGATGCTGTGGTCCTCGACATAGAGGCCGGGGACGTTGTATGAAGTGATGAGGGCCATGCGGTACTTCCGTTCGTTGCGGTGTTTCGGGTTGACCAATTCTACCGCCGCGGGCGAGGCCATGCGCAAATCGGCTACCATGGTTGCAAACTTCTAGGAGAAAGGGCCGCCCATGTCGGTCGATATAGCCACGTATGTCCACGATCTTGCCGTTGCCGCCAAGGCAGCGTCGGTCTCGCTTGCCACGGCGAGCGATGAGCAGCGCCAGGAGGCCGTGCGCGCCATGGCCGCAGCACTGCGCAACGGTGTCGACTCCATCGTCGCCGCCAACGAGCTCGATATGTCCGCCGCGCGCGATGCGGGCACTTCGGCCGGTCTGCTCGACCGTCTGCTGCTGACGCCTGAGCGCGTCGAGGGCATGGCCGCCGGTTTGGAGAAGCTCGCCGAGCTGCCCGATCCCGTCGGCCGCGTGCTCGACCACCGCGTGCTTGCGAGCGGTGTGGACCTGACCCGCGTGAGCGTGCCGTTGGGCCTGGTCGCCATGGTCTACGAGGCGCGCCCCAACGTGACGGCCGACGCCGCAGGCATCTGCATCCGTACCGGCAACGCCTGCATTCTACGCGGCGGCTCGCTGGCCTATCACTCGTGTGCCATGATCGCCGAGCTGCTGGCCGATGCGCTCGAGGCCAAGGGCTTCCCGCGCGAGGCCGTGTCGATGATCGAGTCCACCGACCGCGAGGCCACCGGCGAGCTCATGAAGCTCCGCGGTATTGTCGACGTACTCATTCCGCGCGGAGGTGCAGGCCTGATCCAGCGCTGCGTGCGCGAGTCGCTTGTGCCGGTGATCGAGACGGGCACGGGCAACTGCCACATCTACGTGCATGAATCCGCCGACTTTGATAAGGCGCTCAACATTATCGTTAATGCCAAGACCCAGCGCGTAGGCGTGTGCAATGCCGCCGAGTCGCTGCTGGTCGACCGTGCTGTGGCCGATGCGTTTTTGCCCGCGGTCGTGACCGTGCTGCATGACCACGGCGTGCTGATTCACGGCGACGAGGCAACCTGCGCCGCATGCGCCGATGCCGGGCTTGTGGAGGGCGATGACTACGTCGCCGCGACTGAGGAGGACTGGGGTCGCGAGTACCTGGCGCTCGAGATGAGCGTGAAGGTCGTGGCAAACGAGGACGAGGCCATCGCACACATCAACCGCTACGGCACGATGCACTCCGAGGCCATCGTTGCCGAGGATACGGATGCTTGCGAGCGCTTCCTCGATGCTGTCGATGCCTCGGCCGTGTACTCCAACGCCAGCACTCGCTTCACTGACGGCGGCGAGTTTGGCCTGGGTGCCGAGATCGGCATCTCGACCCAAAAACTCCACGCCCGTGGCCCCTTTGCCGCCGAGGCCCTCACCACCTACAAATACAAGCTCCGCGGCACCGGCCAGGTCCGTCCCTAACGCCCGCGCAAACAAAAACCACCACAAAGGTGCCTGTCCCCTTTGGGCTTATAGGACAAAATGTGTGTCCCGATAGAACATCCGTTTCTATCCATT
>JAUUMM010000069.1:0-3291 GCA_030839365.1 Collinsella sp.
CGCTGGGGTGGATACCAAAGAAGAACAGCAGGTTGCACAGCGTAAAGTAAATGACAACGGCCCAGGGGCTGGAGCCCAGGAACATAACGGGAGTGGCAATGGTGCTGTTGATGAGGTTAAAGACATCGCCGAAGCTCGTCATGCCCATGCCCCACTTAACCAGAGCAGCCGTGGTGAAGATGACGATGGCGCAGAACATCGGAGACAGCGAATCGGTAACGAACTGAGGGACGGAATCGGGCATGGGGATGGCGATATGCTTCATAAGGAAGTTAAGCGCCTTCGGCACGATCAACGCCACGAGCAGCGCAACGAACAGACCCGAGCTGCCCAGATAACGGGTCACGATAAACGTCGAGCCGTCCTCGGCATGGCCAAGAGGAATCAGCAGGAGCAAAACGCCAATAGCCGCAACCGTCGACGTAAGGCCTTTGTTCCCGAGCACCTTGCCGTAGGAGTACGAGACCGAGGCGCACATGTAGATGGCGCCGAGGTTCATGGTAACGACCAGTACGTCGGTAATCGTCGCCGACATGCCGGTGCTGGCAAGGAACGCCTGCAGCGGCGGGATCGGCAGCCCGTTGATAATGGAGAGCAGCGCCACGCCCAGCGTAACGGGCATGGTCGCCATCATGCCGGACATAAGGCCCTTTACGACCTTAAAGCTACTCACTTTGTGGGCAATGGGGCCCACGTGCTTCTCGAGGAAGCCCTGCATCGAATCGAGAACGCTCATTTTGTGTTCACTGATCCTCTCTAAACGATTCATCTAGCTGTCAAACGGGAAATTGCGGCCGACTCTTTCCCGCCTATGACCAATGGAAACCCGCCTATGACCAATGGAAATATGGTTACGCCTTGAGCTCGAGGACGAGGAGCCAATCCCCAACCCCGGGTTTGTCAGGCAGAATGATGCTGCCCGTGACGGCAAGGGCGTCCTCGCCGTCACGGTATGCGCCCGTGCGAGGGTTAAACCATCGGCTTGCATAGGCAGCGCCCGTCGGCACACCCTCGATAGCAAGCTTTTGGCGCACGGTATCGCCAAAGTACGCGACGATGCGCGAAAGGTCCTGGTTGGCGGTTGCCAGCGGAGCCTTGTTGGCAAACAGGTTGCCCGCATCGGTCGTTTCGTAGGGAGCGAGCTCCCAGAAGTGATTGTCTTCGTAGAAGGAACGCATGTAGCCCATCTGCACCGCACCTTCTCCGTCTACCGCCTGGGCCCAAGTAATTCCAAAGCGGTTGAAGATCGCCATAAAGGGGTCGAGCTCCTCAGGGCTTTCCCACACGTTGTCCCAGATTCCCTGGGCTCCGTAGGTATAGCCGGCGCCGCCGGCCTGCATGCAGATATACGCCACGCGGCGCAGCATGTCTGCGGTGCACAGGCGCGTACCCATCTCCTCGAGCGTCGAGCAAAACTCGTAGAGCGCCTCGCCCTCAACGAAGGGCTTGTCGTCATGAGCTGCCAGATAGTCAAAGTAGTCGCTTGTCTTGATGAGGTAATCGCCGTGACCGGCCTGGTTGAGCGTAAAGTCCATCCAGGGTTCATCCTGGTAGTAATCGGCAAAGGGGCGCTCGTTGGTATAGTGCGCCGTCGCCAGATGACCATAGCCGTCGCGTGCCTCAATCTCCAAGGCGACCTCACGCCAGCCGTCAAGCATGGCGGCTCGACCTTCTTTGCGGTATCCGGCAACCTCGCCGGCAAGCGTCCACACCATCGGATATGCACCGTAGCGCGCCACCAGGTAGCGGGCGAGGTGCTTTTGGTGTTCCACGGCATGCTCGCCGAGAATGGCAAACGCCCACGCTTGCCCAAGCGCATTCACTAAGCCCGCATCGGCGATATAGGCCATGCGGCGGTCGAGCTCCCGCTGGTAGAAGGCCACATTAGGCACATCTTCCACGCCCTTGGCCATGCCACCGTCAATCCAATAGCGATCTCCTGCGCCCATGTCAGAGCGCAGGTTGGTCTGATAGACGGTAAAGCCCTGCTCGGCACGCAGGTCGACCATGCCGCGAAATTGGCTCGTCATGCCGGGGTGGTTCGACGCATCCCAGCTCTCGCGGTAGGCAAACTCCCAATGGGTATCGCCCAGCCAAAAGAACGGCGTACCATCTGAATAGGCAAACAGGTGCGGATTGTCTGCAACGCGGATAAAACCATGGCGATACAAATCGAGGTCGCCCGCGTACGGCACGGCCTCGACACGGCCCTTGCAGCCATTAAGACCGGTCTGCTCGGGAGCCTCGATAACATAGTTCCAGACACCCAGCTCGGTCGGGGCAAACGACACGCAGTAGGTACGCCCACCATCCCAGTAGGCCTCGCGGCGAATTACCCTGCCACTCGAGCCGGTGAACTCCGCCCAAATCTCAACGTCTAAAAACGGGTTATCGAACGAACAGGCGCTCTCAAACGTCAGAACAACCGGTCGCCAAATCTCGGCAACGGCATCTTGATTCAACGTCATATCCATTGCAGACCCCTCTCCGGTCTTAGTCTTGCTAGTTCAGTCCTCGCTCACGGGCGGATGCCATGGCAAAATCAACGATCGCCTGGGCATCCTCGGCACAAATAAAGCCTTGTGACACCCCGATCGCTGTATCGCGCTCACATAAAGCGCGATAGTTTTCGAGCGACCCGTACAGCTCTTTGAGCATCGATGCCGAGAACGACTCCATGTGGCCAAACAGCCCGTCCTTATCGCTCGTCTTATCGACCGTGCCCTGCCCCGGCTCCACCAAGCTCGTGTTGGAGTAGCGGGCAAACGGATGCTCGAGCAGGCAGGTGCGAAGTCCGCCCTTGGTATTTCCCAGGGCGTCCTTTACGTTCTCGCCGTTCGCGTCCAGCTCAATGCGTGGACAGATTGCCGGAGCTGCACCCGTACGGACCCAGCGGAACAGGTTACGGAATGCAGCATGGAACAGATACTGCGACGGATAGGCGTTTGCTTCGGCATGCTTACCGACATACACCGGCAGATGGTCGATACGCTTAAGATCCTCGTCGTCTTGGTAATAGTCGACGTAACTCCACTGCGTATCGTGGGAAGCACCCGTCACCTCGTACAGCCGGTACTTAAAATCGGGATCGTCGCTATCGGGCATAAGCGTGCGCCAACTCTCAAAGCGACCGTTCTCGCTTTCGGTCTGAAGGGCGATAAACGGCTCCTCGGCATGCTCGACGCGCAGCAGGTGGTGCGCATACCCTCGGTCGCTCTCGTACTGGTTGACGGGAATGCACATCGAGTGGATACCACCGCCGGACCGATATCCGTCGAACACGCGGCCACC
>JAUUMM010000070.1:0-3279 GCA_030839365.1 Collinsella sp.
CTGGTACGTCGAGAACGAGTCCTGGTGGCGCCCGGCCAAGGAGGCCACCGAGGCCAGGTATAAGGCCCAGGGGCAGTAGGCCGAACCCCGGCATCCCGCACCGCGGGGCGCCCCGGGCGGACCGCAGGGCATGGGGATGGTCCTGCGGCCCGCCCGGGGCGCCCGCAACCACCGTATAGTCGATAGGAGCTTTTCCCACATGGCAGACATCGCATTCGAGAAGGACCTCTCCGTAACCGAGACCGGCATAGAGGGCCTCAAGGTCGTCGACCTGGCCGTCCACGGCGACTCGCGCGGCTGGTTCAAGGAGAACTGGCAGCGCGCCAAGATGACCGCCCTGGGCATCCCCGACCTCAGGGTCGTCCAGAACAACATCTCCTACAACGACAGCCGCGGCGTCACCCGCGGCATCCACGCCGAGCCCTGGGACAAGTTCATCTCCGTGGCGCGCGGCAGCGTCTTCGGCGCCTGGGTGGACCTGCGCGAGGGCAGCGAGACCTACGGGAAGGTGTTCACCTGCACGCTCGACCCGTCCAGGGCCATCTACGTGCCGCGCGGCGTGGGCAACTCCTTCCAGGCCCTGGAGGACGGCACCGCCTACACCTACCTGGTGGACGCCCACTGGTCGCTGGAATTGAAGAGGACCTACACCTTCGTGAACCTCGCCGACCCGGAGCTCGCCATCGAGTGGCCGATCCCGCTCAATGAGGCCACCGTCTCTGAGGCCGACCTCAACCACCCGATGCTGAAGGACGTCGTCCCGATGGCGCCCAAGCGCACCCTCGTCACCGGCTGCAACGGCCAGCTGGGCCATGCGGTGCGCGCGCTCGCCGAGGAGCGCGGCGTCGCCAGGGACTTCGACTTCTGCGACATCGACACCTTCGATATGTCAGACCCGGACGCCTACACACAGTACGACTGGTCGCTCTACGGCACCGTCATCAACTGCGGCGCCTACACCGCCGTGGATAAAGCGGAGACCCCCGAGGGCCGCGTGGCCGCCTGGAAGGCCAACGCGACCGGCCCGGCGCTGCTCGCCCGCACCTGCGCCGGGCACGGCATTACCCTCGTCCACGTGTCCTCAGACTACGTCTTCGATGGCACCGAGGAGGTGCACACCGAGGAGGAGCCCCTCAGCCCGCTTTCCGTCTACGGCCAGACCAAGGCGGCCGGCGACATCGCCGTGGCAGGGTGCCCGCGCCACTACATCATGCGCTCCAGCTGGGTCATCGGCGAGGGGCACAACTTCGTCAAGACGATGAGGGGCCTCTCCGACCGCGTAGCCGACCCCGAGGACGGGCTCACGCAGGTCACCGTCGTGGACGACCAGCTGGGACGCCTGACCTTCACGCGCGACATGGCCGAGGCCATCTTCCACGTGCTGGGGACGCACGCCCCCTACGGCACCTACGACTGCACGGGCTCCGGCGCCGTCAAGTCCTGGGCCGATATCGCCCGCGCCGTCTTCGAGGCCGCCAACGGCAACGGGGAGAGGGTCGTGCCGGTATCGACCGCCGACTACTACGCCGGCGCCGAGGGTCCCATCGCCCCGCGCCCGGTCCACTCCGCGCTCGACCTGTCCAGGCTCGAGTCGGTCGGTTTCCACATGCCCGACTGGGAGGAGGAGCTTAAGGGGTACATGTCCATGCTTTAACATCCAGTTATACGATCAGAATGAACCGATGGTGCATGAAGGGCTCGCTGATGGCAGAGCCCTTCATGCGTTATATTGCATGGTGTACTGCGCAGTAAAACTAATCTCTGTTATTAAATCGGACGGTATTGAATGCTAAATCTTCTTTGGATCATTGGGAATGGATTTGATCGGAACCTTGGTCTCGCAACTGATTACCGTTCTTTTTTGAAGAATCGCTATTTTAAAGATGGCGTTCAGAACAAATATAGGGATGAGCTTGTAAAAAGAGTTGAGGGATTCAGCCCAGAACGAGCGTCTGAACTTTGGTGTGATTTGGAAAATCTTCTAGGCAGAGCATCAGCGTTTTATGAAGACGACGAAGAATTATTTCATGAGACGTTTGAGAATATTCAAGATGAGTTTTTAGATTACGTATTTAGAGAGTCCAGCCGTATGCCTGTCGAGCTTCCTCAGGAGGCAGTTCAGGAATTTCGAGCATCAATTAGCAGCTTCTATACGAGACTCACTGCTGTTGACGTATTAAAAGGGCTCCCCGCTTTGATGTCGACTTCTGAAGACGTGACTGTGCACGTTCTGGTTTTAAACTATACGAATACCGTCAATCGTTTTTGGGATGAGATTGGGAAAGACCAGCCCTTTGGTAAGTTGATTGTCGGTACTACGCCTAAGTTCTTTTATCAAGGCACGCTTCTTCATCTTCATGGAGAAATCAATGATGGGGGCACTGCTACCAATATTATATTTGGCGTTTCAGATTCTGATCAGATTACATCTCCCGTTTATTCCTCTAAGGTGGATTTTCAAGAGCTTTGGGTTAAAGAAAAAAAGAACTACGGAATTTATGGCAATACGAAAACCGCTGAGATGAGTGAGCTGATAGCTAAAGCCGATAGCATTTGTATATATGGCTGCAGCTTGGGAGAAAGCGATGGTTACATTTGGCGACAAGTGGCTGATAGGTTGTCAGATTCGGCATGCAGGCTTTATATTTTCGACTATGGTTTACCCGATCGTTCTACGGTGGCTGCCAGGGCTTATCAGAAACGACGTCGTGATTTGGCCAGACGTTTCTATGAGGTTGCAAATGTGGCTGCAGAAGACGAGAAATCGATATCAGATCGTTTTTCCCGGTTGAGTCAACTAAGGTCTTTAATTTCAATTCACTTGTTTAATTGATTGGACTGCCTGTGTCTCGTATCGACGATTTCGGGTGGATGTTAGTTAAAGCTCTAGTGTTCGCACTTTGGTGATTCTAAACATAGGACTGTTCGGGCGTTCCAAACTGTAATGGTGTATTCGTTGGCGCATTCAATTAACTATCTGCTTTGAAAGGCATCTAGGTGCTGCTGAATGCGATCGGCATACTTCTCTGCCCATTCATCGGCCTTGCCAGTTCGTACAAAGTAATTGTTAGACAGGTCGGTCGAGTGGTGGGCGTAGCCGTCTTTTTGGTAGTTAGCCATGTGGTCGGAGTGGGCGATTGCCATGAGCTCGTCGGCCAGGCCAAAGTACAGATGGCGCTGGTCCAGGTCCCCGTACCAGTTGTCGCTGGTGTCATCCCAGGTTGGGTCCATCTGGCACCATTTGCCGTCGATCTTTACGGCGTTCCAGGTGTGACCGTT
>JAUUMM010000024.1:0-31548 GCA_030839365.1 Collinsella sp.
GGTGGTTTCTGATGCGGCGCGCTGCGCGCCCCGCACAGGCTAAAGCCCGTAATGAGAGGGCGCTGACCTTCTGGTCGCGCCCTCGAAATTGAACGTCAGATTGGCGTGAATGCGGCCCGCGCAGCGTCAACGAGCCCGCCGTTCGGTAGAATGGCGGAACTAATTACCTTACGTAGACCACGTTGTCGCGGCGGGGTTTGGGCTCGGGCAGCGTGTCCTCGGCATAGCCCAGAATGCAGTGACCGACACCGCGCAGGCTGCCGTCGGCGGGTAGACCCCAACTGGCCAGTAGCTCCAGGCCCTCGGGCGAATCGAAAACCTCGTGGGCGCGATGAATCCAGCACGAATCAACGCCCAGCGCATAGGCAGCGTTGAGCAGGTTGCCCATGGCGAGCGAGCCGTCTTCCAGATGTGTGGGCACGCTGCGGTCAACCAGCACCACCACAACGGTCTTGGCGCCATAGAAGGGGTCGCTGTTGCTGCCCATGACTTGCGCGTTGAGCTGCGAGAGACGCTCGACGGTCGCGGGGTCGGTGACGGCGACAAACGTCACCGGCTGGCGGCCCATGCCGCTCGGTGCATATTGGCCGGCTTCGATAATACGTGCAAGCTTTTCGGCCTCGACGGGACGATCGCTGTAGTTGCGGCAGCTGCGGCGGTGAATGAGTGCTTCGATAGTCTCCATGGTGTCTCCTTGCGGTGGCGTTGCAGATGCCCCGTTCATACCCGTCGGGCTCAAACGATAGACGGTCAATTGCCCGGCCAAAAGGATAGATTCCAATTGGGAAAGTAGGTTTGCATAAAAGTACCTTCAGAATGTGACAAACAAATGGGATGGTTAAACGTTTTATCCCGTCTACCCTGCGGTTTTTTACCACTTGCCTAAATGACGAACGCATAACCTCTGATAAGGGTTTTACTAAAGGAGTACCAACGTTTATCAATGCGCCGTGGTGGCGCCGGGCCAGGAGGTAACATCATGTTCCAGGCTGGAGATGTCGTCGAGACCGATTTCGAAGGATTTCTGAAGCTGCTGCGTTCCAAGACGCGCGCTTTCGTGTCGATCAACGATCACGAGTACTACATCACGCACACCGATGGCTATTGGCGTGTTCAGGATTGCGAGGCCCTCAACGACAAGGGCCACTTTACTGACTGTTCTGAGTTGGTCAACACGGTCTGCGAGGTCGTCGAGCTGCCGTGGATTGCCGGCAAGAGCCTGCATGACAGCTTCTCGGGCGCTACGGTCTATGAGGCCGTCGCCGCTTAACAGGCAATAAAACCCGATTTTCACGTGACCGCTGGCGCCGCCCCCGCGCCGGCGGTCTTTTTCTGCCGATAGGCCATAAAAATGCACGCATTTGCGGAGAGCCTGTTGACGATAGTCAAAACTCGGACTAATCTAGAGACACATAATTGGTCAAAAATCGGACAATTGAATGGTGGGATAGATGAATAGTGCGGTTACGCTGGTCGACTTCGATCGGTTGCTCAATGGACTCGACCATATCTATTCGGAGTTCTCGCGCGCCTGCGGCCTTTCGGACTGCGCCTACTGGATGCTCGTCGACACGAGTGCAGCGGGCGGAAGCGTTGCCGTGAGTCGGCTGACGAGTGAATGGTTCTACAGCAAACAGAGCATCAATTCGGCGATTAAAACGCTTAGGGCGCGAGGGCTTGCGACGTTGGAGTTTGCCGAGGGCAGTCGTAAAAACAAGGTTGTACGACTGACCGAAGAAGGCGTGCGGTTTGCCAAGCGCTACGCGTTGCCGGCGCAAAAAGCCGAGCAACAGGCATTCGAGGCGCTCGAGCCGTGGGAACAGTGCGAGATCAAGCGCTTGGTCGGTAAGTTCTCCCATGTTCTTAACGAAGAGTGCGAGGCATTTAAACGGCAAGTGGCCGCCGAGAACGAGACTGACGATAAGGGCGAGGGGGACGCATGCGACTCTTAATGAGGTTTATGAGGCCGTACCGCGGTCTGATTGCGGTGACGCTGTTTGCGGTGCTGATAGATAACGTCGGTACGCTGTTGGTTCCCACGATGCTGGCGAACATGGTCAACACCGGTATTGCCACGGGCGATGTCGACTATATATTACGCAACGGCCTGTACATGCTTATCGCGACCGGCATGGCCAGCGGCGGCACGGTGCTGGGCTGCTATCTTTCAGCGCGCCTGGCCGCCAACGTGGCCTGCGATATCCGCAATGCCGTGTACGACAAGTCGCTCGAGCTGTCCGCCAGCGACTTTGAGCGCTTTGGCACGGGTTCGATGATCACACGCTCGCTCAACGACATCAACGTGATTCAGCAAGCTGTCCTTCAGACGATTCAGCTGGTGTTGCCGGTGCCGTTCTTGGCCGTGGCAGGCATCATTTTTGCTTGGTTCATCGATCCCGCCATGGGCACGCTGCTGGGCGTGGTCGTTGCGATCGTGCTGGTGGCGGCGGTCTTTACGGTGGCTAACGCCGCGCCGATCTTTATGCGCCTGCAGAGCTTTATCGACCGCATGAACGTGGTGCTGCGCGAGAACATCGTGGGCGTGCGCGTCATCCGCGCTTTCAATAAGGAGCACCACGAGGAGCAGCGCCTGGACGAGGTGTTTAGCGATTACGCGGCCAACGCCATCAAGGTCAACCACCTGTTTGTGGGTCTCGACAGTTCCAGCTTCTTTTTGATGAATATCGCCGAGGTGGCGGTGCTGTGGGTGGGCGGCAACCGCGTGGGCGTCCACGCCATGCAAATCGGCAGCATCTCGGCCGTGTTGGAATACGCGATCCTGATCCTTTTCTTTGTGATGATGGCGCAGATGGTGATTCTGACGCTCCCGCGCGCTGCGGCGTGTCTCAACCGTGCGCAACAGGTGCTCGAAATCGAGCCGAGCATCGTGGACGGCAAGCGCACGCTAGATACGTGCGCGGCGGAGCCTGTTGACGGTACCGATGCGGTTGCCGTGTTCGACCATATGTCATTCCGTTTTGACGATGCCGACGAGGACACTCTGTGCAACCTGAGTTTTGCCTGCCGCCGCGGACAGACGACCGCGATCGTGGGCTCAACGGGCTCGGGCAAGTCAACGGTGGCCAAGCTCCTGCTTCGCTTCCACGATGCAACGAAGGGCGCCATTCGCCTGAACGGCATCGATCTGCACGACCTTTCGCAAG
Source organism: Collinsella sp. (assembly GCA_030839365.1). Classification (GTDB taxonomy): domain Bacteria; phylum Actinomycetota; class Coriobacteriia; order Coriobacteriales; family Coriobacteriaceae; genus Collinsella. Next base: position 3,165 of record JAUUMM010000024.1, read on the forward strand.
GTGAGATTCGCGGGCATATCGCTTACGTGCCGCAGAAGGCGTGGCTGTTCTCGGGCACCGTTGCAAGCAACCTGCGCTTTGGCAACGAAGACGCGACTGAGGCTGACATGCTCCATGCGCTGGAGGTTGCCCAGAGCACCTTTGTGCTCGACCAGCCCCAGGGGCTCGATACGCCGGTGGCCCAGGGCGGCACGAACTTCTCGGGTGGTCAGCGCCAGCGCCTGGCGATTGCCCGCGCACTCATGAAGCATGCCGATCTATATATCTTCGACGACAGTTTTTCGGCCCTGGACTTTAAGACCGATGCGGCACTGCGCCATGCGCTGCAGGACGAGACGTGCGATGCCGCGGTGCTCATCATCGCCCAGCGCATCTCGACTATTTTGCATGCCGATCAGATCGTGGTGCTCAAAGACGGCGAGATCGTGGGCCTAGGCACGCACGACGAGCTCATGGAAACCTGCGAGGTGTACCGCGCAATCGCGGAATCGCAGATGAAGGGAGGTGAGTAGCATGACCGAGGAGCTCAAGAAGCAGGGCATCGTCGATGGCGCTGCGGTTGTAGAGACAGTCGAGGAGACGGGCGTCGCGCCCGACTTGGACGAAGCCGCCAAGGCGGCGGAGCGCGAGGCTCGCCGCCAAGCGCTCTACGAGGAAAACGAACGTGCCGAGGACGAGCGCGCCCGCGCCGAGGCAGAGCGTATGCGCGACGTGGACGACGAAGACGAGGACGAGACGCCTCGGGATACCTGGGCGACGGTGCGCCGCCTGTGGAGTGAGGCTGCCGGCGACCATTGGCGCTTCTATATCGTGTTCGCGAGCATTGTGTTCTATGTCATCTTTAACACCGCCGCGCCGGCATATAGCGCCCGCGTGATCGATGAGCTGTGGGGCCACATTCAGGTGGCGTTTGCCAACGACACCACTTTCAGCATCACCTGGGAGAACTGCGGCAAGACCATTTTCGTCTACTTTATGATCTGGACTGCCGCTGCCTCGTTCTATGCGCTCCAGAGCTTTTTGATGTCGAGCGTCGCTGAGCGTCTCAATCTGCGCCTGCGCAACCGCATCGCGCAAAAGCTCAACCGTCTGCCGCTCGCCTATTTTGACGCGCATCGTCCCGGCGAGGTCGTCAGCCGCGCGACCAACGACCTGGACAAGATGTCCGAGAGCATGCAGCGCGGATTGCTGCAGCTGCTCGTGTCGATCGGCACGGTTGTTGGTGCTGTGAGCGTGATGTTCGTGTTCAGCGTGCAGCTTACGCTCGTCTTTCTGTTCTTTACGGCACTGTCGCTGCTGGTGACGAAGGTCGTCTCGCGCCGCACACACGATGTGACGGGCGAGCGCCAGGAGTGGGTGTCCAAGATTACGAGTGCGGTCGAGGAAGGCTATTCGGGCCGTCTGGTGATCCGCGCGTTTAACCGCGAACGCCAAAGTTCTGCCGAGGTGCACCAGGCCTCGGGCGAGCTGGCACGCGTGAGTGCCAAGGCCGACTTTATGATCAATGCCGTCGGCCCTGCGGTGCGCTTTATCGGCCGTTTGGCGCAGATCGTGATCGCGCTGGTGGGCTGCAGCATGCTGGTTGCCGGTCACATGACCGTCGGCGTGTTCCAGGCGTTCTTCCAGTTTATCTACGAGGCGTCCGAACCCATGACGCAGCTGTCGTTTACCTTCAACTCGCTGCAGAGCGCGTTGGCGAGTGCGGAGCGCGTGTTCGACCTGCTCGATGAGCCCGAGATGGAGGCCGATCCGCTGCCGGACGAGGCCGCCAAGCTGCCGGGTCGCGTTGAGGGTCGCGTCTCCTTTGAGCACGTGCGCTTTGGTTATTCGCCCGACAAGCCGCTTATGCACGACGTGTCGTTTACCGCCGAGCCGGGCCAGAAGATTGCCGTGGTGGGAACCACGGGCGCGGGCAAGACGACGCTCATCAACCTGCTCATGCGCTTCTACGAGATTGACGGCGGGCGTATTACGCTCGACGGCGTGGATACGAGCCGCATGGACCGCGGCGAGCTACGGCAGCAGTTTGGCATGGTGCTGCAGGACGCCTGGCTGTTCGATGGCACGATTGCCGAAAACATCGCCTACGGCTGTCCCGAGGCGACGCGTGAGGAGATCGTGGCGGCTGCGCGCGCCGCGCAGGTCGACTTCTTTGTGCGCACCATGCCGCAGGGCTATGACACGCGCGTGGCCAACGATGCCGAAAGCATCAGCCAGGGCCAGCGTCAGCTGCTGACCATCGCACGCGTGCTGCTCAATAACCCGGCGATTCTCATCCTGGACGAGGCGACCTCAAGCGTGGATACGCGTACCGAGCTTGCCATCGGTCGTGCCATGGACGCGCTCATGCGCGGGCGCACGAGCTTTGTGATCGCGCACCGCCTGTCGACGATCGTGGACGCCGACCTGATCTTGGTCATGGATCACGGCAACATTATCGAGCAGGGCACGCATAAGGAGCTGCTGGCTGCCGAGGGTGCCTACGCCGACCTCTATCTGAGCCAGTTCGCATAATGTGACAAAGGGACAGTCTCTTTGCCACATCACAAATAAGGCGCGCCGGGGATGAATTCCCTGGCGCGCCTTTGCGTTGATGCCGATGTCGTTTTGTGCCGCTTGCGTTCCTAGCGTTCGTCCACGAGCTTGGCGACGAGGGCCTTGAGCTCGGCCACCTCTCGCTCGAGTTCCTTGACGCGGCGGGCATTCTCGGTGATGCCCTGGCGGTTGAGGGCGGACTGCTCGGCGGCGTCATCGGGCATGTACTCGCGATGCTGCTTGGCGTCGAAACTCTCCTCGAACACACGGCAGCCGTTGCGCTTGATGATGCGTCCCGGCACGCCCACGACGGTGCAGTTGTCGGGGACGTCCTTAACGACGACCGAGTTGCCGCCGATCTTGACGTTGTTGCCGATGCAGATGTTGCCGAGCACCTTGGCGCCCGTGCCCACCGTGACATTGTTGCCCAGGGTGGGGTGACGCTTGCCGGTCTCGTTGCCGGTGCCGCCGAGCGTGACGCCCTGGTAGAGCACACAGTTGTCGCCCACAATGGTGGTCTCGCCGATGACGACGCCCATGGCGTGGTCGATAAAGAAGTGCTTGCCAATCTGCGCGGCAGGGTGAATCTCGACGCCGGTGATGTGGCGGGTGATTTGCGAGAGCACGCGGGCGAGCGAGCGATGACCGTGCTCCCACAGCCAGTGCTCGGGCACGTGGTTCCACTTGGCGTGCAGGCCAGGATAGGAAAGAAAGATGACCAGACCGTTTTGCGCGGCGGGGTCCTGCGCCTGGACGGTCTTGATGTCCTCGCGAATGGTATTGATAAAGCTCACCGGCCGCCCTCCCTTAGCGCCATGGCAATGCGATTCAATAAAGTATAGCGATTCGCTAGGGATTAAAAAGGACAATCTTGGCGGCTTTGCGCTACAAGTGTCAGTTATGCAAACTTGCTGGTAATGGAGTCATGCTTTTGTGGGGTTGCGCACGAGGGGGCACCGCAACCGTATACTGGTCAACTTGGACGTATCCGCGCCCACAACTGAGAGGTTTTACTTCATGGGTTTCATCAATTTTATTGCCGAGCTGCTTAAGGACCCGCGCACCGCGATCGCCAGCTGGATCGCCGCCGGCCCGCTTATGGCCTACGGCTGCGTGTTCCTGATCATCTTTATCGAGACGGGCGTGGTGTTCTTCCCGTTCCTTCCCGGTGATTCGCTGCTGTTCGCCTCGGGTTTCTTTGCCCACAACGGCGGCTTTAACATCGTGGCGCTTCTGGCCACCGCATGGGCCGCTGCCATTTTGGGCGATCAGTGCAACTTTATGATCGGTCACTTCTTTGGCCGCAAGATCATCGCTTCGGGCAAGGTCAAGGCCATGACGCCCGAGCGCATCAAAAAGTCCGAGGACTTCTTGGACAAGTGGGGTCACCTGGCCATCTTCCTGGGTCGCTTCTTCCCGTTTATCCGCACCTTTGTGCCCTTTATCGCTGGCATGGGCGGCATGCACTGGCGCAACTTTGTCGTCTTTAACGTGCTGGGCGGCATTACCTGGTCGACGGTCTTTACGCTGCTGGGCTACTTCTTTGGCGGCATTCCCTTTGTGCAAGAGCACTTTGAGCTGCTGATTATCGGCATCGTTGCCGTGTCGATCATCCCGACCGTGGTCGGTCTGGTTAAGGCCAAGCTGGGTAAATAGAACGCCTAGCTCGAGCCAGCGCGCAGACCGTACAGTTGAGGCCCGTCACCGCTTACGGTGGCGGGCCTTTTTGCTTCGGTCAAATGAAAATACTTTACTTAGTTAAAGAAAAGCGTTTTATCAGACGCGTGCGGGGAGTACAATCTCGTGCATGCGAATCGACGTGCCATCGGCTTTGATGCTGCTCGCGTGTCCCGTCCGGCTCTACGCTCCGGGCGTGCGACGTTGCGACGCGGTCGGCCTCGGTCCTTGCGTGCGGGTTCGCGAGTATGCAACTGTGTATGTAAGGAGCGACATATGACTGTCGAGAAGAAGGATATCGATTGGGGTAGCCTCGGCTTTGGCTACATGAAGACCGATTACAGCTACGAGGCTCATTGGAAGGATGGCGAGTGGGACGAGGGCGGCCTGACCACCGACCACACCCTGCATGTCTCCGAGTGCGGCGGTATCTTCCATTACTGCCAGGAGGTCTTTGAGGGCCTGAAGGCCTACACCGCCGAGGACGGCAGCATCGTCTGCTTCCGTCCCGACATGAACGCTGAGCGTATGTATAACTCTGCCCAGCGCCTCGAGATGCCCCCGTTTCCCAAGGACAAGTTCGTTGAGGCCGTCAAGCAGGTCGTTTCTGCCAACGCCGCCTGGGTTCCGCCCTTCGGTTCCGGCGCGACCCTGTACGTGCGTCCGTTTATGATCGGCTCCGGTGACGTGATCGGCGTGGCTCCCGCTCCTGAGTACACGTTCCGCATTCTCGTGACCCCGGTCGGTCCGTACTTTAAGGGCGGCCTCAAGCCCGTCAAGCTGCGCGTTTCCGAGTATGACCGTGCTGCACCGCACGGCACCGGCAACATCAAGGCCGGCCTGAACTACGCCATGTCCCTTAAGCCCACGATGGAGGCCCATCGCGAGGGCTATGCCGAGAACCTGTATCTCGACTCCGAGTCCCGCACCTATGTCGAGGAGACCGGTGGCGCCAACGTCCTGTTCGTGAAAGAGGATGGCACGCTCGTCGTTCCGCAGTCGCACACCGACTCCATCCTGCCCTCTATCACCCGTCGTTCGCTCGTTCAGGTTGCTCAGGACCTGGGCATGACCGTTGACCAGCGCCCCGTCGAGTGGGCCGAGGTCAAGGCCGGCACCTTTGTGGAGTGCGGCCTGTGCGGCACCGCTGCCGTCATCTCTCCGGTTGGCGAAATCGACAACAAGGTTTACGGCGCCGACGAGACCGTGACCTTCCCGGCTGGATACACCGAGATCGGCCCTGTGATGAAGAAGCTTCGCGAGACCCTGACTGGTATCCAGTCTGGTGCTGTCGAGGACAAGCACAACTGGGTTTACACCGTCGCGTAATTTGTCTTACCTATCCGGGCAGAGAACAAGTTCCCTCCCGGCGCGTCCTCGGACATGCAAGAAGCCCTCGCTGCGCACTTCGTGCGGCGAGGGCTTCTTGCGTCCTGCGGAGTGCGCCGGGAGGGAACTTGTTCTCTGCCCTGCGGGTTCGGCGATGTCACAACGGGCAATGATTAATCTGAATAAAGATGGTGCGCGGCCTTTTAGGCTGCGCTTTTGCTTTGCTTCGCGCCATGTGGGGGCGGTGGCGACGTGCATTTTTGCGAGTATTCTGCAGTCGAAGGTCCCTGCATACCGATCTCGGGCAAAAAATCGGGAGTTCTCGATGTTTTCTACGAATGATGGGCGGGGTTATGGGCTGGCAGCGTTTGATTTGCAGGGATATTCGCGGTCTTTGGCATTTATCGTGGCGCCCGAAGCTCTTGGTTATGTTGAATACTCCTAAAAATGCACGACGCTTAGAGGGGGACCTTCGCGAAAAAGGAAACCGCCCCGTCGAAGTATGCATTCGACGGGGCGGTTTATGCATTTGGCCGATTAAGGATGCGCTGTCAAACTACTAGAACTTGACGGTCGGGGCCTGGCGGGCTGCTTCGGCGGCCTCGAAGCCCTGGCGCTCCTTAAACTGGAAGATGCCGGCAAAGATGACAGCCGGGAACGTCTGAATGGCGTTGTTGTAGCTGAGCACGCAATCGTTGTAGCTCTGGCGTGCATAGCTAATCTTGTTCTCGGTATCCTCGAGCGATGCCTGCAGCTGCGTAAAGTTGGTGTTTGCCTTAAGATCGGGATAGGCCTCGGCTACGGCGAAGAGCTGACGCAGCGCACCGGTCAGCACGTTGTCGGCTTCCATCTTGGCTTCGGGCGTGGTGGCCTTGACGGCGGTGTTACGCGCGCTGATCACGGCGGAGAGCGTCTCCTGCTCGTGCTTGGCGTAGCCCTTGACGGTCTCGACCAGGTTGGGGATCAGGTCGTTGCGACGCTGCAGCTGCGTATCGATGTTCTGCCAGGCGTTATCGATGCGGTTACGCTTGGTGACCATGTTGTTGTAGATGCCGGCGATGGCGCAGGCAATCACAATGACAACAACGATGCCGATGATGACGGGAAGCATGATGTCTCCGTTTCGAATGGCCGCGGCGGCATGCGCCAGCTGCCGTTGGTATAACGCTACTAGTATACCCGCAACGTTTTGTCGTGCCGAACTTTCCGGTAAGCGTTGTGTTTTCGGCGGGGTTGGCACCGGGGCAAAGCGCGCGAGGTACAGGTGTAAGATATGCGACAGATTGACGAGTGTTGTCTTTGCCCTGAGGATGGCGATACCAGTGGACCTTCGCATCAAGAAAACCTACCGCGCCCTGTTCGATGCCTTTACCGAGCTTCTCGAGGAGCATCGTTTTGAGGACCTGACGGTTGCCATGCTGTGCGACCGCGCCATGATTCGCCGCACGACGTTCTACAAGCACTTTCGCGACAAGAACGATTACTTTGCCTTTTATATCGATGAGCTCATGTCGGGCTTGCCGCAAAAACAGCCCGATGAGGCCGGCGCGGTATCTGCCGAGGACGTGCGCGCGCTTCGGCACGCGATTTTGGACGATGCCATGGATTTGATTCTGGCGCACGAGCGGCTCATGGATAACATTTTGGCAAGCAGCATGTCGGGTATGTTGACCAACGTTATTTGCGACCGCATTGCCCGCTCCATCCGCGAGCGTGTGATGAACGTGCTTGCCGAGGATGCCCTGGCCCCCGTGTCACTCGAGACGACGTCTGAGTTTGTCGCCGGCGGTATTATTCGACTTTTCACGATATGGTGGGAATCGGGCCACGATCTTGAGCGTCGACCCGAGATAGCCGACGTGGTCGATGCACTGTTTGAGCGGACCATGACACCGGTGCATCACTAGAAGTGGCGGAGAGAGGGGGATTCGAACCCCCGGAACGCTCTCGCGCTCAACGGTTTTCAAGACCGCCGCATTCAACCGCTCTGCCATCTCTCCGTGAGTCGTAATGATAGCATCGTTTTGAATTTGCAACAGGGAAGGCGAACGATGACGATCACCGAAATCGATGAGAAGTTCATGCGCGAGGCGCTGGCGGAGGCGCGAGCCGCCGCGGCGGTGGGCGAGGTGCCCATCGGAGCCGTAGTGGTGCGCGACGGCGAGATTGTCGCGCGGGCGCATAATCGTCGCGAGCTCGATCAGGACCCTTCGGCGCATGCAGAGTTCGCGGCCCTGTGTGCTGCCGCTCGGTCGCTCGGTCGCTGGCGCCTTTCCGATTGCACGGTCTACGTGACGCTCGAACCCTGCTGCATGTGCGCGGGTCTTATGGTTAACGCGCGCGTGGGGCGCTGCGTGTATGGCGCGAGCGACGCCAAGGCGGGCGCGTTGGGATCCCTATACGATTTGAATGCCGATTCGCGCCTGAATCATCGGTTTAACGTGACGGCTGGGGTCCTGGCGGATGAATGCCGCGAGCTGCTGAGTAGCTATTTTGGCGGTCTGCGCGGAGCGGGCGGCGCTGATTGCGGTTGTGGGGCCGATCTTGAAGCACACGCCGCTCACGCCGCGGCGCTTGCAGGTGCCGGTGAGGATGCTGGCACGGCGGTTGACTTTGGTCCTGCGTGCCGCCGACCCCGCCGTGTGCTGTTGGCGATCGACTCCTTTAAGGGCAGCGTGTCGAGTGCGCAGGCGGAGGCGGCGGTTGCCGAGGGCATGCGCCGTGTGTGGCCTGATGCCGAGGTGCGCGCGTTGCCGCTGGCGGATGGCGGCGAGGGAACGCTCGACGCCATCGACGCGTGCGGCGGTGAGATTGTGACCTGCGAGGTTGCGGGACCCTTTGGCGATGGTGTGCCTGCCCGGATGTTAGTGGACGGCGAGCACGAGTCGGTTGTTATTGAGATGGCCGAAGCAGCAGGCATCGGGTACTCACCTTGCACGGAATCGGCGGCGCTGGCTGCTACAACCTATGGCGTGGGCGAGCTGATGCTCCGTGCAGCTCGTGTCGGGGTAAAGACTATCTATATTGGCTTGGGCGGCAGTGCCACCAACGACGGTGGCGCCGGCATGCTGCAGGCGCTGGGCGCGCGTGTGGTCGATGATCAGGGATGCGATGTCGCCCCCGGTCTTGCCGGCCTTGAGCAGGTGGCGAGCGTTGATTTGGCGCCAGCGCTGCAGGCTTTGGATGATGCTCGTATCGTTGTGCTTTCCGATGTCGAGAATCCGCTCGTGGGGCGTCGAGGCGCGCTGGCGGTGTTTGGCGGGCAGAAGGGCCTGCCGGCGGATGATGTCGAGGCGCTGCGCAGATACGACGGCTGGATGGTCGGCTACGGTCGCCTGCTCGATGCGGCAATTTTCGAGGCGCGAGCCCAGGGGTTGTTGCGCACACCCGAGGGCGCACGGACATTTGGCTCGGTGCTCGGCGTGCCCGGCGCGGGCGCTGCCGGTGGCTTGGGCGCCGCGTTGCTGGCGCTCGGTGCGGAGCTGCGCTCGGGTGTAGAGACGGTGCTCGATCTCGTGGGGTTTGACGAGCGCGTGCGCGATGTCGACCTGGTCATAACAGGCGAGGGCAATATGGACGAGCAGTCCGCCGCCGGTAAGGCGCCGGTGGGTGTGGCTCGCCGCGCCAGGCGATATGGCAAGCCGGTGGTCGCCGTCGTGGGCGGCCGTGCTGACAACCTGAACGCGGTATATGAGCAAGGTATCGACTTGGTACTGCCGATCTGCCGCAAGCCCATGCCTCTCGACCAGGCGCTCAATCCTCAGGAAGCCACAACCAACCTCATCTTCGCCGGTGAGTCAGCCGCCCAAGCCTACGACCTCGCCCGCCTCTAAAACCCAACTCCCTATAAGTTGCGGTGGAATAGTTCCTGTTTGGCGGCTCAGGCGGCAAAAACAGGAACTATTCCACCGCAACTTCGAGAATGGCTATCCGAGGCTGGTCGCCTTGGGCCTTGGGTCGGACCGTCCGCCATGAAATGCGGCCATCTACTACGTTTAGCCGAGCGCCCTTGACCATCCCGGATTTTGTGAAATTAAAACCGCAGGTAGAAAGCTTGCCGATTTTCGAAAAAGCCGGCTATGGTTGACCCCTGCGGCCTAAACGTAGTAGATAGGCCCCTTTTGTGGCACGGCAGCAGACCAGTCTTTTTGGGACGGGGCTTATTTGACTACCTGTCGATCTGATTGCCCAAGTAGTCAAAAAGCCCCGTCCCAAATTAGCTACCTTGCCCCATCGGGCGGGAGCGGGTAAGATATATCGAGCGCCTAGCGCGTTCGATGGGTTCGGATGACGACATGTTCCGAATCTGGTCAGGTCCGGAAGGAAGCAGCCATAAGGAGCCTCTGTCGGGCATCCGAATCCATCGAGTGCGCAGGCGTTTTTTGGTGCCGCGGCTACCCGCGAGTGCCGGCAGGGCGCTTGGTGTCTCGCTGGTCCTCGGCTTCGCCTGCGGGATCGCTCGACTACCAAGCGCCCTGCCGGCACCCGCGGGTAGCCGACCAAAACCGCCTGAAGGGTCACATTTATCTGATAATTGAATCCCCGGCGTTATGCCGCTCGCTGGCGTTGCCAAAACATCGGCTGCTACGTGCCTTGGGCGCTAGTGACCGTTGCCCTTACATCTGTAACGAGTTGCTTACGCATCTCCAGGGTTCTCCGTACTATCATGAATCAGATTGAATTGAGATGATGATAGGGAGCGCCTTTTTATGATTGAGCTGCTCAGGCGTTTTGGTGGTAAGTTTCGCCGGTATATGGTGATTGGCCCTGCGTGCAAGTTGATTGAAGTGATCTTTGACCTGCTGACGCCGCTGGTGATTGCCCAGATGATCGATAAAGGTATCGGTGCGCACGACGTGAGTGCCGTCGTCCGCTACGGCATGGTGCTCGCCGCCATGGCTGTAATCGGCATCTCGTTTACGCTTGTTTGCCAGAAGATGGCGGCGCTCACCTCGCAGGGCATGGGTACTGACATTCGCGGCGCACTCTACCAGCACATCAACAAGCTGAGCTATGCCGAGCTCGACCGCTTTGGCACGCCGTCGCTCATCACGCGCATTACCAACGACGTTAACCAGGTCCAGCTCGCTGTGGCGCTGGGCGTGCGCATGCTCATCCGCTGGCCCTTTCTAGCGGTGGGCTCCATGTGCGCGGCCCTTGCCATCGACCTTAAGCTCGGCATCATCTTTTTGATCTGCACGCCCGCCATTGGCCTGGTGTTCTGGGTTGTCATGGCGCGCTGCATTCCGTACTACAAGCAGCTGCAGGCAAAGCTCGACCGCATCGCGCTTATCTGCCGCGAGGGCCTTTCGGGCGCCCGCGTGGTTCGCGCCTTCGTGCGCGAAGATCACGAGCGCGAGCGCTTTGCGCAGGCCGCCGACGACCAGGCCAATACTGCCATCGCGGTGGGCAAGCTCTCGTCGATTCTCAACCCCGTCACGTTTTTGGTGATGAACCTGGGCGTGTGCGCCATCCTGTGGGTGGGCGGCATCCAGGTCAGCGTGGGCGAGCTTACGCAGGGCCAGGTCATGGCGTTTGTGAACTACATGACGCAGACCCTGACCTCCATCGTGTACGTCGCCAACCTGGTCGTGGTCTTTACCAAGGCGAGCGCCAGCGCGTCGCGTATCAACGAGGTGCTCAATTGCGTGCCGGGCATCGCTGACGAGGGCAACCAGCCGGTCGCGCTGCCCAAGCCGGGCAATGTCGCTTCAGTTCCCGCGCTGAGCTTGAGCCATGCGAGCTTCTCGTTTGGCGCTGGCGCGGCCAATGCTGTCAACGATGTGACGCTGGAACTCCCGCTGGGCAAGACGCTCGGCATTATCGGCGGTACGGGTAGCGGCAAGTCCACGCTCGTCTCGCTCATCCCGCGCCTGTACGATGCGAGCACCGGCAGCGTGAGCGTGATGGGCGTCGACGTGCGCACCTGGCCGCTCGACCAGCTGCGCCGTGTGGTCGCGACCGTTCCGCAGCGCGCATCGCTGGTGAGCGGCTCCATCCGCAGCAACCTGACCTGGCGCGATGAAGCTGCGACCGACGAGGAGCTCTGGGTGGCACTCGACATGGCGCAGGCCAGCGAGTTCGTGCGCAACAAGCCGCAGGGCTTAGACGCCCCGGTCGAGGCGGGCGGCAAGAACTTTAGCGGTGGCCAGCGTCAGCGCCTGACTATCGCGCGTGCCTTGGTTGGTTCGCCTCAGATATTGATCATGGATGACTCCGCGTCGGCGCTCGACTTTAAGACCGACGCGGCGCTTCGCCATGCCATTCGCGAGCGCAGCATGCGCGGTGCCGCCAAGGGCGGGCTGCCGCTGACCACGGTGATTGTGAGCCAGCGCGTTTCGACCGTGCGCGATGCCGACGTGATCTGCGTGCTCGACCACGGCTCGGTTGCCGGCCTGGGCACACATGACGAGCTCTATGCGACCTGTCGGCTCTATCGCGAGATTTGCCAGTCGCAGCTGCGCCGCGAGGAGCTTGAGGGCCAGCGGGGGAGCACAGCGCCCGCGCCCACTCCGGCGCCCGCGTCCACCCTAAGCCCCGCGTCCGCCCCGACTGCCCCGGCATCCATTTGCGCAAAGGAGGGCTGCTAAATGAATCCGTACACTTCCTCCGGTTCGGTCGCCACGATGACGGCCAACGTGTCCGGTAACGATAACCTCAACGACCTGGGCGACGGTCCGCGCCAGCCCGGCGACCCCGAGCGCTATCCCGTGGGTGCGGTGACTCGCCGTCTGATGGGCTACGTTCGTCCGCATCGCATTTCGTTTGTTGCGTCGTTTGTGAGTGCCGCCATCTCCGTGATTCTGCAGCTCTACACGCCCATTCTCATCGGCGAGGGCATCGACCTGATCGTTGCCGTCGGGCAGGTGGACTTCGACGCGCTGCTGCCGCTTGTCACCAAACTCGCGCTCGTCGTGGTGGGAGCCGCGGCCTTCCAGTGGCTGCAGGGCTACTGCGTCAACCGCCTGTCCTACGAAACGGTGCGCGACATGCGCGTGGAGGCGAGCGACAAGCTCAGCCGCATGCCGCTCAGCTTTATCGACAGCCATGCTCACGGCGACCTCATGAGCCGCGTGGTCAACGATGTCGACCAGGTGGGTGACGGCCTGCTGCAGGGCTTCACGCAACTCTTTACCGGTGTTATTACCATCGTGGGCACGCTCGCGTTTATGCTTTCCATCAACCTGACCATGACGCTCGTGGTGGTGCTCGTCACGCCGCTTTCCATTTTTGCAGCCGGTGCTATTGCCAAGCTCTCCAACAAAAGCTTTACGGCACAGCAGCGTATTCAAGGGCAGCTCGGTGGTCATATCGAGGAGTACGTAGGCGAGCAAAAGCTTGTCGACGCCTTTGCCTACGGTCCCAACGCCCAGCAGCGCTTCGATGCCCTCAATGCCGAGCTTTACACCGCGGGCGAGCGCGCACAGTTTATGGGTTCGCTCTCCAACCCCGGCACGCGCTTTATCAATAACATCATCTATGCCGTGGTCGCTGTGATCGGCTGCGTGGGCGTGATCACGGGCGTGCCCGCGGCGCTTACGGTGGGCGGCGTGCAGATCTTCCTGTCCTATGCCAACCAGTACACCAAGCCGTTCAACGAGGTCACCAACGTCATTACGCAGATCCAGACGGCGTATGCCTCGGCGCGCCGCATGTTTGCGCTGCTCGATGCCCGCGAGCAGGAGCCCGATGCGGCGGATGCCGTGGAACTTGCTGCCCCGCAGGGCGAGGTCGCCTTTGAGCATGTGGACTTTAGCTACGTGTCCGACCGCAAGCTGCTGCAGGACATCTGCATCGAGGCCAAGCCCGGCATGCGCTTTGCCCTTGTTGGCCCCACGGGCTGCGGAAAGACGACGCTCATCAACCTGCTGCTGCGCTTTTACGATATCGATGCCGGCCACATCACGGTTGATGGCAGGTCTTCGCGTGACTACACGCGCGCAAGCCTGCGCCATGCCTTTGGCATGGTGTTGCAGGATACGTGGCTGTTCGAGGGCACGGTGGCGGAAAACATCGCCTACGGCTGTCCCGACGCCACGCGCGAGCAGGTTATCGAAGCTGCCAAGCGCGCGCATGCGCACAAGTTTATCGTGCAGCTGCCAGGCGGCTACGATACGGTCATCGGCGAGGACGGCGGCACGTTTAGCCAGGGTCAAAAACAGCTGCTGTGCATTGCGCGCGTTATGCTCACCGATCCGGCGATTCTGCTGCTGGACGAGGCAACGTCGAGCATCGATACGCGTACCGAGCTGCAGGTGCAGGCGGCATTCGACGAGCTCATGGCCGGCCGTACGAGCTTTGTCGTGGCGCATCGCCTGAGCACGATTCGCAACGCCGACTGCATTCTGGTCATGCGCGACGGCCAGATTATCGAGCGCGGCACGCACGACGAGCTGCTAGCGGCAGGCGGCTTCTACGCCGAACTCTACCGCAGCCAGTTTGCCCAGTAAGCAAGCCCGTGGGGCAAATTAATCAATCGACAGACGGTGGTTTACATCTGTCACGTTAGTACTAAGATAGTCATCTAATAAATTGCATTAGTGGCTTTAGTTTTGGGGGATACGAGGCAACGTGACTATGACGTGCTCTTTGGTGGTTAACAGCAAGAGCGGTAATACCAGGATGGTTTCGGGTGCGATCAAGCGCACTCTGCAGGCTGCGGGTGTTGAGTTTGTCCATGCCGCGGCGTTGAGCGACGATGCGGATGCAGATCAGGTTGCGCTCGAGGCGCAGGGCGCCTGCGCGGCCGACACGGTGCTCGTCGGTTTTTGGTGCGACAAGGGCGCGTGCACGCCTTCGGTCGCGGCGTTGCTCTCCGCTTTGCACGGCAAGCGCGTCTTCCTGTTTGGCACCTGCGGCTTTGGGGCCGATCAGAGCTATTACCAGCAGATTATCGACCGCGTGACCTCCAATTTGGCTGGAGATGCCGAGCTTGCGGGCTGGGCGATGTGTCAGGGCAAGATGGGCCCTGCGGTCAAGCAGCGCTACGAGGCCATGCTCGAGCAAGATCCCGACAACGCCCGATTTAAGATGCTGCTCGACAACTGGGTTGCCGCAAAGGACCATCCTACCAAGGAGGACCTGGACAACATGGCCGCAGCCGCCAAGAAGGCCGTGCTGGGCGAGTAGCTTCGCCGTCCGCGATCCTTCGTGCAAAACAATACAAATGTGAAAGCCTCGAAGTTCTCGAGGCTTTTTTCTTGACACTTGTAGGCGCAACCGTGGCAGGCGTTTGGGGTGACATTTTCCATTACCCCGATGACGAGACCGTCCTGGACGACACACTCGCATGCGTTCGCTGGATGTATTCAGAGTGGGACGGGCTTTCCGGATGGATGGGGTTTCGGAAAGTGTGTCCCGGAATTTGCCTTTGGAATGGGATGCGGTTTCCGGTTGAGGGCTCTGGTGGAAAATGCGACCCGGAATTTGCAATCGGAGTGGGATGCAGTTTCCCAACGGGGCCGTAAGCGGAAACTGCATCCCACTCCGGACGTGAATTCTGGGACACGGTTTCCGGATGCAAAAAAGGCCACAAGACGTGGCCTTCAACTTATATATGTTGCGGATACCCCCATGACAAGCCGCGCTCCAACAACAGGGCGTCTGTCCAGGCGGAGGCATATAAGGTTCATCGCGAGTTCCGCACGCAAAGAAGACCACTTAATGTGGCCTTCGTCTTGCGCAGGACTGTCCGAGCAGGGAACCTTACGTTCCGCGCCGTCCGGGCAGACGAACCGGGATACAGGCTCGCTACTTGATCTTGGTCGTACCCGGTGCCAGGTTGGGGTCGGTCTCGTTAGCCTCGGTCTGGAAGTGCTCGGTGTACACGTTCTTGCCGTCGCGGAACATCTCGTAGTACTGCATCTTGGCGTAATCTTCGCGCGCCTTGGTGGCGGCTGCGGCGGCGGCATCGTCACCGGTGACGTTGGAGGAGAGCGCCCAGCGCAGGCTGGCGTCCTCGTAGCCGACCGAGTTGATGGCGGGCAGCGACTCGCGCAGCGTCATGTGCGCTTTCTGGTAGTCGGTCAGCGGTGCGCCGATCAGCTGCATAAGCTGCGTGGACAGGTAGTTGGTGGACAGGTCGTCGACCTCGCTCGTCTGGTCGCAGCCGGCAACGTCGTAGTTGGCCCAGATGATGTAGTCGGTCTGCCACAGACGCTCCTGATGCGTAGCGTCGTCCTCGCCGGTAAACCACTTGTCATTGAACTTGGACGGGAAGAACGGCTGGTGGTCGCCCCAGAACACCACGACCACCTTGCGGTCGAGCTTGCTCAAGGCGTTGAGGAAGTAGCGCAGCGCCTGGTCGGACTGCTCGATGCACGAGACATACTCGTCGACATCGGATAGCGTGCCGTCCTCGACGGTCTTGGCGTCCAGGTCGGTCGTGTCGATGTTCAGGTGCATCTGCTTGTCGACCGGCAGCAGGCCCGTATCGTAGCCCGAGTGGTTCTGCATGGTCACGTCGAAGATAAACTGCGGATCGGCGTTCTGGTCGAGCAGCTCAAGAATCTTGTCGTAGGTAGCCTGGTCGGTCACCATGCCGCGCAGGGTGTCGGCTCCCTGGAAATCGTTGATAGACAGGAACTGGTCAAAGCCAAAGTCCTTGTAGACGTTCTCGCGGTTCCAGTTGGTCGCGTGGTTGGGGTGCATGGCCGTGGTGGAATAGCCGAGCGATTTGAACTGCTCTGCCAGATTACCGGTCGTTTCCATGTTGTAGATGGTGTAGGGGTACACGCCCGAGCCCAGGTTGGCCATAGAGTTGCCGGTCATAAACTCAAACTCGGTATTGGCGGTACCGCCGCCGTAGGCGCTCACGTAGAGCTTGCCGCGGCTGAGGCAGTTAGACAGGCTCTTAAAGTACTGCGGGCCCTCGTAGCCGGCGCGCATGTTCTGGTAGATCGACAGGTCGGAGAACGTCTCGTTCATGATGGCGATGACCGTGGGCTTCTCGCTATCGAACTGCTCCTTTGCGGCGGCGCGCTCGTCGCTCTTGGCCGCGTCGGACTTGTCGTAGGCCTTGGCGTACTTTTTGAGCGTGGCCTTGGCATCGTCGACGGAGTAGTCGGCGGGTTTGGGCGGCTTGATGGACTGCGCTGCACTAATAAAGGCGGGCAGGTAGCCCTCGCGCCAGTAGCTCTCGAGCGGGCGCCAGGTGTAGACGGTGATGCCGAGGGTGTTGTAGTAGTCGATGAGCGTGACATGCGCGGTCACGCCGCCCAGGCACAGTACGGCGACGAGCAGGTTGGTGAGCAGCATGCGCTTGGCGTTGGCGGCGCCCTTCTGACGGTGCGGTGCCACCAGGCCGGCGTACTCACACAGCAGCATGGCGATGGCGGTAAAGCCCATGGACAGCACGCAGAACAGTGAGATCGAGAAGGTGTAGCCGGTGCCGGCGACCGCGGCGGCGGTGGAGATGGCCGAAAGGTCGCCCGGCTGGATGGGCATGGATTTAAACGTGATGACGAAGAACTCGGCAATGCCCAGGACAAAGAGGGCAAAGGCCAGGACCGCGGGAGCTACGCCGTGGCGCTGGAACAGGAAGAACAGGCCGACCATGAGCACGGTGATGATGGCCCACTCGAGCAGGATGCACAGGGGGTAGACCCAGGTAAAGTCGTGGTTGGACGAGACCTCCATGCCCAGCAGCGCAAAGACGCCGGCGAGCAGCAGGCACAGGACGGCGGCGACGAGTGGTTTGCCCACAAAGGCGCCGCGCAGGCGGGTGAGCTTGCCGGTGGGGGCGGGGGCGTCGGGCTTGGCGAACGCAAAGACGCGCGGGGCGATGCGGTCGCGTGCGATGCTGGCCCAAGCGCAGCCGGTGAGGATGGCGTTGGTCAGGATGAGCATCACAAAGGCGAGCGGCTCGTTTTGGGCGACGAGGCCAATGGCGCCCCAAATGGTCAAAAAGAGCTGGAACAGGCCGAAGGCGACGCTCCACCCAAGAGCGCTTTTGGCAACGGTGCCCGACTGAGCGCAAATGGCCTTGGCCTCGCGCAAGACAAGGTAGACGGTCGCCGCAAGACCGACGAGCGAGATGGCGGCAGCGAACATGCTGAGACTCCTCACAAACTAAAACGTACGAAAGCGGAGGTTTACCCGATTGTTACCAAGATATGCGCTGCAATTGGTGGCTGCGCACAACAACCAGCCATATTAACGCGCACGTGTGGCGGTGTGGCGCAATGTAGTGGCGGCCTGCGCGATAATGGACGGGAATTACACGGAAACGTAAAGGCTTCTTAAAGAATTAGCGAGGATAGAGCTATGGGCGAGCAGGTTTGTATGACGGGCACCGAGTACTGCGGCGGAGCTGTGGGCGTGGACGCGGGCGGCTATCCGGTCGAGACTACGGGCAACGCGGCGCTGGACATCTTGGAACACCGCTCGTCCACGCGTGCCTTCGCGCGTGATGACGACGACCGTCCCGTGGCGGTGACCGACGAGCAGCGGGCGGCGATCTTGCATGCGGCGAGCCGCGCGCCGTCGGCGGGCGCCATGATGATGTATTCCATCGTGAGCGTCCGCGAGCGGGCAACGCTCGACCGCCTGGCCGACCTGTGCGACCACCAGCCCATGATCGCCAAGGCGCCCTGGGCACTTATATTTGTGGTCGACTATGCCAAGTGGATCGATCTGTTTGAGCACGTGGGCTGCTTTGAGCCCGAGTTTGTCGAGCGTACGGGCAAGGCGCCCCGCCGCGCGCCGGGTCTGGGCGACTTTGCCATCGCGGCTCAGGATGCCGTGATCGCCGCGCAAAACGCCGTGGTTGCCGCCGAGGCCCTGGGGCTGGGGAGCTGCTATATCGGCGACATCGTCGAGAACGCCGAGGAAGTTGCCGCGCTGCTCGATCTGCCGCCCTATACCATGCCGCTGTCGATGCTCATCATCGGCACGCCCCGTAAGGAGCGCCCGGCAATCGCGCACCCCGTGGTGAACCTGGTGCACGAGGAGCGCTACTGCCGTGCGGATGCCGCGACTATGGATGCGCAGGTGGCCGAGATGGATGCGATGTTTCGCCCGCACGCCCGCGAGGTGGGGGAGCGCGTCGTGGATATCTACACCCGCAAGCACACGAGCCCCTTTATGGCCGAGATGAGCCGCTCCATGGAGTGGTGGTTCAAAAACTGGCTCGGAAAATGACGAATGTGACAAGGGGATAGTCCCTTTGTCACACTTCATATCGCCGCGGTAGCCTAAAGACTGTATAAATCTTTATCTAGCTGGGAAAACAGTGCATTAAAACATGGGCCGATTACCTATAATCCCTTCGAACATTAAAGTTGGGAGGAAACCGGCTTATGGAACAAAAGGCCAAGGAGGCAGCCTCGCACGCTGCGATTCCTGTGAGCATCTCGGCGATGCTCGTCACGCTAGGCGTGGTGTACGGCGATATCGGCACCAGCCCCATGTATGTAACCAAGGCGCTCGTTGCCGGCAACGGCGGCATCGGAAGCGTCACGGAGGAGTTCGTGCTCGGCGCGCTCTCCCTTGTCGTGTGGACGGTCACGTTGCTGACCACCATCAAGTATGTGCTCATCTCGCTGCGCGCCGATAACCATGGTGAGGGCGGCATCTTTGCCCTGTACAGCCTGGTCAGGCGCTGCGGCAAGTGGCTTATCATCCCCGCCATGCTGGGTGGCGCCGCGTTGCTCGCCGACGGCATCCTGACGCCGGCCGTTACCGTTACCACGGCCATCGAGGGCCTGCGCACTATCCCGGCGGTTCATGCCGTGCTGGGCGATGACCAGGGCCGCGTCGTCGCCATTACGCTCGCCATCATCATCGTGCTCTTCTTGGTACAGCGCATCGGTACGGCCAAGATCGGTCACGCCTTTGGCCCCATCATGACGCTGTGGTTCCTATTCCTGGGCGGCACGGGTTTGTTCTTTGTCTTACAGCACCCCGCCGTGCTGCTGTGCCTCAACCCGCTCCGCGGCATCGCCTTTTTGTTGAGCCCCAACAACCACGCGGGCATCATGATTCTGGGCAGCTGCTTCCTCGCCACCACCGGTGCCGAGGCGCTCTACTCCGACATGGGCCACGTCGGCCGCGGCAATATCTACGCTACCTGGCCGTTCGTTAAGTGCTGCCTGCTGCTTTCCTATATGGGCCAGGGCGCTTGGCTTATGAACAACGCTGCCAACCCCGAGCTCATGGGCATTGCCGACCTCAACCCGTTCTACCAGATGCTCGCCCCGGGCCTGCGCCCGTTTGCCGTTGGCCTTTCCACCGTCGCGGCCATCATTGCCTCGCAGGCGCTCATCACCGGCGCGTTTTCGCTGGTGTCCGAGGCCAGCCGTCTGGACCTCATGCCGCACATGCAGGTCTTCTACCCTGCCGAGACCAAAGGCCAGCTCTACATCCCCATGGTCAACAACGTCATGCTTGTGGGCTGCGTCATCGTGGTGCTGCTGTTCCAGAACTCGGCGCATATGGAAGCCGCCTACGGCCTTGCCATTACGCTGACTATGATGTGCACCACGCTACTGCTCTTCTTCTACCTGCACGAGGAGCGCAAGCTCAAGGTTGCTCCGTGGATCTTCGCGGCCTTCTTCCTTTTGCTCGAAGGCTTCTTCTTCGTGAGCTCGCTCACCAAGTTCTTCCACGGCGGCTATTTCACCATCCTCATGGCTGCACTCATCATGGGCATTATGGTGTGCTGGTACAACGGCACGGCGGTCGAGCAGCGCCAGTTTACGCTGCTGCCGCTGCGCAGCTACCTGCCGCAGCTCAAGCGCCTGCGCGACGACGACCGTTACGAGCGCATGAGTGACAACGTCGTGTACCTGACCAAGGACACCCATACCGACTACATCGACCGCGATATCGTCTATTCGATCTTGGACAAGCATCCCAAGCGTGCCCGCGCCTGGTGGTTCGTGAATGTCGAGACCATGGACGAACCGCACACCTTTGCCTATTCGGTCGAGACGTTCGGCACCGACTACGTGTTCCGCGTGCACCTGTACCTGGGCTACAAGATCAACCAGCGCGTCAATGCCTACCTGCGTCAGGTTGTTCAGGACCTGGCTGCCACCGGCGAGCTGCCGCCGCAGACGCATGACTACTCGGTCTACAAGGATCCGGGTAACATCGGCACGTTCAAGTTCGTCCTGATCCGTAAGCTTCTGGCGCCCGAAAGCGATGTGGAGCCCAGCGAGCGTACGGCCATCACGCTCAAGTACATCATTCGCCGCGCCGCCGGCACGCCCGCGCGTTGGTACGGCCTGGAGAACTCCAACGTGAGCTTTGAGTACGTGCCGCTGTTCACCAAGTTCAAGGCCGTGAACAAGATGCAGCGCCTGGCCCCCAACGAGCGGCCGTAGGCGCCGACGGGTTGCACGGAGTTGGTTTTCGATGGACAAGATTGAGACCGGGGAGGCAAACATGGATGCAAAGATGCTTGATGGCCGCGAGGTGGTTGCCGAGCTGGTACGTGAGGCACGCGCCGACGCCGCCGAAGATCGGTTCCTTACGAACCGTGCCAACATGGATATGGCCGATCGCGTAATTTCGATCGTGGCACTGGTATTTGGAGCGGTGTGCGTGTGTGCCCTGCTCGCGCACGTGCTGTTTGTCTAGCGACCGCCGGTTGCAAAGGCTATACACTTGGAACCACCACAAGGGAAACCACCACAAAGGTGCCTGTCCCCTTTGTGGTGGTTTTTGTTTTGAGAGAGGGGCGGGACGCTGATGGACGTCCGTACGGACGGCGATATTGCCGATAGCTTTTGGTGGCGGCGCACAACGCTGACGCGCCGCACTCCTCTGTATGACGCCTGCGTATCGGTGGGGCTGCTGGTCGCGGCGACGATTGTGGGCGCGCTGCTCGACCATCCGGGTCTCGCGCCGAGCATCATGATCGTCTATGTGTTCGCCGTTCAGCTGTGCGCATTCTTTACCTGGAGTCGCCTGTATTGCTTGCTGAGCTCGGCTGCCGCCGTGGCGCTCTACAACTTCTTGTTTGTCGACCCGCGCTACTCGCTGTCGCTTATCGACCGCGGCTATCCCGGCATGTTCTTCATCATGTTCGTGGTCTCGCTTGTGTCGAGCTCGATTGCGTTGGCCCTGCGCCGCGCCTTGGCACAGGCTGCCGCCAGCGACCGCCGCACGCATATGGTGCTCGAGACCAACCGCATGCTGCAGCGGTGCGCCGATCAGCATCAGATCGTTCACGCCATGGCCACGCAGCTGGCACGTCTTTCGGGCTGCCCGGTCGTGTGGTACAGCGCCGACGCCGAGGGCGATGACCTGCTGCCGCGTGCGACATACACGGCCGTGGGCGATGCCGCACCGGTGCACGAACTGGCGCCGCAGATGCCGCCGCGGCTCTCGGCGTCCGCCTATGTGGGAACGCCGCTCGATGCCACCTATGGCGGCTCGGCGTTTTATGGCATCTACCTGACGGTTCGCACAGGCGACGGCTTCGCGCGCTCGGGCGACCCCGCCTCGGTGGTGGGCGTGCTGGCTATCGTTGCCGAGCCCGACGTGCTGACGCATGAGGAGCGGACACTTGCCGATGCCATCGTGAGTGAAGGCGAGCTGGCGCTCGATCGCGCCCGCGCCATGGAGGCCCGCGAGGAGGCGGCGGTGCTTGCCAAAAACGAACAGCTGCGCGCCAACCTGCTGCGCTCCATCTCGCACGACCTGCGCACGCCGCTCACCAGTATTTCGGGTAATGCCGATGTGCTGCTCGACCAGGGCTCGACCGGCACCGCGGTGCTCGATGCCCAGACGCGCCGCGGCCTGCTTCTATCCATTCGCTCGGATGCGCTGTGGCTCAACGCCACCGTCGAGAATCTGCTCGCCATCACCAAGCTCGAGGGTGGCGGTATGCGCCTGTCGACCACGCTCGAGCTCATGGACGATATCGTCGAGGAGGCGCTGCGCCACGTAAATCCGGCCGTGCGCGAGCACGACCTTAAGGTGGTGGCGTGCGATGAGCCGGCGCTCGTCAACGTCGATGCGCGCCTGATGGTGCAGCTGGTGGTCAATCTGGTGAACAACGCCATCACCTATACGCCCGCGGGTTCGCATATCGTGATTTCGATTAGCGTCGACGATGGACGCGTGGCGTGCTCGGTGGCCGATGATGGTCCGGGCATCGCACCCGAGGATCGCGAGCGGATCTTTGAGTCGTTCTATACCGCCAACCATGGTCTGGCCGACAGCCACCGCAGCGTTGGCCTGGGTCTTTCGCTCTGCCGTTCCATTGCGTTGGCAC
This sequence comes from Collinsella sp., assembly GCA_030839365.1. Taxonomy (GTDB): domain Bacteria; phylum Actinomycetota; class Coriobacteriia; order Coriobacteriales; family Coriobacteriaceae; genus Collinsella. The sequence continues at coordinate 25,930 of JAUUMM010000024.1, forward strand.
ATGGCGGTAGCATAGAGGTTGCCGCGGCGGACCCGCACGGCTCGGTCTTTACGATTGAGCTTCCTGCCGCCGACGTTTCGTTTGATAAGGAGTAGCGCTGTGCCGAACTCTGCCGTAAAACCGCTCATCTTGGTCGTTGAGGACGACCCCGCCGTCCGCAATCTTATTGTTGCCGCGCTCGAGGCGCACGGCTTGCGCCATATGGCTGTGGAGACCGCCCATGCCGCTATCGCCGCCGCCTCGTCGCAGACGCCGAGCATTGTGCTGCTCGATCTGGGCCTGCCCGATATGGACGGCGTCAAGGTGGTGGAGTCGGTGCGCGCATGGTCGGGCATGCCGATTATCGTGGTCTCGGCGCGCAGCGAGGACGCGGACAAAATCCGCGCGCTCGATGCCGGTGCCGACGACTACCTGACCAAGCCGTTTTCGGTCGAGGAACTGCTCGCGCGCATTCGCACGACGCTCAGGCGCCTTTCGTATGCGCAGACGGGCGGCGTTGTCTCCGAGGGCTCGTTCGATACCGGTGAGCTGCATATCGATTTTGATGCCGGCATCGCCACGATGGATGGCGAGGAACTGCATCTGACGCCGATCGAGTATAAGCTCCTGTGCCTGCTGGCGCATAACGCCGACAAGGTACTGACGCACCAGTTTATCCTGCACGAGATTTGGGGCACGGCAACTAAGAGCGACCTGGCGAGCCTGCGCGTCTTTATGGGCACGCTGCGCAAGAAGATCGAGTCCGACCCCGCGCATCCGCGCTATATCCAGACGCACGTGGGTATTGGTTACCGATTGGTCATCCAGGGATAGGTCGGCATCCGCCATCCCAATATGAGTTGCGGTGAAATACGGTCTAAATTTGCCTAATTCCAGGCAAAACAGTCCGTATTCCACCGCAACTTTGTTATTTGCCCTTGGGCTTGCTGGCGTAGAACTTCTTCTTTTTGGACTTGCCGGCGGGGGAGGGCTTGCCAGCAAAGTTGGACTTGCCGTTGCCGGTCTGCACGTGCGCGGGCACTGCCGCGCGAGGCTTACGGGCCTCGGGGTTACGCAGCTCCTCGACGCGCTCGGCAATTTCCTCGGCGCTAAAGCCGACCTCGGCCATGGCGTCCTCGATGGGCAGGCGGCGCACGATATAGCAGTGGTGCACCTTCTGGTTGCGCGCGAAGTCCTCGGGGATGGTCTGTGCCGTAATGTCCTCCAGCACCACGCCCGCGCGCGCGAGCTTGCGCGCCTCGGGGCGGAAGCCGCGCAGGTTGCAGCTAAAGATGGCGTGGCCGCCCTGTGCGAGCAGGCGCGATACGCCGGCCAAAAGCTCAACATGGTCGCGCTGGACATCCCAGGTGCGGCGGCCCATCTTGGACGAGTTCGAAAACGTGGGCGGGTCGACAAAGATCAGGTCCCAGCGGTTGCGCGTCTGGCGCTGGTCGCGAATCCAGGCGAGCACGTCGTCGCGCACAAAATGATGCTGCGGACCAACAAAGCCGTTCTGGCGCATATTGCGCTCGGCCCAGTCCAGGTAGGTGTTGGAAAGGTCGACCGTCACGGTCTCCTCGACGCCGCCATCGGCCGCGTAGCAGGTGGCAGTGCCAGTGTAGGCAAACAGGTTGAGGAAGCGGCGCGCCTGCTTGGCGTGCTCGCGCACTAGGTTGCGGGTGACGCGGTGATCCAGGAAGATGCCCACATCCAGATAGTCGTCAAAGTTGACGGCAAAGGTGAGTCCGCCCTCTTCGATGAGCGGCAGGCGACGGCGAGCGATGTTGGCGCGCTCGCCTGATGCGCCCTTACCGGCGCCCTGCTTGCCGTACTGCGAGCCGCCACGCGAGCGCATGCGGGCCTTGGCGTGCACATGCTCGGCCGGAACATCCAGGATGCGCGGCGCGATGGCCAAGATGTCGAGCATGCGGGCCTGGGCTAGCGCGGGATCGATGGTCTTAGGCGCGGCGTACTCGGCGATGACGAGCCAGCGGCCCGGCGTCTGCGGGCAGCCCTCGTACAGATCGATGGCGGCGGAGTAGTCGGGTAGGTCGGCATCGTAGACGCGGTAGCAGCTCACGCCCTCGCGCTTGGCCCACTTGCGACGCAGACGGGCATTCTTACGCAGGCGGTTGGCGAACTGCTCGGACTCGGGGATGAGCACGGGCAGCGGCTTGCCGTCGCCCAGGTCGAGCATGGCGGCAGGTTCGGGCATGGGGGTGTTGGCGGCGTTGTCGTTGACTTCGTTGGCATCCGCAACCTCGGCCTCGGCATCCGCACTGGTCGAAGCCTCAAACGCCGCGGCGGCGTGGTCGAGCGAGGGCCAAACCTCAATAGTTGCCTCCTCGTTGTTGGGCATGACGGCGATCGAGCGCTCGGGCTCGGCGTGGAGCGCGCGTGTCAGCAATCCGTCGCGGGTGAGCGCGGCGACCGGCGCCGCGGCAAGCTCGGGCGCGCGGCGCAGCTCGCCGATGAGTGTCATAGTGTCATGCATGAGCGAAAGCGGTGTCTCGGTCGTATCCGCGACCACGGCGGCACCGGTGACGGCGCCCGCGTGGTCCAGTACGGTGGCGGACTTAGCGGCGCAAAAGTCGACAAAACGCTTATAGCCGGTGCACTTGACCATGCGCTCGGCGGTCTTGCGGGCGGTGGGGTCGATGTCTACGGCCACGATGCGCGCCTGGCGTTCGCGCGCTGCCGCCTCGCGCTCGCGCGCCTCGGCAAGCAGCTGCTCCCACAGAGCGGCGTTGTGCAGCTGCCAGCCCTCAAAGCCCCAGCGCTCGCGTGCGGCGCCCGGGGCGCGGTCGGTCAGAATGTTCACGGCTTCCAGCAGCAGGCCGCCGCCGGCGCACGAGGCATCGATCAGCGTGGGAAGGGCTTCATTTTCGTAATCGTCGGCCGTCAGCTCGCGCTCGCATAGCGCGGTCCAGCCGACCTGCGCCAGCACCAGGGCGGCGTAGTCGGGGCGCAGCACGTGCGCGCCCTCGCCGGCGCGGGTCGCTGCGGGCGGCAGGCGTTTGAACAGCGGGTCGCCCGAAAGGTCTAGGCTTATGCTCGCGCGGCGCTGGCGCAGCGAAAGCAGTAGGTGAACATCGGGGTCGGCGGCATCGACATTGGCGCGACGGCCCGTGGTCTCGGCCAGGCGGTCGCACAGCGCGTCTTTGGCGCGCAGGGCCGAGAAACGCGTGTTGCGCAGCTGCTCGGTCACGCCGCGGGCGGTGATGGCAATGGTGGCGCCGGGGCGGACGATGTTCTCCCAGGCGATGTCGTAAACGCTATCGTACAGCTCGTCGGCGTCCTGCGCCTCAAAGCGCCCGAGCACCGCAAACACGCGGCTCGCCAGACGCGACCACAGACGGGCGCGGTAGCCTTCTTCGAGCTCGCCCTCAAACGTGGCGCGGCCCTTCAGCCGGCGAACATGCGAAAGCCCGAGGCGTTTAAGCTCATCGGCGAGTGCGGACTCAAAGCCCTCGGGGCAGCTTGCGTAAAATTCCATGGGTGACCTCTCTGGTTGCGTCGCTCCATTATATGATGGATGCTTCGTTTACTCTCGCCCCCGAAAGGAACCCATATGATTGATGCGTGCCCCGATTCTGCCGTGCTCTTTTTTGACGTGGACGGCACGCTGACGTCGTTCGATCCCGACAACATGACCGACAAGGACTTTTCGGCGGTTCGCCCCTCGCAGGCGGTGATCGAGGCGTTTCATCGCCTGCGCAATGCGGGTCACCAGGCATTTATCTGCACGGGTCGTCCCTTGTGGCTGATTGCCGATGGTCTGCGTGCTTTGGAGCCTGCGGGTGTCGTTGCCATGGCGGGAGCGACACTCGAGGTCGAGGGCCGCGTGGTACACGAGGACTGCTTTGACGAGGACATTGTCGAGGAGCTTGCACGCCGTATGGCCGCGGCAGGGATTGAGGCCTTTTTCGAGACCAACGTGGCTACTTTTGCCTTGGAACCCGCGGGCGTTGAGCAGTCGTCTCTGATCGGCACTTCTGTGGTGCACAGCGCCGAGGAAATGCGCGTCGACGGCAGTCTGCGCGTGGGCAAGGTATGCCTCAATGTGCCCAGTTTGGCTCGCGTAGCCAACGATGACGGCTTTATCGATCGCGAGTTTGAGCTGTGCAACACCGGTGGCCAGAATCGCGAGCTGAGCCCCAAGGGCATCGACAAGGGCGTGGGCGTGGCGCGAGCGCTGGAATACCTGGGTCGCACCGGCAACGCGCGCACCTTTGGCTTTGGTGATTCCGGCAACGACCTGGGCATGCTCGCTGCGGTCGAGACGGCTGTCGCCATGGGCAACGCCATGCCTGAGGTCAAGGCGGTCGCCGACTACGTGACCGACGATGTCGCACACGACGGCACCGTCACAGCGATGCAGCATTTCGGCCTCATCTAATGAATCCCGCGTTCTGACGTTTGCTCAAACTGCGACTCTTCGCTTTTGCATGCTCAATCGATTTATCAATCCAAACACTGAGGTGTTTATACCGTTCGCCGAGAAGATAAAAAACCGCAGCTCACGCCTTGATAAACGTAGGTAAAGTGTTTAGCAGTTTAACGCCCATGTGCAAGCGAAAGGAATCAGGCAGATGACAATCAAGGTGTTCGCTGACGGTGCAAACCTCGAGGGCATGCTCGACATGTACGAGAACGGCAACGTTCAGGGTTTCACGACCAACCCGTCCCTTATGAAGAAGGGCGGCGTGACGGATTACCGCGCGTTTGCCAAGGAGGTCCTGACCCACATCACCGATGTGTCCGTCTCGTTTGAGGTCTTTGCCGATGACGTCGAGACCATGGAGGTCGAGGCGCGCGAGATCGCTACCTGGGCCGAGAACGTCTACGTCAAGATTCCATGCGTGACCACCAAGGGCGAGTCCACCGCCGAGCTGGTGCGCAAGCTGTCGGCCGACGGCATCAAGGTCAACGTCACCACCATCTTTACGCCTAAGCAGGTTGACGAGATGGTCGAGGCCGTTGACACCGAGACGCCGTCCATCATCTCGCTCTTTGCCGGCCGCATCGCCGACACCGGCGTCGACCCCATTCCGTTTATGACGGAGTCGGTCAAGAAGGCCGCCATCAAGCCCAACTGTGAGGTCCTGTGGGCGTCCACGCGCGAGCTCATCAACATTTACCAGGCCGAGGCCTGCGGTTGCCAGATCATCACGGTGCCCAACGGCATCCTGGCCAAGCGCAAGAACATCGGCCGTGACCCGTACGAGGTCTCGCTCGACACCGTCCGCGGCTTTGCCAAGGATATCGCGGCGCTCGGTTTCCATATCCTGCCGTAACGCGAACACTGGCTACGCCGCGGGTTGTTCGCCCCGGCTTTTCCTTTCCCTACCGCTCACGCGCTTCGCGGGGGTCGCGCTAGGCAAAGGAAAGGCCGGGGCTGCCGGCACGAGCTTGCCAGCAAGTTGGCGCTTGGCTTCCATATCCTGCCGTGGGCAAAGGTACCCCCGCCTGCGCCGTGCAAAATTGAGAGTATTCAGCAAGGTAAAGGCTTTTACCAGTTAACCGAAGCACGGAACAGCCCCCGTTTTGGCTCTGATGATGCTAAAACGGGGGCCGTTTTTGACGGCTTATAGGACAAAATGTGTGTCCACGTTGGGGGCATCGGCGCAGGTCGATGCC
>JAUUMM010000071.1:0-3118 GCA_030839365.1 Collinsella sp.
CCGAATATATACGTGCCCCGATTTGATGGGCTTCCTTCGCCGCAAGCGCCGAATGAGGGGGCTTGCCCCCTCAAACTCCCCCGCTCAACCTGATTTGTCATTTGTCATTTGTCACATTATTTTTCGGACGTAGTTAGCGAAAAATAATGAGCCGCCCGATTCTGCAGGTCTCATCCAGTCGAGACACGGGCAAGGAAAGGGTCGATGGAGCAGAGCGTCCATCGACCCTTAATCAAGTCTGGTCTATTCGGTTGGCCGTCGCGTCAATTCCGCAATCCGTGAACGAGTCGGCTTAGATCTGCGCGAGCGCAGACCACGCCGCCCCGTAGTCACGCATTGCTGCATTGACCCGACTACTCTTTGGCACCTGACTGTTCCACGCACTTGCGCTTACGTTCGGCGTTCAGATAGTTCCCGCGACAATAGCGCTCGAGAATCGAGTTGTACCCCACGATGATTTCGCGGTACTGCTCGGGAAACTCCCTCAGCGCCGCAGCCGTGAAATCGTTGATGGTCTCGAACCTCTCGCACATGATGAAGCCGACCAACTCGAAGAGCATGTCCTGCTTGTCCTTAGTCGAGAGCTGCTCAAGCTGCCCGATGTCGAAGTTGTTCCCCTCGATGCGGACTTCGACTGGGTACAGTTCCTTGCCCTTCTTTCGGCACGATGCCGTGTCGTGGATGAGGTAGTCGTATGCGTGCCTGATGTTGTTGACTGGCTCCGCAGAGGAGCAGCACCTCTTGCCGTCCGCGCTCAAGCGGTTCAGGACGTTGATTATCGCCTTGCGGGTCGTGTTGCCGCCCCAAACCACGATGATGTGAACATGGGTCTTCCGCTGCTTGCTCTTCTGGTCATGGTCGATGTCGTGAATTGCGTAAGCGAACGGAACTTGAAGGATGTCGTCTATCTCCTCCTGCCAATCATCGAGCATGTTCTCTGGGTAGCAGATTCCCTCCCAGAGCTTTACCTTCGTCTCGCCAGCGTTTGCCGCCATGCTATAATCTCCTTGTCTCGAATGCCCCTGCTGCCGCCAAGCTTGCTGGGGCTTTTTCTTTTTTACCTGCGCTTGTAGACCTCGCGCCTATGCGCCACATCAACCACGAGAATCACGAGCCTGCCGTCATCGATGTCGCACAGAATCCGATAGTCGCCGACCCTGTAGCGCCACACGCCAGCCAGGTTCCCCGTCAGGGACTTGCCCCTGACTCTCGGGTCTTCGAGCTTCGCTATCTCGTCAAGCTCTTCGAATATCCTCGCGGCGATGCCCCTGTCCAGCTTGCGCATCGCCTTGTCAGCGTTCCTCGTGAAATCAATTCGCCAGACCACAATGCGCCCTTACCTCATCGATGCTGTAGGTCTCGAGCCTGCCTGCGCGGTAGTCCTCGATGTCCTTGAGAATCCCGTACTCGTACTCGAAACGGTCAATCGATTCTTGCAGGGCCTCGTTCACGTAGAAGCTCCTCGACCTGCCGGTCTCCTTCGCAAGCCTGCTGTAGCGCTCGTTCAGCTCGGTCGGAATCCTCATCGAAGTGACTGCGGTAGCCATAACGCACCTCCTATGCTGTAATACAGGTACTACTATAACACATCACCGCGCCTGCCCGCGCGACCGCGTAGGCGCTTCGTGGCTTCGGTTCCATGCCTTCGCCGCTTCCGTGGCATCCCTCACCATCTCGTCCAGGCCGTATCCGCCGCCCTGCGCCTTCCTGGGACGCATCAGCGCCCAGATGCGGTCTCTAAGCTCCTCAATTGCCGCTCTAGCTGCTCTCGCTGCTCCTGCGCATCGAGCAGTGATTGAATCGAGGATTGTGCCGCGCTCAGCGCGTCCCGCAGCTTCCCAGCGCCCAATCTCGGCAGCGACGGGTCGAAGCTCCTCAACGTCTCGCGCAACTGCTCGCGTTCCGCGCCGAAGAGACTCCAATCGCGCGGACTCCCGCTGGATTTCATCGCCCACCTCGTTGCGAAGCTCGAGCTTTTCGCCGATTTCGCCGTCCAAGCGGTCAAGCTCGGCCATTTTTTCCGCGATTCGGCGGTCTATCTCCGCAGCTTGCGCCCGCTTTTCATCGACCTGCTCGGTCACGGCACCCAATTTGGCGCGGGTCTCAACCCTCTGCCGCTCAAGGCCGTCCAGCTCGCGCTTGGCAGTAACCGCACTGTGCTTCGCCTTGTCCCTCGCGCCCTCAAGGGTCTCTATCTCTGACTTGAGCGCCCTCGTTGTGCCGACCTGCACCTTGTACGCGTCAAGGCTCCTGTAGCCTTTAGCACGCAGCTCGTGGCGCAGGGGGCGCTCGTACCCGTAGGGCTTCGCGACCTGCTCCCAGAAGTCCTCCTGCAGGCGGCTCATGGTGCCCTGTGCGGTCACCTCCCACTTGCCCGCCGCGTTCTTTCGGCGCTTGTCTGGGGCGAACAGCTCTTTGGCGCACAGTCGGTCGAAGCCCGTCTCCCTGTCGTGTATCACAGGCGCGATCCAGATATGCGCGTGGGGCGTGCCCTCGTCCAGATGGATTTGGGCGGCTAGCAGGTTCTCGTATCCGTACCGGGCACCGAACCAGTTGATGCTCCTGTCCAAGAACTCCCTCGCTGTCTTCTCGTCCAAGGCATCATTGCTGGAAACGATGAACCCCATCGCGCGGACTTGGTTGTCCCTGACCTTCCTCTTCGTCTTGAGTTCCCCCATGCGCCGCTCGACCGCCTTCTCAAGCGGCACCGGGCGCTCGTCCTCCGCGCGGCAGCGGTAGCCGATGTGGCGACCCGACCCGTCAATGTCGTTGGCGTAGGTATGGGCACGCCTGTCCAGCTCACGACCCACCGCGTCAAAGCTTTTCACTTGCGAGCTCTTCATTGCGATTAGTGGCGCGACCGTCATTGGTGAACCTCCGAGTTTGAAGCCTGATGGAGCGTTAGCGACATTTGGTATAGTCACGGTATACCAAACTGCGTTTGGCCGTGCAAGGGCGCCGCCCTTGACCCGCTCGGGCGTTCCCCCCGAGACCCCTCAAACTCCCCCTTGTCGCGGCTGTTCGTCACACGTCACACGTCACGTATATATTCGGTCGTAGTAGCCGAATATATACGTGCCCCGATTTGATGGGCTTCCTTCGCCGCAAGCGCCGAATG
>JAUUMM010000025.1:0-30019 GCA_030839365.1 Collinsella sp.
TTTGTTGACGATGATGATGCCGCCGCAGACCAACAGCAGGGCAACGATGACGGTAACGAGGCTCGTGCCAGCGCCCTCGTCGAGCAGCAGCGCGCTCAGCACCACACCAAAGACGGGGTTCATAAATCCAAAGATAGAGACGCGGCTGACGGGGTTGACGGCAAGCAGGCGCGACCACAGCGAGTAGGCGACCGCGGAGATAAGCGCCATGTAGATGATGAGCGCGATGGCGGGGACAATCGCTGTGGGGGAGAGCGCGTCACCCATCAAAAAGCCGATGGCGGTGAGGATCAGGCCGCCGACCAAGAACTGCCACCCGGCAAGCAAGACGCCGTCGTGCTCGCGCGAGAAGATACCGATCAGGCAGGTCGAAAGAGCACCCGCGACAGTGGAGGCTAGGATAAAGCCCTCGCCATCGAGCGTAAAGCCAAAGGTGCCATCTGCGCCCGAGAGGTTGACGAGCGCGACGCCGGCAAAGCCCAGCGCACAGCCAAGCACCTTGGCCGTATTGAGCTTCTCGGTGTGAAATGCCAGGGCGGCAAAGAGGATTGCGAGGAAGTTGGCGCTGGCCTCGATGATGGAGCTCGACATGGCGCTGGCGCGCGAGAGACCCAGATAGAAAAAGAAGTACTGCCCGATAGTCTGGAAGAGCGACAAGATAAAGATGGGCTTGATATCGCGTGCCTGTGGGACGAGCGGGCGGCGCTGGGCTGCACTCATACCGGCGATAACCAGGATACCGGCAAGTGTGAAGCGCAAACCTGCAAAGAGTAGCTGCGAGGCGCTATCGTGCGCCGGGATACCAAACAGCTCGTAACCGATCTTGATGCAGGGGAAAGCCGACCCCCAGAGCGCGCAGCAGACGAGGCAACCCAGGATGAGTCCGGGCAGAGTGGCGAGATACGGCTTGCGGCTTTCCATGATGTTCTTCTCCCATACGCGCAAATAAAAAAGAACCCGCCACCGGGCGTGCCGGTGGCGGGTGTTGTTACCCGAAGGGATTGTACCCGATGGGAAAGGTTTAAGCGAAGTAGGCTACGCCGCTCTCAAAGATCGGCATGAACTTGTCGCCGGGGACATGCTCGGGCACGTTGCGGTACAGGTTGTCGCCGCGACGCTCGGCATGGCCCATCTTGCCCAGAACGCGGCCGTCGGGGCTCGTGATGCCCTCGATGGCGAGTGCGGAGCCGTTGGGGTTGACGGAAAGATCCATGCTGGGCTTGCCGTCCTCGCCCACGTACTGCGTGGCGACCTGGCCGTTGGCGATCAGCTGGGTGAGCACTTCGTCATTGGCGACAAAGCGGCCCTCGCCGTGGCTGATGGCGACGGTGTAGGGGTCGTCCAGGCTGCACTGCGACAGCCACGGGGACAAGTTGGACGAGATGCGGGTGCGCACCAGACGGCTCTGGTGGCGACCGATGGTGTTGAACGTCAACGTGGGCGCATCGGGCGTGGCGTCGACGATGTCGCCGTAGGGCACCAGGCCGAGCTTGACCAGGGCCTGGAAGCCGTTGCAGATACCCAGCATCAGGCCGTCGCGGGCCTTGAGCAGGTCGCGAACTGCCTCGGTGACCTCGGGAGCGCGGAAGAACGCCGTGATGAACTTGGCGGAGCCATCGGGCTCGTCGCCGCCCGAGAAGCCGCCGGGGATCATGACGATCTGGCTTGCACGGATGCGGCGGGCAAGCTCGTGGGTGCTCTCGGCGACGGCCTCGGGCGTGAGGTTGTTGATCACGAAGGTGTCGGCTTCGGCACCGGCTGCGCGGAAGGCACGTGCGCTGTCGTACTCACAGTTGTTGCCGGGGAACACGGGGATGATCACGCGCGGACGGGCGATCTTGGCGCCGCTGTACACGTGGATGTCCTTGGCACGGAAGTCGATGGTCTCGACCTCGGGGGTCTCGTCGGCGCTGCGGTAGGCAAAGACGCCCTCGATGCCGCTCTCCCAGGCCTCCTGGAGCTCGGAGAGCTCGATGACCTCGGAGCCGGTGTCGATGACATAGCCCTCGACGGTGGTGCCCAGGGGCTCGACGACAACGCCGTCGGCGACCTCGGGCAGCTCGGCATCCTCGGCGAGCTCGACGATAAAGCTGCCGTAGAGCGGGGTGAAGAGGCTCTCCACGTCCACGTCCTCGGCAAGCTCGATGCCGATCTGGTTACCGACGCACATCTTAAAGAGGCTCTCGGCGCCGCAGCCGTAGCCGGGCGTGGAGATGGCCAGGGCGTTGCCGGTAGCAGTGAGCGCCTCGACGGCGTCAAACGCGGCGAGCAGCTGCTGGGCGTCGGGACGGTAGTCCTCGCCATAGGTAGCGGGGGCGATGCGGACGACGCGGTGCGTGAGGCCCTTGAACTCGGGCGAGACGGCACGGGCGGCCCTGCCCACGGCGACGGCGAAGCTGATCAGGGTCGGCGGAACGTTGAGCTCGCCGGCCTCGTCCTCAAACGAGCCGCTCATGGAGTCCTTGCCGCCGATGGCGCCAGCACCCAGGTCGACCTGGGCCATAAGGGCACCCAGGACGGCAGCCATGGGCTTGCCCCAGCGCTCTGCCTCGGTGCGCAGGCGCTCGAAGTACTCCTGGAAGGAGAGGTAGGCGCGCTTGTGCTCAAAGCCGGCGGCAACGAGCTTGGCGATGGACTCGACCACGGACAGGTAGGAGCCCGCAAATTGGTCGGCTTCCATCAGGTAGGGGTTGAAGCCCCATGCCATAGCGCTCGCCGTGGTGGTCTCGCCGTCCACGGGGAACTTGGCGACCATGGCCGAGCTTGGGGTGAGCTGCGTCTTGCCACCAAAGGGCATGAGCACGGTCGCGGCGCCGATGGTGGAGTCGAAGCGCTCGGAAAGGCCCTTGTTGGAAGCGACGTTGAGGTCGGTGACAAGCGAGGTCATGCGCTCGGCAAGCGTGGTGCCGGCCCAGCTGGGCTGCCACACGCTGCGGGCGCATACGTGGGCGATCTGGTGCTTGGGCGCGCCGTTGGAGTTGAGGAACTCGCGGGATAGGTCGACGATGGCGACACCGTTCCAGGCCATGCGCATGCGCGGCTCGGCGGTAACCTCGGCGATAACGGTCGCCTCGAGGTTCTCCTCGGCGGCGTAGCCCATGAACTCCTCGACGTCACCGTCGGCGACGGCGCAGGCCATACGCTCCTGGGACTCGGAGATAGCGAGCTCGGTGCCGTCCAGGCCGTCGTACTTCTTGGTCACGGTATCAAGGTCGACATACAGGCCGTCGGCAAGCTCGCCCACGGCGACCGAGACACCGCCGGCGCCAAAGTCGTTGCAGCGCTTGATCAGACGGCAGGCGTCGCCGCGGCGGAACAGACGCTGCAGCTTGCGCTCGACCGGGGCGTTGCCCTTCTGGACCTCGGCACCCGAGGTCTCGATGGACTCGGTGTTCTGGGTCTTGGAGGAGCCGGTGGCGCCACCGATGCCATCGCGGCCGGTGCGGCCGCCCAGCAGGATGATCTTGTCGGTGGGGGCGGGGCACTCGCGACGAACGTGGTTTGCCGGGGTAGCGCCCACGACGGCGCCAACCTCCATGCGCTTGGCCACGTAACCGGGGTGATAGAGTTCGTTGACCTGACCGGTGGCAAGGCCGATCTGGTTGCCGTAGCTGGAGTAGCCGGCGGCGGCAGTGGTCACGAGCTTGCGCTGCGGCAGCTTGCCCTCGAGCGTCTCGGAAACCGGGACGGTGGGGTCGCCGGCACCGGTGACGCGCATAGCCTGATACACATAGCTGCGGCCCGAGAGCGGGTCACGGATAGCGCCGCCCACGCAAGTGGCGGCACCGCCGAAGGGCTCGATCTCGGTCGGGTGGTTGTGGGTCTCGTTCTTAAAGAGGAACAGCCAGTCCTGGTCCTCGCCATCGACATCGACCTTCACCTTGACGGTGCAGGCGTTGATCTCCTCGGACTCATCGACATCGGTCATTACGCCGGTCTTCTTAAGGTACTTAGCGCCGATGGTGCCCATGTCCATGAGGCAGACGGGCTTGGCGTCGCGACCGAGTTCGTGGCGCATCTCCATGTAGCGGTCGAAGGCTTGCTGCACCACGGCGTCATCGATCGTCACGTCGTCCAGGACGGTGCCGAAGGTGGTGTGGCGGCAGTGGTCGGACCAATAGGTGTCGATCACGCGGATCTCGGTGATGGTGGGGTCGCGGTCCTCATCGCGGAAGTACTGCTGGCAGAAGGCGATGTCCGCCTCGTCCATGGCAAGGCCGCGCTCGGAAATAAAGGCGGCAAGGCCGGCCTCGTCGAGCTCGCGGAAACCGTCGAGCACCTCGACGGGCTGGGGCTCGGGGGTCTCCATGTACAGCGTCTCGGGCAGGTCGAGCGAGGCGATGCGCGCCTCGACGGGGTTCACCACGTAGTGCTTGATGGCATCGATGGCGGCCTCGTCCAGAGCGCCCGAGATCATATAGACCTTGGCGGAGCGCACGGCGGGGCGCTCGCCCTGGCTGATGAGCTGCACGCACTCGCTGGCGGAGTCGGCGCGCTGGTCAAACTGGCCAGGCAGGAATTCGACGGCAAAGACGGCGCCATCGCTTGCGGGGAGCTCGTCGTAGGCCACATCGACCTGGGGCTCGCTAAAGACGGTCGGCACGCAGGAGCGGAAAAGCTCCTCGTCGATGCCCTCGACGTCGTAGCGGTTGATGATCCTCAGGGCCTCGATGCCCCTGATGCCGAGAATTTCGGTCAGCTCGCCCTTGAGCTGCTGAGCCTCGACGTCGAACCCGGGTTTCTTCTCCACGTAGATACGAGAGACCATTGGTTCCTGCCTTCCTGATCGGTTGGGCGTACGGTACGGTATGCGGCAGCGGTCGGTTTGCGGGGTCTGCCCTGCGGTCGCCTTGAGCCACATGTTTGTAAACCTCACTATGATACGACAGCTCGCGGCGCGTTGAGGACGGCGAGGGTGCTACAGTGAAGCGCAAACAAGAGAAAGGCATCACATGGCATTCGTTTCGCTCGCCATCATCGCACTCGTGGCCTTTGCGAGTCCTTTTATCGCCTCGGCGATTCCCGGAAAACCTGTTCCCGAGACGGTCTTTTTGCTCGTGCTCGGCGCGGTGCTGGGACCCCATATGCTCGGCGTCATCCATGTAGATGCTGAGGTCTCGCTTGTGTCCGAGCTGGGCCTGGCCTTTTTGTTCCTGCTTGCCGGCTTTGAGATCGACCCCAAGAGCATCACGGGCGTCGAGGGGCGCTACGGCTTGGCGACGTGGGCCGTCACGTTTGGTATCGCCTGGCTTGCCGTGCGCTTTACCCCGTGGTTCTCGGTCAGTCATTTCGACGGTATCGCCGTGACGCTTGCCCTCACTTCGACGGCGCTCGGCACGCTCGTGCCCATCATGCGTGAGCGCTCGCTCACTGGCACGCGTGTGGGCGACTCGATTCTCGCGTATGGCACCTGGGGTGAGCTCGGCCCTGTGCTCGCCATGTCGGTGCTGCTGTCTGCCCGCACTGGCATCCAAACGCTCGTAATCCTTGGCTTGTTTGCGGTGGTTTGCGTGTTGCTGGCTGTGGTCCCAAGCCGCTCCAAGCGTGTCGGCAGCCGCTTCTTTGCGTTTGTCGAGGAACGCGCCGATACCACGTCGCAGACCTTCGTGCGCCTGACGGTGCTCATCCTGGTCACACTCGTGGCGTTCTCGGCCGTCTTTGATCTCGACATCGTGTTGGGTTCTTTTGCCGCCGGCTTTGTCTTGCGCTACATCATCCCCGAGGGCAACCATACGCTCGAGACCAAGCTTGATGGCCTGGCCTACGGCTTTTTGATTCCGGTATTCTTTACCGTATCGGGCGCAAAGATCGATCTGACGGCCGTGGCGTCGCGCCCGGGTTTGCTCGTGGGCTTTATCGTGGCGTTGTTGATTATTCGTGCCGTGCCCATACTTATTTCTATGAGCATTTGTCCTGCGACGCGCGATGTGTCGGCGTATGGTCGCATTACCGTGGCCCTGTACTGCACCACGGCCCTGCCGATCATCGTTGCCGTGACAAGCGTTGCCGTCAACGCGGGCGCGCTGTCGCAAGATATTGCGTCGGTCATGGTTGCCGCCGGTGCCATCACGGTGTTCTTGATGCCGTTGCTCGCGCAGCTCTTCTACCGCGTGGTCGACGCCGCGCCGGTCGCCGCCGTGGCAGAAGTTGCCGAGCATCCATCCGATGCGCTCGACATCCTGCGCGCCCATCACGATTTGGCGAGCCTGCTCGCACGTGAGCACGAGCTGCTGACTTCGCATGGCCATGGTCGCGTATTCGAGGGCTTGCCTACGCTCGATACGATTGCCGAGCGTCTTTCCGCCGAGGCGGCGAGCGGCCATATCGATGCCCGTATTGTGGACGCGGCACATCTTCTTGCCGATAAGACCTATGGAGACGAGGTCGACCCGTCCGAGCTGACTCCGCGCGAGCGTCGCCGCCTGGAGCGCGCCAAGCTCGCCGTGCGCGAATACCGCCGCCGCATGCTGGAGCTCTATGCAAGAGAAGAAGCCGAGGACGACGACGGCAAGTAGTCGATACTCTCTCGGGGAAGCCGCGTCCTGCTTTGAAGGCTCGGAACGGGATGTGGTTTCCGAAACGGGGGCCGTTGGGAAACTGTGTCCCGGAATGGGCGCTCAGAGTGGGATGCAGTTTCCGCGAGAGACCCGTTGCGGAAACGGTATCCCAGAATCGGCGTTCAAAACGGGGCGCTCTTTCCGAAACATGGCCCTGAGGGAAGCTGCGTCCCGGTCTGAGTCGGAATTCCGGGACACAGCTTCCCTTTCAAACAGAAGAAGGCGCGCTGCCTGCAGTTGATGCAGACGGCGCGCCTTCTTTGTTGGACTATGTTGAGGCTGGGAGCTGAGGCTTGTGGTCCCTTAAGAGCGGGCGGCTCCGTCGACGGGGAGCACGGCGCCCGTGACATAGGAGGACATGTCGCTCGCTAGGAAAACGAAGGCGTTGGCGACGTCCTCGGGCTCGCCCATGCGGCCGAGCGGAATGGTGGCGATGATGGGCTTGATGACCTCTTCGGGAAGGTTGGCGACCATATCGGTCTTGGTCACGCCGGGAGCGACAGCGTTGACGCGAATGCCCATGGGGGCGAGCTCGCGCGAGAGCGACTGGACCATACCGTTGACGGCGAACTTGGACGTGGGATAGCCAACGCCGGAGGGCTGACCGTACTTGGCGACCATCGAGCTCGTGGTGGTGATGGTGCCGCCGTGGCCTGCCTCGGCCATAATCTTGGCAGCGGCTTGGTGGCCGTTAAAGACGGCGACGACGTTGAGGTCCATGACCTTTGCGAACTCCTCGGCCGTGTAGTCCAAGAGGGGTGAACGCTGGGAGATACCGGCATTGTTGACGACCGTGTCCAAGCCGCCCATGTCGGATGCAGCCTGGGTAAAGGCCTCGGTCACGGCTTCGAGTGAGGTGAGGTCGCAGGAGCGGCCCCAGACCTTGGCGTCGGGATAGGCGGCTGTCAGCTTCTCAACGGCCGCATCGGCGGTCTCTTGACGCGAGCCAAAGACAGTGACGGAGGCGCCCTCCTCGATAAAACGGCAGGCGATGGCATAGCCGATACCGCGCGTGCCTCCGGTGATGATTGCTTTCTTGCCCTCGAGCAACATGGTATTTCCTCTCATCGCGGGCGGACATTCGCAGCACAGCGTAGCCGTAACCGGAATCGGCCGTGTTTGCATATCGGTGAACGGTAGCCCGCGTTACCGATGAGCGGCTCGCGCAAATGTGCCCTGTCGTTGTGCTTAGGGCAGGAGACAAAAAGGCTCCCATCCCACATCGGACGGGAGCCCTTCGAGCAAATGCGTTGTGGGGTGTAAACCGAACTAGTTGGCCATGACGCCTTCGGTCCAAGCCTCAACGTCCTCGATGCGCAGGACGTTGGCGACCTCGGCCACACAGCCGACGTTGGCAAGCTCGGCCGCGGCAGCCTGGACGTCCTTCTCGAGCGCGCGATGCGTCAGGAAGATGACCGAGCAGGCATCGTTGACGCCCGACTTGCCGTCCTCGACCTGGTTGATGAGCGAGATCGAGATGTTGTGCTTGGCAAAGATGTCGACCGTCTCGGACAGGGCGCCCACGCGGTCGGCGACCTTCAGACGCACATAGTACTTGGTCTGGAGTTCGTCCATGGGCTTAAAGGCGAGGTTGTGACCATAGGGCTCAATCTCGGGAAGCGGAGCCACGCCGCGGCTGATCTGCTCGGAGAGCGACAGGATATCGCCCACGACGGCGCTTGCGGTGGGGAAGGAGCCTGCGCCGGCACCGTAGAACATGGTCTCGCCCACGGCGTCGCCTACCACGTAGACAGCGTTCATGGCGCCGTTGACCTTGGCAAGCATGTGGTCGGCGGGGATCAGCGTGGGATGCACGCGGACGTCGACGCCGGCGTCGGTATTGCGGGCGATGCCGAGCAGCTTAATGGTGTAGCCGAGCTCGCGAGCCTGGGCGATGTCCTCGGCGCCGATGGTACGGATACCCTGCTGGTAAACATCGTCGGTGGTAACGCGGGTGCCAAAACCGATGGAGGCGAGGATTGCCGTCTTGCTGGCGGCATCGAAGCCGTCGACGTCGGCGGACGGGTCGGCCTCGGCATAGCCCTTTGCCTGGGCGTCGGCGAGCACGTCAGCGTAATCGGCGCCCTCGGCGTCCATGCGCGACAGGATGTAGTTGGTGGTGCCGTTGAGAATGCCAGCGATGGTCAGGATCTTGTTGCCCACCAGGTCGTGCTCGAGCGTGCTGACAATGGGGATGCCACCGCCGCAGCTGGCCTCGCACTTAATCTGCACGCCGCACGCGCGCGCCTTCTCGGCGAGCGTCTCGACATGACGGCCCAGCAGGGCCTTGTTGGCAGAGACGACGTGCTTGCCGTTCTCGAAGGCGGTGGTGAAGATTTCGGTCGCGGGGTGCTCGCCGCCGATGAGCTCGACGACGATATCGACGGCGGGGTCGGTGACGACGTCGTGCCAGTCGCTCGTAAAGGCCTCGCGCTCAATACCGGCAGCTTCGGCCTGCTCCCAGGCAAGCGCGCAGGCGCGGGTCAGCTTAAGGTCGATGCCGTAGGCGGCCAGGTACTCATCGTGGTGGCTCTTGATCAGACGGGCCACGCCGCCGCCGACGGTTCCAAGACCGATCAGACCGACGTTCACGGTGCGCAGGGGTTCGCTCATAGATAGCTCCTTCGTGCATCTTATGGATGGATTAACCGCTTAAAGGTTGAGTGCATTCTAGCGTGAACCGAGGGCGCATGCTCGCCAGGCAACAGGAGTCGCACAAAACGGCACCCCCGAAACGCTGCGGAAACATTGGAAACATGCTCGCTACAAACGGAACTCCGTAACAAACTGTCAACGTTTGCACCATAAGGTTTGCCCTGTACCGCAAGACGGCCGCACCGCGGCCAGCGAAAAGGGGGACACCATGTTTAGCATCAACAACGTACTTAACCGCAGGAGTTTCTTGGCTGGCGCCGCGGCGCTCGGTGGCACCGCGGCGCTCGCTGGTTGCTCGTCGGGTGGCTCGGACGGCGGCTCCGCCGATGACGGCAAGACCTTCAAGATCGGTGTCATCGGCCCTCTGACCGGCGCCGCGGCAACCTATGGCGTTTCGGCCGAGAAGGGTGCCAAGCTCGCCGCCAAGGATTTCTCGACCAAGGACCTCAAACTCTCGCTTAAGTCCGAGGATGACGTCGCTGACGGCGAGAAGGCTATCAACGCCTTCAATACCCTGTGTGACTGGGGCATGCAGGCGCTCGTCGGTCCGGTCACCACCGGTGCTGCCGTCGCTGTCTCGGGCGAGATTGCCGACGACATGCTCATGGTCACGCCCTCGGCCTCGTCTCTCGACGTCACCAAGGATAAGACCACGGTCTTTCAGGTTTGCTTCACCGATCCCACCATGGGCGCCAGCGCCGCGAAGTTCTTGGCCGAGAAGTACGCGGACGCCAAGATCGCCCTGTTCTACAACTCCGGCGATACGTACAGCTCGGGTGTTGCCGATGCCTTTGCCGAGCAGGCCAAGGAGTCCAAACTTGATATCGTCGATACCGAGACCTTTAAGGACGATTCCTCCACGAGCTTTACCAACCAGCTCACCAAGGCCAAGGAGGCCGGCGCCACGCTCATCTTTGCGCCGATCTACTACACGCCGGCGTCCGTTTTGCTCAAGAACGCCAAGGACATGGGCTACGACATGACGCTCATGGGTACCGACGGCATGGACGGCCTGCTCTCTGTGGAAGGCTTCGATACCTCTCTTGCCGAGGGCGTGCTGCTTATGACCCCGTTCTCTGCCGACGACGAGAAGAATGCCGACTTCGTCAAGGCATATAAGGACGCCTACGACGAGACGCCTAACCAGTTTGCCGCCGACGCCTACGATTGCGTCCACGCCATCGTCGAGGCCATCGACAAGGCAGACATCGACATTACGGCCGACGGCGCCGACATTGCCGGCGACCTTGCCAAGGCCATGCGCAAGATCAAGATCGACGGCCTGACCGGCGAGCTAACGTGGAATGACGAAGGTCAGGTCGAAAAGCCTGCTACGGCCTATGTGATTCAGGACGGTAAGTACATCGCCGCCTAAGTGCATATACATCGAGACCGGCGGGCCGTTTTATTCAGGGCAAGGACGCCTGTAACAGAACGGAAACATTACTTTCACACAATAAAGTGGCATTACTGCATAAAATAATAGAAATACGCAGAATTATGGATAAATGAACAAATCCAAAGAAAAGTTGAAATAATCGCCACTTTCCTTAACTAAAGCGTCTAGTATTTTGCGAACGCCGAACACGGCGAAGGATGGCCTGTCGGGTAACCGAAACCCGACGAGATTTGAGAGGAGAGCCGCATGTCGAGCCTCACCGGTAAGTCATTGAACCCTGTTATGAATCGCAGGAGCGTTATCGCGAGCGCAGCAGGTCTGGGGGCGATGTCCATTCTAGCCGGCTGCTCCTCCAACGGCGGCGATAGCGGTTCCGCTTCGGGCGACGCTTCGTTTAAGATCGGCACCATCGGCCCGCTGACCGGCGCCAACGCGTCCTACGGCAAGTCCGTTACCCAGGGTGTCGAGCTTGGCTGCAAGGATTTCTCGACCAAGGAGCTGCCGCTTGCCAGCAAGGCCGAGGATGACCAGGCCGACGGCGAGAAGGCCGTCAACGCCTTCAATACCCTGCTCGACTGGGGCATGCAGGCCCTCGTCGGCCCGACCACCACGGGTGCGTCGGTTGCCGTTGCCGCAGAGTGTGGTAACGACCCCAAGACGTTCATGATCACCCCGTCCGCGTCCTCCGAGGACGTCACCGACGGCAAGGATTGCGTCTTCCAGGTTTGCTTCACCGACCCCAACCAGGGTGTCAACGCTGCCAAGTTCCTGGCGCAGAAGTATGCGGACGAGAAGTTCGTGCTGTTCTATAACTCCGGCGACGCCTATTCTTCGGGCATCGCAGATTCCTTTAAGGCCCAGGCCGCTGAGTCCAAGCTCGAGATTGTCGACGAGGAGACCTTTAAGGACGACTCCGCCACGAGCTTTACCAACCAGCTGACCAAGGCCAAGCAGGCCGGCGCCACCATGATCTTTGCGCCGATCTACTACACGCCGGCGTCCGTTTTGCTCAAGAACGCCAAGGACATGGGCTACGACGTCAAGATGATGGGCTGCGACGGCATGGACGGCATCCTGGGCGTTGAGGGCTTCGACACCTCTCTGGCCGAGGGTCTGCTGCTCATGACCCCGTTCTCCGCCGATGACGAGAAGAACGCCGACTTCGTCAATGCCTATAAGGATAAGTACGGCGATACCCCCGACCAGTTTGCCGCCGACGCCTACGACGGCGTGCACGCGGTGGCCGAGGCCGTCAAGGAGGCCGGTCTTGGTGTCGACGCCGACCCGACCGAGGTCGCCGAGAAGCTGTCCAAGGCTATGCTCAAGATTACCGTTGACGGTCTGACCGGCAAGCTCACCTGGAACGATAAGGGCCAGGTCCAGAAGGAGCCCACGGCGTACGTCATCACCGACGGCAAGTACGTACAGGCCTAATAGGCCGCCTTACATAGAGCGGTTTTGATCCCAAGCAGGGGAGGTTTTGGCCTTCCCTGCTTGCTTGGTATCTAGGGACGATGTAACGTCCCTGTTTCATACATTAACTGGAAACCTATTCGAAAGGGGGATGTGGAACATGACGGTCTTTATCCAATACCTGGTCAACGGCCTGTCCATGGGCAGCGTCTACGCCATCATCGCGTTGGGCTACACCATGGTCTACGGTATCGCCAAGATGCTGAACTTCGCTCACGGCGACGTTATCATGGTCGGTGCCTATGTCTCGTTCTGCGCCACGTCGTATCTCGGCCTCCCGGGCTGGGCATCTGTAGTTCTCTCTTGTGTGGTCTGTACCGTTCTCGGTGTTCTCATCGAGGGTCTGGCATACAAGCCACTGCGCCAGGCAGGCCCGCTGGCCGTTCTGATCACGGCTATCGGCGTGTCTTACTTCCTGCAGAACGCCGCGCAGCTTCTGTGGGGCGCCACGCCCAAGAACTTCACTTCGCTCGTCACCTTCCAGGTGCCGGAGTTCTTGGCCAAGTTCAACGTAAGCGCCGTCTCGCTCGTCACCATCGTCGCCTGCCTGGTTATCATGGCCGGCCTGATGTTCTTTACAGGCAAGACCAAGATGGGCAAAGCTATGCGCGCCGTGTCCGAGGACAAGGCTGCCGCTCAGCTCATGGGCATCAACGTCAACCGCACCATCTCGATGACGTTTGCCATCGGCTCTGCCCTTGCCGCCATCGCCGGCGTGCTCCTGTGCTCCTACTCGCCGGTGCTGCAGCCTACGACGGGTGCCATGCCTGGCATCAAGGCCTTCGACGCCGCCGTCTTCGGTGGCATCGGCTCCATCCCCGGCGCCTTTGTCGGTGGCATTCTCATCGGCATCATCGAGGCGATGGCGCAGGCCTACATTTCCACGAGTCTTGCCAACTCCATCGTCTTTGGTGTTCTGATCATCGTCCTGCTCGTCAAGCCTGCCGGCCTCTTGGGCAAGTACGTCCCCGAGAAGGTGTAGGTGAGCGGTATGAAGTTTCTTAAAGACAAGCAGACGCGTCACGACTTTGTTACGTATGCCATGTGCATCGTGGCCTTCGCCATCGTGTTCTTTATGCAGTCCAACCATATGATCCCGCGCATGATCGCCGGTCAGTTGGTTCCCATTACGGCCTATATTGTCATGGCCATTTCCCTCAACCTCGTCGTCGGCATCGCGGGCGACCTGTCGCTGGGCCATGCGGGCTTTATGAGCGTCGGCGCCTATACGGGAATCGTTACCGCCGTCGCGCTGGAGAGCGCCGTTCCCTCCGATCCGGTGCGCCTTGTCATCAGCATCGTGGTCGGTGCTATCGCCGCTGCCGTCTTGGGCTTCTTGATCGGTATCCCGGTCCTGCGCCTGAGCGGCGACTATCTGGCCATCGTGACCCTGGCTTTTGGCGAGATCATCAAAGAGATCGTCACTTGCCTTATCGTGGGTGTCGACTCGCGCGGCCTGCACGTGATCTTTAACATCACGGGCAACTCTACGATCGACGACCTGCACCTGCTCGAGGACGGCACCGCCATCATCAAGGGCGCCCAGGGCGCCTCGGGCGTGTCGACGTACTCGACCTTCCTCGCCGGTGCCATCCTGGTCATGGTCGCACTCGTGATTGTGCTCAACCTGGTTCGCAGCCGTACCGGCCGTGCCATTATGGCCGTGCGCGATAACAAGATTGCAGCCGAGTCCGTAGGCATCTCCGTCACCGAGTACCGCATGATCGCCTTCGTGGTTTCCGCTGCCCTCGCCGGTGCTGCCGGAGCTCTCTTCGGCGGTAACTTCTCGCAGCTCTCCGCCACCAAGTTCGACTTCAACACGTCCATTCTCATCCTGGTGTTCGTGGTCCTGGGCGGTCTGGGCAATATGCGCGGCTCCGTCATCGCGGCGGCGCTGCTCACGGTGCTTCCCGAGCTGCTCCGTCAGTTCTCGGACTACCGCATGCTCATCTACGCCATCGTGCTGATCCTGGTCATGATTTTTACCAACAACCCGCAGCTCAAGGCGTTCTTCGGTCGCGTCAAGGACCGCTTTGCTTCCAAGAAGGAGGTGGCAGCCGATGCCCAGTAAATTTGAGTTCAAGAAGGGCAAGATGGTCCCGTATCCTTCTGGCGCCATCGTTCCCGACCGCGATCTGGGCGAGCGCCCGGCACTCGAGTGCATCCACCTGGGCATTGAATTCGGCGGCCTTAAGGCAGTCGACGACTTTAGCCTGACCATCGGCAAGACCGAGATCGCCGGTCTCATCGGCCCCAACGGGGCCGGTAAGACCACGGTCTTCAACCTGCTCACCAAGGTGTACCAGCCCACGCACGGCACCATCCTGCTCGACGGCGAGGACACCTCGGGCAAGTCGGTCTACCAGGTCAACCGCATGGGTATTGCCCGTACCTTCCAGAACATTCGCCTGTTCAACACCATGACGGTGGAGGATAACGTTAAGGTCGGCCTGCATAACCAGGAGCGTTACTCCGGCTTTGAGGGCGTGCTGCGCCTGCCGACGTATTGGAAGCACGAGAAGGCTGCTCACGAGCGCGCCATGGAGCTGCTGTCCATCTTTGATATGGAGCATCTGGCAAACGAGCAGGCCGGATCGCTGCCTTACGGCGCTCAGCGTCGTCTGGAGATCGTCCGCGCGCTTGCCACCAACCCCAAACTGCTGCTGCTCGACGAGCCTGCCGCCGGCATGAACCCGTCCGAGACCGCAGAGCTCATGGCGAACATCGTCAAGATTCGCGACACCTTCGGCATCGCCATCATGCTTATCGAGCATGATATGTCGCTCGTCATGAACATTTGCGAGGGCATCTGCGTGCTTAACTTTGGCAAGGTTATCGCCAAGGGTACGGCGGAGGAAATCCAGAACAACGACGCCGTTATCGAGGCGTATCTGGGTAAGCAGGATAAGGGGGAGAACTAAATGGCAGAGCCGATGCTTTCCGTCTACAACATCAACGTCTGGTACGGCGCCATCCACGCCATCAAGGACATCTCCTTTAACGTTAACGAGGGCGAGATCGTGGCCTTGATTGGTGCCAACGGTGCCGGCAAGTCCACAACGCTCAAGACCGTCTCGGGCCTGCTGCGCTCCAAGACCGGCTCCATCAAGTTTATGGGCGAGGACATTACCCATACGCCCGCTGATAAGCTGGTTGGTAAGGGCCTGGCTCAGGTTCCCGAGGGTCGTCGCGCCTTTTTGCAGATGACGGTCGAGGAGAACCTGGAGATGGGCGCCTATACACAGCCCAAGTCCACAATTGCTCCGGGCCTGGAGCGCGTCTACGAGCAGTTCCCGCGCCTGAAGGAACGTCGTCGCCAGGTCGCCGGCACCCTTTCAGGCGGCGAGCAGCAGATGCTCGTTATGGGGCGCGCCCTTATGAGTAACCCCAAACTGCTTATGCTCGACGAACCTTCCATGGGTCTGGCACCGATTCTGATCGAACAGATCTTCCAGATTGTCGAGGACCTGCACAAGGCCGGCACCACGGTGCTTCTGGTTGAGCAAAACGCGCAGATGGCGCTTTCCATCGCCACGCGCGGCTACGTGCTCGAGACCGGCAAGATCACCATGACCGGTACCGGCCAAGAGCTCCTGCACGACGACAACGTCCGCAAGGCCTATCTGGGCGGTTAATCCATTCAACAAAGGGGGCGCTGACCAACCCGGTCAGCGCCCCCTTTTAAGTTGCGGTGAAATAGGGACTGAATACGGGCTCCAGAGGCCAAATGAGTCCCTATTCCACCGCAACTTCATGGGGATGTGTGACAATGCCCGTCGGAAAACATCTGCTGTCTTTGGGGGTCTATCTATGCTGTACGAGTTTTGTGCCGAGAACTTTGAGCGGGTGCCGGCGGCTATCGATGCCGGTGCAAGGCGTATCGAGCTGTGCGACAACCTTGCCGTTGGGGGCACCACGCCTTCGGCCGGCGTTATCAGCGCTACGACCAACTATGCACACGAGCACGATGCGCGGGTGATGTGCATGATTCGCTCGCGTGGCGGCGACTTTCACTACAACCAGGACGAGTTGCGTATGATGGAGATGGACCTGGGCCTTGCCGTGAGCGCCGGCGTTGACGGCTTGGTCTTTGGCTGCTGCAAGCCCTGCGCTGGCGGATGGGCACTCGACGAGCTTACGTTGGGCGCTCTCGTGATGGCCGCGGGCTGCGCGACCGAGGAATGCAAGCGTGAGCCCATCGACATCACCTTCCACATGGCGTTTGATCAGCTCTCGCCCGAGGCTCAGCTCGACGCGATTGACATACTCGCCGACTGCGGCATCACACGCATCCTGACGCATGGTGGCGCTGCCGGTACGCCGATCGAGGACAACTTCGAAAACCTGGCCCGCTTGATCGAGTATGCGGGCGACCGCTTGACCATCCTTCCCGGCGGCGGCATTTCCACGGTCAACCGCGATACCGTGGCGGCGGCACTGGGCGTCTCCGAGCTCCATGGCACCAAGATTGTGCCGCTGGAGGTATAACCCGTGACGCTGGTATTTAACGTTCAGCAGGCGAACGGTAAGCCCGACGACAACCGTCGTCCCGGCACCGCGTGCCCCTTTTGCGATACAGAAGGGCTCACCGACATCATTCGCCGTGATGGCGATTGCATTTGGCTCGAGAATAAGTTCAAGACCCTGCGCGCCACCTGTCAAACCGTGCTGATCGAGTCGGCCGATCACGATGCCGACCTGGTGACCTATGAGCCGGATGAACTCCACCATGTGATGCGGTTTGCCCTGGGTTGCTGGCAGCAGATGATCGATTCACAGCAGTATCGAAGCGTGCTCATGTACAAGAACAAGGGTCCGCTCTCGGGCGGTAGCCTCGTTCATCCGCACATACAGATTGTGGGTTTGGAGCAGGAAGACGGCTATGCTTCGCTGGCTTCCGCCAATTTCGAAGGTATCAATGTCTGGCAACAGGGGAGGATCTCGGCCAACATCTCAACCGAACCCATCATGGGGTTCTTTGAGATCAACGTTTCAGCCCCGCAGGGAATCGCCGCCAGCGATGGCGCGCGAGACCAAGCCGAGACGGACCTCTTCGCCGATGCGATTCAGGTAGCTCTGCGCTATATCCTGAACGAGCACCATGGTGGTCGCGCAGAGTCGTACAACTTGTTCTTCTACCACATGGACGGCCGGACCATTGCCAAGGCGCTTCCGCGCTGGGTGGTTTCACCCTACTTTGTCGGGTATCGGCTGGCTCAGGTCAATGCTGAGACCACGCTCGATGTCGATGCGGAGCGATTCCGCGCACATCTGGAGGCGCTCACATCGTAAAGTGAGCGCCCGCACACTGCGGACGGTTTAGCGCGCCATTGCATCGCGGCCGGCCTCGACCCGCTTGCGCTGGGCGGCGCGCTCCTCGCCGGTCAGACGCTCAAAGAAGTGTCCGATAAGCGAGGCGAGCACCTGCTGAAACAACGTTCCACACATGACGGGAAACACAACTTCGCCCGGAAAGTATTGCGTGGCGATGACGGCGCCCGAAGAGATATTGCGCATGCCGCAGGTAAAGCACATGGTGGTCGTTTCGCTATATGGCAGATGCAGCGCGCGGGCGACCAGAATGCCGACGACAAAGCCGCTGATGGCGAAGACCAAAATAAAGAGGGCGACTTCCAAGCGCACCGCGTTCATGTGCAGCACGTACTCGCTCATGGCGGTGGAGTTGGAGGCGATAACGCCCATCATCATGAACTTGCAGGCGGGCGAGAGCGCGGGGGAGAGTTTCTCGTGCCCCCAGCCGCGCGTGAGCTCGTTGATCACGATGCCGAGCACAGCGGGGATGGCGATCATAAAGGCCATGTTCTGCATCATGCTCGGCACGTCGATCGAGACGGTGGCGCCCAGCAGGAGCTTGAGCGTAAGCGGAATCGTCACAGGGGAGATGACCGAGGACGTCAGGATGATGGTGAGCGCGAGCGGGCCGTTGCCGCCGAACATGCTGATCCACATAAAAGCGGTGACTGCCACGGGCACACTGTATTCGAGCACGATGCCGCAGACAAGGTTGGGGTTGGAACCAAAGAACAACGATCCCATGGCATAGGCCGCGATGGGAATAAGCGCCGCCGAGACCAACAACGCCAGAATCAGGTGCAGCGGACGGTGGAACACCTCGGCTACCTGGTGAAAGGTGTTGCTGAGCGCACCCTGAAACGTCATAAAGGCGAAGAGGGCGGGAACAATGGGCTTGAGAACGCCGATCTGTTGAGGAAAGAGCACGCCGAGCGCCACACAAATCGGAACGATGATCTGCATGTGCCCCGCGAGGAACTTCCCCAGTCCAGCCCATTGCTTCATATGCCCCGCGACTCCCTTTATCCGCGAACTTGTTTGTATGGATATGCTAGACGCTCGTATGTGTCCGTGCGGCTGAAACGCTCGATTGTTTCGAGGGCATTACCGCCATCGTTTGCCGAAACCGCGGCGCACCGCGGCGTTTTGCGTCCGCGCTGCACGGTATAATAAATCCGTTCAACAGATCTGCCTGCCGAAGCGGGCATACACAGAGGACTCATCGCTATGAACCGTGAGAGGTATCGCGGCGACCTGCCCCTATCGGGGGTGGGTGCCTATGTCATCGCTTAAGACGACGCATCGCTGGGCGGTCGCTCAGCAAAATCCCGAGCTCGAAAAGGAACTTTCGGCTGGTCTGGGCATTCCTGGGCTGGTGGCGCGCATTATGGTCGCGCACGGCATTGGCTCCATCAAAGAGGGCCAATTGTTTTTGACGCCTTCGCTCGATCGCGACTGGGCCGACCCACTCATTATCCCGGGCATGTCGGTCGTTGCCGACCGCGTTGAGCGCGCTATTCGCAACCACGAGCACATTGCAGTCTTTGGCGATTTTGACGTTGACGGCATTACGTCGACCTGCCTGTTGACCGAGGCGCTGCGCACGTTTGGCGCCGATGTCACGCCGTTTATTCCGCATCGCTTTGATGAGGGCTACGGTCTTTCGCGCGCGGCACTCGACCGCGTTAACGAGCTCGCTCGCCCCCAGCTGATCGTGACCGTCGATAACGGCATTGCCGCCAAGGAAGAGGTTTCCTATCTGGAGAGCCTGGGGATCGAATTGGTGGTCACGGACCATCACGAGCCGTCCGACCAGGTGCCGCAGGGCGTGCCCCTGACCGACCCAAAGCTCGAGGACGAGGGTCCCTCGCGCGAGCTTGCCGGTGCCGGTGTGGCGCTCAAGCTGGTGCAGGTCCTGGGCGAGCGTCTGGGCAAGCCGTCGTATTGGCGTTCGCTGATCGAGGTCGCGGCGCTGGGTACCGTGTCCGACATGATGCCGCTGACGCCCGAGAACCGCGCGCTGGTCGCCGAGGGCATCCAGCAGATGCGCGTGACCGCCCGCCCCGGCTATATCGCGCTGGCCGCGCTCGCCAAGGCCGACCTCTCTAGTATTACGGCCGATGGCCTGTCGTTTTCGCTCATTCCCCGCTTGAACGCCGCCGGCCGCATGGCCGATCCCAAGCTGGCGCTCGACCTGCTGCTTGCCCGCGATCCCATCGAGGCAAGCGCGCTGGCGGCCGAGCTCGAGGAGATTAACCGTCAGCGTCGCGAGATCGAGGCGGAGCTCACGCGCGATGCCATGGCAAAGGTCGAGGAGACCTATGATGGCGGTCGCGCAATCGTCGTGGGTGGCGAGGGCTGGCACGAGGGCGTCAAGGGTATCGTAGCGAGCCGCCTGACCAACCGTTATCACGTGCCGGCGCTGCTGTTCTCGATCGAAGACGGTATCGCTCGCGGTTCGGGTCGCTCGGTGGGCAAGGTCAACCTGTTCGACGCTGTCGAGCGCTGCTCGGATCTGCTGATTCGTCGCGGCGGGCATGCGGGTGCGGTGGGCGTGACCATCGAGGCGTCCAAGCTCGACGAGTTCCGCCGTCGCCTTTCCGCCGTGCTGTCCGAGCTTCCCGCCGAGGACTTTGAGGACACCGACGAGGTTGCCGCCACCGTTGACCTCTCCGAGCTAAATATCGAGACCATCGAGCAAATCTCCCGTCTTGAGCCGTTTGGCCAGGGCAACAAGGTGCCGCTGTTGGCGGCCGAGGGCGTGACAATGTGCGATCGCGCCGTGGTGGGCAAAACCGGCGAGCACATGCGCTTCGTGGCGACCGATGGCGCTGCGAGTGTGCCGGCCATTATGTTCCGCGTGCCGCAGATCGATAAGCTCATCAATTGCGATAGCGCCGTCGACCTGGTGTTCGAGGCAGTGGCCGAGCATTGGCAGGGACGTGTGAAGCCCAAGCTCATGATCAAAGATGTCTTGGTGCGCGATACCGCGGCGCCCAATATCGACGATCCGGCATGTGAGCTTCGCCGCGGCGTGCAGCCGGCGGATTCTGGCCTGCGTCTGGAGTCGCGTAAACGCGAGACGCTCGCCCAGCTTTCTTATACCGAGCTCACGCGCTCGCTTATCCATAGCTTTATCGGCTCGAACCAGCCACATCGCGCGCAGGTCGAGGCACTCGACGCCCTCGCCGACCACCAGAGCGTTTTGGCTGTTATGGGGACGGGGCGTGGCAAGTCGCTCATCTTCCATGTGCACGCCGCGCGCGAGGCGGTCCTTCGTGGGCGTGCGAGCATCTTTGTCTATCCGCTGCGTGCGCTCGTTGCTGACCAGGCCTATCACCTCTCGTCGACGATGGCTGCGCTCGGCATTGGCGTGGGCGTGTTGACCGGCGAGACCGTGGAGGCGGCGCGCGATGACGTGTTTGCCGGCTTGGCTTCGGGCCGCACCGGCATCGTGCTCACGACGCCTGAGTTCCTGTCTATTCACCGTGATCGCTTTGCGCGCTCGGGGCGTATCGGGTTTGTCGTTATCGATGAGGCGCATCATGCCGGTCTTGCCAAGGGCGGCGACCGCAGTGCCTATCTCGACATGCCCGATATCCTCAAGGCCCTGGGTGACCCGGTCGTTCTGGCCGCGACTGCCACCGCAACGGCTCCGGTTGTGGCCGAGCTCGCCCGCGTGCTACCGATTACCCGTACAGTGGTCGACGAGACGGTGCGCGAGAACTTGCGGCTCGAGGATGACCGGGACCTTGCGAGCCGCGAGAACCGCCTGGTGTCAATCGTGGCTACGGGGGAGAAGACCGTCATCTACGTCAACTCGCGCGACCAGTCCGTGGCGCTTGCTAAGACGCTGCGCAAGCGGGTACCCGATTGCGCGACCCGCATCGCATTCTATAACGCGGGGCTTGCGCGCTCCGATCGTCGCCGCGTGGAGGAAGCGTTTCGTGACGGAAGCCTCAGTTGCATCGTTTCGACCTCTGCCTTTGGTGAGGGCGTGAACCTGCCCGATATCCGCCATGTCGTGCTCTATCACATGCCGTTTGGCAGCATTGAGTTCAACCAGATGAGCGGACGCGCCGGTCGCGACGGGCAACCTGCCGTGATTCACCTGCTCTATTCGTCGCGTGACGCTCGCATTAACGAGCGCCTGCTCGACTGCTACGCGCCCGAGCGCGACGAGCTCGTCACGCTCTATCGCGCGCTGCAGACTATGTGGCGCTCCAACCGCGGCAAGACCGGAGCCGACTCATTTAGTGCGAGCGATATCGACATCGCGCAGATGTGCCTTGCCATCGATGCCCGCACGCCGGTTGACGAGCGCTCGGTGGCAAGCGGTCTGGGAATCTTCGAAGAGCTTGGCTTCTGTCGCGTTTCGGGGTTTGATGACACCCGTCGCATTGCGATGGCCGAAAACCCCGGCCGTGTGCAATTGAGCAGGTCAATCCGCTATTTGGAGGGCTTGCGCTCGCGCATGGAGTTCTCGGCTTTCCGGAGTTGGGCGCTTGATTCGTGCGCTTCTGATATGCTAGCCAAAGTTAACCGCCCGATCGTACCGCGGGCCTAGGGGAAGGGGACCTCGATGGATGCCGCAGCCCGTACCGCCCATGATTCCACCCTCCAACCGTTCTCGGAGATGGAGCACTATAAGCATGCCGATGAGCTGCCGCCCGAGATTATGGCGGACAGCTACGACAAGCTGGAGCGCCTGTGCCTCAAATATATGAATGAGGACGACTTCTCCAAGGTGGAGCAGGCCTATTGCTTTGCTGCCGAGAAGCACTGCAACCAAAAGCGCCGTTCGGGTGAGATGTACATCAACCATCCCGTCGAGGTGGCCATCATTTTGGCCGATCTCAAGATGGACTGCGATGTGGTGTGCGCCGCGCTGCTGCACGATACCGTCGAGGATACCGAGACCTCGCTCGCCGATGTGTCCGGCCTGTTTGGCGATACGGTTGCCGAGCTCGTCGATGGCGTGACCAAGCTCACCAACATCGAAGTCGATAGCATGGACGAGAAGCAGGCGCTTACGCTGCGCAAGATGTTCCTCGCCATGTCCAAGGACATCCGCGTCATTATCGTCAAACTTGCCGACCGTCTGCACAACATGCGCACCCTTGCAGCCCTGCGTGAGGACCGTCGCCTGTTTAAGGCTCGCGAGACCATGGACGTGTATGCGCCCCTGGCCGACCGTCTGGGCATGAGCTCTATTAAGTGGGAGCTCGAGGACCTGTCCTTCTTCTACCTTGAGCCCGACGCCTACCAGCGCATCGCGCGCATGGTGGCGGAGTCTCGTGAGGTCCGTGAGCGCTATCTGGCCGAGACCATCAAGACGCTCACCGACGAGCTCAACCGCATCGGCCTGGAGGGCTTCCAGATCAATGGCCGCTCCAAGCACTATTGGTCCATCTACCAAAAGATGAAGCGCAAGGGCAAGGAGTTCTCCGAGATCTACGACCTGGTGGCACTGCGCGTCATCACGCATTCGGTGCGCGATTGCTACTCCACGCTCGGCGCGGTGCATACACTGTGGCACCCCATGCCCGGTCGCTTTAAAGACTATATCGCCATGCCCAAGGTTAATAACTACCAGTCGCTCCACACGACGGTTATCGGCCCCACGGCCCGCCCGCTCGAGATTCAGATTCGAACCTATGAGATGCATGAGCAGGCCGAGTACGGCATTGCCGCCCACTGGCTCTATAAGAAGTCGGGCGGATCGTCTGCGTCTAAGACCAATGATGCCCAGCGTCTGGACGACCAGATTAACTGGCTCAAACATTCGCTCGATTGGGCAGCGTCTGATGAGATTACGGACGCCAAGGAATACCTGCACTCGCTGAAGGTTGATCTGTTCGATCAGGAGATCTTTGTCTTTACACCCAAGGGCGAGGTCATGGCGCTTCGTGCCGGCTCCACGCCGCTCGACTTTGCCTACGCCGTTCACACCGAGGTGGGCAACCACTGCGTCGGCGCTAAGATCAACGGTGCGGTGGCCCCGCTCACGCACGAAATCAAGACGGGCGACCGCGTTGAAATCCTGACCAACAAGAGTTCCAAGCCGTCGCGTGATTGGCTCAAGATCGTTAAGACTCCTTCGGCCAAGTCAAAGATTCGCCGTTATTTCGCCGCCGCGACCAAAGACGATGACGCTGCTGCCGGCCGCGATATACTGGCCAAGGACCTGCGCAAGCGCGGGTATGGCATCTCTACGCCGCGATCCACGCGTGCGCTCAACGCCGTGGCGGAGCAGTTTAACTACAAGCAGCTTGAGGACCTGTTTGCCGCCGTCGGCGCCGGCAAGGTTGCCCCGCGCGCTGTGGGTAACAAGGTCGAGCAAATCTTGGACCCCAAGCCCGAGGAACAGGTCACCAAGGCCGAGGCTATCGCCGAGGTCGTGAAACAGCCGGCCCGCGGCTCCAACCGCAAGCCGCAAAAGCGTGGCAAGAGCGCCAGCAACGGCATTATCGTCAAGGGCGAGAGCAACAGCGGACTGCTGGTCCGTCTGGCGCATTGCTGTAATCCGGTGACGGGCGACGATATCGTCGGCTTCATCACGCGCGGTCGTGGCGTTTCGGTGCATCGCGCCAACTGCCCCAACGTCAAGGGTCTTATGGAGCATCCCGAGCGCATGATCGAAGTGGAGTGGGACGGCGCTGCCGACACCCTCTTCCAGGTCGAGATCGTGGTCGAGTGCCTGGACCGCATGGGCCTGCTCAAGGATGTCACCATTGCCATTGGCGATGCGGGCGGCAATATCCTTTCTGCCGCCACGTCGACCAACCGCGAGGGTATTGCAACCCTACGCTTTATGGTCGAGATCTCGGACGCGAGTGGGCTGGATCCGCTGCTAGCCTCCATCAGCAGCGTTGACTCGGTCTACGACGCGCGCCGCCTGATGCCCGGCGAGGGTGGAGCCCAGCTTAAGCGCCGCGTTTAGTCGCGACGAACGTGCCACATTATCGATATTCGCTACACTCGAGGCATCGTTTGATGCCTCGAGTTCTATAGAGAGGAGAGGGACATGAGTGGTGTGTCCTTGGATGTAACTCCCAAGGGATCGGTCGAGATCGAGACGCTCGTAAACGGTCCCATTCAGACCAATAGCTATGCTGTTATTTCGGACAATGAGTGTGTGATTATCGACCCCGCATGGGAAGGCGAGCGCTTGGTAGAGCATATTCGAGCCAAGCATCCCGGCGTACGCATGCTTGGCGCCGTATGCACTCATGGCCATGCCGATCATGTTGGTGGTGTTGCCGGCGTGCGAACCACCGTTGGCGAGGGCTGTCAGTATGAGCTGTGTGCTAAGGATGTGGCGGTGCCGCATGCGAACATCGAGGAACAGCGAGCTATGTGGGGCATTGAGACGCCCGACCCTGGGGAGCCGACGCGCCTGCTCGCCCAGGGCGATGCTCTCGAGGTGGGCGATATCTGCCTGCAGGTGATCGAGACACCAGGGCATACGCCGGGCGGGATCGTCTTGTTTGCTGCCACCGAGCAGGGGAACATCGCCTTTGTGGGCGACACCCTGTTTCCGGGTGGGCACGGCCGCACCGATCTTTCCGGCGGAGACGAGGCGGCGATTCTGCGCTCGCTCTCCAAGCTCGCCCGGCTTCTTCCGCCCGACACCGTTTGCTTAACCGGCCATGGCGATTCGACCACCATGGCACGCGAGCTCATGCAGAACACTTTCATGCAGGTGTAGCTTTATAGTCAGCTTCTAAAGCACGAGAAGCGTCTAAACGTCAAGCTATTTTTCCCCAACGGGTCGATTCCGTAGGGCAAACGGTCAAAAAAAGTCTGTTTGGACGATATTCGTGAACAAACGAACGTTTATGCTCGGGTACGCCGTGGTAAAATCTCAGGCGTTATCGGAGCAACCTTACAGGAGGTTTCTTTTATGCTCGTCAACGCAGCAGACATGCTCAAGAAGGCCGAGGCCGGCAAGTACGCTCTCGGTGCCTTCAACACCAACAACCTCGAGTGGACCCTGGCTATTCTCCAGGCCGCCGAGGAGGCCAAGTCTCCGCTGATCCTTCAGTGCACCGCTGGTGCCGCTAAGTGGATGGGCGGTTTCAAGGTCTGCGCCGACATGGTCAAGGCTGCCGTCGAGGCCACGGGCGTTACCGTTCCCGTCGCCCTTCACCTCGATCACGGTTCTTACGAGGACTGCTTCAAGTGCATCGAGGCCGGCTTCACGTCCATCATGTATGACGGCTCTCACGAGGAGACCTTCCAGCTTAACCTCGACCGCACCAAGGAGCTCGTTGAGCTTGCCCACTCCAAGGGCATGTCCATCGAGGCCGAGGTCGGCGGCATCGGCGGCACCGAGGACGGCGTGACCTCCAACGGCGAGCTCGCTGACCCCGCTGAGTGCAAGCAGATTGCTGACCTGGGCGTCGACTTCCTCGCCTGCGGCATCGGCAACATCCACGGCGTGTATCCCGCCGACTGGGCTGGCCTTTCCTTCGAGCGTCTGGGCGAGATCAAGGCTCAGACCGGCGACCTGCCCCTCGTTCTGCACGGTGGTACCGGCATCCCCGAGGATCAGATCAAGAAGGCCATCTCCCTGGGCATCTCCAAGATCAACGTCAACACCGACCTGCAGCTCGTCTTCGCCAAGGGCGTCCGCGAGTACATCGAGGCTGGCAAGGATCAGCAGGGCAAGGGCTTTGACCCCCGCAAGCTCCTCAAGCCTGGTCGCGACAACATCGTTGCTCGCACCAAGGAGCTCATGGAGGAGTTTGGCTCCGTCAACAAGGCGTAAGCGTCGCTAAACTTCCCGCCGGA
Organism: Collinsella sp.; assembly: GCA_030839365.1. Lineage (GTDB taxonomy): Bacteria > Actinomycetota > Coriobacteriia > Coriobacteriales > Coriobacteriaceae > Collinsella. Next base: position 26,194 of record JAUUMM010000025.1, read on the forward strand.
AGCCCCGTCCCCCTACACTGTTTCCTTTGCGCTCACCTGGCTTCGCCAGAAGTCGCGCCAAGGAAACAGTTCCGGGGGATGGGGCTTCCTTTGTTTAACGCCGCAGGGTTACTGGGCTGAATTTATTTATTGACTACCGTTCGGCGGCGTTGATGGCTCCCTTGTTGGGGCTTTCTTTTTATCTCGCTACAATGGGCTTCAAGCGTTCTAGTGACTTGGAGTTTTGGTATGGCTGTTATTGATGTGCTGCCTTCGGATGGGAAGGTTATTGGCGAGGGTCCTGTTGGTTGCTCTGTTGATGTTTGCTGTGATGACTTTCGTCATCTCGATATTGGACTGCCGCCTGAGATTCTTCGTCTCAAGGATGCCGGGTATTTGACGCAGGCTGTTGCTGCTTGCGATCGCCTTCTGGAGCAGAACCCTGAGCCTTCGCTGGCTGCTTGTGTTCGTGCCGAGCGGTATCGCATGCTCGAGACGCCGCTTCATTTTTCGGTGTCGCGCGATCAGGCTATTGCGATGATTCGCGAGGAGTGGCCAGAGTTTACCGAAGAGCAGCTTGACGACCTGATCAATCGTAAGCGTATTGACTGGCGCTTTATCGATGGCGAGCTGTTCGTTCTCGACAACTTCCTCGATTCGCTTCGCGTGTACCCCAAGGAGGTTCCGGGCCTGCGTCCCGATTCTGCGGACGGCATCGCGCTGCGTAACCAGATGCTCAGGGAGATGGAGTCGCAAAACGGGTTGGCTCGCGTCATCACGCTTAAGGCATCCGTGTCTGTCCCTGGAGCTCTGGAGGGAGAGGCTGTTCGCGCGTGGCTACCCGTTGCTGCCGCCTGTCGTCAACAGTCTCAAATCGAGGTTCTCGATATGACGTCGGGGGGTACCGTTGCCCCTGAAAACGTTTCGGCTCGCGCTGCCTCTTGGACATCTTCGACTGAACATTCATTCTCGGTGACCTATCGCTATCACGTCGATGCCGCCTATTGCGATATCTATGGTGGCGCGCTCCCATCGCATCCCTGTATGGACGCGCCACTGCCCGAGGACACCTCCGAGGACCGTCCGCACATTGCGTTCACGCCGTACATGCGACAGTTGACGGAGCGTGTTATTGACGGTCTCGAGAATCCGCTCGATCGCGCTCGTGCTATCTATGATTACCTGACACAGCATATTGACTATCGCTATCAGCCACCGTACCTGCTTTTGGGCTCCATCGCCGATGACTGTGCACACTCGCTCCGCGGCGATTGCGGCGTTATGGCGCTCACGTTTATCACCATGTGCCGCATCGCGGGCGTGCCCGCCCGCTGGCAGAGTGGCCTGTATGTTGCGCCTGATTCGGTGGGGCCGCACGACTGGGCAGAGTTCTATACGCCGCAAACCGGGTGGCTCAACGCCGACGTGTCATTTGGATCTTCTGCTCGCAGGATGGGCGAGGAGTGGCGCCGCCGTCACTACTTTGGCAATCTCGATCCGTGGCGTATGGTGGCCAACAATCGATTCCAGGCTGAGTTTGTGCCTGCTTTCGACGGCATGCGTGAGGACCCCTATGACAACCAGATGGGCGAGGCCTCGGTTGACGGACGTGGATGTCGTAAGCGGGAGATGTTGCGCAAGGTTGAGCTTATCAAAATGCTCGAAGTTCCATTTTCGGACTAATCAACAGAAAGCTGTGATAAACTAACTCACGCATTACGTGCCCGAGTGGCGGAATTGGCAGACGCTGTGGACTCAAAATCCACCGTTGGCAACAACGTGCGAGTTCGAGTCTCGCCTCGGGCACCATACATGCAAGTGAGCGTTCAAGGGGGTCAAGGCCCCCTTTTTCGTGCCGAACTCGCGTGAGCGCGCGGAGCGTTAAGCAAACAGGCCTGTGGCCTGTTTGTAGCGGAGCGTGGCGAGGGCGCCATGCGCCCGAAGCCCGGGGCTTCGCGAAGCGAAGGCCCTTCGAGTCTCGCCTCGGGCACCATACATGCACCTGCGCTTCAAGGGGGTCAAGGCCCCCTTTTTCGTGTACGTAATGTGATAGCGCGTTGTACGTGTTATTATTCGCAAGGCGTTGTTCCCGCAATGCCCTAAAGAGGAACCCGAGGGCTCCCACCTTTTGGCGCCAATGAGCAGCTGACTGGTCATACAACCTAGATTCCCTTCCTCATACCGAGGATGTCTATGTGTACGACCTGGTTGCTGAAAAGCGCCGGGTTATTTTTTTATGAATGGAGGTAGGGAAAATAGCTAAGTCTGATGACACCCGCATCAACGACGAGATCACTGCATCTTCGTGCCGTTTGATTGGCGTCGATGGCTCTCAGCTCGGCCTGTTCGCCATCCGCGATGCCCAGCGCGTTGCTGACGATCAGGGTCTCGACCTGGTCGAGATCGCTCCCAACGCGGAGCCGCCGGTCTGCAAGGTCATGGACTACGGTAAGTTCAAGTACCAGCAGGCCATGAAGGCTAAGGCCGCTCGTAAGAACCAGTCCAAGGTCGAGGTCAAGGAAATGAAGTTCCGACCCAAGATCGACGTTGGCGATTACGAGACCAAGAAGGGCCACGTTCTGCGTTTCCTCAAGAAGGGCGCACGCGTTAAGATTACCATCATGTTCCGCGGCCGTGAGATGGCTCACCCGGAGCAGGGTCTTAACGTTCTCGAGCGTCTCGCCGAGGATCTCAAGCCTTACGCTACGGTCGAGTCCAAGCCTAAGATGGAAGGCCGTAACATGCTTATGCTGCTCGCCCCGATTAAGGGCGCCTTCGATGAGGATAAAGCGGCAAGCGATACCAAGTAACTAGTGTTCTGTAACCGATTAAGGAGTATTTCATGCCTAAGATGAAGTCCCACAGCGGCACCAAGAAGCGTTTCCGCAAGACTGGTACCGGCAAGCTTATGCGCGCCAAGGCTTTCAAGAGCCACATCCTGAGCAAGAAGTCCACCAAGCGTAAGCGTGGCTTCCGTCAGGAGACCGAGATCGCCGCTGCCGACCGCAAGGTCATCAAGTCGCGTCTCGCCTAAGTTCGCGTTCCCGTTTTTCGTTTTACCGTCTAGGAGTTGATAGAACATGGCACGTATTAAGCGCGCTGTTGCCGCCAAGAAGAAGCGCCGTACCGTTATGCACCGTGCGAAGGGTTACTACGGTGCCGCTTCGCGTACTTACAAGCATGCTAAAGAGCAGGTCCAGCACTCCCTGCAGTATCAGTATCGTGATCGCCGCAACAAGAAGCGCGAGATCCGCTCTCTCTGGATCACCCGCATCAACGCTGCCGCTCGCCTGAACGACATCTCTTACTCTCAGTTCATGCACGGCCTGAAGGTTGCCGGCATCGAGCTCGACCGTAAGGTCCTGGCTCAGATGGCTTACGAGGACATCGAGTCCTTCAACGAGCTGGCTGCCATTGCCAAGAAGGCTCTCGAGGCCTAATAGATTCTGTTGAATCGCTAGGGGAGTGTCGCACTGTGCGCGGCACTCCCTCTTTTTATCTAGAGCGCCGGTTTATATAGCAAAAGCGCGGGTAGATATACACTTACAGGTGACCGATCTTTATATATCTCTTAACCGAAGGGTCATCATCTGATACGCGCAGTATTTCTGCACCAGCCTTTCTATTACTTATATAGGAAGCGATAAGTTGTGTAGGACTTGTGAAGAGTGGAATTGACGTCCCACATCGCTTCGCGGTCTGGCAATATATCTCCTTGCCGCGCGGCCCGGTCGAACCGGATGAGCCGCAAGGCGTGCACCTTGAGAACCGGATACTGCGAGGATGGACACATTCAGTGTCGCATCCGGGCAGACATCGAACCATTTGAAATGGTCTAACTTGGATT
>JAUUMM010000026.1:0-29093 GCA_030839365.1 Collinsella sp.
CTCTACGACCTCGCCGACCTGTTCAAGGTCTTCAGCGACACCACGCGCATCAAGATCCTCTATGCCCTCATGGGCCGCGAGCTCTGCGTGGCAGACATCGCCGAAGCGACCGAAACCTCGCAGTCCGCGGTGTCGCACCAGCTGCGCACACTCAAGCAGTCGCACCTGGTTAAATTCCGGCGCGACGGGCGCAATATCCTCTACTCGCTCGCCGACGACCACGTCTACACCATGCTCAACCAGGGCATGAGCCACATCTGCGAATAGCAGCCAACCACGGTACCAGCGCGGCCTGCACCCAAGCCGCAAATACAGGGAAAGGAACCCACCATGAAAAAGCAGTTTAAGCTCGATGAGATCGACTGCGCCAACTGTGCGCGCGAGCTTCAGGACGAGCTGGCCAAGCTCGAGGGCGTCAAATCCGTGTCCGTCAACTTTATGACCCAGAAGCTGACGCTCGAGGCCGATGACGCCGAGTTCGACGAGGTCCTCGACCGCGTTGTGGAGTTCACCGCCGACGCCGAGCCGGACTGCGAGATTATTCTCTAGCCCAGGTTTACGCCAACCTGCAAGGCCGCGCTTGCTGCGGCCTTTGCTCGCGAAATTATATGAGCGAATGTTCATACATTCAAATGGGAGGATACGAGTCATGGCCACCGCCGACCCCAAAAAGAAAAAGAAGAAGCGCAAGAAAAAAGAATCACTCGAGCATAAGCGCAACCGCATCCTGGTAGCGCTGGGCATTTTTGCCGTGGTGTACGCCCTCGATGAGTTCGGCACCCTTACCGCCGCATTCGGCACCCCGGGTGACGTCTATGCCAGCTTTGTGCTGTTCCTCGTGCCGTTTTTGATTGCCGGCTACGACGTACTGCAAAAGGCATTCAATAACATCCGCCGCGGCAAGGCCTTCGACGAGAGCTTCCTCATGGCCGTCGCGACCATCGGCGCGTTTGCCATGGTGCTCTTCCCCGATACCGACCCGCACATGGCCGAAGGCGCCGCCGTCATGCTGTTCTACCAGGTCGGCGAGCTGTTTCAGGCGTACGCCGTGGGCAAGAGCCGCAAGTCGATCAGTGCCATGATGGACATCGCGCCCGACTACGCTAACGTCGAGCAGCCCGACGGCACACTCGAGCAGGTCTTCCCCGATGACATCGCCGTCGGCACCGTGATCGTGGTCAAGCCCGGTGAGCGCGTGCCTATCGACGGCGTCATCGTCGAGGGCGAGACACAGCTCGATACCGCCGCCCTTACCGGAGAGTCGGTCCCCCGCCCGGCCAAAACTGGAGACGATATCATCAGCGGCTGCATCAACATGACGGGTCTCCTCCACGTGCGCACCACCAAGCCCTTTGGCGAGTCCACCGTCGCGCGCGTCCTGGAGCTCGTAGAAAACGCTAGTGAGAAGAAGGCACGCACCGAGAACTTCATCACGCGCTTCGCCCGCGTCTACACGCCCGCTGTCACCGGCGCGGCCGCGGTACTCGCGCTCGGCGGTGGCTTGGTCACCGGCGCCTGGTCCGACTGGATCCTGCGCGGCCTGACCTTCCTCGTCGTCAGTTGCCCATGCGCGCTCGTGATCAGCGTGCCGCTCAGCTTTTTTGGCGGCATCGGTGGCGCATCCAAGCTGGGCGTCCTCATCAAGGGCTCTAACTACCTCGAGACGCTCGCGGATGTGGACACCGTCGTCTTTGACAAGACCGGCACGCTCACCAACGGCACGTTTTCGGTCGTGGCGGTACACCCCGAGGCAGGCTATACCGAGCAGTCGCTGCTCGAAGTCGCGGCTCTTGCCGAGTCATTCTCCGACCATCCCATCGCGCAGTCGGTACGCACCGCCTTCCAGGGCGAGCTCGATCCCAAACGCGTAAGCGACTCCACCAATGACGCGGGCCATGGCGTGACGGCGATTATCGACGGCAAGCGCGTCATCGTCGGCAATGCCAAGATGCTTGCTGTGGCCGGTATCGAAGCGCCCAATTGCGAGATCGTCGGCACCATCCTCCACGTGCTGGTCGATGATACGTACGCCGGCCACATCGTAATTGCCGACACCATAAAGACCGATGCCGAGCAAACGATTCGCGACCTGCACGCCGCCGGCGTCAAGCGCACCGTCATGCTCACGGGCGACCGTGAGGAGGTTGCGGCGTCTGTAGCCAAGCAACTCGGTCTCGACGAGTTCCACGCGCAGCTGTTACCGGGTGATAAGGTCGAGCGTGTCGAGGCGCTGCTTGCAGCAGAATCGGGCAAGGGCAAGCTCGCCTTTGTAGGCGACGGTATCAACGACGCACCCGTGCTTACCCGCGCAGACGTTGGCATCGCCATGGGCGCTATGGGCTCGGACGCCGCAATTGAGGCGGCGGACGTCGTGCTCATGGATGACAAGCCGTCCAACATCTCCCGCGCGATCCGCGTGGCGCGCAAGACCATGTCGATTGTTTGGCAGAACATCATCTTTGCGCTGGGCATTAAGTTGCTGATTCTGGTGCTTGCGGCACTGGGCATCGCCAACATGTGGCTTGCTGTGTTCGGCGACGTGGGCGTGGCGATTATCGCCATCCTGAATGCCATGCGCGCGATGGGTGTCAAGAACCTGTAGCGTTCGTGGGCTGTCCGGCCGGGACCGGGCTTGGTTTTGAAAACGTCCTCGCGCATGAGGCCCGTCTTTCCTGCTCCTGCGGAGCAACGGAAAGGCGGGCCTCGCGCTGTGGAGTGTTTTCAAAACCAAACCCGGCCCCGGCCTGCGGTGACGTAGATGGCAGTTCTTGGGCATCGCTTGCTGGCGGGGTTCCTTTGCTGAAATGGACTTGGCCGAAAGGACCGCTGGTCCCGGTCGCTGGTTCGCGCTTTGCGCGAACTCCGCGCTACTGGGGGTTCGTTAGGATTCCGCCGCTTGGCCCGTCGCCTCGCCCCGGTTCAGCATCGCCCTCAGTTTCTCGAAGCTTTCCTCGCTCAGGCAGTGCTCCATGTGGCAGCCCTCTTTCGACGCGACCTCAGCCGAAACACCCGCATCCTCCAGCAGCCCCACGAAAAAGCAGTGACGCTCCCACATTTGGCGAGCGACCTCCAGACCACGCTCCGTCAGATGAACGTCGCGCTTGCCCATTTCGACATAGCCGTTGCTTTCCAGCGTCGCCATGGCCTTGGAAACGCTCGCCTTGGTTACGCCGAGGTACTCCGCAACGTCGATCGAGCGCACGATGCCCTGGCGTTCCGACAGAACGTAGATCGATTCGAGATAGTCTTCTCCGGATTCACGTAGGGCCATGGGCCGCCTTTCGCGATGATTGCTAGTTAGCCTTTGGATACTTTCCACGGCTTACTTTACCGCAAAAGTTGCCCATGTCTTACTACTTTGCCTAAAAGTTAGCCGTGTTTCACAAAACGAGCGGGACGAAAACAAAATGGGAACACGCCCCGCAAGGAGTGTCCCCAAGTGCCGAGCCGCAGCTATAGCAGTCCAAAGTACTTCGCGGCGTTGTAGATCCCATCGTCGTCCACGGCGGTCGTCACGTAGGTCGCCGCAGCTTTCACCGTGTCCTGCGCGTTGCCCATGGCCACACTTGTGCCCACGGCCGAGAACATCGACAGGTCGTTCTCGCCGTCGCCAAAGGCAATCGCTTCACTCGCGTCGATGCCCAGGCGCTCCAGCGTCGCCGCCACACCCAGGTCCTTGCCGCCGTTGGCCGGAATAATGTCGCAGAACAGGTCGCACCAGCGCGTGGTGAGCGAATGCGACACGGCATCGGTCACGATATGCTCGTCAACTGGGTCAACAAAGGCACAGAACTGATAGACCGGCGCGTCAAAGGCATGCTCAAACGGCTCCTCGTGGTAGACGATTCCCGCGTTGCTGCCAGCCGTCACCACGCGCTCGGACAGGCGGTTCACAAACGAGTTCTCGCCCTGCATGCACAGTGAGTCGTAGCGCCCCTGCGCCACCTGGTCCACAATCACCGCAACGTCGTCCGGATCGATCGGGCAGCTGCGGTAGACGCCCTTGGCATCAAAACAGTGCTGGCCCGAAAGCGTAATGTACGCATCCCAGCCCAGGTCGAACAGCCAGTCCGGCATCTGGTAGGTCGGACGGCCCGTGGCGATCACGCACGCAATCCCCTGCTCGCGAAAGCTGTCGAGCACCTGCTGCGCCGACGCCGGAATCCGGTGGGTCTTAAAGCTCAGCAGCGTGCCGTCGATATCGAAAAACGCGGCTTTGATCATTCTCGCCTACTCCTCGCCCTCGAGCTTTTCGCTCGCCTCGAGCCACGCCATCTCCAGCTCGTCCATGGCGGCGTGAGCCTCGTCGATCTTTGCCTGCTGCTCGCCGAGCGCCGTGTAGTTGGTGGGATCGACCTGGGCCATGGCGGCCTCGGCCTCCTCCACGCGGGCGCGCTGCGTCTCCATCTTGCGCTCGAGCGAGCTCACCTCGCGGCGGAGCTTCTGACGCTCGGCGTTGGAAAGGCCGTTGGGCTGACCGCTCGACTTGGGCTTGTCGGCAGCAGCCGCCGCACCGGTGTCGAACGTGCCGGTCTTAGCGCTCGGCGCGCCCACGGGCTCGTCCTCGGCGGTAGCGTTGCACAGGCGCAGGTACTGGTCCACGCCGCCGGGCATATGCGTCAGATGGCCATCGAGCAGTGCCCACTGTTGGTCGGTCACGCGCTCCATCAAAAAGCGATCGTGTGTCACCAGGATCAGCGTGCCGGGCCAGCCGTCCAGCAGGTCCTCGACAATCGCGAGCATGTCGGTATCCAGGTCGTTGCCCGGCTCGTCCAGGATGAGCACGTTGGGCTCGTCCAGAATCGTCAGCAACAGCGACAGGCGACGGCGCTGGCCGCCCGAAAGATCGCCGATGCGGCTCCAGAGCTGCTGCGTCGTAAAGCCCAGACGCTCGCAGAGCTTCTCGGGCGAAGTCTCCTTGCCGTCGATGACGTAGTACTTCTTATAGTTGCCGAGCACCTCGCGGATCGTGTCGCCCATGTAGGGTTCGAGCTCCTCGAGCTGCTGCGACAGCACGCCAAAGCGCACTGTCTGGCCAATCTTCACGCGGCCGCGCGTGGGTTCAATCTTGCCCTGGATCACGTCGAGCAGCGTCGACTTGCCGGCACCGTTCTCGCCCAAAAGGCCATAGCGGTCGCCCGCACCAATGAGCCAGGTCACGTCAGAGAGCACCTGCTTGGGCGCGCCATCGGTATCCGCATAGCCGGCGTCCACGTCGACCACATCGATAACCTGCTTGCCCAGGCGGCTCACGGCGAGGCGCTTGAGCTCCAGCTCGTCACGCACGGGCGGCACGTCGGCGATCAGCTCGCGAGCGGCATCAACGCGAAACTTGGGCTTGGTGGAACGCGCCTGGGCGCCGCGGCTCAGCCACGCGAGCTCCTTGCGCGCCATGTTGCGACGGCGTTCCTCGGTAACCGCGGCCATGCGGTCGCGCTCCACGCGCTGCAGGATATATGCGGAGTAGCCGCCCTCGAAGGGATCGACCTGGCCGTCGTGGACCTCCCACATGCTGGTGCAGACCTCGTCCAAGAACCAGCGATCGTGCGTGACCACGAGCATGGCGCCCTGACCGCGCTGCCAGCGAGCCTTAAGATGGCGTGCAAGCCAGTTGATGGTGCGCATGTCCAGATGGTTAGTGGGCTCGTCGAGCATGAGCACGTCGTAGTCGCCGATCAACAGGCGCGCGAGGTCCACGCGGCGGCGCTGGCCACCCGAAAGCTCGCCCACCGTGCCCTCCCAGGGCACATCGCTAATGAGACCGGCGAGGATCTGGCGCGTGCGGGGGCTCGACGCCCACTCATACTCGGGCGTGTCGCCCACGACGGCATGGTGCACGGTGTCGGTGTCGACAAGCTGGTCCTTTTGGCCGAGCAGGCCGATCGTGGTGCCGCGACGATGCGTCACGCGGCCGTCGTCGGGCTCCAGCGTGCCGGCGAGCACGCTCAGCAGCGTCGACTTGCCGTCGCCGTTTTTACCGACAATACCAATACGGTCGCCCTCGCCCACGCCGAGCGTCACGCTATCGAAAATATGCTTGGTGGGAAACTCTAGGCTGACGGAATCGCATCCCAAAAGAATCGCCATATGCCCTGCTCCTTCGTAGAAATTCAACGTTGTCCATAATAGCAGCGAAAAGGCGGGCCGCACACGACACAAAAAGGCGGGCCATCTCCCAAAAGAGATGACCCGCCTCTCCAATCAGTCCCGTGGCAACCGTGGCCGCCGCGGGCCTCAAGCATGTCCCGGACTAGGAGAACATGCCGGTGAGGTAATCATTCAGCCGCTTATCCTTGGGCCGTTGGAAAATCTCGTCAGTCTCGTCGTACTCGACCATATCGCCCATGTAGAAGAACGCCGTGCGGTTGGACACGCGCGACGCCTGCTCCATGTTGTGCGTCACGATAACGATGGCGCGGTCGGCCACGATCGATGACATGAGGTCCTCGATCGCCAGCGTCGAGATGGGGTCGAGCGCCGAGCAGGGCTCGTCGAACAGAATCACGTCGGGGTTGAGCGCCAGCGTGCGCGCGATGCACAGACGCTGCTGCTGGCCGCCCGAAAGCGCGTAGGCGCTCTTGTCGAGCTTGTCTTTGACCTCGTCCCAAAGCGCCGCGCCGCGCAGGCTTTCCTCGACCATGCGGTCGAGCTCGTCGCGGTCGGTGATGCCGTGGCGCTTAGGCGCAAACGTGATGTTGTCGCGAATGGACTTGCGGAACGGGTTGGGCTGCTGGAACACCATGCCAATGGAACGGCGCAGCTCGTAGGTGTTTTCGGTCTTGGTGTTCACGTTGCGCCCGCGATAGTTGATCTCGCCCTCCACGCGGCAGCCGCGAATCTCGCGATTCATGAGGTTGAGGCTACGCAAGAAGGTCGACTTACCGCAGCCCGAAGGCCCGATGAGCGCCGTGATCTCGCCCTTGTGAAAGTCGAGCGACGTATTGTGCAGTGCATGGTGGTCGCCATAGTACACGTTGACGTCCTTGGTGGAGAGCACGACCTCGTCGCTCACGGCCTTGCCGCTCGCGCGCACGCGCTTCTCGCTCTCCCCCACGCTCGACAAAAAGTCCTGGGTCTCGGACGATGCCGCCTCAGTTGCGGGCGTTGCATTTATCTCGCTCATTCGGCCGTCATCTTCCTTGCCAGTTGTTTGCCCACGATACGGGCGACTACGTTAAACAGCAGCACGCAAATCATCAGCAGCGCCGCGGTGCCCCAAACGATCTGCTGGGCCTCGGGGCTGCCCTCGCCATAGATCTTGTAGATGTGCACGGCGAGCGACTCACCGGGGCGGAACACGTTCCAGGCGCAGGTGGGGCTCGACAGGTTAAAGCTCAAGAAGTTCAGACGCACCGGCGAGCTCATGCCCGAGGTAAAGAGCAGCGCCGCGGCCTCGCCAAAGACGCGGCCGGCCGAAAGCACGATGCCGGTCACGATGGCGGGCATGGCCTCGGGAATCAGGATGTGCAGCGTGGCCTCCCAGCGGGTAAGGCCCATGGCCAGGCATGCATCGCGCTGGGCCTGTGGCACGTCCTCGAGCGCCTGCTGAATCACGCGCACCAGAATGGGGATATTGAACATGGTGAGCGCGACGGCGCCGGAGATGATGGAGTACTTCCAGCCCAGCTGCACCGAGAACACCGGGAAGCCAAACATGCCGACGACGATGGAAGGCAGCGAGGACAGCGTCTCGATGGCGGTAGAGGCGATGTCGCGGATAGGGCCGTTCGGCGCGTACTCAACCAGGAAGACCGCTCCGCCTAGGCTGATGGGCACCGAGATGATCAGAGTGATCAGCAGCAGGTAGAACGAGTCGAACAGCTGGTAGAGCACGCCGCCCTGCGTTCCGTTGGCGCGCGACGGCTCTGTGAGAAAGCCCGGCTGGAACAGCGTCGAGATGCCCTCGAACAGGATATAGGCCACCATGGAGATGACGATGAGCATGACGATGGCGACGATCGCCGTCAGCACGCCCGTGGCGATGCGATCCTGCTTTTGGACACGCCCGAGCCTCGCCTCGTCGATGTGGATGCGCGTGCTAGCCACGAGCCTTCGCCCCCTTGCGGCCAATGAGATGGATGATCAGGATGAAGATGAGGCTCATGCCCATCAGCAGCAGACCGAGTGCCCACAGGACGTCGTCCTGGGCCGAGCCCTCGGCGTAGACCGCCATGGACGTGGTGAGCGTGGTGGTGATGGTCGAAGCCGGCGACAGCAGCGACGTCGGCATGGCCTCGATGCCGCCGACGACCATGCGCACGGCGAGCGTCTCGCCAAAGGCGCGGGTCATGCCCAAGATAACCGCGGTCATGAGCGACGGCATGGCGGACTTGAGCACCACGTGCCAGATGGTCTGCCAGCGGGTGTAGCCCAGCGCGAGCGAGCCCTGTCGGTAGCCGTCGGGCACGGCGCGCAGGCCATCGACCGAAAGCGTGGTCATCGTCGGCAGAATCATGACCGCCAGCACGATGGCGCCGGGCAAGATGCCCAGGCCCGTGCTCACATGGAAAACACTCTTCATAAGGCCGACAACCACGTGAAAGCCGATCAAGCCAAAGACGACCGAGGGAATGCCGGTCAAAAGCTCAATAAGCGGCTGAAAGATCTTGGAACCAAACTTAGGCTGGATCTCGACCGCAAAGATGGCAGAGCCGATGGCGATGGGCAGCGCGATGAGCGTGGAGAGCACCATGACTGCAAACGAGGTGACGATCAGGGGCAGGGCGCCGGTATAAGGCAGGCCGTTTTCGGCCGTGTTGGCCAGGTCCCACTTGGTGCCGGTAAAGAACTCGACGACCGAGACGCCGTCCTTGATAAAAGCCGAGAGGCCCTTTTGGGCGACCATAAAGATGAGCGCGGCAACGACAAGCGTCACGAGCGCTACGCACGCGCCCGTGACGCTCAGGCCCACGTTCTCAAGGTCGCGCTTTGGCAGCTGTTTTGCCATTGCAAACCTTTCCGGGGGCGATTACTTATTTAGCAGAGACCTTGCCGCTGGCGTCCTTGACGACCTTCATGGCAGAGACGGGGATAAAGCCCTGCTCCTCGACGAGCTTGCCCTGGACGTCGTCGGAAAGCATGAACTCCAGGAAGGCCGTGGTGGCCTCGTCGGCGTCCTTGGAGCAGTACATGTGCTCGGTAGCCCAGATCTTGAAGGAGTCGTCGGTGACGTTTGCGCTCTTGGGCTCGACGCCCTCGACCTTGATGGCGTTGAACTTGGAGTCATCGAAGTGCGAGAAGTCGAGGTAGGAGATGGCGTTGTCGGTACTGCCCATCTGAGTCTGGACGTCGCCGGACTTGTCGAGCTCGGCGTCGCCCTTAAAGTCGACTGCCTCGTCGCCAAAGACGGCAGCCTCGAAGGTGGCGCGGGTACCGGAACCGGCCTTGCGGTTGAGAACGACGATCTTGGCGTCGTCGCCGCCGACCTCCTTCCAGTTGGTGATCTGGCCGGAGAAGATGCCCTTGAGCTGCTCGAGGGACAGGTCGTCGACCTTCACGTTCTTAGAGACGACGGGACCCATGCCCACGACGGCGACCTCGTGGTCGACGAGGTTCTTGACCTGGTCGGCCTCGAGCTTGGTCTCGGCGAAGACGTCGGAGTTACCGATGGTGACGGTGCCGGCGGCAACAGCGGTCAGACCTTTGCCCGAACCGTTGCCCGAGCCGGAGACGGAGACGTCGGGGTTGGCATCCATGAACTTCTCGGCAGCGGCCTCGACGAGAGCCTGGAACGAGGAGGCACCGTCGTAGGTCACCTCGCCGGAGACGGACTCGGCAGCAGCGGCGCTACCCTTGTCGGCGGCGTCGGATGCGCCTGCGCCGCCGCAGCCAACGAGACCGAGACCGACGATGCTGGCAAGACCACCAGCGAGGCCGAGGAACTGACGACGAGAATAAGCCTGATCGAGCATGATCTTCCTTTCGTACATGCGAATCGCGGGCACCCTGCCCGCTTTGCTGTTTGGAAAGATACGACCCCGACCGGGCAGCACCCGCGCCAACTGCGGTTTCTTACGGGCATTTGATAAACCCTTACCGCAAGCGCGGCAGGGCTTTACAAACGAATAACAATCCAGCGCCAAATATGGCGCACCTTTTACACCAATAAAAGCAAAGTTGCGGTGAAATAGTTCCTGTTTGGCTGTTAGGCAGCCGATTCTAGGAACTATTCCACCGCAACTTAGATTGGCAAAACGCCGCAACCTTAAAGCTCGAGCTCGTTGAGCCTTAAGATCGCAACAATATAGATCTTGAGCGCTTGCTTGAGCTGTTCCTCGTTGGCGCACTCGTTGGGGCCATGCATCTGGCCGCCCCATGCGGGCAACTCCAGGCCGGTCTCCTCGGGGCCAAATGACACGGCGCGGGCAAAGTTGCGCGCGTACGTGCCGCCGCCCATGGCAAAGGGCTCGGCATGCTTACCCGTAAACTCGTTATAGGTATCAATCAGCGCTTTCACGGCCGGATCGTCGGCAGAGACCGAGAACGGCACCTTCGCGCGACCCAGCTGGCACGTCACGCCAAAACGGCCCACGAGCGGGTCGAGCTGCTCGCGGATGGTATCGGCACTCGTGCTGTCGGGGAAGCGCACGTCGATGACCTGCTCAATATGGCCATCCGCCACGCGGATGACGCCAGCGTTGCAGGTAAGCGGGCCAAACGCCGAGCTCGTCGCATCGATACCCAAGCCGCGGCCATAGGCGTCTGCATGTACAAAGGCCAGGAACTTGACGAACTCGTGCTCGGCAGGCGTCAGCAGGCGCTCGTCACGGGCACCAAACGCGTCCTCGGCCTCGCGCAGGTACGTCACGATCAGGCCGACGGCGTTGATCGTCCCCTCGGGCATCGAAGCATGGCCACCGATACCGTGCGCGAAAATCTGGGCATGGCCGTTCTCGAGCGCCGTGATCTCCAGGCGGTCGGCGTTCTCAATGGGCGCCGGCAGTTCATCGGCGGCAATCGCAAGCTCGCAGATAGACTGCGACGGAATGGCGTTGCTCGCCTCGGCACCGCTCCACGATACGATGCGCCCTCCATCGATCTTGGGGCTCACAAACGTCGCCCCAAACTGGCCCTTCTCGGCATTGCAGACCGGGAACTCGGCATCGGGCGTAAACAAAAAGTCGGGGTCTGCGTGGTTCTCCAGATAATGGTGAACGTCGGACATGCCCACTTCCTCATCGCAGCCCAGCAGCGCGCGGAAGGTATAGCGCGGCACAATGCCGTGCTTGAGCAGGTAGGCACCGGCGTAGAGCGACAACACCGCCGGACCCTTGTCATCAATCACGCCACGGCCGAGCAGCCATCCCTCGCGACGCTCCATCGCAAACGGGTCGGTGTTCCAGCCGGGGCCGGCGGGCACCACGTCCACGTGGCAGATGGTCGCGAGCTGCTTGTCGCCGCGACCCGGGATATCGGCAATGCCCACATAGCCCTCGTCGTCGCTCGTCTGGTAGCCGAGCTTTTGCGCAATGCCGAGCGCGCAATCGAGCGCATCACGAACCGGGCGGCCAAACGGCGCGCTAGGCTCCGCATCGGCAGCAACGGCCACGGACGGATAGCTCACCAGTTGTTCGATATCGGCGACGACATCTTCCCAGACCTCGTCGACATACTCAGCGACGCTCTGCTCCACCTGATTCATGGACTGCCTCCTTACCAATGAGCGACGGGTACGCCCGCCCCTCACATCAAGTACTTATATAGCGAAAAGTTTAGCAAGCTCGGCCACCGAGTGCACCACTGCATCGGCACCCGCCGCCTCGTGCTCGCCCGGCGCCGCCGCGCCCGAATAGATGCCAATGCACGGCACGCCCATCGCGTGCGCGCCCTCCACATCGTTAAAGCGATCGCCGATCATCACGGCAACGTCGGCCGTCGCGCCGAGCGCCGCCAGAGCATCGCGGACCGAATCGGCCTTGGTCTCGCGACCCTGCGGCGGATTCATGCCAACCACCGCCTCAAACTGAGAAAGCCCGAGCTCACGCACCATGTCGATGCACTTTGCCTCCATGCGCGACGTCGCCACGGCCATACGCTTGCCCCGGGCGGCTAACCCATCCAGCAGCTCGGGGATCCCGTCAAACACGGG
Source organism: Collinsella sp. (assembly GCA_030839365.1). Lineage (GTDB taxonomy): Bacteria > Actinomycetota > Coriobacteriia > Coriobacteriales > Coriobacteriaceae > Collinsella. The sequence goes on from JAUUMM010000026.1 coordinate 12,089, forward strand.
ATACTCCTCCGGTCCCAGCTCATCAAAAAAGACGCGATACTCATCGGCCACCACAAGCGACTCCTCGCGGGAAAAGCCGTAAAAGTCGTGAAAGCTCTTCCACAGGGGCGGCCCGATCATGCGGCGCAGATCACCCATCTGCGCCTCCGAAAACCCGCGCGTAGCCAGCGTCTTGCGCGTCGAGGTCATCACCGCCCGACCCGTATCGGCCACCGTGCCATCGAAATCAAACAGCACGACCGGCCGCCTGCATATCTCCAGTGCCTCCATCGGCATCCCTCTTCCCCAGTTGACGATTTCCACACCGACACTTCAAACTGTTGACTATTCAACAATTGAACCTAGAAATGTGGAACGACTCCACTATACTTGTCGCACTTTGCTCTCAGAAGGCGGCGCCGTCGCGCCCCAACGAAAGGTGCAATTATGTCTTTTGCCATCATAACCGACTCCACGTCGGACATCTCCCCCGCCCGTGCTCAAGAGCTCGGCATTTACGTGATTCCGCTGCATGTGATTATCGAGGGCGAGGACCTGCTCGACCAGGTGCAGATTACCGCCCAGGAGTACGTCGCGCGCATGGCTGGCTCCGAGCAGCTGCCGCACACCTCGCAGCCGAGCGCCGGCGAGTTCAAGGCACTCTTTGACCGCGTGCGCGCCGACGGCCACGACAGCGCCATCTTTATCTCGCTGTGCAGCGAGTGGTCCGCCTGCTACGCCAACGCGTGCCAGGTGGCCGATACCCACGAGCTCGACGTGCGCTGCATCGATTCGCGCACCGGCTCGGGCGCCGAGGGCCTGCTGGTGGAGTACGCGCTCGCCATGCGCGAGGACGGCCGCAGCCTGGACGAGACCGAGGCTCAGATCCGCGCGACGCTGCCCGACGCCCACCTGCTGCTGATTCCGCGCACACTCGAGAACCTGGTCAAGAACGGCCGTGCGCCCAAGCTCGCCGGCCAGCTCACGCAAATGCTCAACATTCGCCTGGCCGTTTCGCCGGAGTGGAAATCGGGCGAGATCAAGGCCATAAAAAAGGGCCGCGGTGCCAAGCGCATCGTTACCAACACCATGGCCGATTGCCTCGCATTTTTGGCTGAGCATCCGGGCTCCAGCGTGCGCGTGCTCACGACCGGCGCCGCCGAGGAGCAGGAGCTCGTCAGCCAAGCGCTCGCAGGCCAAGACTATGTAGACGCCGGCACCGGCCCCATCGGCTGCACCATCGCCACCCATGTAGGCGTCGACGCCATCGCCATCAGCTACTGCCCCCGCTACCAGCCCATCCACTAGGGGCACCTTTACCGCTTGCGGTGGAATAGGGACTATTTTTGGCTTATCAGCCGCAAATCAATCCCTATTCCACCGCAACCTAGAAATCGGCGATCAGCCCAGCGGGCCCTGAAACAGCTCCTGATGAGTGCCCATTCTCACCAGCCTAATCACTGGGTTAGTCTTATGGGGAAGATAAAGAACGACCACATCGACCAAGCCATCGGATAGGTGGAAATCGATGTGGCCGTTGTAGTTTCCGCCCGGGTTTGAGAGCTCGTGGGCGCCGTACTCCGCTGGAAGCGACCCATGGGCCACAAGCTCTGCAACCGCCGCTTTAAACTCACTCTTTAGCTGCGGATGGATGCGCATCGTCCGTTTGTAATCCGCCTTAAACTGAGCCTCGACTTTAATCTCAAACATCGCTAGTCCTCATCGAGGAACGACATAAGCTCATCAGCGTCGTTGAATGACGGGCTATCGTCCGGCAAAATCCCCAACTCATGAGCCTCGGCGATTACCATGGCACGCCTCGTCGCTTCGTTGGGCACTTCCGCCCTTCCTACGATCTCAAAAGGAATCTTTCGCTGATTTACAAGCTGCCGAACGGCAAGATTCAGATAGGAATTGAGGCTGAGGCCGACCGAATCCAAGAACTCAGTCGCCTGCTCCTTGAGCCCCTCTTCGATGCGAACCGTCGTAGGCTTAACCGTTGCAGTAGACATACGCGACCTCCTCGCCCTCGTCTTTTGCATCAGTATACCCAATATAAATGGCAAACTGACGTTAGATAGCATCAGATTGCTATATATATTCATATCGCGGTGGGCACGATTGCCCTACATCAGCCCACTCAGGGCAATGTCGACGGCTTCGTTGAGGTCGTCGGTGATGTGTACGAGCTCGGGATCGAGCGGGCTGATCATACCGGCATCCATCACCGGGCCGTTGAGCCAGTCGAACAGGCCCTGCCAGTACTCGCTGCCTACCAGCACGAGCGGCATGCGCTTGACCTTGTGCGTCTGCACCAGCGTGAGCACCTCGAACATCTCGTCGAGCGTACCAAAACCTCCGGGAAACACGATGGCGCCCGAGCTGTATTTGACGAACATGGTCTTGCGCACAAAGAAGTAGCGGAAGTCCATACCCAGGTTCACGTATTTGTTGAGCCCCTGCTCGTGCGGTAGTTCGATACCCAAACCGACCGACTTGCCGTTGGCGCTCGCCGCTCCCCTGTTGGCCGCCTCCATGATGCCAGGGCCGCCGCCGGTGATAACCGCGACGCCGCGCTGGGCGATTTTGCGGCCGACCGTGCGCGCCGCCTTGTAGAGCGGATCGGTCTTGGGCGTGCGGGCACTACCGAAGATGGTCACCGCGGGCCCGAGCTCGGCAAGCGCGCCGAAGCCATCGACAAACTCGGCCTGAATGCGCAGCACGCGCCAGGGATCGGCATGCAGCCAGTCGGTCGAGTCCTCGGGCGCCAGCAGATTGGCGTAGGTGTTGTCCTTAGGAATCATGGGGCCGCGCATGACCACGGGGCCGCGGCGGTACGTCTCGTCGTAGGCGGGCTCGCCCTCGACGTTCTCATTCTTAATCATGGGTACTCCTATCGAAAACAGAAACGGGCGGGGTCGACGCCATGCGTCAAACACCCGCCCGAACATCAACCATTCGGTATGGTACCCACGATGCATCAAGCGCTTGCAAGACATCGGTCAGCGGTCTTGCAGACCATGTTAGCGAACGCGACGACCGATCGCCGCTTGGCCTTTGCCGTTGCCCGCGCTCCGCAAGCGTCCGCGCCGTCCTTAGTAATCCACCGCCGCGGGGCTGTTCATCCAGTCGCTCACGAACGCACCGTAGCGGCCCTCGATAATGGCCTGACGGGCACGCTGCATAAGGTTGAGCAGGTAGTAGATGTTGTGCATCGACAGCAGAATACCGCCGAGCATCTCCTTCTGCGTGACCATGTGACGGATGAGCGCGCGGCTGTAGCCGCCCGTGCACACCGGGCAGGTGCAGGTGGGATCGATGGGACCGTCGTCGTGCGCAAAACGCGCGTTGCGGAAGTTAAGGCGACCCTCGCTGGAGAACGCCGTGCCCATGCGGCCGGTGCGCGTCGGCAGCACGCAGTCGAACATGTCGATGCCCACGCCCACACCGCGCACGAGGGTGGTGGGGTTGCCGACGCCCATCAGGTAGCGCGGCTTGTGCTTGGGCATGTACTCGGAAGCCAGCGGCGCCAGGGTCTCGAACATGGTCTCGTGGTCCTCGCCCACCGAGTAGCCGCCGATGCCGTAGCCGGGGAAGTCACCGCACTCCTCCAGATGGCGCAGCGAGCGCAGGCGCAAGTCCAGATGCATGCCACCCTGAACGATGCCGAAAAGTGCCTGGTCATCGCGGGTGTGAGCCTTGTAGCAGCGCTCGGCCCACATACTCGACAGCTCAACGGCGCGCTCAACGTAGGCGCGCGTGGCGGGATAGCCCGGGCACTGGTCCAGCTGCATGCAGATGTCGGAGCCGAGCTTCATGGCGATTTCCATGTTGTCCTCGGGCGTCCAGAACACGTGGCGACCGTCGTAGTCGTTGACGATAAAGCGTACGCCCTCGTCGGTGAGCTTGACGGCGTCGTTGTGGCTGAACACCTGGAAGCCGCCCGAGTCGGTAAGAATGGGGCCATGCCAGTTCATAAATTTGTGCAGTCCGCCCAGCTCAGCGATGGTGTCCTCGCCGGGACGCATGGACAGGTGGTAGGTGTTGGCGAGCACGATCTGCGCACCGAGCTGCTTGACGGTCTCGGTGGGGATGCCCTTGACGTTTGCCTTGGTGCCCACGGGCATAAAGATCGGCGTCTCGATGTCGCCATGCGGGGTGTGCAGCACGCCGGCACGCGCGTGCGTCGTCGGGTCCTCGGCGATCAGGTCGAATTTAAAAAGGTTCTGGTCCATAAACTGGAACTCCTTGGTTGCGGCTCATACGCAAACCATTATACGGGCAACCCGCAAGGAGCACCGACTCGACAGAAACTGGCGCATTAAACAACTAGCCGTTGGGGACGTTCTTAAACGACTAGTTGTTGGGGACAGCCTTCAGCGCCATCTTGCAAAGGAGTGTCCCAATCTGCCGGCACTTAGGGACCGTCCCCAAGTGCCGACAAGACTGTCCCCTTCGACTAGTCATTTAAGAACGTCCCCAACGACTACTTTTCGTCAGCAACGCAAACGCCGATGCCCTGGCAACGTCAGCGAGCGGTCGCCAGAGCGAACAAATTGGCATGAAAAGAGGGCGGCATAGACCTTCTGGTCATGCCACCCTCTTTGAATGACAAGTTGTCGCTCTGGTGACCGCGCAGCGTCGAGCCGTTACGCGGTTTGGTAAAACCGCGTAACCCCTACGGACGCTGGCCCATGCCACCCTCGAGGGTGACGGTCTCGCCGTTCATATACTTAAAGTCGGGGCCGCAAAGCTGAACGACCACGCGGCCGATCTCCTTCTCGACGTCGCCGTAGTGGCCTGCCGGCGGCATGTGGACGTTGGCCTTAAACGCCTCGGGATAGGCATCCTGGAAGTTCTCGAGCGCAGCAGTCCAGGCAAGCGGGCACACAATGTTGACGTTGATGCCGTCCTTGCCCCACTCGTTGGCGGCGACGCGGGTCAGACCGCGGATGCCCTCCTTGGCGGCAGCATAGCTGCACTGGCCATAGTTGCCAAACAGGCCGGCGCCCGAAGCAAAGTTGACCACGGAGCCCTTGGTCTCCTTCAGGTGCGGATAGGCCTTCTGCATGTACAGGTAGGTGGCATACAGGCCAGAGTAAATGGCCAGGTTAAACTGGTCCATAGTGTGGTCGGCGATGGTCACACCCGAGGCGCTGGCCTGAGCGTTGTTGACGACGGCGTCGATGCGACCGAACTCCTCAATCGCCTTGTCGATAACGTTCTGCACGACGGCTTCGTTGTCCTGACCAGCCGAGACATCGGCCTGAACAGGCAGAACCTTGACGCCGTACTCGGCCTCAAGAGACTCTTTGGCAGCCTCGAGCTTGGCGACGTTGCGACCGGTGATAACGAGGTTCGCGCCCTCCTTGGCAAAAGCGATATCGATGCCGTAGCCGATGGAGCCAGCAGAGCCGTCCTTAAGTGTGGCCTTGCCGCCGCCGGTGACGATCACGGTCTTACCAGTGAAAAGTCCCATACGAAGTCCTTTCAAAATCGCGACGGGCACGCCCGCCGACTGCGCGCATCCAAAATAAACGCGCCAAAAGCTGAGATGCAACTTTAGCTTCTTCAAGTGAAAAGAAAAGGCCTCGATAGGCGAACGGCATAACGTTTTTCGGCGAAGGGATTGTCAAGTAAAAATTGGGTAGAGCGGCCGAGTTTTTGCTATCGACGCGAGCCATCGAACACGTTTTGAAACTTTGCTGCGGCGCGCGGGATGTCGGCGCGAGACTTTATCATAGGGTGACAAACAACGATGAGGAGCACATGCCTATGACAGACGAGCTGGACCCCCAGACTCAACAGCATATTGATGATTCCGCAGACACCATTGACGACTGCGATACTTCTACCAGCAGCGATGGCAGCATTGATGCCGCCGTCGAGGAGGCTCCTGCCGCCGCAGGCGAGGCCGCAGACGCTAATGTCGCCGCAGAGCAAGACAAAGAAGAGCAGCTAGAGCAGCCGGACCCGAGCGATACTGAGCCCAAGGCTGAGAGCGCTCCGCAAGTAGCGGGCCCCATCGAGGTGTCTTCGGAAGAAGAGCTCGACGCCGTCATGGACTCCATGATGGATGCCGTCAAAGCGATGAAGGACGCCGTCGCCGATGCCGATGTCGACGCCGAGGAAGAGGAAGCCGCCGAGGCCGCCTCGACTTTTGTGCCCGGCGAGACCCCGGTTGCCGACCAGGGCAGTACCATGCCCTCGTTCCTACAACTCGAGCACCCCACGATCGGCGCGGACGCGGTCGACCCGCACGCAGCGGGCTTTTCCGTGATCGAAGGCGGCACCGGCAATATCGCCGCGCCGCAGACTGCCGATACGAATGCCGCCGAAGCCGCGCACCCGACCACCTCGCATGCTCCCGCCACGAGCCGCGACCTGGGGAGCGCCGTCTCAAACACCGCTAACGCCGTGGGCACTTTTATCGCCCAGGGCGCGTCGGCCATGCGCGAGATGAACGCCGCCAAGAAGGCACTCGCCGATGCCCGCGCCCATTTAGCCGAGCTTGAGCAGCGCATCGCCGACCAGGCAGAGGAGCTCGAGACGCGCCAGGACATCGCAGGCCGCCACGATCAGATCATCGCCGATCAACGCCAGGCGATTGCCGCGGCACAGAAGACCGCTGCGGCAGCTGAAATTAACCGTGATGCCCATGCCGCCAAAGCGACGGAGCTCAAGGGCCAGCTCGAGCAAATGAAGGCAGAGGACGATGCGACCGAGCTCCGCCTGAAGGCTGCACTCGACGCCGTGGAAGCCCGCGAGGCAAGCTCGCGCGAGACCGGCAACCGGCTCGTTCGTCGCCTTGAGGATTCCAAGCGCATCCGCGACAAAGTGAAGGCCGAGCGCGATGCCGGTATCGCCGCCGCACGACAAACTGCCGATGCTACGCGCGCACAGCTCGAGACCTTGCGTCGCGAGTATGCCGAGCTGCAGCGCAACCCTTCGGCAAATCCCGCCAATTACACCGTGCGCACCAGCGAATTGTCTATGCAAATCTCCGACGCTGCCGACGCCCTCCGCAAGGCCGAGGAAGACATTCCGCGCGTGACCGCCGATCTTGAGCATTCACTTGCCGCCGCCGAGCAGGCCGTCGAGCAGGCACAGGCCCCCATCGCCGACGCTAAACGAGCGCACCAGGCCGTAACGGCCGAGGCAGATGCCGCGCGCGACGAGCTGCAGTCCGCAAAAACTGCCGCCGCGACGCGCCAGCGCGAGCTGCGCGAAAAGATCGCCACGCAGGACAAGGCACGCCGCGAGCAAGAGCAGGCCATCGCAAACGCCCGGGCAGATGCAGCGCATGCGCAGTCGATTATCGAGCAGGCGACCGAGGTGCACGACCATCCCGAGATCACCGAATCGCTCGCCGGGTCCTTGGCACGCGACAAGGCCGAGCATACCGAGACCGAGCGCGAAGTTGCCCAACTCGAGGCCACCGAAGACGACGTGCGCAAGCGAACCCGCGACTCACGCGTCAAATTCACCGGAGCCATCGCCTGCATCATCGCCGTGATTCTGGTGATCATCCTGATCTGGCTGTTCGCGAGCAAGTAAACCCGCTGCCAAAAACGCCCCAACGCAGTTGCGGTGAGATAGTTCCTATCTAGCCCTGAAAAAGGCCAATTCAAGAACTATCTCACCGCAACTTATTTAGATCGGCGCAAGGACTGTCCCCAAGTGCCGGCACAGACGATATGAGCAGGACATAAAAACATTGAGAGCCCCTGCTGCATGAAAGACCGCGGATTAGGCCGACAATGGTGAGTGTCTAATTCAGCCGCGGCGGCCACGCCGCATTCATGGAAGGGGCTCCCATGCTCGATACTACCACCTTCATCGGCCTCGACGTCCACGCCCGCTCGATAAAGGCCGTCTCCCTCGACGTCATGACCGGGGAGGTACGTGCCGCGACCTTCGGCTACGACGCCGGCGCCGTCGCGGAGTGGGTCCGTTCCGTGGACCCCAGGGCCAGGTGCGTGTACGAGTCCGGGGTCACGGGCTTCGACCTGCAGAAGAGGCTTTCCGGCCTGGGGGTCGACTGCGTGGTCGGCGCCGTCTCGAAGATGATCAAGCCCAGCGCGGACAGGCGCAGGAAGAACGACCGCAACGACGCCGAGTTCCTCGCCCGCATGCTGTCGGTCGGCAACGTGGTCGAGGTGTGGGTCCCCGACGACGAGTGCGAGGCCGCCCGCGACCTGACCAGGGCGCTCGAGGACGCGAGGGACGACCTCTCGCGCTCGAAGCAGCGGCTCTCCAAGTTCCTGCTCAGGCACGGGCTCGTCTTCGACGAGAGGACGCCCACCGGCCGCAGGAAGGGCAACTGGACCCGGGCGCACTGGTCCTGGATCGAGTCGATTAGGTTCGCGGAGGAGGCCGACAACGACGTGCTCGCCTACTACGTCGACGCGGTCAGGCGGGCGGCGGAGGAGAAGGCGAGGCTCGAGGGGCTCGTCGAGGCCGAGGCCCGCAAGCCCAGGTGGAGGAGGAGGGTCGACTCCCTGCGCTGCCTCAAGGGCGTCGACACCGCGACGGCCGCCGACCTCGTGTTCGAGGCCGGCGAGTTCTCGAGGTTCAGGAACGCCCGGTCGTTCGCCGCATGGGTCGGCCTGACGCCCTCCGAGCACTCCAGCGGGGAGAGCGACCGCAGGGGCGCGATCACCAAGGCGGGCAACAAACACCTGAGGAAGGCGCTGGTCGAGGCCGCGTGGCACTACCTGACGTGCTCGGGGCGGCCGAAGGACCTCGCCAAGGGCCAGGCCCCGGACCGGGTCGCCCGCAGGCATGCCGCCAAGGGCGTGCGGAGGCTGGTCGAGAGGCGGGAGGCGCTGCTCGCTCGCGGGGTCCACAACAACAAGGCGAACGTGGCCACGGCGCGCGAGCTCGCCTGCTGGGTGTGGGCGGTCGGCCTCATGGCCGAGGAGGCGTAGGGGGCCGGTCCCCCGCACATAAGCCGATCACCCCGGAAGCGGTTCGATCCGAAGCCGTTGAGGCGAACCTCAGGTCCCTTTTCTGCGAGCGCCCAGGGCGCCACACGCGTGCACAGACTGTCGGTTCGACGAAGAAGCCTCAGCCGTAGCAACGGATTGCCCAGCGAGAGATCGCCACGGGCGGATATTAAACTGCAAAGACGAGCGTCGGGAAGACACGCCGAGGTCGCCGCGGACGGGTTGATATAGGGAGAGGGCCTGACCCCATATCGTTGGGGCCAGGCCCGATTTTGCCTCTTGACAATGTCCTGCTCATATTAAAAGGAACGTCCCCAGGTGCCGAGTGAACCACGGCAACGCCGATGTTTTGGCGCGGACAGCGAAAACGCCCCTAAGCGAGCAAGGTGACGTGAAAGAGGAGGGCATTGACCTTTTGGTCATGCCCGACGATTGAACGTCAGATTGCCGCTTAGGGGCGTTTGCAGCGTCGGCCGGTTACGGCGTTTGGAAAACGCCGTAACCTACTGAATGAGCATTGCATCGCCAAAGCTGAAGAAGCGGTAGCGCTCCTCGATGGCGGCGGCGTAGGCATCCATGATCTGGTCGCGGGAGGCAAGCGCGCTTACGAGCATCATGAGCGTGGAGCGCGGCACGTGGAAGTTCGTGATCAGCGCGTCGACCACGTGATAGGTCGAGCCAGGCATGAGGTAGAGCTGCGTCGTCGCGTTCTCGCGCACCACGATGTCACCGCGGCCGAGTGTATCGGCGCCGTCCTCACGGCCCTCAAAATAGCGCGCCGTCACAGCCGGATCGGACACCGGCGCGTCCGCGTCAAACGCGCTCTCGAGCGAGCGCACCGCCGTGGTGCCGACGGCGATCACGCGATGCCCCTCGGCCTTAGCCTTATGCACGGCGTCGACCGCCTCCTGCGATACGTGGTAGCGCTCGGTGTGCATGACGTGCTGCGTAGGGTCGTCCTCCTCCACCAGACGGAAGGTATCGATACCGACCTCGAGCTCGACAGCGGCAAACTTCGCGCCCTTAGCCTCGATAGCCGCCATGAGCTCGGGCGTGAAGTGCAGGCCCGCCGTGGGAGCAGCGGCCGAATGCTCCTCCTTCATGGCGTAGACGGTCTGGTACTTCTCGGGATCGCCTTCGTAATCGGTAATGTAGGGCGGCAGCGGCACGTGACCGGCGGCGTGGATGGCCTCGTCGAGCGTGCGCGGCTCGCCGGCAGCATTGCAACCGGCCGGCTCGAAGCGCACCAGACGGCCGCCACGGCTATCGGTGACAAAGTCGATGACCTCGGCCGTCAGCACCACGGGCGCGCCCTCGGGCGCATGGGCGCCACCGGCGCGATACTCAATCTGAGCACCGGGCTTCAGACGCTTGCCCGGCTTGACCAGACACTCCCAAACATGGCCCAGCGGGTCAACATCCTCGCGGCGCTTGAGCAGCAGCGTCTCGACCACGCCACCCGAGCCGGCTTTGCGACCGATCAGGCGGGCCGGCATCACGCGCGTCTTGTTGATGACGAGCACATCGCCCGGCTCGATATAGTCAATGATGTCACGGAAGATGCGGTGCTCGACGGTACCGCCGTGCTCCAGCGGCGTTCCCGCCTGGGAGCCCTTGCGATCAACCACCAGCAGGCGGCAGGAGTCACGCGGCTCGGCAGGCGCCTGGGCAATCAGTTCCTCAGGAAGGTTATAGTCAAAATCATCGGTACGCATAGACACGTCGGATACTCCTTATATAGCTAAAGTCCGCTCTACATCCTAGCAGGCTGACGTCCCAAATGAACTACTTTTTGGCGGCTTTGCGCTCGTCGCGGATACGGGCGCGGTCCATGGCCGCCTCGACAGCCGAGAAGCGGCAACCACAGTAGTTCTGCCGATACATGCCAAGCTCGCGCGAGCGACGCGTGGCCTCGGGATAATACGGACGAAAATCGCGAATCACCGGAGTGAGACCGCGAGCGGCAGCCAGACGCTCCAACACATCATTGCAGGTTTCGAACAGCTGATACGGCGAGACGGCGAGCGTCGTGCCCACAAACTCAAACCCGCGCTCCTGGGCCACGCGGCACGCCTCGGCCAAGCGCAAGGCATAGCACGCGCGACAGCGACGGGGTCGATCGGCACCCAGCGGTGCCACGCCGGTCTCCCAGCGCTCGCGGTCCTCCCCTGCCTCGATAAGCTCGATGCCGCCGTCGGCACACCACCGGCGCAGCTCGTCCAGGCGGCGCTGCCATTCATCGCGCGGCTGAATATTGGGGTTGGTCCAGCAGATTGTGGGTTCAAACCCCTCCTCGCGCAGCAGGCGAACCGGCTCAAGCGAGCACGGCGCACAGCAGGCGTGCAACAGCAACGGCTTCATCAACATCTCCTCTCCCACAATGATTTTTCTGGGACGGGGATTAAAAAATCATTGCGTACCTAATGATTTTTAAATCCCCGTCCCAGAAAAATCATCCCAAAAAGACTACCTTGCGAAAAAGCGCACGCCAAAGGACGTGTCCTCGCAGGCGACAATGCGGCGGTCGCGCAGAATGGTCCGCACGTAATACCAGTCGCCCACACAGCCCGACAAGTGCAGACCAGCCGCCAAGTAGCACAGCAGCGGATAGCCCGAGAGCGCAAACCCTAGGGCAAACGCCGCCGTCACAACAACCGTCGGCGCCAGGCAAACTGCCACGTACCGCCGGCGCGAATACACCACGCCCTCGGCGCAGGCGTAAATCATGCAGGTTTCGAGATTTGCCCCAAAGGTCACCCGAGCACCGGCGGGCGCAAACAGCTTAAAGAACACGCCGTGCACCAACTCGTGCACGGCAAATGACGCCGCCGAAACCGCAGCCAAGCCGACTAGCCAGCCCAAGATAGCCGTCCAACCACCCGCGTCAGCCGCATCCAGATCCGCGGGCCCGCCCATCAGCATAAACACCGGCACCAGGCACACGGCAAATGCGCCGAGCACGGCCATCCCCCACACAAAGCAGGCGTGCAGAAAATCCTCGTCCTCAAACGCATGTATGTTGGAAATCTCATTCATAGCATCTTAGGATAGCGCCCCTGCCACGTACCCGTCCGCATGTGCGATAATGTCGAACGATATGCACGAATTGACCACCGCGTCGCCAGGCCTTGCGCCCGGCCGCGCTCTCACCATACGCGAAGGAGTCCCATGGCATCCAAATACTCCATGAACGACCGTCCCAGCTGGCCTCGCCGCGCCATCGTCACCGCCGGCGAGCCCTACGGCAACAAGGGCCTTCACTTTGGCCACGTTGGCGGCGTCTTTGTCCCGGCCGACTTCTTCGCCCGCTTCCTGCGCGACCGCCTGGGCCGCGAGAACGTCATCTTCACCTCGGGCACCGACTGCTACGGATCGCCCATCATGGAGAGCTACCGCAAGCTCAAGGAGAACGAGGGCTACGACAAGTCCATTAGCGAGTACGTCGAGTCCAATCACTCCCGCCAGGCCGCGACCCTCAACAACTACAACATCAGCTGCGATATCTACGGCGGCTCGGGCCTTGAGCCGGCGGCCCAGATCCACAACGAGGTTACCGCCGAGATTATCGAGCGCCTGCACGAGCAGGGCACCATCTCCAAGCGCTCTACCCTGCAGTTCTACGACGCCAAGGCCGGCACGTTCCTCAACGGCCGCCAGGTGATCGGCCGCTGCCCCATTCAGGGCTGCAAGTCCGAGAAGGCTTATGCCGACGAGTGCGACCTGGGTCACCAGTTTGAGCCCGAGGAGCTCATCGCACCCAAGAGCCAGCTCACCGGCGAGGTGCCCGAGCTGCGCCCGGTCGACAACCTCTACTTTGACCTGCCCGCCTACCTCGACTTTATGAAGACCTACACCGCCAAGCTCGCCCAGAACCCGCAGGTTCGCTCCGTGGTCTCCAAGACCATGGAGGAGTGGCTGCTGCCGGCTCAGCTCTACATCCAGAACAAGTTCCGCGAGGCCTTCGACGCCGTCGAGGACCAGCTGCCCGAGCACACCGTGCTGGAGCCCGAAGGCAACAAGAGCAGCTTTACCGTCACCTTCCCCAGCTGGAAGGAGCGCGACGACGCCCACGCGGTGCTCGCCAACGGCGGCGTGCGCTTCCGCAGCGGCAAGGCGCTCGTGCCCTTCCGCATCACCGGCAACATCGACTGGGGCGTTCCGGTGCCCGAGGTCGACGGCGTTTCCGACGTCACCTGCTGGTGCTGGCCCGAGAGCCTGTGGGCGCCCATCAGCTACACCCGCACCGTGCTCGCCCGCGATGCCAAGGCCGCCGGCGTGACCGAGGGCGTCGCCGCCCAGGATGCCGCCCTCATGGGCGAGCCTGCCGCCGATTCCACGCAGGTCCCCGCGCCCACCTACCAGCACAGCTCACTCGACTGGCGCGACTGGTGGTGCTCTGACGACGCACAGATCTACCAGTTCATCGGTCAGGACAACATCTACTTCTACTGCATCGCGCAGACCGCCATGTGGGAGGCCCTGGGTTGGGACCTCACGCAGAGCACCGTCAGCGCCTGCTACCACCTGCTCTACATGGGCAAAAAGGCGAGCTCGTCCTCGCAGACGCCTCCCCCGCCGGCAGACGACCTGCTCAACCACTACACCTGCGAGCAGATGCGTGCACATTGGCTGTCGCTCGGCCTGTCCGAGAAGCCGGTAAGCTTTAGCCCCAAGGCATACGACACGCGCGTGACCGGCAAGGACAAGGACGGCAACGAGGTGCGTGCCTGCGACGACAAGCGCGTCATCGATCCGGCCCTTAAGGAGAGCGCCCTTTTGACCGGCGTCTTCAACCGCCTGGCCCGCAGCTGCTTCTACGGAGTCGCCATCAAGGAGGGCGACGAGAGCCCGTACCGCAACGGTTGCATTCCCGCCGGCGCCGCTTCTGACACCGTGGTCGAAGCCGCCGAACAGGCAGTTCTCGCCTTTGAGCAGGCCATGTACAAGTTCGAGACGCACCGCGCGCTCGCCGTGTGCGACGACTACCTGCGTGCCGCCAACAAGCGCTGGAGCGACGCCTCCAAGGCCGCCAACAAGCTCGAAGGTGAGCCGGCAAACGCCGCCATGACACAGGCCCTCGTCGACGCCTTTACCGAGCTGCGCGTAGCAACCGTGCTCATGCACGGCATCGTCCCGGCCGGCTGCGAGCTCATCTGCGAGTACTTCGACGTCGATCCGGTCGCCTTCTTTAGCTGGGACAACATCTTTGCCTCCACGGACGAGTTTGTGGAGAGCCTGGGCGAGAAGCCCGGCGAGCACCGCGTAAAGCCGCTGCCCCCGCGCTTCGACTTCTTCAGCAAGCACGAGAGCCAGTACTAGGCCAACGCCAAGGCAGAGTAGTCAATTTGGGACGGGGCTATTTTAGCTACCCCGTCCCAAATTTAACTGCAACGCCTGCCGATACGGACGGGTAGCTAAAATAGCCCCGTCCCAAATTGACTACTTTTAATGGAATGGGAAGGAAAGACGGATGTCCAAGCCGCGTCGTCGTAAGCAGAAAAAGCAGGTTAAGCCCGAGCTCAAGCTCAGGCAGTTTGCCGCTACCGAGCTTTCCGACCAGCTTGCCGCCCTTCCCTGCGCCGCCGACCTGCCGCGCTTTATGGTCGACACGGTCGCCGGCGCCTATGCACCCGCCGATGCCGAGCTCATGATCGAGGGCTTTGGCGCCGCGGCCACACGCCCAGTCACACTGCGTGCCAACACGCTCAAGGCGACCGCCGAGGACATCGCCGCTGCACTCGACGAGGCAGGCATCGCTCACCAAACCGTTGCCTGGTACCGGGATGCCTTCATCCTGCCCGAGGCCCAGGTTTCCGATCTATGGGACCTCGACATCTACCGCGACGGCAAGATCTATCTGCAGAGCCTGTCATCCATGATGCCGCCGTTGGTCCTGGGCGCCCAGGCAGGCGAGGACATCTTGGACATGTGCGCGGCCCCCGGTGGCAAGACGACGCAGATCGCCGCCCTCACCCAGGGCCAGGCACACCTCACGGCCTGCGAGATGAGCATTCCCCGCGCCGAAAAGCTTGAAGCCAACCTCCACCGCCAAGGCGCAAAAAACGTGCCCGTCATGCGCATCGACGCACGCGAGCTCGACGAGTTCTTCCGCTTTGACCGTATCCTGCTCGACGCCCCCTGCACCGGCACGGGCACCGTCATCAGCGGCAACGAGAAGAGTCTGCGCGGCCTCACCGAGCAGTTGCTCGGCAAGTGCGCCCGCTCGCAGCGCGCGCTTCTGGACCGCGCCATGGGAGCCCTCAAACCGGGCGGCACGCTCGTCTATTCGACTTGTTCGATCTTGCCGCAGGAAAACGAGGACGCCCTGCAAGAGGCCCTCGACAAGCACATGGACTGCGAGCTTATCCCCCTCGATGGCACGCCGAGCGAAAGCGAAACGCGCCGTGCTCAGGAAGCTGGCGAAGAGCCGCGCGTCGAGAGCAACGCCCTCACCGTGGCCATCGCCGCCGGCCACGTCTCGTCCGTCGCCAACGGTATGCCCGGCACGCTGACCATTCCGCCCAGCCGCGACTTTGAGGGCTTCTATATCGCCCTGATCCGAAAACGCAGCTAGCGCACGGATTCAAAACTCAACAAGCTATCTCCGTGCGCGCTTGTCCTGCTGGTCATGGTGCTGCTTAAGTGCCTCGCGTTCCTTGCGCTCGGCTCTTTTGCCCTTAATGGCCGTGACCACCAAGTAGATGACCGCGGCGGCAACGATTGCGCCCACACACAGGCCAATCGAGCCCAACATTGCTGTGAATTCCATTCCGCGTCACCTCTCTTTTAAACGGGACATTCAAGATAGCACCTCAATACCCGCCACCACAGCTCCTTCACGTTCGCCGGCCCTTCGGTCTAACGGATGGCGCGGCGGGGAAAAATCAACTCGTCAAACGATTTAGCAAGCACAACGCTGCCGGCACCTTGCCGGCCACCATCGCATAGAATCGAGGATCCATGGATACCCTCAACGACCTAAACGAGCGCGTCGACGCCTTTGTCGGCACCAGCTCCTTCGATATGCCTGCCGCGCCAGACAACCAAGCCTCCATCGATGTTCCCGCCGAGGTTCACGAGGACATCGTCGCCTCGGTCGATTTTTCCGAGGTCGAGCTCGCAGACGAGTTCACCGAGCCCCAGGTAGCCGTGACCCCCAACGGACTGCTTCCCATGGAGCCGCTGCCCATCGACGGGCGTCTGCGCAAGGCGGCCCTCCGCATGCCCGATGAGATTGAGGAGGCCAGCGGCTTTACGCTCTTCGGTCGTCGTATCAAGTCGCTTATCTACACCACCGACGTGGCGGTCATCCGCAACTCCAACGCCGATGCCGTCTTTGCCGTTTACCCCTTCACGCCTCAGCCGGCCATTACGCAGGCGCTGTTGACCGTCGCCGAGTGCCCGGTCTTTGTAGGCGTGGGCGGCGGAACTACGACCGGTAAGCGCTCCGTACAGATGGCAGCCGTCTCCGAGATGCAGGGCGCGGCGGGCTGCGTGGTCAACTCCCCCGCCACTGCCGAGATGGTCGAGCACATCACCAACATCGCCGACATCCCCGTCATCGCCACGGTCGTACGTTGCGACGATGATGCGCATGCCAAAGTGCGCGCCGGAGCCAAGATCCTCAACATCGCCGCCGGCAAGAACACGCCCCAGGTCCTGCGCGAGCTGCGCGAGCACTATCCCAACCTGCCGCTCATCGCACCGGGCGGCAAGACGCCCGAGAGCATCCGCGAGACCATCGCCGCCGGTGCCAACGCCATCATTTGGACGCCGCCTTCGGCCCAACAGCTGCAGACCGACATGATGCAGCGCTACCGCAAGATGAAGGAAGACGCCACGCCCGTCATCTCGCACGACGATGTGCCCATTATCGACCAGGTCGCCGCCGCCGAGGTCAGCCAGGTCGAGAACATGAATCCCGACGTGCCGATCCCCGATGAGGTGCTCGAACGTGCCGCCTCGATCCATAAGCGCGTCGAGGAGCATCGCGCCAATCGCGGCCTCAAGCCCTCGCTGCACGGCTTCTTCTTCCGTGGCAAGAAACGCTAACCCCAACAGCAAGGCCCGCCCCACAA
>JAUUMM010000027.1:0-28512 GCA_030839365.1 Collinsella sp.
AATCCAAGGGTTATACCCTAAGAGCAAACCACCCCTTTTAGGGGTGGTTTTGATTTCACGTCACCTTGGCGCAAATGCGGCTCGCTCGCTTTTGGCGACTGACATCGAATGAGCCACTGTCTTGGGCAGCTAAAAAAGCCCCGTCCCAAATTAGCTGCCCCACTCGCAACTTATCCCGCCGATGGAGTTATTGCCGTTTCGCTCGTCTGATTCGCATCGACGTCGTCGCCTTGCTTGTCTTCGTCCTTTTGCACATCGGCGATGGTGGAGGCCGCCGCAACGATACCGCGCTGGGGCGCGACGCTCGTCTGGGCCTGAGCGCCCTCGACAACTTCTGTACCTACATGCGCGAGCTCGGGCGATTTAAACATTGCGTCCAAGTTGGCGCCACCGCCGGCATATCCGAGCGCAGCGAGCGCGATGACGATCACTGCAACGGCGGCCACGATCGGCACGTAGCGATGCCAGCCGGCGGGATTGAGCCCGCTGCGGCGAGCCGCCCCGCGGCTGATGTAGCCGAGCGTTCCGTCGTGCTTGAGCTTTGAGCCCACCACGCGTTTGCGGCCCCACAGCGAGGACTCTGCCTGCATTGCCAAGCGGGCGCTTGCCGAAGGATAGCCGTATTTAGTGCGCTTGAACGAGCCATCAAACCCCGAGGCGTGTTTGCCCCACGTCACCGATGTTGTGCGTCGGTTGACCGGCGCGGCACTCCGCCTTCTGCGGCTCGGTTTTGAAGTCTCAGCCATATGCCCTCGCACGCCGTAACCAAATCGAAACAATAACGCTTTGGACTGTAGCACACGCGTCGCGTGCGGTCACGGGCGCCTCGCTCAACGGTCATCGTCCTTCAGCAAGCGCCACAGCGTTGTACGGCTTATGCCCAGCACCTCCGCCGCACGGGTTCGGTTGCCGTGGAGATGGTCTACAACCAGATGCGCGATATCTCGCTCGGTATCGGCCAGCGGTCGCAGGATATACAGGTCACTTTCAAGCGTCGGGGCGCCAAAGGTTGCGGTCTTAATCACGTCCTCTTGGGCGAACACTTCCTCCGCCACAGCGCGGTCCACCGTGCCCGTCCCCACCAATATATACAGTCGTTCCGAGACCTCGCGGAGCTGCAGATAGTTGCGCGGCCAGCGGTAAGCATCGAGCGTCTTCGTCGCCGCGGCAGACAGCGTGGGCGCTGCCGTCCCAAATGCATCAGCGAGATATTCCAAATAGCGCGCGACCTTCGTCGACGCGGCTCCCTGCTCGGCGATTGCCGGCGCGACGCTCACCGCACAGGCGAAGCGCTCGGTCACAAAGGCGGCTTGATCACTTTCGCCGCCGCCCGGCATGTCATTCGCCGTCAGCACCACATGGCAGCGCGTCGCCAACGCGGTGTCGGTCATCGTGGAGACCAGCTCGCGGAGGCGCTGGGGGCCAACCGCATTCCAGCCCTCAATGCAAAGGGTCAGCCCCGTTTGGAACAGCGGCGATTCGGAGCTTTTGAGCACATGGCGCCAACCGCGATCGGTGAGTTCATCGAGCGCGACGGAAACAAAGGGCTGATCGACAAAAGGGCCATCCAGATAGAGGCGCTTGGCAATCTCGACCTGACCCGCTCCCAGCTCGCCCTCGAGCATAAGGGGCACGCCGCGCGCATAGCTCTCGGTAACCGGTACAGCCACCGAGGCCGCCCCCTCAACGATGCCGTACGCGCTCGATTCATAGCGGACCTCAACTTCGTCGGCGTTGAGCCACTCGATGCCCGCATGCGCCGCGGCACCGCGCACCTCGCGGACCACAACGACCCAAAGCCTCCCGCCCTCTTTGTCGGTGGGGCGAACGGTCAGGCTCAGGCGCGTACCCTCACGCCCCATAACCAGACGCGCGCCGTCTCCTATACGGTCGAGACGCTCAGCGACAAAAGCCGCCACATCCCGCTCAAGCGCCGCGTCATTCATGGTCGAGATCGCGACGTCCCCACGCGCATCGATTGCCAATGCCGAGGCCCCGGCAGCAGCTAGGGCATCGGTCAAGATGTTCAGCTTAGCATTGCTATCCATGATTTGCCCCTGTCCGCGGCGACGTGCAACCGCCGACGGTCGCACGACCGAGTGTTTCAAAATTGAACGATATTGCTCACCAAACACTATAGGGCAGAAAGCGCCGTCCTGCGAGTATAGGTGTTGCCCCGCATCGCCATCCTGGCGGGGCGATAAGAGCTCTTCGGGACTTATAAACCTGCGGACAAGCCATACCCGCAAGAGCTCCTATCGCTCCACCGAAGGCTTGCGCTCACCGGCAGCCAGCACGCGAATAAGCTACTTCTCTACCAGATTCCCAGCACGTGCTGCATTCCCAAACTCATGCACGCAATGCCAATCCAGCAGCAAAAGCCCAACGCGATGGGCTTGCCGCCCTTTTTGACCAGCTCGACGATATCGGTATTAAAACCAATAGCCGCCATGGCCATCACAATAAAGAACTTCGACAGCTCCTTGATGGGCGCCGTGATGGACGCGGGAAGCTGAAGCACCGTGGTGATCACGCTCGCCAGCACAAAGAACAGCACAAACATGGGAAACGCACGTTTAAGCGAGAACGTGCTTTTGGCGTCACCGCCGGCCTTGCGTGCCAGATGCATCTGCCAGCATGCGAGGACCAGCGTGATGGGAATAATGGCCAGCGTCCTGGTGAGCTTGACCACTGTGGCGCTCTCGAGCACATTGGCGCCGGGATGCATGCTGTCCCAGGCGCTCGCCGCAGCCGTTACCGACGAGGTGTCGTTGATGGCGGTGCCGGCAAACAGGCCAAAGCCCTCGTTGGTCAGCCCGAGCATGCCGCCGAGCGTCGGAAACACGAGCGCCGCGATAACGTTAAACAGGAAGATGACCGAAATGGCCTGGGCAATCTCGCGATCGTCGGCATCGATGACGGGCGCGGTCGCAGCGATGGCCGAACCGCCGCAAATCGACGAACCCACACCCACAAGCGTCGCGATCTTACCCGGTACGTTCATGACGCGGCAGAGCACAAAGGCGATGACAAGCGAGGTCGAGATCGTCGCCACGATAATCGGCAGCGACTGGGCGCCCTTGGACAGAATCTGGGAGAGGTTCATGCCAAAGCCAAGCAGGATAACCGCGTACTGCAAGACTTTTTTGGACGTATAGGTGACGCCGGCGGCGAGCTGTTCGCGACGCTTCCTGGGAAAGACGAGCGCCAGGACCATGCCAAAGAGGATGGCAAATACCGGACCGCCGACCACCTCAATTTGTTTGCCGAGCAACGTCGCGGGAATGGCAATGATCAGGCAGAACAAGACGCCTTTCCAGCGCTCGCGAACGATATTTGCCAGTTGCATATGGGATTCCTTCTTTCTATTTCACGTTTGCGACGGCTTATGATACGGCAACATTGAGCACAGCCTTGCGCAAACACAGACTAAGATGCCGCAATAGTTCTCAGGCAACAGCCGAATTGCCCACCGCGGAGAGCTGATTCGCGGCATAATTAACAACTGACATATGAGTTTGATAGAACAGTTGCGAGGCGCTATGGAAGAATCGATGCACGTCGGCGAGCAGGAAACGAGCCTACAGGACCAGTCCTACCACACCATTCGACGCAAAATCGTCTACCTGGACTACAAGCCGGGCGAAAAGCTGGGCGTCAAGCAACTTTGCGACGACCTAGATATGGGGCGCACCCCTGTGCGCGAGGCTTTGGTTCGTTTGGCGCAGGAAGGCCTGGTGCGCACCGTGCCCCAGAGCGGTACCTACGTCTCGCCCATCAACCTCACCCTTGCCGAGAGTGCCTGTTACATCCGCGAGCATCTGGAAAAGCAGGTGATTGTGGAGTGCTGTGCGCGCGCCACGTCGGCCGGCATCGAGCAGCTCGACCGCGCCATCGTGCTGCAGGAAAAGGCCATGGCCGAAGAGGATCGCATCGGCTTCTTTTTGAGCGACAACCTCATGCATCACATGATTTTTAGCATCGCATGTCGCAGCACCGTGTGGTCGTGGCTCGAAGAGACCAATGCCGACCTGGAGCGCTTCCGCTGGCTGCGCGCCGCCACGCAGGTTCTCGACAATCAGGACATCGTGAACGAGCACAAGCAGATTCGCCGCGCTATCGCCGGTCGCGACCCCATCGAAGCGAGCTTTTTGGTCAGCAAGCACCTGCATATGATGTTCCGCAACCAGACCGAGGTTCTGGACCAGTTCCCCGAGTACTTCGAGACCAGCAAGCTCCGCTAACCTGCCAAATAGGGACAGGTTCATTTTGGCAGGTTTTATCTGGGCAAATGAAACAAGGCCCGGCTCCGCTGCAACGGAGCCGGGCCTTGGTCGCCAGAATGGCGGAACCAACTACTCCACGGTAACGCTCTTTGCCAGGTTGCGGGGCTGGTCGACGTCGCAGCCGCGCAGGATGGCAACCTCGCGGGCGAGCAGCTGCAGCGGGACGCTCGCCGTGATGGGGCTGAACACGTCGCGGACGGCCGGCACGCGAATGATGCAGTCGGCAATCTTGTTGATTTCCTCGTCGCCCTCGGTAGCAACGACGATGACCTTGGCGCCGCGCGCCTTGCACTCCATGAGGTTCGACACGGTCTTGTCGTAGGTGGCACTCTTGGTGGCCACGGCGATGACAGGGAAGCCCGGGTCGATCAAGGCAATGGGGCCGTGCTTCATCTCGCCGGCGGCGTAGGCCTCGGCGTGCAGGTAGCTGACCTCTTTGAGCTTAAGCGCGCCCTCGTAGGAAATAGCGGCACCCATGCCACGGCCCACGAACAGCGCCGACTGCGCGTCCTTGCACAGCAGGGCGGCCTCATGAACGGCCTCGGTTTGGGTATCCAAAATCCACTGGATCTGCTCGGCCGTATCGGAAAGCTCGCGGAACAGCATGCGCGCCTGCTTGGTGGTCAAGCGGTACTTGACCTGCGCCAGCAGCAGGGCCAAAAGCGTAAGGCTCACGACCTGGCCGATGAAGCTCTTGGTCGAGGCGACCGCAATCTCCTTGTTGGCCTTGGTGTAGATGACGCCGTCGCTCTCACGCGCCACGGGGCTGCCCACCACGTTGGTGATGCCGAAGACCTTGGCACCCTTGATGCGCGCGTCGCGAATGGCGGCAAGGGTATCGGCCGTCTCGCCCGACTGGGACACGGCCACGACGAGCGTCGTCGGCGTGATGATGGGGTTGCGATAGCGGAACTCGCTGGCCGCCTCCACCTCGGTGGGGATGCGAGCCCAGCCCTCAATGAGATTCTTGGCAATGAGGCCAGCGTGATAGCTGGTGCCGCAAGCGATCACGTAGACGCGGTCGATGTCGTTGAGTTCCTCGAGCGAAAGGCCCAGCTCGTCGATGTCGAGCTCGCCGGCCGGCGTCATACGACCAACCAGCGTGTCGCGCACAACGCGCGGCTGCTCGTGAATCTCCTTGAGCATAAAGTCGGGATAACCGCCCTTTTCTGCCATGTCCAGGTCCCAGTCGATGTGGGTGACCTTGGGCTCGATAACGTTGCCGGCCTCGTCGGTGTACTCGACGCCTGCGGGCGTGAGCTTGGCAAACTGACCGTCCTCGAGCACCACGACATCGCGGGTGGCGTCGATGAGCGCGATGACATCGGAAGCAACATAGGAGCCGGTTTCGCCCACACCGACTACGATCGGGGAATCCTTGCGGGCCACGGCGATCACGCCGGGCTCGTCAGCGCACACGGCGGCCAGACCATAGGCACCGACCACGTGGGTGCAAGCCTCGCGCACGGAGGCCATCAGGTCGTGCGTCTCGGCATAGGCCTCTTCGATCAGATGCGCGAAGACCTCGGTATCGGTCTCGCTCTTAAAGTGGTGGCCGCGACCCTCCAACTCTTCGCGCAGCTCGGCGAAGTTCTCGATGATGCCGTTGTGGACGATGGCGATACGACCGTCGCAGCTGGTGTGGGGGTGAGCGTTAACGACGGAGGGCTTGCCGTGGGTGGCCCAACGGGTGTGGCCGATACCGCAGGTAGCGTCGCTGTCGATATTGGAAAGCTCGCTCTCCAAGCCCGCGACCTTACCCACGCGGCGGATGACATCGAGGTGCGCCGCGGCGCCCTCGCCCACCTCGAGCGCGACGCCCGAGGAGTCATAGCCGCGATACTCCATACGCTTGAGGCCCGTGACCAGGATGTTCTTTGCAATATCAGAGCCGGTGTAGCCGACAATTCCGCACATAGGATAAATCCCTTCGTCCGCTTGACTGCAAAACGTCCACGCACAGGGGGCGCTGAGACGCATAACGTTCGAGTATTGTACTCACGCAAACGCAAGCTGATATACCAGAGGTGGTATCTCAACTTAGATACCACTCGATGCACACACGTCCAGCCGGTCCAAACCACCACAAAGGTACCTGCCCCCTTCGTGGTGGTCGCGCTGGCAACGGCGTTTCCCCAGATAAACCTGCCAAAATAAACCTGTCCCTTTTTGGTAGGTTTGGGATGCTACAATCTGGCTTGTACTTGAAACGCATCAAAGGGGCCGCTATGGCAAAGGTAAAAATCAGCGACGTCGCGCGCGAGGCCGGGGTTTCGTTGGGCACGGTTTCCAACGCGCTCAACCACCCCGAAAAGCTGCGCCCCGAGACCCTCAAGCTCATCAACGAGACCATCAATCGCCTTGGCTACCTGCCCAACCAAAGCGCCCGTCAGCTCGCGGGCGGCGCCACCAAGTCCTTTGGCCTGGTGCTCCCCCGTCTCGATCACGGCTTTTCGCTCCAAATCGCCAGCGGCGCCCACAACGAGGCCCGCAAGCACGGCTACGACTTGCTCATCGCCAACGCCGATAACGACGATATTCTCGAGGATCATTACCTGCGCTACTTTATGGGCACCCAGATGTCCGGCGTCATGGTTCAGCCCATGGCATCCCCCGACTGGCACCCCGCCATGACCAAGATGCCCGTGCCGATCGTCCATCTGGACATCCATTGCTCCGAGCCCGGCTACTACGTAGCGGCCGACAATGAGGCCCAGGGTCGCATCATTGCCGAACTTGCCATCGCCCGCGGCGCGCACCATATTGTCGTCGTCGGCCGAGCAGCATTTATGCAACTCACCCTGCGCGTCCTTGGCATTCATAAGGCGCTCGCCCTGCACCCCGATATCAAGATCGAAGTCATCGACGCCGGCGAATGGAATACCGCTGCCGACGGCTACGGCATCGGTGCCCAAATCGCCGAGCGCCCCGCGGACGAACGTCCCGATTTTGTCGTCGGCCTGACCGATGTGTTGGCCTCGGGCGTCGTTTCGGCACTGGTCGACAAGGGCATCTCTGTCCCCGGGCAAGTACGCGTAGCAGGCTGCGATGGCAACCCGCTCGCTTGGAGCGGATCGGTCCCGCTCACTACGGTAGCGCCCCCGGGCTACGAGATTGGCCGCAAGGGTGTCCAACTGCTGATGGAGCAAATCGAGAACAAGGCCCCGGCAAAGATCAAGCATATCCGTGTCGGCTCCGCAGCGCGTACCGTCACCGCAGTCGCCGCCGAGGATATCAACCGCCAAGAACTGGTACGTCCGTTCCTACTGGAACGCGCCAGCACCCAGGCAAGCAGCCAGACCGACGCCACGGCCATCAACCTCGGTGCGTATCTATAGCACGCCCGCGAGTATGCTAAGTCGCCGCTTAAGCAAAAGGGGCCCGACCATTGCCGGACCCCTTTTGCTTAAGCGCAAACGTGAGCAATCGCTCGTTTCAACGCCGCATTTTTCTAACGCACAGTCTTGATTGCCGCCGCCAGGTCGAACAGCGTATCGAGCACGGCCTCGCAGCCATCCACCACGTCCTGCGGCAGCGGCACGATATCGGGGACGGCGAAGACATGGCATCCGGCCGTGATGCCCGAGACGCAGCCGTTGCGCGAATCCTCGACCACGGCACATTCCTCGGGAGCAAAGCCCGCGCGCTCGCAGGCGAGCAGATACATCTCGGGGTCGGGCTTGCCGTGCACGACGTCCTCGCCACACGTTACCGTTTCAAACTTGCCAAAAAGACCGACCATCTTAAGGTTGCGCTCGGCCGTAACGAGGCGCGACGACGTCGCTAGACCCACGTGATAGCCCGCAGCCAGCAGCTCGTCTAGGCACTCGGCGGCACCGGCCTTAAGTTCCAGTTCGGTCTTGACCATCTCGTCGCGAATCTCCTTGTGGCGACGATAGATCGCCTCGGTGGTTTCATGGCTGCCGTAATGCTCATCAAGGATGTCCATAACATCGGGCAGCGTGCGGCCGATAAACTGATGGATCAGCGCTTCATCAATCGCGAGCCCCAGCTCAGCGGCGCCTGCCTTCCAGGCCTTAATCCCCAAACGCTCGGTATCGACCAGCGTTCCATCCATGTCAAAAATAACAGCCTTGATCATATCGGTCCCCCATCGACTCTCGCTGTCGCATTGCCGCAACTCTACCGCATTTGGCAACTTGTATATAACGTATATACCATATTGCACTTTCGTTACACAGATAGAAGTCTTATGGCAAGTAACGCATTAGGATTATAGTTTTCGATCGAGTACTCAACGATAAGGAACGTTTCATGATTTTAGACACCACGGCACCCGCAGAGGAGCTTCAAGACAAGCTATCGGCGCTCGAACAGCTGCTTTTGGCATACGGGCGCGTGGCCATCGGGTTTTCCGGCGGCGTTGACAGCAGCTTTTTGGCCGCCGTGTGCGCCCGCATCATGCCTACCAATACCCTCCTCATCCATCTCACCACGCCGCTCATCGGCACGCCCGAACAGACTTCGTTTGAGCAGTCCGTTGATGGACAGGCCAATGAGGGGCCGCATTTTAAGCTCCCCGTGCTCAATCTTTCGGTGGATCAGCTGCAGCTCCCCCAAGTAGCCTGCAACGATGCTAATCGCTGCTACCACTGCAAGCACGCCGGCTTTACCGCCATCGTCAACCACGCCAAGTCGCTCGGCTTTCCCACCGTCATCGATGGCAGCAATGCAAGCGATCGCGGTGACTACCGCCCCGGCATGCGTGCGGCAGAAGAGCTCGGCGTACGCTCCCCTCTCATGGAGGTCGGCTTTACCAAGGACGAAGAGCGCGAGCTGCTGCGCGCATGGGGCTATCCCGTTTGGAACCTGCCGGCGGGAGCATGTCTTGCCACCCGCGTCCCCACGGGCGAGGAGCTTACGCGCGAGAAGGTCGATTTGATCCGCACCTGCGAGGACTACCTGCACGATCTTGACCTGGCACAGGTACGCGCGCGCTTGGTCGGCGGCTGCATGCATATCGAGGCCGCACCCGCAGATGTCGCCAAGATTGCCGCGCTCGGCGGCACCGCCGTCGATGCCGAGGGCAAGACCCCGCTGCCCGCCGCCATCGAGTCCGCACTGCGCGGGCTGGGCTGCGACCATATCTCCCCCGAGGTCACCCCCTACATTCACGGCAACATGAACCTTTAGGTTACGCCGTTTTACAAACGGCGTAACTGCTCGGCGCTGCGCGGGCTCCGGACACGGCAATCTGACGTTCAACTTCACGGGCGCGACCAAAAGGTCAGCGCCCGCTTGTTTCACGTCACCTTACCGCACCCGGAGACCGCTCGCTCGCATATGCTCAACCTGCACTGCGTTAACTGACCCGCCAATAAGGGACAGGTTTATTTTGGCAGGTTTTATCTGGGGAAATATCGCGAGGCAGTCGCCCCCCTAGCACCCATCTCACTTCGAGAGACACAAGAGGGGCGACTCGGCTGCATCTACTTCTTCCGATAGCGGCGGTTGCGGCTCGTCGATGAACCCATTACTTCGATGAGTCCTTTATCCGCCATTTTTGGCAGATGGTAGCGGACGGACGAAATTTTGACCCCCGATGCAACCGCTATTTCTCGCGCCGTCATATCCACTTCGGCTCTGAGAGCCTCCAGGATCCTATCCGCTGTCGAAGCTGACGATTCTCTGCTCATATCGATAATCTCAAACGTGTCTTTGCCACATTTTGACAGGACATGTTTATCGACAAGATTCCCGCAGATCAGGCGAATGTCATCCGAATCCCACTTCAGGGCCTCTCGTATTTTTTGAACATCGCATACGCACCCATGCTCCCGCATAAACATGAGCAATGTTTCCTCGCGATCCGTCAGCTCGGTGCCCACATGGCTCTGAATCCACGTGCGGTTTTCAGCAAGCTCCGCCCCGTGCCGGGAAAGCAGCACCGTAAACGAATCGGCCTTAACGATAAATTTCGGCCTTCCAAGCGAACGAGACTCCATCTCGCGAATCATAGCCGGGATACCAGATCCCTGGCTTTCTGCAACGGGCCCCTCGGCATGCTCTAACGGCGTCGCCCCCATTAGGCTCATGAGCTTTGGGTTTCGGCAGCGCGATTCCCCGTCTGCAAGATTGTCCACCGTCTTTCCGCCCCAAAGCCCACCGGGGTTTTTGATCTCTATTCTGTCTGGATAGATATCGACACTCACGGCCTGCCCCACAAACATGGGCGAATATTCTCGATGGATGCAGGCGTTTGCCAAGGCCTCGCGCAAAACCTCCTGGGGAACTTCCCAATCCTCCCTTCTGCCAGCGCCTTGCACTATCGCCGCTTTGCGCAAGTTCCGTCCAATCGCGACAAGGGCATCTTCGATGCAAGCCGGAATCGGGCCATCGCACAACTGGCGGTCAATAAACCGGGGTTGCCCGGGTGCAGATTTTTCCACATCGGAATGAACGGCGACATCAATCATGAGTTTGGGATAGAACTGCTGGGGGTAAATTCCCGCCGACAGAAGCCCTGCGAGCTTCACCGCACCATCCTTTGTAGTGATATTGAGTCTGACCAGCTGCTTTTCCAGCGTATCGGCCCCGCGCAAAACGCGGGGGGTCTGCAGCCGGCGATTTGCGATAATAGACCGCACGACATCTGGATCCAAATCCTCGACTGTTGCCTCCGAAACCACCGTGCCGTCTGCATCGCTCGGAAGCAACGCACTCTGCAGCTCATATAGCTCAGCGGGTGACATCTTGATATCTTTATCATCCACGCGCTTGTAGCTACCGTTCTGCACGCCGCGCGCGCCGATATAGCAAGGCTTCGCTTTAAGCTCAAGTTCAAAGATGCGCACCAGAAGCACCTGGAGCCCGTCGACCTCGCCTCGATCAAGCTCGTACCGTGGCGCATGGGTCACCACTGCCGCTGAGCCTCCGTCTCCGATACCCGAAACAAACTGATCGCGCACCCTATCGATAGCAAAGTTAGCCGAAGGAACAAATCCTTCGGCTTCGTTTAGGCCCAAAATAATGAGCCCACCCGCAGTGTTCGCAAAAGCGCTCACTGTCTCCCATACGTCTGCGCTCAATTTATTCGTGCAGGCTTTAACTTCTACCGATGCGTCATCAGTCCCCCGCCTGCGAAGGCGCTCAACGATAAGGCCAAGAGGTTCATCCAGCAGCATTGGCATTCCGTCTCTCTAAAACGATAGATTTATCTCTCTAAAGTATAGTATATCTCTCTAACTTTAGAGAGATAAGCACCTTATTTTAGAGAGACATTTAGAGAGATGTATCGAATTCACTGTTAGATAGCCCAATGTTATCTCTTTAACTGGCTTTCTCTTTAGAGAGACAATTAGAGAGACGAGCGCGACCTCTCTAATCAAGGGCACCACTCTTTAAGGTGCACACTCCCTAACCGTGCCCTAAGTTGCGGTGAAATAGTCCCCCGATTAACCTGCCAAAAAGGGACAGGTTTATTTTGGCGGGTTTTATCTGGGGAAACGCAAAATAGCCCCACATACACAACCACCGCAGCTCCATATGAGGCAAATGAATCAGTAGCGTCTATCCCAAATCTTGAGTATTTGTTCGACAGAACGGCCCCTGCCGGCTCCTGCTAGACTGGTAGATTCCCAACCGTCCATCCAGGAGCCGCAATGTCGCGCAAGTCCGCCTACAAGCAAGTACTTTCCATCGGCGCCGCCGTGGTGCTGGGGTTTGCGCTGTTCACAGGGTCGCTCGACGGAGCGCCCAAGTTGTTGTCGCCGCAAAGTGATGAACAGGCGGCAGCTCTGGCCGAAAAACAAAACGAAAGTCCCAGCCGCACCGACGACGAGGCGGACCTGGTCGATCGGCTCGAATCAGGAACGGCGAGCTCCCCGGACCCTCAAAACAGCCAGGACTCTGGCGATGGCTCCGATTCCGCCACAACCGACACCGGCGACGGCGCTTCCGCGGACAGCGCCGCCACCCCCATCGACGAGGTCGAAAACCCCGACCTCAACCGCGCCCGCGGTGTTTATCTCAGCAGCATTCCCGACTACGCCGGCAACCCCTACGTTGCCCTGCGCGCCGACAGCACGCACCCGCTCGGCACACCATCATTCACGCTCGATGAATACGAGCGCGCTACAGAAGAGGGTTGCTTTAAGAAGTTCTCCAAGCTTGACAGCCTGGGCCGCACCCGCAAAGCGCTCGCCTGCGTGGGCCCCGAATCACTCGGTCAAGGCGAGCGCGGCGATATCTCGCGTATCCATCCCGCTGGATGGCGCCAGCAGCGCTACGACTTTATTCCGGGCCAGAGCCTCTACAACCGCTGCCATCTCATCGCCTGGTCGCTCTGCGGCGAAAACGCCAACCGCAAGAATCTCCTCACCGGCACGCGTTATCTCAACGAGACAGGCATGCTGCCGTTTGAGGAGCAGATTCTCGGCTACATCCGCGAGACGGGCAACCACGTGCTCTATCGCGTCACACCCATGTATAACGAAGAGGAACTTGTCTGCCGCGGCGTGCGCCTTGAGGCGCAATCGGTCGAGGACCACGGCAAGACCCTCTGCTTCCACGTGTACTGCTACAACCTGCAGCCGCACGTGCAGATCGACTACGCCACCGGCCGCAACCAGGCATCCGGAGACTAGTGCCGACCGCACCGCCCGTAACCCAAAAATGATTCGTTTTCCTCCGTCCCCATGGGATCAAAAAAGGCCGCCCTGGATTACCCAGGGCGGCCTTTTCGTCAGCGTCCACATTGCAGGCAAAACCACACGCTACTTGGCGCGGCCCTCCTCATAGCGCTCGACCAGCTTGGCCTGAACATCGTAGGGAACCTGCTCGTAGCCAGCGGGCTTCATGGTAAAGTCACCCGTGCCGCGCGTGATAGAGCGCAGGCGCGTCGAATAATCCGTCAGCTCTGCCAGCGGCGCCTGGGCAATGACCACGGTGTCGCCGCGCTCATCGGTCTCCATACCCGTCACGCGACCGCGCGATGCCGAGATGTCGCCCATCACAGCGCCGGCGTAGCTTTCGGGAATAGTCACCGTGATTTCCTCGATGGGCTCCAGCACCACCGGGTCGGCATCGGCGCACGCCTTGCGCAGGCCGATGCGAGCCGCCGCGCGGAACGCCATCTCGTTGGAGTCGACGCTGTGATACGAGCCGTCGTACACAGCCACGCGAATGCCCGTGAGCGGGTAGCCGGCAATGATGCCGTCCTTCATGGTCTCCTGGACACCCTTGTCCACGGCGGGGATGAGCGAGCGCGGGATGCGGCCACCCACGACCTCGTCTACAAACTCATAGCCATCGCTCGTGCCGTCGGGCCCAATGAGCGGCTCAACGCGCAGCCAGCAGTCGCCATACTGACCGGCACCGCCAGTCTGTTTCTTGTGGCGGCCCTGCGCGCTTGCCGTACGGCGAATGGTCTCGCGATACGGAATGCGGATCGGCACGCTCTTGGCCACGACCTTGGTGCGATCCTCCAAACGGTTGAGCAGCACCGAAACCTGCGCCTCACCAACGGCGGAGATAATGGTCTGGCCCGTCTCCTCGTCACGATCGATGCTCATGGTCGGATCGGCCTTGCAGGCCTTCTCGATAAACGTGTAGAGCTTCTCTTCGTCGCCGCGATTCTCAGCCTCGATGGCGATGCGGTACTGCGAGTTGGGGAACTTAAACGCCGCAGCCTCGACCTTGCCGGTAATCGAGAGCGTATCGCCCGTCTCGGCCGCCAGCTTGGGTGCCACGATAATGTCGCCGGCATAGGCGTGACCGACCTCGGTCATGTCGCGGCCGCACATCACATACAGGTGAGCCAGACGGTCGCCCTTGCGCGTGCGCGCGTTGACCAGCTCAAGGCCCGGCTCAAGCGTACCCGTCAGCACCTTAATAAAGCTGATGCGACCCTGCTGCGGATCGGCCAGGGTCTTAAACACAAACGCCACCGGACGATCATCGTCGCTTGAAATCTTGAGCGAATCGCCGTCGATAAGCGGCATCTCGCCGTAGTCGGTCGGCGCCGGGAAGTATGTGGCGATGTCGTCCATCAGCGAGTTGACGCCCTGCTCCTTAATGCAATCGCCCGCAAAGACCGGCACAAAGATGCGCTCGGCGATCGCCTTCGACAGCAGGCCTTCAAGCTCCTCCTGCGTCAGCGTCTCCTCGCCTTCCAAGTACTTCATCATCAGTTCATCGTCAGCCTCGGCCACCAGCTCGCACAGATGGTCATGGGCTTCCTCGGCCTGGGCACGATACTCCTCGGGAATCTCCGACTCAACGGCTTCGGTGCCGTTGCAATGGCGCGCCTTCATGCGCACCAGGTCGATGATGCCGTCAAAGTCCTCGCCCTCGCCCCAGGGAAGGGTCACGGCGCCCAGGCGCGTGCCAAAGCGCTCTTGCAGCAGGTCCATCGTGGTCGCAAAGCTGGCCTCGGAGCGCGACAGGCGGTTTACGAACACCGCACGCGCCAGTCGCAGGTCCTCGGCGGCATACCAGAGCTTAACCGTCGTAGGCTGCGGGCCGGCCTCGGCGTCGACCACAAACAGAGCCGTCTCGCAGACGCTCATCGCGGCAAAGGCGTCGCCGATAAAATCGGGGTAGCACGGGGCATCGAGCACATTGATGCGCGCGCCCTTCCAGTCGATCGGCGCGATGGTCGTCGAGATGGAAAATGCACGCTTGACCTCTTCGGGGTCATAGTCGAGCGTGGGCTTGGTGCCGTCGTGGCCGCCCAGGCGGGCGGTCTTGCCGGAAAGGTGGAGCATGGCCTCGGCGAGTGAAGTCTTGCCCACCCCGCCTTGGCCTACGAGCACCACGTTCCTTACGTTACCGGTCTTGGGAGCACCCATGATGACCTCCTTGCAGGGCCGCGCGCAATGCGCGACGCCAACGGGGAGAGTTCGCGGTCGGTGCCATCCCGGGAGCAGCATGGTCGGCAGCCGAGCCGACTCACCCTCCAAATGTCCTATGCCACCACCCTACCCTCACGGGCGGCTGTCCATGCATACCTTTCGGCGCACGTATGAATACAGGCGGCGAGAGGACAGAGCAAGTATGCCAGGTGATTATTAAACCCCATCGATACAAATAAAAGCCGCCGCAGTCCATAAGACCCGCGGCGGCTTCTTCTCAATACATAGCTGAGCTTAGCCCTCGATACGACTCAAGAACTCACGGGTACGTTGCTCACGCGGATGATCGATAACCTGCTCGGCCGGGCCCTCCTCGACAATGCGGCCTCCGTCCATAAAGACCACGCGATCGGCAACATCGCGCGCAAACTGCATCGCATGGGTCACGATCACCATCGTCATATTCTGCGCCGCCAGGTCTTTAATGACACGCAGCACCTCGGCCGTTAGCTCGGGATCGAGCGCCGAGGTCGGCTCGTCAAAGAATAAGATTTCCGGATCGAGCGCCAGGGCGCGGGCGATACTCACACGCTGTTGCTGACCGCCCGAAAGCTCACACGGCACCTTGTTCTCGTTGCCCGTCAGCCCCATTTGTGCAATCAGCTCGTGAGCGCGGGCTTCCGCCTGCTCGCGCGGACGCTTAAGCACGCGAATCGGCGCATCGGTGATGTTTTTCATCACCGTATAGTGCGGGAACAGGTTGTAATTTTGGAACACCAGGCCGAATCGCGAGCGCGCCTGCTTGGGCACATCGCCCTTCGCATAGACCGCGCCCGAACCCGCATCCGTCGCAACGGCAAGGTCGCCAAACGAGAGCGAGCCTCCGTCGAGTGACTCGAGCAGCGTGGCACACCGCAGCAGCGTGGACTTGCCGCCACCCGAAGGCCCGATAATCGCCACGACCTCGCCACGCTTCACCTCAAGCGAGATATCCTTGAGCACCTCATTGCCGCCAAACGCCTTACGCGCGTTCGATATATTCATTACCGAATTAATCATGGTAGTAATCCAATTTTTTCTCGGCGGCGCCCAGCAGCATCTCGACGACGAAATTAAAGACCCAGTAAATCAGCGCCGCGATCGCAAACGGCACCATGCTCACCTGCGAGGCGACCAGCGCCTTGGCCGTCGAGAACATCTCACCCACGCCAATGGCAAACGCCAGCGACGTGTCCTTGACCAGCGTGATGATCTCGTTGCCCATCGCCGGCAGAATACGCTTGGCGACCTGCGGCATCACGATATACAGAAACGTCTGCACGCGCGAATAGCCCAGCACCTCGGCAGCCTCGTATTGACCGCGCGGAATGGACTGCAAGCCCGAGCGATAGATCTCGGCAAAGTAACCGGCGTAGTTGATGATGAACGCCACGACGCACGCCGTCCACTTGGAATCGGGCGTGAGCGAAATGTCAAACACGTAGTACGGGGCAAAGTAGATGGCAAACATCTGCAGCATGAGCGGCGTACCGCGCATGACCGAAATGTAGATGCGCGCAATCCAGCGAAGCGGCGCGATTTTGCTCATGCGCATAAACGCCACGGGGATTCCCAGCGGAATCGACCCCAGCAGTGTCAGCACAAACAACTGCAAACTGACCAAGAATCCCTGGCCAAGCATCTGCATCATGACCTGAATAGACATTACTTGAGCACCCAATTATCGAAAGATAGACCATAGCTTGAATACTTGTCGCAGAGATCCTTAACCGTACCGTAATCGTAGAGTGCCTTGAGCGACTCGGTCACGGCGTCGGCCGACTTGGTGTCGCCCTTCTTAAAGCCGACGGCGTAGTGCTCGCTGGACAGCGGCTCATCAAGCTGCGTATAAGCATCGGGCTTGGCGGCAAGCTGATACTGGGCAATCGAAAGGTCGCAAGCCACGGCATCGACCGCGCCGCTCTCGAGCTGCATAAACGCCGTGTTGTACTCACCGATGGTGTCGAGCGTGGCAAACGTCGCCGCCAGATCCTTCTGGTCACCCTCAAGCACATCCTGCGCAGCGGAATCGGTCTGGGTAATCACGGTCTTGCCGGCAAGATCGTCCCAGCTCTTGATGCCTGCATCCTTCTTTACCACCAGCACCTGCTCGTTGAGCATGTACGGCTCGGAGAACGTGTAGTCGTCCTCACGGCCCTCCATGGTAAAGCCATTCCAGATGCAGTTGATGGCGCCCGAGTTAAGCAGCGTATCCTTGGCATCCCAGTCGATGGCCTCGTATTTGACCTCCCAGCCCTGCTTATCGGCAACAGCCTTGGCCAGATCGAGATCAAAGCCGGTGTACTCGCCATCGTCGCCCACAAAGCCGTACGGAGGATAGGACTTATCAAAGCCCACCACGAGCTTCTTGGACTCCGCAGCGCCCTTCACATCCTTGGCCGCGGCAGAGCCAGCAGCGGAGCCCTTGCCGGCACCACCGCCGCAACCGACAAGACCAAGGCCAAGCACCGTAGCGAGCGAGCCGGCTAGACCAACAAACTGACGACGAGACATATCGGTGTTCATGGTATCCCCCCTTGATGGCACTTTAGTTAAGTAAAGTGAGTCGTGTAACGTCCAGAATCATACACTTTAGTGAGATGGAGTACAAGGGAGGGTTTGCCCGCCGGGTGCCGGGGCAGGGGTTAAGTTTGCTGCTCTACAGTCCTGCTCGCGACGGAGAGCACATTAAGTGCTCTCCTGTTCGTGCGGAACTCGCGACAAACTTAACCCCTGCCCCGGCACCCGGCGGGCAAACGTCGTTGGGTTTATCACTGACATGAAGTGGGCGCTTGCATATCGTCCGCTAGCTTGGCACGATACAATGCTTTCAGATTTCAATTTGTAAATTAGTGGGGTTAATTCATGGCAGAATCTCGTGCGGAGCGTAAGGCTCGTCGTGCTTTGATCGAGGCGGCTGAGGGGTCGGGGGAGAAAAAATCTTCTAAGAAATCCAAGTCGTCTCTGAATGCGAAGGGTAAGTCGGCTAAGGGCAAGGCTAAGGCCAAGCGTCCCGGCTCTCGTCGGAGCGAGGATAAGGCATCTCAGACTCGCTCCAAGCGCCCGTATAAGAATCCGGTTCCGTCTGCGCGTGAGGCTGTGGATCCCAAGTCTCCCTGTTCCATCATGAGAGCTTGTGGCGGATGCACGGCGCTCAATCGTCCTTATAAAAAGCAGTTGGCAGCTAAGCAGGCTGCTATGGAGGAGCTTTTTGCTTCGCTTTGTGAGCGTGAGGGCATTGCTGTAGATCCTATTCGTGGCATGGGTGTCACCCTGGGCGACCCGGGCAAATATCCTGCGCCGCGCGGTTTTCGCCATAAGGCCGCCACTCCCTTTGCTCCCGGTAAGGAGGGCGCTGTCCGTTGCGGTTTCTTTGAGCGCGGCACGCACAAGATCGTTGCCGTACCCGAATGCCCCGTCGAGGCACCGGGCGCCCGTCAGATTCTCAACGGCATCGCACGCGAAGCTGAGCGGCTGCATATTCCCGCCTTTAATGAGGACAAGCATCTTGGTTTGCTTCGCTATGCCGTCGTCCGCTGCGGTTGGCGTACCGACCAGGTCATGGTCACGCTCGTGACCGCTCAGCGCGACTTGCCGCATGCGCAGGAGTTCTTTGAGGCTGTCGCCGCACTCGATCCGCGCATCGTCACCGTCGCCCAAAACATCAACGGACGCCCCGGCAACGCCATCCTCGGCGAGGAAACCCGCATCGTGTATGGCGCCGAATGCATGCGCGACCAGCTGCTCGGCTGCGAATTCGACATCTCCCCCACCGCGTTTTATCAGACCAACCCGCAACAGACCGAGCTGCTCTATCAGCTCGCTATCGACGGCATGGATTTGCACCAGGGCGATGTGCTCATG
Source organism: Collinsella sp. (assembly GCA_030839365.1). Classification (GTDB taxonomy): domain Bacteria; phylum Actinomycetota; class Coriobacteriia; order Coriobacteriales; family Coriobacteriaceae; genus Collinsella. The sequence continues at coordinate 19,004 of JAUUMM010000027.1, forward strand.
GATGCCTACTGTGGCAGCGGTACCATCGGTCTTTGCGCAGCTAAAGATGCCCAGAACAAGGGTATCGGCATTATGCTGCTCGGCGTTGAGCGCAACCCGGCGGGCATTGCCGACGCACGTCGCAATGCCGAGCTCAACGGCCTCACCCGCAGCGCTTGGTTTATGGCCGACGACGCCACCGACTACATCCTGGATGCCGCCGACAACAACGAACGCGTCGACGTTCTTTCCATCGACCCGCCGCGCGCCGGCTCCACGCCCGAGTTCCTCGAAGCTGCCTGCGCACTTAAGCCGCGCCGCATCACCTATATCAGCTGCAACCCCGTGACCCAAGAGCGCGACCTGCACCAGCTCCTCGACGGAGGCTATCGCCTGCTCAAGATCACGCCAGTCGACATGTTCCCTCACACCGACCACACCGAAACCGTAGCGGTCCTCGAACGCCGCTAACCAACCTCAGTAGATTTTTGGGACAAGAAAGGGGGCGACCCGCCTGGGCCGCCCCCTTCGCTTGGTTTATAAACTCCGCTACATCCCATTGCGCAGATCGCACACGCCGGCTGCCGCCATCTCGCACAGCAGCGTCTCGCGGTCGCGCGTCACGATCAAATCCAGTGGGAAGTGAATCTCGTCGAGCATCTTGCGCGCGTGATCGAGCTTGCCAATGGCCATGCCAATGTGGGCATCGGTCGACACGCCAATGCCCACGCCCAGCTCGGCGCAGCGCTCGGCAATCTTGCGGCATACGGCCCAATGCTCAGTGTCGACACCGTGTTCAAGACTATGGTTGTTGATCTCGATAATCTTGTGCTTGGCCTTAGCTGCCAACAGCACCTCGTCGATATCGAACGGCACGCCCGAACGCCCCGTGTGACCCAGCATGAACACCTTGGGGTGCTCCAGGGCATTGATATACATCTCGGTCGTCTGGGCCAGCGTCGCGCCCTCAGCAATCTGCGGATTATGCACGCTCGCAACCAAATAATCCAAATTACGCGTAACCAAATCGAACAGCGAATGCTGACGGCTGTACGAATCGCCGGCAATATCGAGCGTGACAGGAGTGTCCTCGCCAAACAGGCTTCCGTCCAGCGAAACGATATCGGCCTCGGCACCACGCAGCACCAGCACGCCGCTCCAAATGCGCGGCCAGATATCCTGGTTGATAAAGAACTGGTAACTGCGCAGGTCATTGGGGCAAGCCGTAACCATAGAGCTCAAATGGTCGGCAGATCCGAGCACCTGCAGACCACGCTCTGCCGCCCAGTACACATTCTCCTCAATGGTCGAATATGCATGCGCAGAGAACATCGTATGGGTATGAATGTCACAAGAAAGCAGGTAGGGCATCAGGTCTCCTTATCTGGCACGGCCGTCGCTTATATTCATTGTACGCATAGCCTTCGATAGTCGTAAAACCACTCCATCCCAAAGACACAACGTCCATGACAACGGGGTCCGGCTTAACACCAAACCCCGTTTCACGTAAAACATTGTAGGCAGAGCGCTTTACTTTTAACGATACTCGTCCGCCAACTGTTTCCAAGCGGGTAGCGAATTGACAATCGTTTCGTAGCTCACGCAATAGCCCAGGCGGAACCAACCCGGCATACCAAAGCTGTCCGAGGGAACCGCAAGCAACTCATACTTCTTTGCGCGCTCGCAAAACGCATTCGCATCGGGCTCCAATGCTTTCACCCATAGGTAGAACGCGCCATCCGGCTCAACATAGGTGTAGCCATACTCCGCTAGTGCGTCGGTAAGCGCGGTGCGGTTGCGTGCATAGGCCTCAACGTCACTCGGCTCATCGATGCAGTCGATAATTACGCGCTGAAAGAGCGCCGGCGCGCACACGAAGCCCAGCGTACGGGCGGCACCGGCAACGGCCGGCATCAGACGGGCAGCCTGCGGATTGGTGTTGGGAACCAAGATCCACCCCACGCGCTCACCCGGCAGCGACAGCGACTTGGAATACGAGTAGCACACGATGGTGTGCTCGTAGATCGAGGGCACCCAAGGCACCTCGGCACCGTACACGATCTCGCGGTACGGCTCATCCGAGATGAGCATAATCGGATTCTCGGGATCGCGCTGAGCGTTGGCCTCGCGCAGAACATTGGCCAGTCGCGTCAGCGTGTCGCGCGTATATACGGCACCGGTCGGGTTGTTGGGCGAGTCGATAATGACGGCTGCCGTCTTGTCGGTGATCGCCTTGAATACGTTATCCACGCTCAGCTGGAATGTGTCCTCGTTGGCAAGCGCCTCGACACACGTGCAGCCGGCCTTCTCAATCCAAACGCGATACTCCGGAAAGTACGGGGCGATAACAATAACCTCGTCGCCCGGATTCGTAACGGCGTTGAGCGCGCAGGTGAGCGAAGCCGCGGCACCCACCGTCATAAAGACGTCTTTGCCCTCATAGCTCGTGCCAAAGCGGCGGTTGAGCGATTCGGCCACAGCGGCACGACATTGCGGCAGGCCCGGTGCGGGCGTGTAGCCGTGCAGCTGGTCGCTCGGCAGCTCCAGGGCCTTCTTAATGGACTCCGCCACAGCAGCGGGTGCCGGAACGCTCGGATTGCCCAGCGAAAAATCGAATACGTTTTCCGCACCGATCTGCGCCTTGCGCTCAAGGCCATAGCTAAAAATCTCACGGATGATGGAGCTTTCCGCACCGCGAGCATACATAGTTTCGTTGATCATCTGTTCCCCTTTCGCATAGGCGCTATTGTACGCTTTAGCCGAGCAAAGTGCCGCAGCAATGTTGATTGGGGACAGACTTAAATGCGTGAAAACGCTCATTTAAGTCTGTCCCCAATCAACAGACGGCCCCATATCGCTCAAAAGAAAAAGCCTCCGCAGGTTTCCCCGCGGAGGCTTTCGCCACAAAGACTATTTGTCGGCGTCGGTGTCGGCATCGACGACGGCATGGTCATCGTCAGCATCATCGGATGCGGCTTCGGCATCCTCCTGCATGGCCGCCTGCGCAAAGGCCGCGGCATCAGCCGCCAGCTCCTCCTCGCTCATTCGAGGCACGCGCTTCTTGGTCGGCATGCCGGCCGCCTTGGCATTGCGCTCCTCCTTGGCCGCCAGGATATCGCCCTCGCGCTCAAGGTAGGCATTCCACTCGTTGTCGAGCAGGGCGTTCACGGCGTCGCCCTCGACGGTCTCGCGCTCAAGCAGCACCTTCGCCATCAGATCGAGCTGATCGCGACGGGCGTCCAGAATCTCGACCGCACGACGATGGGCCTCACGCATAATGCGCTGGACCTCGATATCGATGCGGCGCGCCGTCTCCTCGGAGTAATCCTGGTGATCGGCGTAATCGCGACCAAGGAACACCTGATGTTGCGCCTCGCCAAACACTTGCGTGCCCAGCTCCTCGCTCATGCCCAGGCGCGTGACCATCTCGCGCGCCATCTTGGTTGCGCGCTCCAGATCGTTGCTCGCGCCCGACGTGATGTCATCGCACATGAGCTCCTCGGCAACGCGACCGCCCAAAAACACGGCGAGCTCGTCGAGCATCTCGTTCTTGGTCTTGAGGAAGTGGTCCTCCTGCGGAAGCTGCAGCGTGTAGCCCAGCGCCTGGCCGCGGCTGACGATCGAGATCTTGTGGACCGGATCGGAGTGCTCCAGGATGTGACCCACCAGGGCGTGACCGCTCTCGTGGTAGGCAATCGTGGTGCGCTCGGCCTCGGTCATCACGCGACCCTTGCGCTGCGGTCCGGCAATCACGCGCTCCATCGATTCCTCGACCTCGTCCATCGAGATCACGGAACGATGGCGGCGGGCAGCCAACAGCGCAGACTCGTTGAGCAGATTTGCCAGATCGGCACCAGTGAAGCCAACGGTCATCTGGGCGAGCTTCTCAAACTTAACGTCCTCGTCCATCGGCTTGTTCTCGGCATGCACGCGCAAGATCTGCTCGCGGCCCTTCACATCCGGACGGTCGACCGTAACCTGACGGTCAAAACGACCGGGACGCAGCAGCGCCGGATCCAGAATGTCGGGGCGGTTGGTGGCGGCGATCAGGATGACCGACTCGCTTTCCTCAAAGCCGTCCATCTCGACCAGCAGCTGGTTGAGCGTCTGCTCGCGCTCGTCGTGACCGCCGCCCAAGCCAGCTCCGCGCTGACGTCCCACGGCATCGATCTCATCGATGAAGATGATCGACGGGGCCTGGGACTTGGCCTCCTTAAAGAGGTCACGCACACGGCTGGCGCCGACACCTACGAACATCTCGACAAAGTCGGAACCCGAGATGCTAAAGAACGGCACGCCCGCCTCGCCGGCAACGGCCTTGGCCAGCAGCGTTTTACCGGTGCCCGGAGGGCCAACCAGCAACACGCCACGCGGGATCTTGGCGCCCAGCTTGCGATAGCGATCCGGATCGCTCAAAAAGTCACGGATCTCCTCGAGCTCCTCGACTGCCTCGTCCACTCCGGCAACGTCTTCAAACTTGACCTTGGGGCGTGTGGCCTCGTTGGTCTTGGCGTTGGTCTTGCCAAACTGCATGTTCCTGTTGTTGGCGCCCATCATCTGGCGCATAAAGTAGAACATGATGGCGATAAGGGCGATCGTCGGAAGCACACTCATCGCCAAGTTGCCCCAAAAATCGGGATCGTTGGTGTTGACGATGTACTTGGTATCGGGGTGCTCCGCCATGAGCTCGGCAAGCGAATCGGAGCCGACATAGGTCGAAGAGAAGCTCTTGAGCTCGCTCGTATCGCCCTTGTCCTTTTTTGTCTTCCAGTAATGACCCGTCACGCTTCCGTCTTGAACCGTATAGGTCAGATCTTCGACGCAATCCTGCTTGATGGCGCTGACCATCTCGCTCGTCGCGAGCTTAACGGTATTGCTGGAGCTGGCAAAGCCGGAACCCATATTAAAGAAGGCATAGCCCAGAAGCGCGCAAGCCAAAAGAAAATACAGCCAGCCCGTACGCGTGGGCTTCTTGCCTCCGGGCATCCCCGGGATCTTAGGCTCCCGGGGAGTCTGGGAATTGTTATCGTTATGGTCGTCGGGCATCTTACGAATAAACCTCCGGTTTCAAAATGCCCAGATACGGAAGGTTACGATAGCGCTCGGCATAGTCGAGGCCGTAGCCCACCACAAAGGCATCGGGGCAATGGGTTCCAACATACTTGGGCGTGATGGCCGAGGTGCGGTCCTCAACGTCCTTCCACAGGAAGGCAGCGACCTCCAGCGAAGCGGGCTTGCGGCTCTCGAGGTTCTTCATCAGGTACTTGAGGGTCAGGCCCGAGTCCAGAATGTCCTCGACGATCAGCACGTCGCGACCACGGATGTCGATATCCAGATCCTTAATGATACGCACGATGCCCGAAGACTTCACACCGTCGCCATAGCTCGAAACAGCCATGAAATCGATGTTGGTCGGTAGCTCAATCTTGCGCATCAGGTCGCCCATAAAGACAACGGCACCGCGCAGAACCGCGATCAGCACCAGATCCTTACCCGCGTAGTCGCGAGTGATCTCCTCGCCCAGGCGAGAAACGATGCCGTCGATATCCTCCTGCGTAAACAGAACCTTCTCGATATCCGGATGTTGAGAAGCCATGACAACCCTTTCTTGTGCTTAATCGCCCACACACCGCCGTATGGACGCGAACTACACATTCTAGCAGCGCACGGGGTATATTTTCCAGCCCGCGCACCATCAGCGCGGGAATACCGTCAACGCCGCACAGAATAGCTGGCGTAGGACGCTATTCCGCATCGACCACACGAAGCAGATATGCCACGCGCGTTGCGGCCGTGCACTTAAAACGCTCGTCCGCGCGAACTCCGGCGACCCACACCACGGCACCTCCCGGCGCCGTCCTCACCATGGGCACGCCGGCGCGCTCGGAAACGGGAATGCGAGCCTCGCCTAGCAAGTCGGATACTTTCTTGCTTCGGCCACTCATCCCTAACGGGCACATCACGTCTCCCGGTGCGGGACCGTCCACCCACAGGCGCGCCAATCGCGCCTCGACAGGGATCTTGCCACGCGAGCCCGCCAGGATCCGCTCACTATCGCTGTCGGCAAAACCCAGGGCAGCCGCGTCTACCAAAGCTGTCACTTCCCCGGCAGCCGCAAGCTCACGGGCGCGACGCACGATATCGCATCCCGGCTCAACGGCCATCGGTTCTGTGACCAGCATACGTCCCCCGCCCAACGGCAAACGACCGGGTACGGTAACCCAGTCCGCGACCAGGCCCTCGCGAGCCGCCGGCGCCTTAAACGCCAGCATGCCAAACTCAATGCGTGCGTCAATCCCCGCCGGAAGCGTGACCGAGCCGGCGCCCTCGGCAACGCAGGAAAGGACTCGCTCCACATGTCGCATCTCTGGACGAGCGTCCGGATCGATGCGCTTAATCGCCAGTCGCACGATGCGCCGCGCGATTACCACCTCGGCCGCAGCAAGGCGTCTGGCATCGAGCACTAGCGCGCCCGCCGCCTCCTTGCGCAGGCAGCTTCGAAACGCCTGCGCCGACAGCTGGGATAGAAACGCGTCTTCGTCACCCAAGATCTCACAGGCGGCGCCAATCGTCTTGCACACGCTCGCATTACGCTGTGCCACCACTGGCATTACCCGATGGCGCACGTAGTTTCGCAGATACGAGATATCCTCATTGCTCTCGTCTTCACGCCACGGCTGACCATGTACCTGTAGATAGCCCACAAGCTCGCCATGAGTTAGGTCGAGCAAGGGACGCACCACGATATTCCTCCGGCGAGGAATGCTCGATAGACCAGCGGGCCCCGAACCCTTAATCGCGTTCATCAAAAACGTTTCCGCGCGATCCGAAGACGTGTGCGCGGTGCAGATACGAGCCGCCGTTCGCGGTGCCCCCGTCTGGGCGCAGAGTTCGCGAACATACCTCCGCGCCGCGGCATAGCGCACCTCGCGGGCCGCGGCCTCAATATTGCCCGACTCCCCATCAAAATAAGCGTGCTCCACACACAGCGGTAAACCATATTGCGCGCAGAGCTCACGCACAAAGGCCTCGTCGCCATCGGACGCCTTGCCGCGCAGATGATGGTTTACATGCAGCACGTGCAGTCGCTCGCGCGCGATGGGAGCTACACCACGCCCATCCTGAATATCCAACTTTGATGTGCACGCCATAAGAAGCAGTGCCGTCGAGTCCGCACCACCTGATACCATGAGCACCACGGGGGCAGCCGTCTGCCGCGTTGCCAGAGCTTTATCATCAGCCCACGATGCAGCATGGTGTCCATAATGCTGAGATACCGTTGGCATTTGCTTCCTCCTCTATTCGTTCGCACCCATTGTATCCTTTGGAATCTTATGTCTCGTCTGCACCTTCATATCCTTGGCAGCGGCTCAAAAGGCAACTGCGCGCTCATCGAAGGCCCCCGGGGGCTCATCATGATTGACGACGGTCTTTCTCGCCGCGAGACATTAAAGCGCATGGCAGAACTGGGGCTCTCGGCAGACAACGTCTCGGCTCTTCTCATTACTCATGAGCATAGCGATCACATCAAGGGTCTCGATGTCTGGTGCAAGCACTGGCACGGCCCCCTCTTTGCCAGCAGGGGCACACTTTCGAGCAAAGAAAATCTTTCGCATCTGCCTGTCGAGGAATTCGATCCCGGTGACACCCTATCCATTACCGGCATCCACGTGCAAACCTACTCAACATCACACGATGTCATCAATCCAGTCGGCTATCGATTCGATGCCCTCGATGATTCCATCGGCATTGCCACCGACACCGGAGAGCTATCGAGCCAAGCCATGAACACCCTCAAAGATTGTCGAGTCCTCGCGCTCGAAAGCAACCACGATGTGACTATGCTGCGCGAGGGAGAATATCCCCGCTTTCTTCAGGAGCGCATCCTGTCTGCAAGGGGACACCTCTCCAACGACCAAGCCGCCGAAGCCGCGCGCGAACTTGTTACCGATCGCACCGAACAGCTCATTGCCATGCATATCAGCCAAGATAACAATCGTCCGAGCCTTACCGTCAAAAGCTATGCCAAAGCTCTAGCCGCAACCCTGGATGACGAGGTCGGTAGCTCCGCCACCCTTCTCCAAGGATCGCGAAAACTCTCGATACGCCCTGCAAGTCAGTATCAACCGACAACCATTGTATAGACCGCTCAATAAAACAAAAGGGGCCGGGAATCAAATCCCAGCCCCTTTATCTTGGCTCAAAAGCTCTGACCATCGGAAACGTTAGTCGATGGAGATCTTCGTAACGTTCTTCTTCTCGACGATCTTGGGAACCGTAACGGTCAGGATGCCGTCAGCATACTTAGCAGAGAGACCCTCGCTCGAAGCGTCCTTCAGATATACGCCACGCGTCGCGCTGTACGAGCTGAACTCCTTCTGCAGGAAGTTCTTGCCCTCGTTCTCCTCGTCTTCCTCGACATTCACGCTAATGGACAGACGGCCCTCATTAAGCTCGACATCGATATCGTCCTTGGCGACGCCGGTCAGATAAGCCTTGACCTCATAGCCATCGCCCTTATCCTCAACGTCAACGGGAAACGCCTTGGAGGCAATAGAGCTGTTCGCCAGGTCACTCATATCATCAAACAGATCGAACAGCGAGCTAGCAGAGGGACGAACGCCAAAAACCGAACGATAAGGAACCATGCTTGCCATGTTTACCACTCCTTTATAGGACTGCCGAGTCATCTTCTAGGTGACTGGGACTTCTTTTGACGTTCTTATATATGCCCACCCGGTGCTCATATATACACCGACTATAAAGTTTTTTGAGTCCAGTACTATAAGCATATCTAAGTGAGTAAGACTCAGGTTTTTGGAAGGTTAAGGTTCTTTGAACCAGAGCTTAAATAACGAGTATGTCCACAGCTACAAATAACAAGGGGCTTACAATGAGCGCGTACACGTTGTTGGTAACGAGCTAAAGGGCATCATGGACGACCAAAACCAGAACAATATGTTTATGCCGACGCAGGGGGAAGATATTTCCACGCAGCCGCCACGGTTCCGTCGCCCCCACATCTCGCAAGAGCCCATTAATGATGCAGAGCCCGAATATGTGACGAGAAATCGATATCAAACGCTCGAGGATGCCCAAACGGGACGTAAGCATATGGGCGTCGCCTCGGGAGACCCTGTATATCTGAAAGACGCACCATTATCTAAAAACAGCGCAGCTAGTGATGAGCCGATGAAAGCATCCGCCACTCATCGACAAAGAGGTCCTCGACCAAAGCAAACCTTGACGCATTCGGCTCGCTATCTCGAAACGCCAAAACAGGGAAAATCAATCTTCGTTTCGACAAGTAAACGACGCAAGCAGCATCGACTGACAATCCTGCTTTTGATCATTGCGGTCATAGCAGTTGCCCTTGTTATTCGATTTATTTTCTTTAAATAAAAGCTCAATACCAAAAACGATAAGATCGTCTGGTGTAAATGAGTCATTTACGCCCGGTAAACGCAAAAAAGGGGGAGGCCGCGAGGCCTCCCCCTTCTCAGTTCAAGCGTACGGCTCGGTGCCGTCCA
>JAUUMM010000072.1:0-2773 GCA_030839365.1 Collinsella sp.
GCCCCAGATGTCGATGACGTGGTCGACGCGCTGGAACTTATCCCAGTGATAGGCGACGTCGGAGGCGAAGTAGGTGTACTCGCCGTCGGACTTGATCAGAACGCGGTCCTTGTCATCGCCCAGGTCGGTGGAGCGGAACCACAGGGCGCCGTCCTTGGTGTAGAGATAGCCCATCTTGTCGAGCTTCTCAAAAGCGCGGTCGACGGCGGAGGTGCCGGCGGTCTCGCCCTCGGTGTCCTTCACATACAGCGAGCGCTCGGAGAACCAACGATCGAAGTCGCAGTTAACGGCATGGCAAAGGTCGCGCATGTTGTCGACCATCTTTACATAGCCGCGCTCGCGGAAGCTCTCCATGCGCTCCTGCGGATCGGCGTTGACCCACTTATCGCCGTCGGTGCGCCAGAACTCGGCGGCCTCGTCGATGATGTAGTCGCCGCCGTAGGAGTCCTTGCCCAGGGTCTCGGCAAAGTTGTCCTGATACGGATGGGTCTCGGGATGCTCGTCGTTCTCGTCGGCAACAAAGGCGTCGCGGTCGGCGATCAGCAGCTTGTGAGCCTCGTCGATATCCACGCCCTGCTTGGCGATGATGTCGGCAAGCTGCATATAGCGCGTGCTGATGGAGTTGCCGAAGGTGTTCATCTGAGAGCCGTGGTCGTTGATGTAGAACTCACGCTGGATGTCGTAACCGGCGTGATCCATAACGCGGCAGAGCGAGTCGCCCAGCGCGGCCCAGCGGCCGTGGCCGATGTGCATGGGGCCGACGGGGTTGGCGGAAACGAACTCGACCTGGGTCTTCAGGCCACCACCGACGTTGGACTTAGCGAAGTCCATACCCTTCTCGCGAGCCTCGCCAAAGATGGCATTCTTGACGGCAACGGAGAGGTAGAAGTTGATGAAGCCGGGGCCTGCGATCTCGACCTTCTCGATCGCGGGGTCCTCGGGCATATGGGCAACGATGGCCTCGGCGATCTTGCGCGGGGCGCAGTGGGCCAGCTTGGCGGACTTCAGGGCCATGGTAGAGGTCCACTCGCCATGAGAAGTGTCAGCCGGTCGCTCGATAGCGCAATCGTCAAGTTCAAATGCGGAAAGGTCGCCGGCCTCCTGGGCCGCAGCAAGCGCAGCGCGTACCAGCTCTTCAATCTTCTCGGGCATAGATCCTCCTTGTGTTAAAGCCCCCGAGCTCTTGGTCACTCGTAGGGCAAAAGCCAGAGTTTGTAGCACTCTATCACAAGCGACGGGCACTGTCGCAGGGTAAAGCTAATAGATATTGCATATGCACAAAAATGACTACAGCTTGTATGGAGTCACTCAAAGATGCCGGTCTGCCTGCAGATTATGCAGGCGTTGAAAATGCATAAAGGTGTGAATGAGCTGCGTCTGTTATCGAATACTCTTACCTATCAGAGTTGTGTGCTTTTCCTGCATAAAGTACGGGTTTGCGCACGTCAGCGTGTTATTCTAGACATACGTAAATTCGTATAAGTTGGAGGTAGCATGTTCTCAATCGGTCAACACGTCATTCATCCGGGCCAGGGAGTCTGCACCGTCGTCGGTTTTAGGGACGACACACCGCAGCCCATGCTGCTGCTCGAGACCAAGCAGGGACATGCGCAGACGATCCTCATGTACCCCGTGGCGCAGGCCGACCGTCTGCACGCCGCCATCTCTCAGCAAGATGCCGAGCACCTGCTGAGCCACTATGACGAGCTGGAGTGCGACACCTTTACCGAGCGCAACAGCTCGCTTGAGGAGACACACTTTAAGCAGCAGCTCAAGCTGGGCGCGCCCGAGACGGTCCGCGTGGCAAAGACCATGATGCACCGCATTCGCCAGGCCGAGGAAGCTGATAAAAAACCCAGCTCCTACTACATGCGCGTACTCAAGGAGGCCAAACGCCGCTCCATCGAGGAGTTCGCCGTGGCCCTTGGCGTCACCGAGGAGGCCGCCGAAGCCCGCCTAGCCCAAGCCGCCCTCAACTAACCCATCCGCGCCAAAAACCACCACAAAGGGAACAGGCACCTTTGTGGTGGTTTTCTTGTTCTAGTAGTATTCATTCTTATCGATACCCACGAGCACAAGGAGTCTCTTATGGCAGAGCCGCTTACCGCCGGAATCACCCGCGACCGCGCGTTCGAACTGCTCAATGAGCACAACAAGGACCCGTTCCATATCACCCATGGCGAGACGGTCGAGGGCACTATGCGCTACTTTGCGCGCGAGTTCGACCCCGAGAACGAGGAGTTTTGGGGCATCGTCGGTCTGCTGCACGACCTGGATTGGGAGGAGCATGAGGACGACCCCATTAACCACACCATCTATGCTGCCGAGATTCTTGAGGGCGAAGGTGCGTCTCCCGAGCTCATTCGCGCCATCCAGACGCACACGTCGGACTTCAACACCTCACTGCCCAAGCCCGAGCTGCAGATGGAAAAGATCCTGTTTGCCTGCGATGAGCTCACCGGCCTGATCGGCGCTGCCGTCATCATGCGCCCGAGCAAGAGCGTTATGGACTTTACGACTAAGTCGCTCAAGAAGAAGTTCAAGGACAAACGCTTTGCCGCCGGCTGCTCGCGCGACGTGATTTCGCAGGGCGCCGAGATGTTGGGCTGGGAGCTCCCCGAGCTCTTTGACCGCACCATCGCGGCCATGCAGTCCTTCGCCCCCGACCGAGATACCTTCCAGGCCTAACCGTCAACGCCACCTAAAACCACCACAAAGGGGGCTTATAGGACAAAATGTGTGTCCACGTTGGGGGCATCGGCGCAGGTCGATG
>JAUUMM010000028.1:0-27039 GCA_030839365.1 Collinsella sp.
ATGCCTCCGTAGCTCAGGGGATAGAGCACCGCTCTCCTAAAGCGGGTGTCGTACGTTCGAATCGTATCGGGGGCACCATTTAAAATCGCAGGTCAGAGGCGTTAAACCTCTGACCTATTTTTATATCCATCCTTCCTTCTTCATCCAAAAGGGGTGAAATAGGGGTGAAAGAATGTTCTATGGAGAAGAATCCATCAAGTTGACATGCGGTGCAGGCGGTTTTCGACGCTTTCCATAGCCGAAGGGTTCTGCATTTCACCCGTAGGCTGTGGGAAGGGTTGAAAACCGCCCGGGGTGTCACTTGTCTTAGAATTGATGGCAATCATCTTGATGGAGGTCTTTATGGCTGGCACCAAATCTGACGCTGAGGAATTTGTGCAACGTTGGCGGTCGATTCTCGAACAGGTTCCCGAGGGCAAAAACAACGAGCAGCAGGACACCGCCAAGTTCTGGCAGGATCTGCTCGTTAACGTCCTCGGGGTTCCTTCGAGTACCATGGCCACGTTTGTCGACTTCGAGCGCAAGGTGCGCGGACGCCGCATCGACGTGTTCGTGAGCGACCACCACTTCCTTTGCGAGCAGAAGTCCGTGGGCATCGACCTCGACAAGCCGGAGCCGCGCAACGGAGGTCTCGAGACCCCCTATCAGCAGGCGACCTGGTACGCCCAGCACCTGCCCTACTCCGAGCGCCCCCGTTGGCTCATGACGTGCAACTTCGAGACGTTCCGCCTCTACGACCTCGACGAGGAGAGGCCCGAGGACACCGTTCAGGAGTTCTCTCTGGAGGAACTTCCCGACCACCTCTACCTCCTGGGCTTCCTCACCTCCAAGGAGTCTAGCCGCCTCCATAAGGAGCAGGAGCTATCCGTCGAGGCCGGGCGGCACGTCTCGCGCCTCTACGACGCCATCAGCAAGCAGTACCACCACATCGACACCGACGAGGAGGAGCAGCGCTCCCTCAACGTCCTCATTACCCGCATCATCTTCCTGCTCTACGCTGAGGACGCCGACCTGCTGCAATCTCACTTCGCCTTCGGCGACTTCTGCAAGGGAGACCCGAGCAAGCTGCGCCGCAAGCTCGCTACGCTGTTCGAGACCATCGACACGCCCTACGAGGAGCGCGACGAGTACGCGGACGACGATGTAGCGGCCTTCCCCTACGTCAACGGAGGCCTTTTCTCCGACCGGTCCATCGTCATCCCCCAGATGACCGAGGAGATCGCCGACGCGATCGAGGACGCCTCGCGAGGCTTCGACTGGCGCGAGATCTCGGGCGTCATCTTCGGCGGCGTGTTCGAGGGCACCCTGAACCCCGAGACGCGCCATGCGGGCGGCATGCACTACACGAGCGTCGAGAACATCGAGCGCTGCCTGAGACCTCTATTCCTCGATGAGCTGTGGGCCGAGCTCCACGCGGCGGAGGGCGAGAGGTCCGGGGCTAAGCGCCAGCAGATGCTCGAGGCGCTGCACGACAAGATCTCGAAAATCACGGTCGGCGATCCCGCCTGCGGGTCCGGCAACTTCCTCACCGAGGCGTACCGTCAGCTCCGCATTATCGAGAACCGCATCATCGAGGACGAGCATGGCGACCAGACGGCGCTCTTCGGCGTGCTGGACAACCCCATCCGCGTCTCGCTCGACCAGTTCTACGGCATCGAGATCAACGACTTCGCCGTGTCGGTCGCGAAGACCGCTCTGTGGATCACCGAGGAGCAGATGCTGCGCAAGACGCAGGAGATCCTGCCAGGCTACCAGTTCGACTTCCTGCCGCTGCGCAATCTCGACAATCTGCGCGAGGGAAACGCCCTCACGACCGATTGGGCCGAGGTGTTCCCCTCAGACCTCACCTACCTCGTGGGAAACCCGCCGTTCTTGGGCTCATCCGTGAGAACGAGAGAACAAACCTCTGACCTCGAATATGTTTTCGCCTCAGAAAAGAAGTGGGGCAAGTGCGATTACTGCGTGGGCTGGTATAAAAAGGCCGCTGATTTCATGAAGGGCAAGGACTGCCACGCCTGTCTCGTCTCGACGAACAGCATCACTCAAGGTGAGCAAGTTGAACCAACGTGGAAGCGACTGTTTGACGACGGCGTCGTAATCAATTTCGCTTATCGCTCATTCATTTGGGATAACGAGGCGGCTGATAAGGCTCATGTGCACTGCGTGATTATTGGATTCTCATACGATGCTCATGGGAGTAGGAAGCTCTTCTACCCCGATGGAACCGTCAAGACCGTTTCCAACATTAACGGTTACCTATCGGCAGCTCCTAATGTGTTTATCGCAGGTCGCGGGAAGCCGCTTAATCCGGGGATGCCTCCAATGGTCCAAGGCTGCAAGCCAGTGGATGGCGGAAACCTCGTTTTGTCTCCGGAGGAAAAAGACGAATTGATTTCTCGTTATCCCGAGCTATCCGAGGTGATTCATCCCTATTACGGTGCCAGAGAATTCATCAACAACATTGATCGCTACTGCCTCTGGTTTGAGGGCGTGGACATCACTCGATACGCCTTTCCCGAGATAACGGAGCGGCTCAATGCCGTTCGTGCTGCCAGAGCGGCAAGCCCCACAAAAGCGTTTAGGGAGGGGGCGGATACCCCATTCCTCTTCATCGAGCGCAGGAAGCCAACCAGTTCCTACCTCGCTTTTCCCGAAGTATCTAGCGCGGGGAGGGAAATATTGCCGATTGGCTATCTTGGCCCCGAGGTTGTTCCCAGCAATCAGCTCCATTTCATTCCCACCGACAGCCTTTTTGCATTCGGTATGCTCGCCTCCAAGATGCATATGGCATGGGTGAAGACGGTGGCAGGTAGGTTGAAGAGCGATTACAGATACAACCCATCTGTCTATAACAGCTTCATCTTCCCCGAGTGTGATGCGGACCGCCGTGCCGAAGTCGAGTCCGCGGCGCGTGGCGTCCTTGACGCTCGTTCAAACCATCCGGACGACTCTCTTGCGAAAATGTACTCTCCTTCCAATGCCGTTTTCTATCCTGACCTGATGCGCGCCCACAAGGCCCTCGATGCGGCAGTCGAGGCCGCCTACGGCGTCGATTTCAACGGCGATGAGGAGAAGATCGTCGCGCACCTGTTCAAACTGTATGCAGAGAAAGTCGGTGAATAGCCATGACGATGCCCAAATGGCATGAGTTCATGCAGCCCGTCCTCGTTTCACTTAGCAAGCACGATGGGTTCGTCTCCTCCAAGGAGATCCAGGCGGACATGATCGAGCACTTCTCGCTCACCGAGGAGGAGCAGGCCGAGCGGCTGTCGAGCGGTCAGCTGCGCTTCTACAACCGCCTCTACTGGGCCATCACCGATCTCGAAAAAGCCAAGCTCGTCAAATACGGGGAGAAGAAGGGCACCTACCTCATCACCGATTCCGGGCGGGTCTTCCTGTCCAATCACGACGGTCCGTTCACCGCGAAAGAGCTCATGAAGGAGTGCGAGGCGTTCCGGGCGTGGAAGAACGGCTACGCCTCTAAAAAGAAAAGCGCCGACAAGGACAACTGCCCAGACGACGCGGCCCAGGAGCAGATGTCCCCCATGGAAACGATGGAAGCCTCTTATGGTGAGATGCGCGAGGCGCTTATCGAGGACCTGCTTGCCATGATCATGAGCAAGAGCCCGTATTTCTTCGAATACCTCGTCGGAAGGATCCTCCTCGCCATGGGTTACGGCGAGCGCGAGGAATCCGTGACCGTCACGCCGAAGAGCAGCGACGAGGGAATCGACGGCACGGTCAAGGAGGACAGGTTCGGTTTCGACACCATCTACTATCAGGCGAAGAGGTGGGAGCCGTCGCGCACCGTCACCAGGCCCGATATTCAGGCGTTCGTCGGCGCGCTCTCCGGCAAGGGTGCCTCGCGCGGCCTGTTCATCACCACCGCCAAATTCTCCTCGGGGGCGAGGGAGTACGCGAGGGGCATCCACACTCAAAAGATCGTCCTTGTGGACGGCCACGACCTCGCCGAGCTCATGATTGACTACGGCGTGGGCGTCAGCACCAAGGCGACGCTCGAAATCAAAGAGCCCGACAAGGATTTCTTCGAGGAAGACGCGGCTTCATGAGGCGACCTGCCTCTACTTGAGGTGGGGTTATCCTCTCGAAGAACGGCTGCGGCGCGTGAATCGGGTCAATCAGCGGGGTTATGTGTCTCACTCATAATCGCCTCAGCCTGCTTCACGTGATGCCCCCAACAATCGGAATGCCTGTCGACTGCCGGGCCGTACGCTAATTGTAAATCGGACACGCGGGGAGGGAAGATGCGGAGGCTGTGACGGCTACGGGGAGCCGCGCCTTCTGGCGCGGTGCTCCGGGCCCACAAGGGGCCCTCCGCCCGCTCGGCCCGCGGGGCGGGCCTCGCTCTCGCTGCACGCGGTCGAAACGCTCCCTCAAGGTCGCCTTCCGACCGCATTCCGCTCACGCCGCCGACGGCCCGCGAACGGCTGCATTCGGTGGCTCCCATAGGTCTCCACCATTCTGCCGTGTCGCGCGCCGTCGGCTCTCGCTGCGGGCCCCCGAACGCTCCCTCAGGGTCGCCTTCGGAAGCCCTCCGCTCACCATTCCGATGGGCTGGCAAGATACGGATTCCGTTGCACAGAATCATCTTGCCGCCCTCTCGGGCGGGGCGGCGAACCGCTCGCTACGGCTCGCTCCCGCCGGGTGATGGGCCGCTCGCTACGGCTCGCTCCCATCACGAAGGAGGCCCCGACCGCACGTAGGCGATTGAGGCCTCTCGGGGTTTCCGCCTGTTGCGGAAACCTATCTATCACATGTCTCGCGTCACGTAGTCCATGGTCCGGTACAGCTGCATGCACAGCTTTATCGCGCGCATCACTCCGCGATAGGTGAACCGGATCGTGCGCCCCGTCCTGCGGTGCGTGACGTAGCCCAGCCTCGCCCCGTTCACCTTGCGCTCGCCGCCCAGCGACTTCGAGTGGAAGCGGTACTGGAGGTCTCCGCCCTTCGAGCGCTTGAGCTTGATGCCGTCCCGCGCGAGGCGGTGCGACAGCTCGGCCATGCGGTCGGGGCAGTCGGGCATGCGCCCCACCTCCTCGATGCGCTTGGCGACCGTCCGCCTTACGCGCTCGTTCTCGGAGCGCTCGGCCTGCCCCTTGCGGGCCATGTCGCGCTCGGCGGAGCCGGGCTGCCTGCCGTGCACGCGGGAGTTAGCCTTGCCGCGCTCGAGCTGCTTCAGGCCGTACTTCTCGTCGAGGGCGCGGATGGTTGCCACGCGCGCCCTGGCCGCTTGGCGGGCAGACCCTTCATCGAGACGCAACCCCGACTGGATGTTCGAGCGATTTATGGCGATATGACAGCAATAGCGGTCCGTGTTGTCGCTCGTGCAGTGTTCGAGGTGAAGCACGAGCACGCTTTCGTAATCCTCGTACCTCGTGCGAACGTACTCGCGGGTGTATTCCATGCAGAGCTCCGGGGTCATCTTTCCACCGTTGCAGCTGCATTCGTCCGCATTAAATGCCACGACTTGATGCTCGATCGGGGTCCAGCGGCTATTGGCTTTCCCAGGGACGTCGTGACCCGCGCTCCTCCGCGTCTCATCCATCTCGATGAAGGCCCTGTCCTCGTCGATGATGTTGAATGTGTCGTGAGCGAGCGCCTTATCGCGGTGCCAGTCGAGGTAAGACTCGACGTTTTTCAGGTGGCGGGTGCTGTGGACGCTGACCTGTTTGATCGCGGTCATCATTGCTCCTTCCCGGCGTTACAGCGCGCCCCATTCATCCTCATCGAACTCGGTGCCGTCTGTCTCGGGGAAATCCGGGCACCAGATGGCGATGGGGTCGCCCTCGTGGGCCTCGATACGTTCGGTCAGCCTGCGTTGGCATTCCTGGCGTTTTGCCCGCTCATGCTCGCGCGTTCCCAAGTCGAAGTGCATTCTCGTCGGCGTCTCCGTGCAGTCGACGAGGGGGATCTCGAATGCCCCCGAATGGGAGGCGGGGAGGCCGTTCATCGCCTGCTTGACCACGATCGCGCCGTCCTTGTCTGGCGACCTCGTGGTCCATTCCCAAGGATGGATCACGTCGTCCGCGTGTTCATTGAAGCTCGTTCCGCCGCTGGTGCCGTTCGCGCCCCTGTTGGCGCTGGTGCCCTTCGTGTGCTTCGTGGTCTTGCCCACCAGCTCGGTGAAGTACTGGCGGTCTTCCGCCTCGCCGAGCTTGAGGGCGATCTTGACCGCGCAGTTCGCCAGGATCTTCGGTCGGCCGTCGCGCTCGCCGTATCGGTTCCATTGCGCCAGATTTTGGACGGCGGTATGGCAGAAATAGCCATACGAACGCCCGAGGCTCAGGACGGATGGGAGGCTCTTGACGGTTGGGAGATTCCCCCACTCATCGCCGATGACGGTGAAGGGCCTGTCGAGCGCGCCTCCGTTCGCCTCCGCGATGATCCGGGCGGTCGCCCACAGCGAGTCCAGCAGGATGGTTAGGATTGCGTTGTAGGGGTTGTCGTCGTCGAGCACGTGGAGGAAGAGGGCCGTCTTCTCCGTGAGCACGCGTTCCGGGTCGATCTCATCGCCGGAGACCATCCACGCGATGGGGGCGGACGAGAAGATGCGCATGCGCACCTTGAGCGTGGAGAGGATGCTGCGCATCTCGTTCCCGCCGCTGGACAGGAACTGGGAGGCGCGGGCCTTGGCGGGGTGCCCGGCGGGCAGCTCCCGGAACAGCGCCTTGAGCCCGCTGGCGGGGTCAGCGCCCGCGCCCTCGGTCCCGCGGCACAGGATCTCATTCACCGTCGCTAGGTTCTTCGCCTCGGCCGGGCAGGAGTCGTGAAGCGCGGTGAGGAGGATGAGGGCGGAGAGCAGCGACCGCGCCGACTCCACCCAGTGGGAGCTCCCAGCGCCCCTGTCGTCCGGCACGATGACCGCCGCCATGGAGTCGGCCGCCTGCTCCGCCTCCTGCGTGAGCCCGGCGTCGATGAAGCGGACGAGGGCCGTCAGAGGGTTGTAACGGTTGCCCTTCATGGGGCTTTGCGTGTCGAGGAGAAGGACGCTGTAGCCGCGATCCTCAAGCTCCTCGCCGCACAGCTCCAGCATCTCATTCTTCGGATCGCTGAGCGCAACGGAGTGCGGTTCCGATCCGTTGCCGCCATCGCCGAAGGTCAGCAGGTCGAGGGAGGGGATGAGAATGCCACGGCTCTTGCCCGACCCCGTGGAGCCCACGATAAGGGAGAAGGTGCCCGGCTCGAAAAGGTATTTCCCGCGCAGGAAGCCGTAGGCTAGGCCGCGCTCCTTCGGGGAGGCCTTGCCGTCCCACGTCGAGGACCCCCTTATCGCTTCGCCTCCCGACTTGAGTCGCGCCGCGCCGAGGACCCCGCCGTCCTCGGCGCGGTCCTTTGCCGCTTCGCTGCTGAAGAACAATAGGGAGGCGAGGAAAAGGGCGAGCAAGACGGCTGGGGTGCCGACGGGGCAGGAGAGGAAGCTGCCAGACAGCCACCATTGCGGGATGAGTGATATGTCGAATTCCGGTATGGCGACGACGCCGCACCCGTCAAGCAGGCTTTGGGCAAGCGGGGCGATCGCCGGACAGCAGAAGACGGCGAGCGCCAAGGTCGATAGCGCGGACGGTATTAATACGTTCATTTATGGCCTCCGTCTGCCGCCTCGGAGAGCAGCTTCGAGATCTTGGATGCGGATGCAGAGACGTTCGATATGGCCACACGCAGGCCCGGCAACAGGGTCTCGTCGATGCCGTGGATATGCGCAGCTCGCACCAGCTGGTTGAGCAGCCCGCCTTCTTTCTTGAGCGACGCCCTGATCGCCGTCAGCTCTTCGGCATCGGCGATCTTCACCGGCTTCTCGTCGCAGTGGAGCGCGGCCTCGCGCATGAACGTCGACGGGGGCATCCCGAAGGAGGTGGAGCGCGCCATGATGGCGGCGCGCTCCTCGGCGGTCATCCTAACGTTGATGTGCTGGTCGCGCGGTTTGCCGCGCATTTCTAAACCACCTCGCGGAAGACAGCGTGCGCCCCGTCGAAGGTGAGGGGTGCAGAGTCAAGCGCGCGGTAACGGGCCTTGATCGCGGTGAGCTTCAGCGCCTTGTGGCTGAAAGCGCCGCAGCGCTCCTTGTCCTCATGCAGGTAAAGGGCGTTGTCGAAGGAGTACTCTACGGTAGATGCGCCTCCGAACATCTTGAGTGAGGGTGGTTTCGATCCGTAGAACTCACGAGACACGCTGCTCACGACGTACATGGAAGTGCCGTAGGTGTTGCAGACGGCTCGGAGTTGAGTGACGCAGTCGTTTATCGCGAGGCGTTCATCGGCGAACGGCGCGGCTGCCTTCGTTGCCAAAAGCTGAAGGTAGTCAATGAATACGACGGGGGTTTTCCCGCAAGCATGGATGCACTCCCCGACAAGTCTGCCGATGTCCGCGACGGTCGCGACTGTAGCGTAACTGATGTTGGGGGCGATTTCCGAGCGGTAGCGCTCGACCGCCGCTTCAAAAGCCTCGACAGCCATTGCGCTATCGGGAATATCCCCGAGGGTGAGCGCCCCCTCGCTAAGACGGACGAGGCTCTTGTGGACGAGCTTGTGCGCCGGAAGCTCTTCGGTGACAAAAATGACGGGAATGCCGCTGGCCGCGACACCGTCGGCGAGTTGGCACATCAAGGTGGTCTTCCCTGCGCCGGGGACGGCGGCGATCGCGGTCATCTGACAGGGATAAATCCCACCGAGGAGTCTATTCGCGGGTTCGAAATCAAAAACAGCTTTGGGCTTGTCCATCGAGATGAGGCCAAGATGCTTATCGAGAACGGCGTCCTCGAATTCAAGCTGGGGGATGGGGGAGGTTAGAGGCTGCACGGCTGGTTCACCTCAACCTCATGTAAATAGGCGAAGAAGCTCGATTCAATTACGTAGAGGCGACTGTGGAGTTTGAAGCAGCGGCCGGTCTCCTTCATTAGCTTAGAAGCTGTGGCCTCGCCAAGGCCTGTGAGTTTGCAGATTTCCGGGACATCGAGAAGGCGTTCGCGACCGAGAACGATGCGCGAGGGAGCGGGCGTGACACCCGCTTCGGGAGCAACAGTGTTGTTCATGTTAAAATCCTGTCTGTGTGGCCTGCCCGGCCCCATCGATCTTGGCGGACTGAGGGGGCGGGTGGGCTGCTGGTGTTATTCGGGCTGGCTTCTTGCCTATAGGCTGCCCTCCTCTCCGCTCGCGTAGAACTTATCCGCCGTGCGCAGGAACGCAAGGCGGGTCTCGGCGGTCTCATTTATGCCTCTACGCGTGGGGAAGGCCATGCGCGCGAAGCAGCACAGGGCACGATAGGTGCACGATTGAACGCGTAGCACATTCCAGTTTTTAAGAAGACAAGAGAGCATGCAGGGGATTGCCTGCATGGCGCAGGGCGCCTCAAGGGCGGTGACGAATTGGCTCGCGTCATGTGCGGCAAGAAGTGTGTCGGGCTCATCGCGAATCGTTGCGTTTTCAAGTACGTTTACGATTGAGCGCCATTGCTTGACGAGGTGAATGGCGTCATCATCGGTGGTGTCGATGCTCAGACCAAGGTCGAGCGTGAGTTCGAGAAAACTCCTGACGATGGGCTCGGAATCGCGACCGAGCTCACCGTTGGCGGCGAGGTCTTGGAACAAGAGCTCGAAACCGTCTAGGCAACGGGGTTTCTCGGCGGCGTACATCGTCCGGGCGATGTCTCGCGCCTTGGAAGTCGAAGCCGTGCTCTCCATCACCAAAGCTAGGATCGTCTCAGACGGAGAGGAGTTGCGTACGGAGGCGATGTCTGAGGTTGCGTTCTTGAATTCCAAGAGCTTTACGTTTTCGCTGAAAACGAGCGTTGTGCGAGCCTTTTTGTTGGAGCCCAGGGGGTTGAGTCCCATCGGGCCTCCTTTCATCGGGTGGTTATCGGGTACAACCCGAATGATACACGAAGCATGACTCCTTTTCAATGAAATTGAAAGGGCTCTAGTTCCCGTTCAGGATTCTCTCGAACGCGTCCGCCGCCTTGCGGTCGTTTGCCTCGATGGCGTGCGAGTAGATTGCCAGCGTGGTGTTGGGGTTAGCATGGCCGAGACGCGCCTGCACGGTCTTTACGTCGGCACCTTCCCCTATCAACAATGTCGCTTGCGTATGCCGGAGCGCATGGGGCACGAGGCCGCTGTAGCCGGTTCCCCTGATGCGCTTTTTGCCGTTGCGCATGAACGTTCTCGTAATGTTCTCGTAGGTTCCGAAGCTGTTGTCAACGCAGAAGTCTCGGAACCAGCGGTCGAAGTTGTGGCCGTCGACATTAATCACCACAGCGTGTTTGCCGTCTTCGGTTTCAACGACCTTCACGCCGTTGACGATAGGCGTATCACCGTCTTGATCGAGGCCGTAGCGTTCTAGTTGATCGCGCTGGGCGATCTTCCAGTGGTCGAGGTAATCGGCAAGCGTGCTGTTCAACGCTATCGTTCTCCTGCTCATCTTAGACTTGGGAGGGCGGAGCGTTTTGTCGTTGGTGTACTGCTTGTCGATTCTCAAGATACGTCCCTCTGGGTCATAGTCCCGCCAAGAGAGGCCGAGCATTTCCCCGCGTCTGAGGCCGCATTGAAGTAGGATCATGGTGCCTGCCGCCTTGGCGGAAAGTGGCTCCTCCAAGAGGCAGACGAGGAAGCGAGACGCGTCTTCGGCAGTGAGCGGTTTGCGCTCGCGGTAGGTCGGCTTGGGGAGCTTTACCGGGGTGCAGGGATTGCGTCCGATAATCTCGTTGTCAACGGCGTCTTGGAGAATCTGCCGGAGCTTGACGTGCGTGCCGTGCAACTCGCCATCAGACATGCCGTTCTTCTTTGCGTCGGCATAGGCGTGCCTGATATCGTCCGGCCGGAGATCGGAAAGGCGGATGTCGCCGAACAACTCGCGGATGTGGCGTATGTAGTCTTCCTCTCGTGCGTAGGCTAACGGGGACTTGAAAGACCTCGCCCTCATGGCGTGGAAGTCCTCGGCGTATTCCGCAACGGAGCGTGCACCGTTCTCGTGCTCTCGCACGCCCTCAAGCTCGGTGCGGTAGGCGCTGAGGGCATTCTCGCATTCCTTTGGCCAGTTCTTGGGGTTCTTGCTCTTGCAGTGATATGTGCGTCTCGGGCTCCTGAGATATTTCCCCGTATGGGGGTCTTTGCCCAAGGAGAAGTAGAGACGGTATACGCCCGGCCTTCCCTTGACGGGTTCAGCGTATCCTTTGGCGTTCGGTTTGATTCTGTGCTCCATGGGTGCCTCTGGTGGTAATCGGTTGCGTTACGCTCAGGGCCAAGGCCCGCAAGCCTTGGCCCTGAGCGTAACGCAAAGATTTCACCCCTGCAACTATGAAAGGGGTGAAATAGGGGTGAATGAGAATTCTAACCATAAGCACGGACTCTGTAAAAAGTACCGTTTTACGTGCAGTTATATAAAACCACATGAAATCAGAAAACCACAGTTGAGATGAGTGTACACGACCTCCTAAAGCGGGTGTCGACGGTTCGAATCCGCCCGGGGGCACCAGGGAATATGACGGCGTCGCGGGAGCGGCGCCGTTTCTGGTTTGCGGGGGCCGCCGTGCTGCTCGCCCGTGGGGGACTGGCATCTGTTTCCTAGAGTGCGCTGCGGTAAATCTTTCTCGCGTTGTCCAGCGTGAGCTTCCTGAAGCTGCCGAAGAGCTCTCCGCGGTTGATCTTGAGGCCCGGAATCATCTTTTCGATATCGTCCTCGGTGACTCCGAACTCCGATAGCGCGCGCGGCATTCCCAGCGAGACGAAGAAATCCTGCAGCTCGTCGATGGTCGCTTCGACCGCGTACTCGATTGCCTGCTCGGGGGTTACCTCCACATCGAGCTCGTCCGCGTCCGAATCGATGGGTTCGATGCCAAGGGCCTGGGCGCTGAACTCCAGGAAGCGCTCAGGGTGCTCTCGCCATACGTAGCGCATCCAGGCGGGGAAGATGACGGCGAGGCCGGCGCCGTGCGTGATCTTGGTGTCCAGTGCGGATAGCTCGTGCTCAAGGCCGCGGCAGGTCCAATCGCCGTCGCGCAGGGCGTTATGGGCGAGCGTACCCACCCACATGATCTCGGCGCGGGCGTCGTAGTCATCGGGGTTCTCCATCACCTTGGGCGCCGCCTCCCTCGCGGCGCGCACTAGCCCGCAGGCGATGTTGTCGGTTACGCCCACGGCGGGCTCGCCGGAGAAGAGTCGCTCCATGATATGGGCGATCATGTCGGTCACTCCCGCGGCGGTCTGGCAGGCGGGCAGGCTGAAGGTCAGCTCCGGGTCGAGGAAGGCGATGGCCGGGCGGTTGAGGTCCGTGTTAATGCTGCATTTGAGGTGCTCCTCGTCGTTGCTGATAACGCAGGAGTTAGAGGCCTCGGAACCGGATGCGGGGATGGTCACCACGCAGGCGACGTCGATGCGGTCGGCGGGAACGGCGCGCTTGCGGAAGAAGTCCCATACGTCGCCGTCGTATACCGCCCCAGTGCGATGGCCTTCGCGCAGTCCATGACGGAGCCGCCGCCCACGGGCAGGATGATGTCGGCGTCGTTTGCCCGTGCGAGCTCGACGCCTTCTCGTGCCAAGCCTATTTCGGGGTTTGGACGCACCCCTCCAAGCCCGATGTGCTCCACGCCCGCGGCATCGAGCGATGCCCTCACGCGGACGAGCGTTCCGCAGCGAACTGCGGAACCCCTGCCGTAGACAATGAGCGCTCAGCGGTAGCCGGAGGCGGACAGAGTCCCCCAACCTTGTCGGTCGCTTTTCGCCCAAAGACAAAGCGGGTGGGGGAGTAGAAGGAGAAATCGTTCATGGAGCTCCAATCTGGCGTTTCGCCCTACATGCGCGGAGGAGTTTTTCGGGCGCATCGCCTGCGTTCGCGTCGCAATCTCGGCGGCGCGGTGCGGTCCGTGGATTCCATCGTATCGCCCGCGGCACCCCTTACCGACGATTGAGGCGAGTCTGCATTTCGCGGCGCGACGTCCACCTGGCGGACGATATCCGTTCGCGACACGTGGCCGTCCCGGTCGCAATAGCGTATACGCACCGGGTTGCCGAGATGGGCCTGCGACCCCTTCTCCTGATGCGAGCGCGCGAGACGGGCGAGCAGCGGCGCGAGCACCTGCTCGACCGTCTCCTCCCGATACCACGCCGCCACGGGCAACCCGTTCACGTCAAACCCGTACGTTCGCCATGCCATTCGCCTCGCCGCCTTCGCCGAACGAAACCGCGTATCCAGACCGCCGGTCCCCCACCCAGCACTTCGACGAGCCTTCGCGCTCACTTCTGCGGTCGGGATGCGCCCGCGAGGCGCTCGGCAGGCAGCGCCATTTCCGCTCGCTGTGTCGAGCGCGAGTGTCGAGAAGTCGCCATATGCCACTCAGATGTAGCATGGAGTGCCGAAGTGCACGCGCCCGTGACGAAACACTGGCGCCAACCCGTTCCGCGCACCACCCCGCCCGTAAGGTGTGTGGCGAAAGGAGGACCAGCCGCATGAACATCCCCGAGACACAGAGCCTACCTCGATCGCATTCCGCACGAGCTTCTCTGACATTTCCGCCCATTACCACGTGGAGGTCCCCGTCGCGGAGATCGCCTACGCATACGACTACATCAATTCCCGGCATGCCCCGCGCAGGCAGGCCACGCTGAACGACGGGTCCGCGGCCCGGCAGGACGAATGACGCGCTTCGGCACAGGCCATGCCGAAACGCGTCACGCAAGCAAAGGAAGGAAGCCAACATCACATGAGCATCATCGCAGCACGCATCGACAACCGCCTGCTACACGGCATAGTGGCAACCCAGTGGGTACCCGAGTTCCGTCCGCAGCGTCTCATGGTCATCGATGACATCGTCGCCAACGACCCGACCAAGAAGGCCGCCATGCGGATGGCAAAGCCCTCGGGAGTCGCCCTCTCCATTATCAACAAGGAGACGGCTCTCACGAACTATCGGGCGGGCAAGTACGACGACCACACGATCTTCATCGTGGCGCGAGACCCCCAGACCATCCTCGACGTCATACAGACGGGCCAGGTTGTTCCCACACTCGTGGTCGGAGGCACAGTCTTTCCCGAAGAGGGGTCAGACGCCGTCCAGGTGAGCAGTCGCGCCTACGTCACCAAAGACGAGCTGCCCGCATATCGAGCGATTGCTGGCACCGGCTGCGACATCACCGTTCGCTATGTGCCGGCCGACAAGCCCGTAGAGCTCTCCAGCATCATCACGCTTTAGCAAGGGAGTGAACTTATGACACCATCCATCATCCAGATAGCCGTCGTTACACTCATCGCCTTCATCTACGGAGCCGAGAAGAACGCGGGACAAATTCTCACGAACATGTCCGTCACGCCAGCATGGTTCGTCGGACTTGCGCTCGGCGACCCCGTAACCGGCCTCGCCGTCGGCGCCATCGTCCAACTCATGAGCCTGGGCGTGGCGGCCATGGGAGGAGCCTCCGTCCCCGACTATCCCACTGCCGCCATCATTGGCGCCGTCGTTGCCATCACCTCGGGTCAGGAGGCGAGCGTCGGCGTTGCCGCCGGAATCGCAGTCGGCATGCTCGGCCTTCAGCTCGACGTCATCGCCAAGACGGCAAACGGCTTCCTCGGGCGTACCTCGCAGCGCTTTGCCGAAGAGGGCAAGTACTCGCAGATGAAGAGCGTACTTTTCCTCGGTCCGGTCTTCTATGGCCTTACGGCGGCCATCCCCACGTTTGCCGTACTGCTCTTTGGCGCCGATGCCGTCAACGCTTTCCTCTCCGTCATGCCCTCCTGGTTCACGACCGGCCTCTCCATCGCCGCCGGTATCCTCCCCGTCGTCGGCCTTGCGATGCTTCTGTCCTTCATGCCAATGAAGAAATTCATCGCCTACGCCATCGTTGGCTTCGTTCTGGCCGCCTACCTGCAGATAAGCATTCTCCCCATTGCCCTGCTCGGTGCCGCCGCGGCCATCGAGTACTACAAGTCGCACAGCAATCCGTCCGTAAACGCCCTCGACGCTGGAGGTCTGGAAGAATGAGTAACGAAGTTAACGCCACCAAGGCAAACGAAGCGCCAACCCGCCTGGCAGACGGAACGTACCAGCCAGTCCTCACCGTTTCCGATCTCGACCGTTGCGGCCGCCGCTGGATGCTCGGCGCGTCCATCTATAACTATGAGTCCCAGTGTGCCCCGGCGGTCATGTTCGCAACCGAACCCGCCCTGCGCAAGATCTATGCAGGAGACGAGGAGGGCTACCGCAGGTCACTTCTGAGCACCTATCGCTATTACAATGCGACTCCCCAGGTAAGCGGCCTGCTCCTCGGCGCCGGCCTAGCCTTGGAGGACAAGGGGCACAATGACGCCATCGACGCGGTCCAAGACCTTAAGATTGGCCTCATGGGCTCCCTCTCAGGAGTCGGCGATACGATCTTCGCCATCCTCATTCCCACCATCTTCGGCTCCATCGCCGCCTACATGGGACAGGCGGGAAACCCCGTCGGCGTGCTTCTCTGGCTCGCCGTCGCCATCGCCATCTTCGTATGGAAGCTCTTTGACTGGCGCATAGGCTATAAGTTCGGCGACAAGCTCTTCACGACCCTTGCCGAGAAGATGTCCGTTTTCACCGAGTCGACGTCGGCACTTGGCATGATGGTCGTCGGTGCGCTCATCCCCACCGTCATCAAGGTCTCGTGTGGTCTCACGTTCACCATGGGTGACGTCACGCTCGACGTCCAGACGGGCATCCTCGACCAAATCATGGTCGGCATGCTGCCCGTAATAGCCACAGCCATCGTCTACGCCCTCGTCAAGCGCAAGGTCAGCATCAACAAGATTGTCCTCGGCATCCTCATCATCTCGTGGGTGTGCGCGGCTTTCGGCATTCTTGCTGCCTAGCCTAGGGCTAGACCAACCCACAAAGGACGCATTATGAGGCACATCATCATTGCATCGCACTACGGCCTGGCAGCCGGACTCGGAGACACGCTCAAGGCCATCATAGGACCGGGGCACGACATCAGGGTTGTCTGCGCGTTTACAGACGAAACCCCGCTCGAGGAGAAGCTCGCCAGCGCATTCGAGGGCATCGCCGAAGATGACGAGACCCTCGTTCTCACCGACATCCTTCAGGGCAGCGTAAACCAGCTCGTAGCCTGCTCGGCTCCGCGAGGCGCGTTCATAGTGACCGGCGTAAACCTTCCCGTGGCCCTCGAGCTCTCGCTCCACGCCGGACAGCTTACTCCCGATGTGGTGAGGCATGTCGTCACCCAAGCCAAAGAGCAGCTCGTCTACCTCGGAGATCTTACTCCGGACGTTGACGAAGAAGACGAATAGGAAAGACGCGACAGTAAGGAGGACGAGACATGCGCAAAGTCCCGACCAATAACCAGCACCTGTTCTACCAACCGAAGGACGTGTGGGTGGGAGACGTCATGCCCTTCGGCAAGGACGGCACGTTCTATCTATACCACCAGCGTGACACGCGCGACCCCGCTCCGCTTGCCGAAGGACAGCCCTTTGGGTGGTCGCTCGCGACCACCCAGGACTTCGTGACGTACCAGGAACACGGAACGGCGATCCCCCGCGGCGGAGAAGACGACCAAGACCAGTTCATCTACGCCGGAACCGTTTACGAGGCAAAAGGGGAGGTACGCGCTTTCTATACCGGGTTCAACCGCAACTACCTGCGAGAAGGCAAAACGTCCCAGGTGCTCATGCAGGCGAAGGCCTGCTCGGATGATTATGCGACGTGGAAAAAGACGGGCGTTGCAGTAGAGCTCACGCCTCAGCCAGGATACGATGGGCGCAACTGGCGCGACCCTTTCGTAATATGGGATGACGACCGGAAGGAATACCTCCTCGTACTGGGCACGCGTAAGGGAGACGACCCCTCCAAAACCCTCCAAACTGGCAGGCTCGTTCACTTTACGTCGAAGGACCTCGAGCACTGGCAGTTCAAGGGCGACTTCTGGGCCCCCGGCCTCTACACCATGTTCGAAATGCCAGACATTTTTAAAATTGGCGATTGGTGGTACCTGGTCTACTCTGAGTACAGCGACGAGAACAAGATCGTCTACCGCATGAGCCGCGATCTCTACGGTCCGTGGGAGAAGCCGAGAGATGACGCCTTCGACGGGAGGGCGTATTACGCCGGACGGACCGCCTTCGACGGATCGCGCAGGATTCTGTCCGGCTGGGTCCCCACGCGCGAGAACGACGATGACCGGGCCAACTGGCTTTGGGGTGGCTCGTTTATGCCCCATGAGGTGTACCAGCGCCCCAATGGCACCCTCGGCGTTCGCCCTCCCCAAAGCATAAAGGATGCGTTCGAGTGCCCTGATGCCGTCCCGGATATCGAGCTTCGCGGAGACCACGAACGAACGGAGTGCGTAATCACCGAAAACGCAGGCGAGATCTTCTGCTTCGAGGCAGACGTGACGTTCAGGGACGCTTGCGACTTCTCAATTCGAGCCTACAAGAATCTCGAGACCGACGAGTCGTACGAATACCGCTTCGACCTCGACGCGAATCGGCTCTCGTTCGACAAGAGCCCCTGTTACAAGTGGTTCCGCGTAATGGATAAGGGGCTTTGGAGGCCAGTCTGGCTCGAGTCCGGGCGTTCTTACCACCTGCAGCTCATCGTTGACGACAACATCCTCGTCCTCTACCTCGACGGTACCGCACTCACGACACGCGTCTGCGAGAAGTTCGGCCACTCGCTTGCTGTTACGGTAACGAATGGCGAACTCAAACTGTCCAACATAGCCTTGGCGAAGGGGCTGCGCGAACAGGAAAAGTAAGCCAGTGAACCTCGTCGCCACAGCGACTCCCCCAGCAAAACACGCGAACAACGGGTCCGGCCGCATTCCGGCGACCGGACTCGTCCTGTGCCCTGATGGCACATGGCCCCGGGCTGCCGACAGCGAGGCGGCCTTAGGGGCCTCGCCTACAGATTCCTGAGTGCGTCGACGAGGGAGACCTTGCCCGCGGTGACCTCGTCGGCCTGCTTGATGACCTTTGCGGGCACGACGGCCACCACAGCGCCGGCGGCAGAGTCGATTCGAGCGATGTGGTCAGAGACGGAGCGAACGGCGAGCCGCTTGCCGACAGGGAGGCAGTCAAAGGTGGCAAAGCGCACTCCTACGGTTGGGATACGCCCGTGAGGCGCTCGGCGGACAGCGCTGTTGCCGCTCGCTGTGTCGAGCGCAGGTGTCGAGAAGTCGCCATATGCCACTACAGATGTATCATGGAGTGCCGAAGTTCACGTGCCCGTGACAAAACGCGGGCGCCAACCCGTCCCGAGCACCACCCCGCCCGTAAGGTGTGGGACGAAAGGAGGACCAGCCGCATGAACATCCCCGAGACACAGAAAGACCTGCTTGCCTACCTCGATCGCATCACGCGCGAGCTTGGCAGCACGCGGGGCGGGCGCATCCAGAACCGTCTCGACCACTTCACCACGGCATCTATAACCGACTCGCTCGCCATCTCGCGCAGCCTGGCAAGTCAGTATCTCAACGAGCTCGTGCGCGCTGGCCTCGTGGTGAAAGCAGGGGCACGACCGGTGTGCTACTTCCACCGCCGCTCCCTCGAACGCTTCTTCCAGTCTCGCATTGAGCGTAGCACCTACCCTTCGGTCGAGCAGCTCTTCGCCACGCTCGGAAACGGCGAGCGACTCGACTTCGACCGCGCAATCGGTCACGAGCTGAGCCTTGCGCCCTGCATCAGCCAGCTCTGCGCCGCGCTCAAGTACCCGCCAGCTGGCCTGCCCATCCTGCTCTGTGGCGCCTCGGGAACCGGCAAGGGTCTACTCGCCGAACTTGCCCTCGAATACGGCAAGAACGTCGGCGTTCTGCAGCAGGAAGCCAAGCTTGTGAGCATCGACTGCTCGCATTACGCAGACGATGCCCGCGCGCTCACTCACGACCTGTGCGCAGATGGCGGGCCTGCAGATCGGGCGAGCGGCGGCATCGTTTATCTCAAGGACGTCGACGCCCTCTCACCCGCTGCCCAGGACGCGCTCTTGGAGTGGGCCTCCGCACAGGCGGGCGCCATTGTGCCAGCCCCTGCTGTGCGCCTTATCTTTGCCACCTCAAACGAGGCAGACAGTACCGAGTGCCGCAGCCTCACGCGTCGCATCCCCATGTCCGCCCAGGTGCCGTCTCTGCGCGAGCGCACCCAGGAGGAGCGTGAGGAACTGACTCTCCACTTCCTCAAGGAGGAGGGCCGACGCATAGGACGCGACATCCTCATAAGTCGCGGAGCCTTCCGAGCCCTCGCCGGCACCAACTTCGAGGAGAACGTACGCGGCCTGCGCGACTGCATCACCAACTGTTGCGCCGAGGCCTATCTAGACACGAAGGGTGACAGCCTGGAGATTCGCACCTACCAGCTTCCCTCCGCAATCCTTGCCGGCTCCGCACTCGAGCGCAGCGAGAACGACATGCAGCTCATCGACACCACCCGGAGCATCCAAAGCCAGGCGGACGACCGCGCACGGCATGTACTCGACGCCATGCTGGAGCCATACGAGAGCTATCGCGAAGGCACGCTTGATGGGGGCGCGTGCAGCGCTCAGCTGGTGGAGCGAGCCCGCGACCTCGAGGACTACCTGGCGTTCGGGCAAAACCCGGGCCGCTCGAAGTCCGACGCATACGAGCAGATCGCCGACAGCGTCGTCACTTCCGTGAACGAACTCTACTCGATCGATTTGTCCCGAAAGAGCTCGCATCTAATCGCCCAGGGCATCTGCCTCCAGCTGTGGCCGCCCGCAAGCCTCTCGCGTTGGAAGAGCTCCCATGCAAGCGAGCTTTCCGGCATGCGCGGCGTCGTGGCCCAGCGCAACCGCTTTGCCGTTACTGTCTGCGCCTGCATCGCTGATGAACTCAAGGCCACGCTCGGCATCGCACTCGACGATCTCACGTGTCTGCTCGTCCTTGCGCATGCGGCACTCGCACTCGACCCGTCTAAGCGTCGTCGGAGCGTCGGTATCGTCCTCAGTCATGGCTACTCGACCGCCACGAGCATCGCCGACGCCGCCAATCGGATTCTTGACACGAGGGTCTTCGAGGCCATCGACATGCCCTACGACCAGAAGGTTACGGACGTCGCTGTTCCTCTTCAGCAAATCATCGACCGCTTCTCCTACGCAGACGAGGTCGTCATCCTCGTGGACATGGGATCGCTCCAGGATATTTATAAGAGTCTGGAATCCACCTCCGGCATGACGCTCGGCATCATAAACAACGCCTCTACCGGCCTTGCGGTGGAGGTTGGCGCCGGACTTATCGCGGGTCGCTCCGTGCGAGAGGTTCTCGACGATGCTGCGGCAGCTTGCACCTGTAATTATCACATCGTGGCGCGCAACGCCCGACCGGACGCGATTGTCTTCTGCTCCGAAGGCGGACTTGACGCAGCTGCGCGGATCCGCGATCTCGTGGCGCAGAGCCTGCCTGGCGAGTCCCCCGCGCGGCTTGTCGCCGTTGACTGGCGGCAGCTCGCCAATAACGGATCTGAGGATGCCGCCTTCTCCCAGTACAACGTGCGCTCGGTCATCGGCACGGACAATCCGCACGCCGACGGAGTCCCGTTCATTTCGCTCGAGGAACTCATCGCCGGCGAAGGAACGGCCCAGATAGACCGCGCCTTCGCACGCTTGCTCGACGCTGACAGCTTGCGCACGTTCCACCAGAATCTCGTCAAGAACATGACCCTCAGGAACGTGGTCGAGTCCATCACAATCCTTAACCCCAACAAGCTCTTCGGCGAAATCGAGAGTGCCGCAGAGCGGCTCCAGCAGCTCACCGGAGACGTGATTGGCGCTCGTGTGAGCATGGGGCTCTACGTGCACCTGTGTTGTCTCGTGGAGCGCCTCGTGACCAGAAGCCCCATCGAGAACTACGCAGACGAGCAGCGCTTCGCCAATGAACACAACGATTTCGTCGAGGCATTCCGCACGAGCTTCTCTGACATTTCCGCCCATTACCACGTGGAGGTCCCCGTCGCGGAGATCGCCTACGCATACGACTACATCAATTCCCGGCATGCCCCGCGCAGGCAGGCCACGCCGAACGATGGGCCCGCGGCTCAGCAGGACGAGTGACGCGCCTCGCAAGCAAAGGAAGGAAGCCAACATCACACGAGCATCATCGATCGCTGCGTGCAAGGCGGCGGGCCTCACCGTGTTCGCCAAGCGCGAGGAGCGTTTTGGTTTTTCGCAAGCAAATGCGGACGAAATCAGCGACCAGATTCCCGATACGCTCAAACATGCAGGGCCCCTATGTGTTTAACCTCATTTTTCCGTGTGCGGTAGAATGGAGTCGTTGAGATCGCGAACGCCTTAAAGGGAGAGTTTTTGTGGATGCGCATCTGGATGGGGGCTCTTCCGCCCCGCTGTATCAACAGGTGCTCGATTTGCTTAAGAGCGATATCGAACAGGGGACATATCCCGTTGACTCGCAGATTCCAACGGAACTTGAGCTTTCTAAGATGTACGGCGTGGGAAGGGTCACGGTTCGCCGCGCAATAGAGGAGCTTGTGGGCGAGGGGTATCTCACCAAGCGGCAGGGGCGTGGTACGTTTGTGACCGCGACAAAGATAATTCGCAAGGTGCATCAGAAGGACGATGTTCAGAGTTTTACCCAAGCATGCGCTGAAAACGGCATGAAGGCGGGCGCTCGCGTCGTTGCCCGCAAGACCGTTGCCGCCGATCGCGACCTCGCTTCTTTCTTTGGCTTGGATGAAGGCTCTGACCTCATCTTGGTCTCACGCGTGCGTACCGCAGACGGCGTGCCGGTCCTGTTCGAGAACAACTACTATCCTGTCGATGGATTCGAATTTCTCAAAGATATCGGTCTCTCCAATTGTTCGATATTCGAGGCCGTGGGGGAGCGTACGGGTAGGTATCCCTGCTCGTCCGATCCCTGCAGGCTGGAGATCGCCCGTGCGGGAATTGATGCCGCCCGCGAGCTCAAGGTCCCAGTAGGGGAGCCGCTGTTCTTCATGAACGCGGGCTTTCTCGATTCCAACGGAGAGCGCTTCTGCTATGGCAGACAGTACTACGTGGGTTCGCGCTACAGCTTCGATATCTAGCGGCTCTGTCTCACACAGCGCTGTTCTCGTATTGCCGCGGCAGGTCCGTTTAGCGCGTAAAAGTTACCACTTATAGAACAACCTAATATGTTTCTTGACCGACGCCTTCATGCAGGTTATACATAGAACAACCTAAGATGTTTGCCTATACGTGAAGGATTTTTGGCAAGCATCGTTGCTCTGGCAGGAGGTTAAGAATGCCGGATGCCAAACAGGAGAAGCCCAAGCGCAGATTCCATCTCCAGCTTCCCCATGTGTACACCATCGCGTTCATGCTGATCGTGTTCTTCGCGGTGCTCACATGGATCGTCCCATCGGGTCAGTTCGACCGCCAGACCATTCAGACGGCCGCGGGCGAGCGAGAAGTCGCCGTAGCCGGAACGTACCAAGAGGTCGACAAGGTCTACACCGATTCGGAGACGGGGGAGACCGTCGATCTGCGACAGGGCATCGATGCCGTCCTGCAGGCTCCCGCCAAGGGCATTCAGGCTGCGGCCGATGTCGTCGCGTTCGTCCTGCTGATCGGCGGATCGTTCGCCATCGTCACCAAGACCAACGCCCTAAACGCCGGCATGAGCCGCGTGATCAAGAAGCTGAAGAACAAGGACATCTTGATCATCCCCATCTCCATGATCCTGCTCTCGATCTGCGGCACCACGTTCGGCATGTCCGAGGAGGCGCTGCCGTTCTACGCGATCTTCATCCCCATCATGCTGAGCATCGGGTATGACTCCATGACCGCGTTCATCATCTGCTTCCTCGGCCCCAACCTTGGTTACTGCGCATCCACTATTGATCCTTTCAACGTGCTGATCGCCCAGGGCGTTATCGGCATCGAGGGAAATCCCCAGCTTTGGCTCCGCGCCATCCTGTGGGTCATCTTCACCGCCGCGGGCATTTTCTGGGCCATGCGCTACGCGCGCCGCGTCAAGCTCGATCCCAAGTCCTCCATCACCTATGAGGACGATAAGCAGAAGCGCATCGAGTTCTCTGTCACCGATGCCTCTATCGAAGAGGAGTTCACGCTTCGCCACAAGCTCGTCCTCATTGATTTCGCGGTCGGCATGGGCGTTATCGTGTGGGGCCTCGTTACCCAGGGCTGGTATATGGACGAGATCTCCATGGTGTTCCTGGCCATGGGCCTTCTTGCCGGCATACTCGGCGGCCTGGACGAGAAGACCATTGCGGAGGAGTTCGTCCGCGGAATCGCCGACTTCGCCTACGCAGCCTGCATCATCGGCATCGCCCGCGGCATCCTGGTCGTCGCAGAGGGCGGAATGATCATCGACTCTATTCTTAACTGGCTCGTCGGACTCCTTGCGGGCGCTCCGTCCTTCATCTATACCACCTTCATGTACATCGTCCTCGGCCTGCTTTCGCTGCTGGTTCCTTCCAGCTCCGGCCTCGCTGCACTCACCATGCCCGTCATGGGCCCGCTGACCGAGCTTATGGGCCTCAATCCCGGGGCTGCCGTCACCGCTCTGCAGTTCGCGAACCAGACCGTCAACACCATCAGCCCCGTTGCGGGCATGACCGTCGCGGGTCTTGCCGTGGCGAAGATCTCCTTCGGGCAATGGTGGAAGACCATCTGGAAGTTCTTTATCTTCATGGTTCTGTTCGGATTGGTCGCGACTGTGATCTCCGGCCTACTGCCGATGTAGGAGGTGCCCAGCATGGATTTAAGCGCTTCCACACCCCGTCTGCGTCGCGAGCAGGTCGCCGGCATGAACATTCACTACATCATGTGGTCGCTCGATTACTTCCTTGATGCTCAGCAGCGCCTTGGCTTCAAAACCATCGAGCTTTGGGCGGCCGAGCCGCACGTGACGCTGGACCACACGGGGTATTTCGAGGCCGACGAGCTTCGCCGCAAGATCGAGTCCCGCGGACTCTCCGTGAGCTCCCTGTGTCCGGAGAACGTGGTGTATCCGTGGCAGTACGCTGCCAGAAAGCCCCTCCACGCGCAGCGGAGCCTCGCTTACTTTAAGCACGGCATCGAGCTCGCCGAGGTGCTCGGCGCCCCGTATATGTCCATCAACTCCGGTTGGGGCGATTGGGACGAGGACCGCGAGGAGGCTTGGAAGCGCTCTGCCGAGCACTTGGCGATTCTTGCGGACTATGCCGGCGAGCACGGCGTGACCCTCTGCATGGAGAGCCTGAGGCCGGAAGAGAGCAACTTGGTGGTTACACTCGCGGACGCCAGGCGCATGCTTGACCAAGTAGCCAGCCCGCACCTTACTCCAATGGTGGACACTACCGCTATGGGAGTCGCCGGCGAGAGCCTTGAAGAGTGGTTTGCTGAGTTTGGCGATGGTGCCATAAGGAACATGCGCTTCATTGATGGCGACCCATATGGCCATCTGGTTTGGGGCGATGGAAAGCACAGTATGGACGATTTCGTACGCGTCCTCAACGCGCATGGGTTCGAGGGCTATCTTGGTCAGGAGATCACCGATGGAAGGTATTTCGATGATCCCGCAGCAGCGGACCGGCACAACATGGACGCCTTCGAGAGGTATTTTGTCGACTAGCGCGTAGCTCCCATTCGCGTGGGGAAGTCAACACGCTTGACGAGAAGACTCGCAGTAAACGTTGGCGGATTCGTCCGCCGTATCGAAAGGAAGAATAACAATGAACGCACATGATCTTATCGCCGACGCAATCGCTGAAAAGGGCGGTTTCGATAGCGTCTTCTGGGTTGCCTGCGGCGGCTCCCTCATCGACCTGCTGCCCGCCCACGAGCTGCTCAAGCGCGAGGCGACTACGTTTGCCAGCGAGGCGTATACCGCCCGCGAGTTCGATATCATGCGTCCCAAGCGCCTGGGCGAAAAGTCCCTTGTCATCGCTTGCAGCCACTCCGGCAACACCCCCGAGGTAATCGATGCGTGCTCGATCGCCAAGGCGGCGGGCGCGACCGTTATCGTGCAGACGGACAACGCGGGTTCCGGCATCGATAACGGTGAGTGGACGTGCTGGGTATATCCGTGGGGCGAGGGAGTTCCGCAGGCGGAGGTGCCCGCCGGCATCTCTTTGGCTCTCGCTTCCGAGCTCCTGGATCAGCAGGAAGGTTATGCCGACCTTGCCGACATGTACGAAGGCATCGCCAAGATGGACCAGATCCTGCCTGCAGCTCGCGAGAAGGTCAACGCCGAACTCTGCGACCGTTTTGCCGCCCTGTGCCAGGACCACAAGTTCCTGTATATCTTGGGGTCCGGTCCCGTGTTTAGCCAGGCCTATGGCTTCGCTATCTGCTCGCTTATGGAGATGCAGTGGCAGAGCTGCGCCTATATCCACTCCGGCGAGTACTTCCACGGCCCCTTCGAGGTGACCGAGCCCGGAGTCTTCTACTTCCTGCAGATGTCTTCTAGTGAGTGCCGAGCCATGGATGAGCGCGCCCTCGCATTCCTCGAGACCCATACCGACACTCTTATGGTGCTCGACGCCATGGAGTACGGCATGGACCAAGTACCGGCGAGCGTTCGCGCGTTCCTTGATCCAATCCTGTTCTACGCGATGAACTGTGAGCTGCGCTCCGCTCGCGGCAAGGTGTTCGACCATCACCCGGACGTGCGTCGTTACATGGGCATCGAGAAGTACTAGCGATTTTAAAACGGGGCGCGAGGCGCGTTGAGACGTGCGAATCCCTCGCGCCCCGTCTGCTCGCCGTAACCACGGCGGTTTACCTGAATGGAGATAACCATGGCAGCCTATCCTATAAGCGTGCTTGGCTTTGGAGACAACGTTGTCGATAAGTACGAGCACATCAAGACCATGTATCCCGGCGGCAATGCAGTTAACTTCGCCGTCTTCGCCAAGAAGCTCGGCGTCGATCGCAGCGCCTACATGGGAATCTTCGGATCAGATGAGGAGGCCGAGCACGTTATAGCATCGCTCGAGGACGAGGGCGTCGAGCTTCTTCGCTGCCAGCAGGTCCTGGGCGTCAACGGCGCCGCTCGCGTGACCGTTGACGAGACCGGGGACCGTATCTTCCTGGGCTCCAATGAAGGCGGCATACGTGGCGACATGCGCTACGTGATAGACCGCTTCGCCGCCGAGTACGTCAGCGGCTTCGATTTGGTGCACAGCGGCAACTACTGCTTCACCGAGCGCGAGCTCCCCAAGATCAAGGCTGCCGGCGTGCCTATCAGCTTCGACTTCTCCGATGACTCCACCGACGAGTACTTCGAGCAGATTGCGCCATTTGTGACGTACGCCTTTATGTCCATGGGCGACGCTTCCCTGGAGGATATCAAGGCGAAGCTCGAGTGGGTGAAGGCCCTTGGCCCTCAAATCGTATGCGCGTCGCGCGGGAGCAAGGGCTCCGTCGCCTATGACGGCGAAAACTTCTACGAGCAGGGCATCAAGCCCGTGGCGCCCGAGGAGCTCAAAGACGCTATGGCGGCCGGCGATTCACTGCTGACGGCGTTTTTGGTCACCTATCTTTCCAAGAAGAAGGCCGGCGAGTGCGGCGAGGCCGCAATTCGCGAGAGCTTGGACTTCGCTGCCGGTTTTGCAGCGCAGACCTGCAAGATCGAGGGCAGTTGGGGCCACCCGCTGGTCTACGAGAACTAGTTTTTTGTCGTGGCGGGGTGTCTTGGGGCGCCCCGCATTGCGTTGGGAGTCAAGATGTCCGTTCGTGCCTGCGCGGCAGGATTTTGCTGTGCCGATGTCTACCAGAATCTGGATCCCCTGGGTTGCATCCAAGGGGGCCTCTCAGGAGCGCTTCGAGGGGTGCTTCTTGAGTATATGAAGGCAAAAGGGATATGCAATCTTCATATACGGCCTTCTTTTAGAGGGCGTTGTCCTTACTCTTTCATCTCCTTGCTTCTGGACATTTTGTCTATAGGCAAGAGTCCATGGTCGAGACCATGGTGAAGTTCTGCGGCTAGTAATTACTGCATCACATATCTGTTGTTACCTGAGAGGCTCGCTTTTGCGGGCCTCTTTGCGTTACGGGCTTTAGCCTGTGCGGGGCGCGCAGCGCGCCGCATCAGAAACCACCCGC